>CADAFP010000102.1 GCA_902787185.1 uncultured Bacteroidales bacterium | reverse complement strand
GTAATTGACGTTCACGTCAACGCCATAGGTCTTGGCGTCCTCGATGTTCTGGTACTGGCGGGTCTTGACGGGGTCATACTGGATGATGTACTCGTCGGGCGCCTGATAGTTGGGTATCGTCACCAGGGCTATCATGTCCTTAACCTTATTATAATAACCCGTGACGGTCACGTTCAGGCCGCGCCAGCCGTATTCACCGCTCACCGAGAAATAGTTGCTCGACTGCGGCTTGAGGTCGGTGTTGCCAAGGTACAGATAGGTGCCGCTCATCTGGCGCACGTAGCGGTAGAACAGCTCGCGGATGGCGGGCGTCTTGAAACCTTGGCTCCAAGTGGCACGCAAGCGCCACGCGTTATCGGGTTTCCACATGGCAGACACCTTGGGCGTGAGTTTTGTGCCGAATTGCTCATTCTGGTTCAAGCGTAGGCCTGCAGTGATGTTCACATTGTGAATCAGGTTGAACTCGTCCTGCACATACACGGCAGCGGTCCAGTCGCTGGCTTTTCCACCCTTGACGCGCGTGGGAGCATGGAGCCAGTCATAACGGAATTCCGCGCCTGTGCTCAGGATGTTCTCGTAGGGCAAGGTAAATACACCCTTCAAGGCCGCCATTGTGCGCTGCTGGTCGCTCTGCAGCTCCTTCTGGTCGGGAAGATACGGGAAATAGGGGTAATAAGGCGTGCCCGCGCTCTTCTCGTAGTCCTCGACAAGCGTCGTCGCCGTGTAGTAATAATAGTAGGCATGGCGGTGCCAGTCCACATCCAGCGAGATGTAGTCAGTCTTTGATTTGGCCCACTTGCCGCCCACAGCCGCCGAGCCGTTGTGGTACTCCATGTCCCAGGTCTTCACGTCGTAGTGGGGGTGACGGCCGCTCACGCGGTAGATGCGCTTCCAGTAGGTGCTGCCGTCGGCATAGAGTTCCAGATTTTTGGTCGGTTGATAGGTCAAACGCTCCGCGATTTGCCAGTTGGTGTGACGGTTCACCGTCTTGTTGCGGGAGTCGGTGATGGGAGGCTCCGAGCCCTCAGTGTGCTCAACGGCGGTGTTCTGCCAGCCGTCGCTATGCTGCAACTGGAAGTTGGTGTAACTGCTGAATTTGCCATAATTCAGCGCCAAACCGTTGTGCTGACGCACGTCGCCATAACTGCCCACGCGGGTGGTGTTCTCAATCAGCAGACCTTCATCGCGATGCTTTTTGGTGATAATGTTGACCACACCTGCAATGGCGTCCGAGCCATAGAGCGCACTCGACGCGCCCTTCACAATCTCGATTTTCTCGATGTTCTGCGGGTCGATGAGCGACAGGTCGTTCTGGCCGCCCACGTCGCCATGGATGCGCTTGCCGTCAATCAGTATGAGGATATAGCTGTTGCCCAAGCCGTTGAGCTGCATCTGCGAACCCATGTCGTCCTGGCTGAAGGCAAATGATGCCGTGAGGCCACCCAAGATGTCCTCGATGCTCTTGCCCGCATAGTTGCGCAGCATCTTGCTCGTGATGACCTCGGTCTGTACGGGCGCATCCTTGAGCAGGTCCAGATGTCATTCTGTGCATTGACAGCCGCAAACGCGCATAAAGCCAGCACTGCTGCCGTCAGTCTTTTTCTTTTCTTCATTTGCTTTCCGTCACACCTGTTCCTGAGTGAACGTACTAAATTAAGTTTAGTCTCTAGCCCCCAGTTCCCAGTCAGAGTTGATGTGAAACCAACTATTCACTGTTAACTGTTCACTATTAACTGTTATGGCAGGTCTTCTGACTTTTCCCCAGCCTGCTTTGCCTTCCCAGCCGTGTTCACGGCCAGTGACATTCAGTAAGCAGACCCTGTGTTTGAGGGGATTACAGCTGCAGGTACAGTTCCGGACTCTCACCGGATTCCCTTGCATCGAGATGGCCCCAAGCCACCCGATTACCATTTTTGCGCCACAAAGGTACAACATTTTCCTCAATCACCAACCAAACTGCAAGAATATTCCAAAATAAAAAAGAAAAAGGCGCTGAATCTTATCGAAAAATCTCTGATTTCCAGTGCCTTGATGTTAGCGTGATTCTGCTGGGACTTTCAAACAATACTTCAAGAGTCATTATGATACGTTAAAGGATTGTGAATTAGTGATATATGACTGGCCGTCATCCCGTAATAATCATAGAAAATCCCTGCTATACCACAAAAAGGGGAGGCATTGTATCCCTCAAAAATACGCAGTCTATCAAGCAGGTGTGCAAAGACTTAAAAGAGATCATCTCCCGTCTTAACAAGCGATTGGACGAGCCCTTCGTCGCCGCGGGCATCGTGACCGGTGACAAGGGCATCAAGCAGGCGTAAGAGGGCCTAAGGGGGCGCCTCATGTCGCTTCCTATCAGAAACCATTATTTCCTTCGGATTCTCACAAGATACATTATTCTATTTCTTTTAAAAAAATTATCTTTGCGAAATTATTTATCAGATAGCTTGAAATATCAACTATCATCGTTATCGACTCAAATTGAATGGTCACGATGGCCATGTCATGGACTATGTGCTCTTGCTAATGTTCAAGAAACTATTATGTGCCATATTATTCATGCTGCTGGCATCAGTCACGATGCTGGGGGCTAACGCATATAACGTTAACCAGTACAATCATTGGGTCAAAATTTCTACTGAAGAGTTGATGCGTCGTGGCCAGGATTATCTTCAAAATAAAGGTTGGGCCGACAGTGCGATGGTGTGCTACAGTATCGTTGCCGACCGTGCCCAGCATAAT
>CADAFP010000101.1 GCA_902787185.1 uncultured Bacteroidales bacterium | reverse complement strand
ATCACAAGCGGGAACATGAACAGCATCCATTGACCGAAGCCAAGGCCCATATTCAGGCCATCGGGGTCATTAAGGAACTTCATTGCGATGGTGTTGGGCGGTGTGCCGATGGGCGTTCCCATACCTCCCAGGTTGGCAGCGAGAGGGATAGCCAGCGTCAAGGCAATACGCCCCTTGCCTTCGGGCGGCAGCTGTTTGAATACGGGGGCAAGGAAGGTGAGCATCATTGCCGCGGTGGCCGTGTTGCTGACAAACATCGAGAAAAAGCCCGTGATGAGGATAAATCCCAACAGGACATTCTCGCTCTTGGTGCCAAACGGCTTTAACAGCACATGTGCCAGATGAGTATCAAGACCTGTCTTGGATGCCGCAATGGCAAGAATAAAACCACCGATGAACAGCATGATGACCGGGTCGGCAAAACTGGACATGATGTCCTTGTAACTGAGCAGTTGCCCGCGATGATGCGTTGCTGGATGACTGTCAGACCATCGATGCCGAACACACCGGCAGGGAGGTTCCAGATGATTAACGTGATCACCGACAGAATGAGCGCGATAATAATGCGCTTGTTCACCGATGACTCCTGACTGCGGTTTTCTCTCTTGTTCTTGTGATAGGCTTCAACCAGGTGGAAGCCATGAAATATCTTAAACATAATTTGATTGGTATTATTTATTGGTTAATGGCATCACACAACATGGCTTCAATGTCGTTGGCTGTGTGTTTGATTTCGTGCATTTCGGTTACGCAATCTGCCGCTTCAATAAGCCATTGAGGGGCATCGGCGCCGGTAATGATGACTTCGGTATGTGCAGGACGCTGCGACAGCATTTCCATCACCTGTTCACAGGTCAACAACCCATAATGGATGGCGACACACAACTCGTCCATCACTATCATGTCATACATGCCGCTTGCCATCAGCGTCTTGCAGCGGTCAAGCCCGGCAAGAGCCGCAGCACGGTCATCTTCGTTGGGAGCACGGTCCTCAAAACCTCCAAATCCCAATTGCTCGATATGGAGGCTGTCATACTGGTGGCCCAGCAGGCTCTCTTCGTCAAGCTCGTTCTTGATGAATTGCCCCACATAGACCGATTTTCCTTCAGACAACGCTTTGACGGCCATTCCCATGGCTGTCGTCGTCTTACCCTGGCCGTTGCCGGTATACACGCGCAAAAGGCCTTTCTCGTTTGTAATCATTTCAATTACTCGTTTAGTTCAGTTTTGCAGTCATGCCGCAGATTGGCAGAAAAAGGTTGAGCGGCATGACTGCGCCACCGAAAAGGTTACTATATACATACACTTATTGTTTCATGCCACGAGGCATTACACAATCAAAATCCATAAAGTGACCTTGACAATGGGCATAGACGTGAATAAATCGGATGGATTGACTGCCTGCAGGCAGCCACACACGCGAGTTTCCTCACCCAGGAGGAGAACTGGTGTCTTGATTGTCCAACTCTATTACCACGAGAGTCAAAGCAACTTATGTCCAACTTGGCAGGTCTTCTGGCTTATCCCATTGTCACACGGCCTTCCCATCCTTGGCGGACAGTGACTCTGTCTGTGTGACAACTTGGTCGGGACTTACAGCAGCGGGTCTGCTCAGGATTCTCACCTGATTCCCTTTTAATCTGCGACACATCACGGCGTGATGCCCGCAGCACCAAATTTTCGGCTGCAAAATTACTACTTTTTTTAATATAACAAATAATCCAGCATATAATTTAAAGCCAGCAGGCTCTCTAATTGCGAGCACTCTCGGATACGGATTGAAGTTATAAAAGCTGGGCTGTGGGACACCCTAATCCATCGATGAGCGGTGGGAACAGGGTGATCTCCGCCGGGCGAAGTCGCCCAACGGCATGAGGCTGTAACGGAGCAGCTCAATGCAGCCAGCGCAGACGGTTGGTTGAAGTGCGGAGCGTGAAGCTGCCGAATACAACCCTGTGACCATAGCGAATCAGATCCCCAGGTCAATCACGTCAGGAAATTGGGCATTAAATCAAGGCGCATCGCCAGCCGTGGCTGACCTTGCGCCTTGTCATGAGCGAAAAATTAGAATTTATCCGATTGATGGCTTCGCCTCGGCATAACTCAAGCAAGCTTGGCTCTGCTCTCGGGTCGCACATAAATTGGTATTTACTGTTCGATAAGGTTTTTTACTGTCTGGCGAAAATCTGTATCAATTATCGTAATTCTCTCACCACTTTGAGTAAAAGCATCAATGTAGTTGTGA
>CADAFP010000100.1 GCA_902787185.1 uncultured Bacteroidales bacterium | reverse complement strand
CTGCAGCTGGGCATGCAGCCGGCGGTCACGCATCACGTTCAGGCACTGGTTGCGCACGCATGACAACAGATAAGGCAGGACGGTCGTTTCACGCAGTTCAGTTTGTTCCACGAGCAACTTGGCAAAGACGTCGTGCACAACGTCCTTACTGTCGTCATCGTCGTGCAACAGCAGGTAAGCCAGCCGATGCATCGCGCTGTAATGTTGCCTGAACAGCCCCTCGATATGTCTTTCTCTGTCTGTCATACACTCTATATACACACAGAAACCGATTTTTTAAACCCCCAAATGCATTTTTTTTTGATTTTTTTATTTGACATCTGTTTTGTGATACAAAATTATCGATAATCATAGTAATCTGCAATACCCAAAAGGATGTTTTACAGTCATAAGATTTTAGCGACTAAAAAACGTTGTCAAAAATGACAACCGAGATTGGCAGCTAATGGCATACGCTGACATACGTTGACAGAGTGCCGGTATTAGAAATTCTTGTGTATCAGGTGGTTGCTATGCTAATTACTGCCACGCTATGTTGAGATTTACGGCCTGTGGGAATCACAACAAGGACCGCTAGATGGTTGTTTGTCAACTGTTTGGCGGTTCTTCTTTATACACATTCAAAAATTAAGGCTCAGCCGAGGATAGCACAATGCATCCTCGGCTGAACTTGGTATTGAACCTACTGCTGTATATGATCCAGTTTATAGGCGATTGCGCTCGTCTTGGCCGGCGTGGCTACCCTTATAGCGGCTACGGGTGGCATTGAACTTCCATGAAATGTCGATGCCGACGCGGCGCTTGTCTTGATACTCGTGATACTGGGTGCGGATGTTGATGCCGCCATAGGCAACTCGCTCCATGTAATTAGTTTTGAAAATATCATTAGCAAGGATGGCAACACTCAAACTTTTGTCCTTAAGGAACTGTTTGCCCAGACGCAGATTCAGATAGCCATTGGCCTCGGTCTGGCAAGGGCCTGATTCATTGTAAGGAGTGAAACCACCTTTGACATTCAAGAGCCATGAGTGTGGTAACGAGAAGGTGTTGTCAAGCGTTATTACGGAAATAAGCCCATTCCACTTGTGGGTGATGCCCAACGGATACACATCGTCGTTGCAGAAATAGAGGTCTGCCGAATAGTTCAACTGCCAAATACCCACTTTAGGCGTGAAACTTAATGTAATGCCATAATACTCCTGTTTGTAGGCAGTCTGGAAAGAGCGTATCGTGTTCTTGTGGTATTGATAGTATGCTTCTACATTTATCCACTTCCATGAGGAAGACCACGAGAAATTGTGATGGGTCTGCGGTTGCAAGAGTGGATTACCTGTATCGTACTCGTACTTGCTGCGATAATTGACCGAAGAAGACAACAGGCTATACTGTGGATTGTATCGCGAACAATTATAAGACAATCGGTGCTGCCAATTTTCTGAGTTATAAGCCAGCGAATGACTATCGGCTGAGAAGCCACTTTGGATGAAATCGTGAGTGCGATGTACCGAGGAGGCTTCTTCGCCAAAGGTCAGTTTCCCTTTTGGTACAGGTGCTGTGATGACAAGTTTTTCGGCCAATAAGCGATTATTTGACTTCGTTTGGCTACTGATGGTAGTTAAACCTTCAGTACCACCCTCCATTTCGTTGATTGACTTCGCCTGATAGAAATCTGCGCTGAAGTCGATGTTCCATTTGCCGACATTGCCCACGTAGTAGGCATTAATCGTGTGTCTCATGCTTGGCTTCTCCATCGTACTGTTGCCAATATAATTGAAGGCCGTGTAAGTCAAGCCCACCGAATGGTTATCGTTGATTTCCCAGTTCCAACCAAGGTCGGCAAAATAGTATTTCATTCTGAAAAGCCAGGATGCATCTTTCTGGTAATCCCACGTTGAGGAGGCCTGCAATTGGTCCTGAGCTGTCGCATCAATCGCCATATTATTATCGTTCAGGTAACCGCGGGCGAAGAAGTCCATGCCGTTGTGCAGGCGGTAGTTAAGGGCTGCATTGACGTTGGCGTAGTATTCTTTGCCTTGGCGGTATGCGGCCGAGAAATTGCCGCTCCAGCCTTCGCCAGCCTTGCGCACGGTCTTCAGGCGGATAACCGAGGTTACGTCTGCACCGTATTCAGGACCAGGGTTGGTGATGATCTCGGCAGAGAGGATTTCGTCGGCACGGTAGCGGTCGAGTTCGGTGTTGTCACGCACTTTCTTGTTGTTGATGTAGATTTCGGGCGTGCCATGACCTGCTATGGTTCCGTCACTCATCATCAAGGGCAGGTGGGTCAGCATCTCGGTCACCGAACCGAATTGTTCCAGCACAGTGCCCTGCACATTGGCAAGGATGCCACGGTCGGTGGCGCGTACCAATTGCTTTGAGCCCTTTACTGTCACACCGCCCAGGGTGTACTTGTCGGGTTGCATCTTGATGGTGCCGATGTTGTCGCGGGAGCAGAAGCGATAGGCGGGCTTGTAGCCGACGTAGGTGATGCGGGCGATGACCTTGCCGTGGTCGTTGGGGATGACGAAACGACCGCTCTCGTTGGTCACACCACCGCCGACCATCGATGAGTCGGCAGGGTTGAGCAGGGTGACGTTGGCGTAGGGCATCGGCAGATTGTTCTCATCCACCACCATGCCCTTGAGGTGGTGCTCGGTCTTTTGGATGCACTCCACATAGATTTCGCCTTTCTCTCCCTGGGTCATGCGGATGGGGTAGAAGCCTATCATCTGGCGGATGGCCTCGGGAACGGGTTTGTTCTTGACATGGGTGGTAATAGTAAAATCTTCCAGTTCATTATAGAGGAAATAGATGGTGTAGTCGCGGGATTCTTCGGCCAGCTGGCGCAGAGCGTCGGCAATCGACACGTCGCGGTAGTTGCGGGTTACACGTTGGGCCTGTGCTGCGACAAGGGTCATGCAGCACACAATGAAAATGATGGCTTTTCTCATGGTCTTACTGCACGATTAATCGGTTATCTGTTTGCTCAATGGTTACACTCTCAAAGTGGCTCATGTCCTCCAATACTTTTTCCAGTCCGTCACCCTTGTTCCACACGAAGTGGAAACGCAGGTTGCGGGCGTCCTCGTTCTGGAAGTCGACCGTCATGCCGTAGTGGGCCGCTATCTCGCCGAGCATCTGCTCCAGCGGAGTGTTGTCAAACACCACAGGCTTGACGTTCTCGACAGCCGACGTGTCGACCACGCCAAGGTTAGTCCCTGCTTCTGCTTCGGTCTGGGAAGTGTTGGCGACTTTTTCAGTCTTTTGTTTGGATGTGTCAGTGGAGGTGAAATGGCGCACGGTGTAAACTGTTGCCCATGCGATGCCTGAAATCATCAGCACGCCAAGCACTGTCGCGGCTACTCTTTGCCACAGGCGTCCGTGCTTTTGCGTTGCCAGATGCGTTTGCTCGAATTGCTCCCATGCCTTGTCCACGTCCATGGGTAGGGAATGGCTACGCTGGCTGCTACGGGCACGGGCGGCCTGGGTGAGACTGCGGTAGAACTCGCGCGTCTCGTCATCATGGTTGACGGTATCCATGATTTCTTGTTCGCTGTAACGCTCGGGATGATCCAGCATTGCCAGCAGACGGTCGATGTTGTTGTTCGTTTCCATTGCG
>CADAFP010000099.1 GCA_902787185.1 uncultured Bacteroidales bacterium | reverse complement strand
ACCGGTCACGCCCTTCACATAGTCAGCCAAACGATGATTCCAGTTCACCTCGGCCATGACGCTCGAGATGGTCTTGCTGCCATACTGCGACCACATGTAAGCCAGCAGCTTCTTGGCGGGTTCGGTAGTAGCAAACACAGGTTCCTGACCTTCAGCAGGAGGAATCACGGTAGCCGCCTTGGTCTTGAAGTTCAAGGTAAACTCTGGAGCCGATGCCGAAGCGTCGGTAGTAGAAACGATAGCGCCCTTGGCCACCTTGACCGTATAGCTGGTGCCATCAACGAGCGATAAGGGAATATCCACCGCCATCGTCGTCTTTGAATTGCTCTTAGCAGCGACAGCAGTGCCGTTGAGCGTGATGCCTGTCGTGGATACTACCTTGACCGTCGTGTTATAGGTCAGCGTGAGCACAGTGGTGCTTTCAGCATCCACCTCGGCGCCCTCGGCAATGGTCTGCCCTCGCAAGATCACGTTCACGCTGGGCGTGGGTTCATCCGGGTCATCTTCACTACCACACGAGGAGAAAGTGAATACCGCAGGTAATAGCATAAGGGCGAATAACGCAAGCTTAACGAGATGATTTCTTTTCATTGTCTTTACCTTGTAATGTTGTGCATAGTTTTTGTACTCGGGCAGTAATCGATGCGATGTAGCGGGCACGGCATTGCTCGGGCACCGTCTGCGCCATCTGCCGCAAACGGTCCTGATAGGATATCCACGCTCGGCGGGCATGGCCTATAGCCGACTTGCGCTTGAGCCCGCTCTGACCGATGAGTTTGAAATAAGCGCTGTCGATGGGAGCCATATCAGGCCACTCGCCTATCTCGGAGATGTTGTCGGGACCATAGAGTGCATCATTCAAGATGGCGTCGACACTCATGACTTGCGTCTTGGTGCCAACACGGGCTTCAGCCTCCAGCTCCCGCCATTCGTCATAGGCCTTCTTAGCCTTTTTGGCGGCATGGTAGAACTCGGGATAGTGGCGCAACACATCATCAACGCGAGCCGAGCACAACGTGTCGCCGGGCTCCACAGCGATGGTGTCGATGCCATAACCCTCGATATTGGCAATGAGGTCTTCCTCTTGTTGAGCGCCATCCTTTTCCTCCTTGTAATAATGACATGAAGTCAGCATCAGAGCTAACGACACGACAGCAGACAAAGAGAGTGCTCGCCGACAAGTAAAATGGAATTTCTTCATTAGTGTGTTTATAATATATTCCCGCCGCCATAAAAATGTAGCGGCGGGAATATTTTTTTAGAGATTGAATGTCATTTGGATTACATGGGAGCTACGGTCACCTTGGTCAAGATGAAGTTCTGACCCTGGACGATGAACGTGCCACCCCACCATTGCTGGGTGTAAGCCGCATCGAGCATAGCCTGGGTGAGTGTCATCTTGATGCAGTTGCCGTTCCCGGCAAAGTCATAGGCCGTGAACTCGCCCTCGGCAGTCTCGGCAACAGCCATATAGGTGGGTCCCCAGTGGCCCTCAACAATCTTGACCTGCCAGCCAGCAGCGACCTCGCCATAGAAGCGAACCACGCTGCCCTCCTGCGGGTTGAACGCAGCCAGCTCGGGCGACGTGTCGCTACCGATGGTGATGTTGTTGCCCCAGCCGCTGGTGTCCTCACGGCCTTCCCAGAGAACCTGTTCGGCGCCTGCAGCGATAAACTTCACATACTGCAGCTTGATGCCGTCACCCCAGATAACCATACCCATGCCGCCGTCACCAAACATTTGAGCGGCTTCCTCGGCAGTGATATCAAACACGAGGTCGGTGACATCGGCACTAGGAGCGATGTTGCCATCATCACCATACATGCCTGCCAGGCCACTGAGCGGAGTGCTCCAGTCACCCACATTACCCTGCCAGATAACACCGGCGAGCTTGCGGATCTCGAGAGGATAGGTAGCAGTGATGTTGGAGTTCTGCTTAACCACTACATCACCATCAACCAGATAGTCGGGAACGGTAAAGGTCAAAGTATTGCCGGAGATGGTATATTCATTGGCGCTCAAGGGACCAGAGCCACCGGGCAAGGTAACCTCGATGATGCGGTCGAAGTGCTCGCCATACAGGGTGACAACGTCGCCAGCAACGAGGTCTTTGTTCTGTGACGCGCCAGTGATGACAACAGTGGGAACCGAGAACGCATCGGTCTGCAATGCATCGCCCGAATAGAGCAGCAGCGAGATAGCACCCGACTTACACTCGGCGGGAACAGTTGCGGTAATGGTCCTGTTGTCTTCCGAAACAGTGAATTCGGCAGCGACACCACCGGCGAACAGCACTTGCTCTACCGTGTGCAGGTTGGTACCGTGAATCTTGATCTGCTGGCCAAAGTCGGCAGCTGCAGGCTCAAGGCTCAGATAGCTGGCCGAAACGATCTCGAGCGGAGTCTCGAAGGTGTACTCCCAGTCGGCACCGTCATTCATGGTGATGGTACCGGTCTCGGCTGCCAGAGGCACGCGAACGCGGATCTCGCGACGCGAAACATATTCAAAGTCTTCGGCGATCACCGAGGCGCTCCTGGTGAAGATAACCTCAGCAATGTTG
>CADAFP010000098.1 GCA_902787185.1 uncultured Bacteroidales bacterium | reverse complement strand
GTGGTTATCAGAGCACAACGTACCATCGACCTGGCCATCGCGTCGGGCATCTTGACAAAGGAGGACTTAGCATGAACAGTATCAAAGATAGAGCAGCCCAGATTGCCGAGGTTGCAAAGCAGATGAACAAGGGCGTCTATAGCGATGCCAACGTGAAGAAAGACTTGACTCCGCGCCACGAGTTGCAGCGCAAGAGCAGCAAGGTTGTCACCCTCGAGGAAGCTATCAAGCGCAGCGGCCTCAAGGACGGCATGACCATCTCGTTCCACCACCACTTCCGCGGCGGTGATAAGGTCATCAACATGGTAGTTGCCAAGCTCGCCGAGATGGGCTTCAAGAACCTGACTCTCGCATCGTCGAGCCTTATCGACGTGCATGAGCCCCTGATTGACCACATCAAGAACGGCGTGATCACCCAGTTACACACCAGCGGTCTGCGCGGTAACCTCGCTACCGAGGTATCGCACGGTCTGATGGAGAAGCCCGTCATCTTCCGCAGCCACGGTTCTCGCGGCTATGCCATCAAGAGCGGTGAACTTCACATCGACGTTGCCTTCCTGGGCGCCTCGTCATGCGACCCCCTGGGTAACGCAGCCGGTTATTCGACCAGCGAGAATGCCAAGAGCATCTGCGGTTCACTGGGTTATGCCCTGCCCGATGCCAAGTATGCCGACCACACCGTCATCCTGACCGATGACCTGGTGGATTATCCCAACCAGCACAACGCCATCAGCGAGGCCGACGTGGAATTCGTCGTTGTCGTTGACTCGGTGGGTGACTCGAGCAAGATTTCTTCGGGTGCCATCCGCGACACCAAGAACCCGCGCGACATCCTGCTCGCCAAGCAGGCTGCCAAGGTGGTGATGAACAGCGGTTACTTTGAGAACGGCTTCTCACTGCAGACCGGTTCGGGCGGTGCATCGCTCGCCGTGACCAAGTACCTGCGTCAAGGTATGATCGACAAGGGCATCAAGGCCAGCTTCGCTCTGGGTGGTATCACCAGCCACATGGTGAAACTGCATCAGGAGGGTCTGATTGGCCGCCTCATCGACGTTCAGTCGTTTGACAAGGTTGCTGCCGAGTCACTGATGAACGACCCGTTGCACAAGAGCGTATCGGCCAACGAGTATGCCGCTATGCTGGAGCCGGGTGCCGCTACCCACCGGCGGTCACCCCGACACCGCTCAGGACAGCGCCCTGTCAGTCATCGTTTGCCCGCTGCTGCGCGGCCGCATCCCCTGCGTCGTTGACGAGGTAACCACGCTGATCACTCCGGGTAGCAACGTTGACGTTGTCGTTACCGAGTACGGTATCGCTGTTAACCCCAACCGTCCCGAAATCAAGGAGCGTCTGCAGGCTGCCGGCCTGAACATCGTGGACATCCACGACCTGGCTGCCAAGGCCCGCTCGATCATTGGCGACCCCGCTCCCCTGCCCTTCGGCGACAAGGTGGTCGGCGTCGTTTTGAACCGCGACGGTTCGGTACAGGACGTTATCAAGAACATCGTAGGCTAAATCCCGCATTTAGCTTGAATCTATAGACATCAGCGATGGAGATTACGCTCGACGCCCTATTGCAAAGCCGTGACCAGCGTCACGCCCTGCAAGAGCAGTTACTGCAGCAACATCCCGGCGGCACCCTGGTGTGCCTTACGGTGGTGATGCCCGGCAGCGTCAAGCGTAATCTCTACTCGGTGGTGACCGCACAGGCGGCACTGACCGCACTGCTCGACCGACACTTGCCGGCGCTCGAGGCCAAACGTGTGACTTGTGACATCGAAGACAGCCACCCGTTAGGGCGGCTGTTCGACATTGATGTCATGGGTGCCGACGGCACGCCCATCAGCCGCCAGGCTGTGGGTGGCGAGCCGCGCCGCTGCCTGCTGTGTGACCACGAGGCCCGCTGGTGCATGCGCAACCATAGCCATTCCCAAGAGGAGCTGATGGCCCATATCCAAAAGCTGGTTGAGACCTATGTACAATAACTTTGAAATCTGCGACATGCCGCTCTCGCTCAAGTCCAACCGGACGCGGGTGGAGCGTTTCCTCGCCGACAGTGGCCTGCGTCTCGAAGACGTGGACTACTATGCCGCCGTCACCGATGACGACGGCAACATCATTGCCGGCGGTGGGTTGCAGGGCAACGTCATCAAGTGCATAGCCGTGGGCGAGGCCGCCCGCGATACCGGCATGAGCAATAAGCTCATCAGCCACCTCATCGGCATGGCCAACCAGCAAGGCGCCGACACGGTCAAGGTATTTACCAAGCCCGACAACCGCACGGTGTTTGAGAGCATGGGCTTCAAGATAATCGCCAGTGCTCCGTGCGCTATCCTGATGGAGAACGGCATGAGAGGCATCAGCCGCTATACCAGCTACCTGCGCACCGTGCGCGGTGACCGTCCCGATGGCGCTGCGGCCATCGTGATGAACGCCAACCCGTTCACCCGCGGACACCGCTATCTGGTGGAGCAAGCCGCACTAGGGGCTTCGACGCTTTATGTCATCGCCGTTCGCGAGGACCGCTCCACCTTCAGCTATGCCGAGCGCCTGGCCATGATTCAGGCCGGCTGCAAGGGGCTGGACAACGTTGTGGTGGTCGAGGGCAGTGATTATGCCATCAGCGAACTGACATTCCCCACCTACTTCCTCAAGCAGGTGACCGATGCCACCGACACGCACATCACGCTGGACCTGGACCTGTTTGCCCGTCACATCGCTCCCGCCCTGGGCGTGACCACACGCTACGTGGGCAGCGAGCCGATTGACCGATTGACGGCACGCTACAACGAGCTCATGCAGGCACTGTTGCCACAGCACGGCATCGCCGTGAAGACGGTGGAACGCCTGATGCAGGACAGACAGCCCGTGAGTGCGTCACGCCTGCGCCAAGCGATGGCCGACGGTTCATTTAAACGGGCCGGGGAGATAGCGTATGCAAGCACAGTTCCTTACCTGATTGCCCACATGGCAACCGATGCCCTGCGTGCCGAGCTCCACACCACGCCCAAACCCGGGTTGGTGGACCGCAACGACAACGGCGCGCACAAGGACATGGACCTGGCATTAATGAACAGGAGCATCGACGCTTTACAGCCCTATTTCGTCAAGTTGGCGCTGCTTGGCAATGATGCCACGTTGCCCAGCAGCGAGGAAGTCCGCCAAATCGGCCTCGAAGCCGAGCTGGCCATGCTCAACGCTACTGGCGGGGTGAACACCCATCGCGGAGCCTTGTTCTCGATGGGACTCACCACACTGGCTGCGGCCTGGTGTATGGAAAACAGCGGCAACATCGATGAGAAACAGTTGCGGGGCCTTATCATGCAGGTCGCAGCAGGGTTCGCTCCCACAGCGGGCACCCACGGCAACGATGCCGTGAATGCGCACCGTGTGACGGGCGCCCTCGACCTTGCCAAGGCCGGATATGAGCAGCTGTTTAACGTTTGGCTGCCCGCTTACGGCCGTCTTCTCGACGAGGACGCCGACACCGCACGACACCGCCTGCTGCTGCTCATCATGAGCCAGCTCGACGACACCAACGTCATCCACCGCGTGGGCTACGAGCAGGCCCAACAGGTCAAACAGGAAGCCCGCACGCTGCTCGACAACTACAGCACCGCCGGCATGGAAACGCTGAACCGCGACTACATCGCCCGCAACATATCGCCGGGCGGCAGTGCCGACATGGTTGCGCTCACATTATTTATTCACGCATTATTGAATTAACAACCCTATATCAATTAACATTTAAATTTTATCATGGTAGAATTAATCAAACAAGGAGTTTACTTAATCAACGGTAACGAAATTCGCACTGATGCCACTGGTCTTCCCACGCCTGACGAGGCTCGTGAGAACACCATCACCTACGGCATC
>CADAFP010000097.1 GCA_902787185.1 uncultured Bacteroidales bacterium | reverse complement strand
GGTGAAACGGAAGATGTTGTCCATAAACAGCAGGATGTCCTTACCGCCACCGTCCTGGTCGCGGAACTGCTCGGCCACGGTCAGACCCGACAGGGCCACACGCAGACGGGCACCGGGAGGCTCGTTCATCTGGCCGAACACCAGCGTAGCCTGGCTGCTGGCAACAGCCTTCATATCAACGTCCTTGAGGTTCCACTCGCCCTTGTCCATGCCCTCCTTGAACTTCTCGCCGTAGTTGATAACGCCGCTCTCGATCATCTCGCGCAGCAGGTCGTTACCCTCACGGGTGCGCTCACCGACGCCGGTGAACACCGAGAAACCGTTGTGACCATGGGCAATATTGTGAATCAGCTCCATGATGAGCACGGTCTTGCCCACACCGGCACCACCGAACAGACCGATCTTACCGCCCTTGCTGAACGGCTCAATCAGGTCGATGACCTTGATACCGGTATAGAGGATTTCCTGAGAAATCGACAGGTCGCTGAAGGGGGGAGCGGGCTGGTGAATGGCACGGCGGGCGCCCTCCTGCAGGGGCTGCAGGTGGTCGATGCTCTGACCAATCACGTTCAACAGGCGGCCCTTGATCTGGTCACCCGTGGGAACCGAGATGGGACGGCCCTTGGACAAGACGCGGGTACCGCGCTTCAAGCCGTCGGTGCTGTCCATAGCCACGCAGCGCACGGTGTTCTCACCCACATGCTGCTCCACCTCAAGAATGAGCTCACTGCCGTCGGGGCGCTGAACCGACAATGCGGTATAGATGGGGGGACGCTGAGCGCCCTCGTCCTCAAACGCGATATCGACAACAGGACCGATAACTTGGGTTATTTTTCCATAATTCTCAGCCATAATGCTATGATTGACTTATTGTTGTGTTATTGTTGTTAGCTATTGAATTTATACACCGAAGTACCATCCCTTGGTCACGATGATGGCCATCAGCACCAGGTTGACCAGTCCGATGGGCATCAGATAACGCCACTCCAGAGCGAGCATCTGGTCGATGCGCACGCGGGGGAATGACCAGCGAATCCAGAAGAAGATGAAGGTGATGAAGAACGCCTTACCCAGGAACCATACCACACTGGGGATATAGTTCATGACGGTGTTGAAGCCTTCCCAACCGGGGACGTGCAGCGGCATCCAGCCGCCCAAGAAGAGCAGCGTGGCGATGCCCGACACGATGAACAGGTTCAGGTACTCTGCCAGGTAGAAGAAACCGAAGTGGATACCCGAATACTCGGTGTGGTAACCGGCGGTCAACTCATGCTCGGCCTCAGGGAGGTCAAACGGGCCACGGTTGTTCTCGGCATTGGCGGCAATCATATAAATAATGAACGCAAGCACAGCAGGCAGGTGGCCCTTGAACAGGAACCAGGCGTCTTCCTGAGCCTCGACGATGCCCGTCACCGACATGGTGCCGGCAAGGCAAACAATCGTCAGGATGGAGATGCCACACGACAGCTCGTAGCTGATCATCTGGGCACCGCTGCGCATAGCGCCGATAAGGGTATATTTGCTGTTACTTGCCCAACCGGCGAGCAGGATACCCAGCACACCGATTGACGACACGGCGACGATGAAGAACACGCCGATGTTCATGTCGATGACCTGCAGGCCCTTGCCCCAGGGCAGACAGGCGAAGGTGAGCATCGAGGCGATGAGCACCAGATAAGGCGCCAGCTTGAAAAGGAACTTGTCGGTGTTCCACAGGGTGATCAGCTCCTTCTGGAGAATCTTGATCACGTCGGCAAACACCTGGAGCAAGCCCCACTTACCCACGCGCATCGGGCCCAGGCGGCACTGAATCCAACCGCAGACCTTGCGCTCGTAGAAGATGTAGAACATGGCGATGAGCGAATAGGCGACCAGCAGGCCCACGGCCACCAGGACGCACTCGATTGTCGTGGTGAGCCAACTGGGCATCACGCTGTTGAGCAGGTCATCCAACCATTTCGTGACTATAGCGAAGTCAAACATATCTTATCTCTCTTTTAGTGGTTTTGTTCTTAATGGATTACGCACGGGCTTGGTGTTGCCGTCGCTCTCGATATACACGCCGAAGGCGCCGCGGCTGGCCTCCACCTGCTGGTACCAGTGACCGGCGGGCAGTTTCATCAGCTTGGGCACCTTGGGGGCGCAGTACTCGCCCTGCAGGCCCTCGGCCTCGAGCTTGTCGCAGGCCTGGCGCAGGATCTTGATGCACTGCTCCATCTCCTTCATGCGGACCATGTAGCGGTCCATCGAGTCACCGTTCTCATAAACGACCTCGTCAAAGTCAAACTCGTTGTACAGCGAGTAGGGATTGGTCTTGCGCACGTCGCAGTGCCATCCGCTGGCACGGCCCGAGGGACCCGTGATGGCATAGTCGATGGCCTGCTGCTTGGTGAGGATGCCCACGCCCTTCATACGGTTCACGGCGATGACGTTGCCGGTGAAGAGCTTGTGGTACTCGTGCAGGTTCTTCTCGATGACGTCACAGGCGTGGCGCACATCTTTAACAAAGTCCTCATGCACGTCGGCCACCACGCCGCCGATGGTGCTGTAGCTCATCGACATGCGGGCGCCGCAGGTGCGGTCAAAGATATCGTAAATCAATTCACGCTCGCGGAAACCGTAGAAGAACGCCGTGGTCGCGCCCTGGTCCATCGTCAAGCAGCCATAGCTCAGCAGGTGGGACGACAGACGCATGAGCTCGTCCATCATCAGGCGGATGAGCTCGGCACGGTGAGGCACCTCAAGGCCGAGGGCCTTCTCGACGCACATGCACATGCAGTGGCGGTTGATGTGTGCGGCCATATAGTCCATGCGCTCGGTGTAGAGCAGCATCTGGGGATAGGTGAGGTCCTCACACATCTTCTCGATGCCGCGGTGGATGTAACCGCTCACGACATCAATCTTTTTAACGGTCTCACCGTCGAGGCTGGCGCGGTAGCGCATCACACCGTGGGTGGAGGGGTGCTGGGGGCCGACGTTGACGACGTACTCCTCGTCCTCAAAGACCTTGCCATCCACTTTCTTGACGTTGCCGTTCTCGTCCTCTACCCAGCGGCAGGTGTAGTCCTCGTTGGTCTCGTCCTCGAGACGCAGGGGGTTGCTGGCGGGGTCATAGTCCTTGCGCAGGGGGTAACCCACCCAGTCGTTGCGCAGGAACATGCGGCGCATGTCGGGATGGCCGATGAACACGATGCCAAAGAAGTCATAAACCTCGCGCTCCTGGAAGTTGGCCACGGGCCACAGGTCGCACACGGTGTGCAGGCGGGGATTCTCGCGGTCGGGGGCGGTCACCTTGACGTGCAGCAACTCGTGGGTGCTGGTGTTGGTCAAGTAGTAAACGCAGCCGCGGGCGTCGGGCCATTCCATACCCACAACGGCGCTCAGCACATCATAGTGCAACTCGTTCTTGAGGACACGTGCCAGGTCATGCCACTGGGCGTCGGCCACGGTCACCAACGGGAACTCGCCGGTGGTGTCCACCTGGGCCTGGGGGCACAACTGAGTGATTTTGTTCTCTATATCTGCCATTATTGTAGTTTTTTTTAGTTTCAGTTTTAAGTTGTGAGCCGAAGCTGTAAGTTGTAAGTCTTAAGTTGTGAGTTGTAAGTATGGTTAATAACTCCTAACTCCTAATTTCTAACTTCTCACTCCTCACTCCTAACTCCTAACTTTTATTTTGCCTCTTCTTTCACATACTGGAGGCTCCAAAGTACTTCTGCACCTTGATCTTGCGCTGCAGCTGCATCAGGGCATAGAAGAATGCCTCGGGACGCGGCGGGCAGCCGGGCAGATAGACGTCAACGGGGATAATCTCGTCAACACCCTTGACCACACAGTAGCTGTTCTTGAAGGGGCCGCCGCTCACGGTGCAGGAACCGCAGGCGATGACATACTTGGGCTCGGCCATCTGCTCATACAGGCGCTTGAGGGCGGGAGCCATGCGGTAGTTGATGGTGCCCTGGCACATGATGTAGTCGGCCTGACGGGGGCTGTTGCGCGCCACCTCAAAGCCGTAGCGGGCCATGTCGTAGCGGGCAGCGCCCAGGCACATGAACTCGATGGCGCAGCAGCTGGTGCCAAAGCACAGCGGCCACAGCGAGTTGCTCACGCCCCAGTTCATCAGCTGGTCCAGCTTGCCAACGATGATGTTGGTGCCGCCGGCACGCAGTTGCTCGACCAGGTTATCGATATACTCGTTGTCCTTGAAGTCCTCATGCTTCATCGACTTGATTTTCACTTCCATCTCAACGCTCCTTTCTTCCAGGCATAAGCCAGACCTAAAA
>CADAFP010000096.1:2000-4338 GCA_902787185.1 uncultured Bacteroidales bacterium | reverse complement strand
GGTCCACTTGGCAGGTGACCAGGTGTTCCATTCCAGTTCCTCGCGCACGCCGTGGGGGCCGTCGTCCATGTTGAGCTGACGGATGCCCAGGCGGGGCACGCCGGCGCTGGTGAATTTGCTCTGGGCATGAATCACTTGGATTTTCTCATGCAGCGTCATGCGTGACAGCGCGTCCTCGACGCGTTGCTCGAGGGGAGCGTTGTTATCCAGGTAAATCGGCTTCGTTTTTTGTGCCGATACCGTGGCCGTTGCCAGCATCAGGGCTATGGCAATGGTCGAAATCAGTCTTTTCATTATCTCTTGTTTTGGTTATTGGTTATAGTCTTTTGTTATTGGCTCACACATCATAGTTTGACGGTCACTTGCTTGCCGTTGTACTCTACCATCTGTCCTGCGGGATTCTCGAGGTCGAGCTCGCGGGCATTGTCGCGGTTAACGACCACCACGTTGAAGCGGCGTGCCCCAAGCATACCCTTGAAGTTGCCCTTGCGTTCGCCAATGGTGAGCGTGCGCATGGCTTCGTTGTAGCTGAAGTCGATGGTGGCATATTTGCCTTTCTCGTAGTTGTAGTTGGTACCTTCGTCCTCATAGAGCTGGAACTGGCCGTCGGCACCGGTGTAGACGTACAGGTTGATAAGCTCGGCGGGTTTCTCGTCGCTCCACTGCACCTCGGGACCGAAGGGGATGATGCTGCCTTCACGCACATAGACGGGAATGCGGCCATAGGGGGCATCGACGATGAGCTTTTGGCCTCCGTTGATGAATTCGCCGCTGTACAGGTCATACCAGCCGCTCTGCTCGGGGAAGTAAACCTGGCGGTTGCGGGCTTTGTAATAGCCCACGGGGCATGCCATGAAAGCGGGGCCAAACATCCACTGGTCATGGATATCGAGCACGTTCTTGTCGCTGGCAAAGTCCATCACCAGGGCGCGCATGAGCGTGTAGTCCTTGAAATGGGCCCAACCTGCCATCGAGTAGAGGTAAGGCATCATGCGGTAGCGCAACTTGTGGTAATAGACGATGCTCTCATAGGCGGGATGACCTTCGGGTGCGATGTTCCACACCTCGCGCAGGGGCCACTGGCCATGGGCACGGTACAGGGGGATGAAGCATCCGAATTGGTTCCAACGGGCTTGCAGCTCGCGCCATTCGGTGAGGTCGCTGTTCTCATGGCCCGTTTGGTCAAACTCTTGCTGTGCGGCCACATAGCGGTTCTCGACACAGAATCCGCCTTGGTCCATGCCCCAGAAGGGGATACCCGACATCGAGAAGTTCAAGCCTGCCGTCATTTGGGCACGCATGTCCTCCCAACGGGTGCCGATATCGCCGCTCCAGGTGGCGGTCGAGTAACGCTGTTCGCCGGCAAAGCCGCTGCGGGTCAGCAGGAACACACGCTTGTTGTTGCCCGTGGCACGCTGGCCGTTATAGATTGCGTCGGCGTTGACGATAGAGTAGGCGTTGAAATATTCGGTCGAGCTGCCCAGTGCTGTGGGACCTGACAGGGCTTTGCGGTACCACATGGGTGTGCAGTCGCGTATGTTGGGCTCGCTGGCATCCATCCACCAGGCGTCGATGCTTTGGCCGTACTTGGTGTACAGGTTGTCGTTCATCTGTTTCCAGAACAGCTTGCGGGCACCTGCGTCATAGGCATCATAGAACGAGCCGCGGAATCCCAGCCAGTCGTGGATGTCGTCAACGATGGCTTGCTTGTATATCCAGCCTTTGGCATCAAGCGCCTTGTAATTGTCGACGGTCTCATAGAACTTGGGCCATACGCTGATCATGAAGCGGCCGCCCATGGCATGTACCGAGTCGAGCATGGCCTGCGGGTTGGGGAAGCGCGAGGCCTCAAAGGTGTGGTCGCCCCAGTTCTCCAGTTTCCAGTAATTCCAGTCCTGCACAATGTTGTCGATGGGGATGCGGCGGTTGCGGAACTCGGCAAGCGTCTGCTCGATGTCTTGCGAACTCTTGTAGCGCTCGCGGCTCTGCCAGAAGCCCAGCACCCACTTGGGATATAACGAAGCCTTGCCCGTGAGGGTGCGGTAGCCCGAGATGATTTCGTCAAAGCTCTGACCGGCGATGAAGTAGTAGTCCATGTCGCGGCTCATCTCGCTCCACACGGTGAGTTGTTCACGTTCGGCAGCGCTGCGGGGTGCCGACACACGCAGTCCGCAATAAGACACGTCGCCGTCGGGTTGCCACTCGATGCGCAGCTGCGTCTTTTTGCCCGAAGGCACCTGGGCGGTAAATTTCCATGCGTTGGGGTTCCATGCCGTGCGCCAGCGCTCGGGAACCACTTCCTCGCCGCCAATGTACACCTTGATGTAGCCGGCATAGT
>CADAFP010000096.1:0-1970 GCA_902787185.1 uncultured Bacteroidales bacterium | reverse complement strand
CTTGGGCTCGATGAAGCCTTCATAGACCACCGTCGCGCCGTTCAGGGCAAAGCCCTTCGGCAGGTTCTTGATGCCGCCGGGCTCGGTCAACTTGCCCAGCTCCGACCCTGCGGGCATGTCAAACTCAAAATAGAGGGAGTCCTCGCCGCGCACCAGGCGTTGGCCGTTCTTGTCGGTATAGGTTCCCGTCAGGTTGCCGTTCTTGCCGTGCTTGTCATAGAGGTTGAAGGCACGGTTGAGCTGCAGGTAGTCCTCGGGGTTGCCAAAGCGGCAATAGCTGTAGCTGTCCCACAGGATGCCGTAGCCGTTGGTGCTCAGCACCATGGGCACGCTTACCTTGGTGTTATACTGGAACAGGTCCTCGTTCTTGCCCTTCATGTTGAGTTCGCCCGACTGGTGCTGTCCCAAGCCATAGAGCGCCTCATCCTGGTTCTCGAACTTGAGCGTCCACGTCAAGCCCTTGCTCTGATCGTCGGTCAGGGTGCCGACGCCGATTTCACGCTCGGGCACCTTGAATGGCTTGAACGACTTACCGCCCACGGCCTCAGTCGCCAGGACCTTGCCATTGGCATCGGTGAACTTGATGCGGCCGTCGGCCTTATTGACGATTGCCGTCACGTTCTTGGCCTTGACACAATAGCTGTCGCCATTGTCGGTGACCGTGAATTTGGGCTTGGCCGTCTGCGGCACAATCATTAGGCTGGCAGGCTTGGTCGGCAGCTGTGCCTCGCAGGTGGCCTGCACGCGCACGATGTTGTCATTTACCACTTGCAGGCGCACCACACGGGCGGCACCTGCCTGAGCATTCTCGATGTCGATTGTCACGAAGTTGCCTTCGGCCTTGACAGCAGCCAGTGCCACAGTGGCATACAGCGCAAATGCCGTCATCAAATACAGTTGTAGGGCTCTATTCATTTTAAATTACGCAATAAACGGACAAATTTACCAATAAATTCCGAAAAAAACTGCATCTTAGAAGTTATTTATCTTTAATTTAGCCAAATGCCAGCCTCAGGTGATTGTTTAGCAAAAATTATTCGCTACATTTGTGCTATTAATAACATCAATCTTTATTAGTTATGAAAAAAGTGTTGCTTCTCATGCTGATGATTCCGCTGTTTGCCAGTGCGCAGAATCGGCCACGCGTTTCCGTTTTGGGTGACTCTTACTCGACTTTTCAGGGGTATATACCTGAGGGAAACGAGACGTGGTACTATACCCCGGTCGACACTTCAAGAACCGATGTAGACAATGTCACTCAGACCTGGTGGTGGCAGGTCATCAATCAGGCTGGCGGCCTCATTGAGAAAATTGACTCTTATAGCGGTGCCACGGTCAGCAACCACGGATACAACAATGAAGATTACAGCTACAGGTCGTTTGTCACCCGATTGCCACGCCTGGGCAGCCCTGATGTGATTTTCATCTTTGGAGCCACCAACGACGACTGGGCGGGGGCCGAATTGGGCAATTATCAATATGATGATTTCACTCATGCCGACTTCTACACCTATCGTCCCGCATTGGCTTTCCTGCTCCAGCAGGCAAAGGAGAGGTATCCCAATGTCAGAATCGTCTTTCTCATCAATGACATACTGGATAAAGATTTTAAGGAATCGACCAAAGTTATTTGTAACCATTACGACATTCCATATATCGAGCTAAAAGATATTGACAAGAAACAGAATCATCCCACGGTAAAAGGAATGAGGTCAATTGCACAGCAAGTCTTGATGTTTATCAACAAATAAAAAGAGCGCTGGTTATTTGATACACAATATACTGTTTTTTAATCAATTACTGTTCTTTATAGTGGTCATTTGAAGAAAAGTGGCGATATTTGCGAGAAAAGAATAATAAGTTTGATTGTTACACGAATCATTTTAACAACATATCATTATGAAACTGGAAGATTTATACTTGATTAACAAAGAAGAATGGCTGGATGTTATCAAGGACAAGTGCAAGAA
>CADAFP010000095.1 GCA_902787185.1 uncultured Bacteroidales bacterium | reverse complement strand
ACTTCGATAACAGTGCACGGCACGTTCTTGCCGTCGGCACTGAATACGGATGTCATTCCGATTTTCTTTCCTAATAATCCTGGCATTTCTCTTGAAATTCTAAAAATACTGTTTGTTAATGCTGTTTTTTAACTCGTTTTGTTCAATCTCTTGTACTACACTTTGATCTCTACCTCAACTCCGCTGGGCAATTCGAGCTTCATCAGGGCGTCCACAGTCTTTGCGGTCGAGCTGTAGATGTCGATGAGACGCTTGAAGGATGCCAGCTGGAACTGCTCGCGGGACTTCTTGTTGACAAAAGTCGAACGGTTCACGGTGAAGATGCGCTTGTGGGTAGGCAGGGGGATAGGACCGCTAACTACGGCGCCGGTGCTCTTCACTGTGCGCACGATCTTCTCGGCCGACTTGTCGACCAGGTTGTGATCGTAGCTTTTCAGTTTAATTCTAATCTTCTGGCTCATAATATTAAATCATGTGAAATTGTATTATTGCAATAATTCGACGTGACCGAGGCACTCGCTCAGCACCTTGATGGCGATGGGCGTTGCCACAGGAGCGTAGTGTGAGAACGACATGGTGCTCGTGGCGCGGCCGCTGGTGATGTTGCGCAGGGCGGTGACGTAGCCGAACATCTCGGCCAGCGGGGTGCTGGCTTTGACGATGCGGGCACCGCTGCGTGCGCTCTCCATTCCCTCAACGATGGCGCGACGCCTGTTGAGGTCGGCGATAACGTCACCCATGTTCTCCTCGGGGGTGACCACTTCGAGCGACATCATCGGCTCGAGCAGCACGGGGCGTGCCTTGCGGCAGGCGCTGCGGTAGGCCTGCATGGCGCACAGCTCAAAGCTGAGCGAGTCGCTGTCCACGGGGTGGTAGGTACCGTCGAGGACGGTCACCTTGAGGCTCTGCATGGGAAAACCTGCGAGCACGCCGCTGCGCATGGCGCTCTTGAAGCCCTTCTCGATGCTGGGGATGAACTCCTTGGGGATGTTCCCGCCCTTGACATCGTTGACGAACTGGAAGTTGCCGTCAAAGTCGTCATCGATGGGCTCGACGCGGCACTCGATGTCGGCAAACTTGCCGTGGCCGCCGGTCTGCTTCTTGAACACTTCACGCACGGTTGCGGGCTGCGAGATGTTCTCCTTGTAGGTCACCTGGGGGCGTCCCTGGTTGCACTCTACCTTGAACTCGCGGCGCAGGCGGTCGAGGATGATATCCAGATGCAGCTCACCCATTCCGCGGATGATGGTCTGTCCGGTCTCCTCGTTGCTCTCGACCTGGAAGGTGGGGTCTTCCTCGGCAAGCTTTGCCAGACCCACTGCCATGCGGTCGAGGTCGTTCTGCGTCTTGGGCTCGACGGCGATGCCGATCACGGGCTCGGGGAAGTCCATAGCCTCGAGAACGACTGCCGTGTCCTGGCTGCTGCACAGGGTGTCGCCGGTGTGCACATCCTTGAAGCCGACTCCCGCGCCGATGTCACCGCAGCCAATCACCTCCATGGGGTTCTGGCGGTTGCTGTGCATCTGGAACAGGCGGGAAACGCGCTCCTTGTGACCGGTGCGCACGTTATAGACCTGGCTGCCGGCGTTGAACTGGCCCGAATACACGCGGAAGAACACCAGACGTCCCACATAGGGGTCGGTAGCAATCTTGAAGACCAGCGCGCACAGGGGCTCCTCAAACAGGGGCTTGCGCGAGATCACCTTGTCGGGGTCGTCCACTGCGGTACCGCTCACCTCACCGGCGTCGGAGGGGCTGGGCAGGTAGGCGCACACTGCGTCGAGCAGCGTCTGGACGCCCTTGTTCTTGAACGAGCTGCCGCACAGCACGGGAACCATGTCGCGGTTGAGCGTTGCGTTGCGCAGCGCGTTCTTGATCTCGGCGATGGAGATCGAGGCGGGGTCGTCAAAGTACTTGGTCATGAACTCGTCATCAAACTCGGCGAGCTGTTCCAGCATCTTGTCACGGTACTCCTGCACCTCGTCCATCATATCGGCGGGGATGTCGGCCACCTCATACTCGGCACCGAGGGTCTCGTCGTGCCAGTACAGGGCCTGCATCGTCACCAGGTCAACGACGCCCTTGAAATTCTCTTCGGCACCGATGGGCAACTGAATGGGACAGGGATTTGCCCCGAGGACCTCGCGGATCTGGCGTACAACATCCAGGAAGTTGCAGCCCACGCGGTCCATCTTGTTAACATAGGCGATGCGGGGCACCTCATACTTGTCGGCTTGACGCCACACGGTCTCGCTCTGGGGCTCAACGCCGCCGACAGCGCAGAAGGTGGCGATAGCGCCATCCAGCACGCGCAGCGAGCGCTCCACCTCGACGGTGAAGTCCACATGCCCCGGAGTGTCGATCAGGTTGATCTTG
>CADAFP010000094.1 GCA_902787185.1 uncultured Bacteroidales bacterium | reverse complement strand
CACGATTCAGTTCCGCCTGGATTTTGACCGCGAGAACAGCGCATTCCTGACCAACCCGTTTGACTCCATCTACAAGATGCTGGTGCGGGCGCGCAAGGGACTGGCATTCCCTATGTCATCCATCATGCGGGTCTATCGCCAGCTCACCAACCTGTCAAGCATTAAAGAGGGTTTTTTGGCCGTGCTGGAACTGCTCGACATCCTGTATGAGCTGTCCAAAGGCGAGGCCACCGAGCTCTCATCGTCGGCCTTTGCCCAAGTGCCCGTGACCAGCGACTCGCGCCGTGTGCTCAAAGTGAAGAACTACATCGACGCGCACTACATGGAGCCGCTGCGCCTCACGCAACTGTGCGACATAGCCGGCATGACGCCGAGCGCCTTCTCGCGCTTCTTCAAACTGCGCACTGGCAAGACGCTCAACGAGTACATCATCGACGTGCGCTTGGGCTATGCAACCCGCATGCTGGTCGATACCACAAGCACCATCGCCGAAATCAGTTACAGTTGTGGTTTTAACACATTGAGCAACTTCAACCGCCAGTTCAAGAAAGGCAAGGGCTGCAGCCCGTCGGAGTTCCGCAAGAAATACCGCAAGACCAAAATCATCATTTAGCATATAACAAAAAATCAAATAATCAACACAATGAAAAGAAACTTAAGTTTACTATTGCTTCTGGCACTGTGGGCAACGGCCCAATCGGCCATCAAGCTGCCCGAAATCATTGGCAACGACATGGTGCTGCAACAACGCACCCAGGCCCGCTTGTGGGGCCAGGCCGATGCTGATGCCACCGTGAGCGCCGATGCCGACTGGCTAGGCCAGCTGGTGACAACACAGGCCGACAAGAACGGCAACTGGTCATTGATGCTGCCCACACCCGCTGCCGCCAAGCAAGAACACCGCATCGTACTCAGCGAGAACGGCCGTCAAGAGGCCGTGCTGGAGCGCGTGCTCATCGGCGAGGTATGGTTTGCCTCGGGACAATCCAACATGGAGATGCCCTTGAGCGGATTTTGGAACTGCCCCGTTGAGAACTCTAACGAGGTCATCGCCACCGCGCGTGAGAACCGCTGGCTGCGCGTCGCGCAAATCAAGCAAAACGGGCAGACCAAGCCCGTCGAGGATGTGCCCGGCAAGTGGCTCGTGCCCTCGCCCGACACCGCGCCGTGGATGAGCGCTACAGGCTTCTTCTTCGGCCAGATGCTGCAACGCGTGCTCGACATCCCCGTGGGCGTGATTGCCTGTGCCTGGGGCGGCTCGAAGGTCGAAGGCTGGGTTCCCGAGGAAATCGTCAAGACCTATGACGACATCGATATCGCCAAGGAGCAAAAAGAAGGCTGGAACGGCACCTGGTGGCACTACTACACTCCCGTCATCATGTATAATGGCATGCTGCACCCTCTGCGCCATTACACCATCCGCGGCTTCATCTGGTATCAGGGTGAATCCAACGTGGGTAAGGAGCAGACCTATGCCCAGCGCTTGAAGGACATGGTTGACACCTGGCGCAAGGACTTTGGCGGCACAGCCCAGCAATTGCCGTTCTATCTGGTGGAAATCGCTCCTTGGGGCGGCTATGGCGAATGGCTGAGTTCACCCCTGCTGCGTGAAGCGCAGCACAATGCCGCACAGCTTATCGAAAACTGCGGCATCGTCTCGACCAACGACCTGGTCAAGCCCTATGAAATCAACCAGATACACCCCGCTCAGAAACGCGAGGTGGGCAACCGTCTGGCCTATATGGCCCTGAACCGCACCTACGGCTACAAGAGCATCGCTTGCGAGTCGCCCGAGTATGACCACATGCAAATCAACGGCAACGAGGTCGAGGTATTCTTCAAGAATGCCGACGAGGGTCTCTCGCCCTGGCAGGACATCGAGGGCTTTGAGATAGCCGGTGCCGACGGCGTGTTCAAGACCGCCACGGCCACGCTCAACGGCGACCACAAGTCAATCATGGTATCCTCGAGCGAGGTGCCCCAGCCTGTGGCTGTGCGCTACTGCTTCAAGTCATTCCAAATCGGGAACCTCAAGAACATGCGCGGTCTGCCCGTTGTTCCTTTCCGTACCGACAAGTAATTCAAGTTTCTAAAGTGTAAAGCACTTAGAAACTTGAAGATTAGAGATTAGAGGTTAGAGGTTAGAGAACTAACAACTGAAAACTAGGGACTAAAAACTAAAAACTAAATATCGCATTATGAACATCATCAAATCTTTAGCATTCATCCTGCTGGCTGCAATGGCCCTCGGTTTCTCGGCCTGCGGCAGCGACGAACCCGATGAGCCCAAACAGGCAGCCCCTGCCGTGGTCAGCACATCGCCCGAACAGGGCTCGACGACAGTTGAACCGGGCGCCATCAGCGTGACCATCACCTACGACAAGACGATCTCCATGACGGCAAGCGACATCAGCAAGATTCAGGCTACCGGAGCCACCATCAGCAACGTGCGCACCATGAAAGCCGACCTGATGCTCACCGCCACCTGTGCCGAAGAGGGCCAGGCCGTGACCATCACCATTCCCGCCGGAGTCGTCAAGAACACCGACGGCGTGGCAGCAGCGGCCTATTCACTGAGCTTTACTACAAAGAAGACCGAGTTGCCCGACCCCAATGCCCCCGACGGACACGAGTCGGCCGCCCAGGCTGTCCTCAACATGACCCCAGGCTGGAACTTGGGCAATACGCTCGACAGCTACGGCGACTGGATTGGTGACCATCAGGAGCCCTACAAGTATGAGACCGCATGGGGCCAGCCTGTCACCGACGCTCACCTGATGCAGGCCTTCAAGGAGAAAGGTTTCAAGGGCATCCGCGTCCCCGTGACCTGGTACCAGCACATGGATGACCAGGGCAACGTTGACGAGGCTTGGATGAACCGCGTGCAGGAGGTTGTGGACTACGTCATCAGCCAGGGCATGTCAACTCGACCGCTATGCCAAGCTGTGGACACAGATTGCCACCCGCTTCCAGAACTACGACCATCACCTGCTGTTCGAGGGCTATAACGAGATGCTCAACTCTGCCCAGCAGTGGAACCAGCCGAGCAATCTGTCTGATCTCGGGTATGTGAACCAGCATGCCGCCAAGTTTGTCGAGGCGGTGCGCGCCACCGGTGGCAACAACACCTACAGGAACCTGATTGTTTCGACCTATGCAGCCGCCCATGGCACCGCCGTGTTGAGCGGTCTCACCATCCCCACCGACCCGTGCGGCAACCAGAGCCACATCGCTGTCGAGGTTCACTCCTATGATCCTTGGGACTGGTTACACGTATACAACATGACCTGGACCAGCGAATGCCGCGAGACCATCAAGAGCATGTTCAACGATTTGGATACCTACTTCATCTCCAAGGGATATCCCGTGATCATCGGCGAGTATGCCACCAACGGTGCCGGCGAGATCACCATTGACAAGAACAGCACCACCGCACAAAAGGCCGAGGCTGGCAAGCAAGCCGGCGACATGAACCGCCTGTGCAAGAAGTATGGTGCCGCCTCGTTCTACTGGATGCTGCTCGTTGACGGAGCCGACCGCAGCGAGGCCACCTTCCGATGGTCGATGGAACAAGTTGCCGACTCGATTGTCAACGTGTACAAATAATGAGGAATGAGGAATGAGAAATTGTCAACCTGACTCTTCATTACTCTATAAACTGCAACCCCCACGATTACGGGCCAACCGAATCGTGGGGATTGCTATATGATGTGTGTGCGTTTAAGCGTAGCTGTGCACGTCACCAGGCATCGCTGGAGAAGTTGCTGCCATACCACACCATGAACGAACCCCACTTGGCTCCAGCACCCCAAATGCCGGAAATGTTAGCAAAGCTGGTGATGCCGTCAGCGCCAACCACGGCCTGGCGACTTTTAATTTGGGAATGATACAATGTTGTCAAAAACTTTGCTGAAATCATTGCACATTGAAAATATTTCTATAATTTTGTCTTAAGGAAACATAGCGGTTGTTTTTTTAGTTTTTTTAGCACTACAAAATCACAAAAATAACTCCGCTATATTCCTAATTTTCAATTAATTAAACCTCGTCGAACTCACGATAATTAGAAATCACAATTTAATATTTATTGAATCACACAATATGAAAACTATTAAGCTGTTTTTTTTATTACTGTTTTTTGTAGCAGGGTTGGCATCTCTTTCATCATGTAAAGATGACGAACCCGAAGAACCCGAGAATCCAGATACTCGCGAGTGGGTTGACTTGGGCCTGCCCAGCGGCACGCTGTGGGCGACGTGCAACATCGGTGCGAACGCTCCTGAGGAATACGGCTACTACTTCGCCTGGGGCGAGACCGAGCCCAAGGAGGTCTATAGCTGGAATACCTACAAGTGGTGTAACGGCACCTTCGATACGATAACGAAGTACCTCACTGAAGACGGTTACACTTACGGTTTCAGGGACTTTACTGACGGCAAGACCGAATTGGATCCCGAGGACGATGCCGCCTACGTCAACTTGGGTCCAGAATGGCGCATGCCGTCGATGGAACAGCAGCTGGAATTGGTTGAACAGTGTACCTGGACTCAGAAGACTCGCAACGGCGTGAATGGTATGTTGGTAAAAGGTCCCAACGGGAACACCATTTTCCTGCCCGCCGCCGGCGGCCACGGGTACAATCCGCTCTACTCTGTGGGTTCGGACGGCTACTATGTGGGGTCGGACGGCTACTATTGGTCGCGCACGCTCTGCCCGAACTACGACTTCTCCGACTGCTGCTTCGGCCTCGCCTTCCTGAGGACTGTGAGCTGTGGCCCCGACTGCCGCATCAACGGGCTTACCGTCCGTGCTGTGCGCGTCTCGAAGAATTAATACCATCTCCCTGCCCCACTCTAAGCCGCCAAGTTTTTTAACTGTCGGCGGATTATACGGATTACACGAATGCATCCGCACTCCCCTTCAAAAGGAATGCGGATGCTTCTCTAAGCTCTAAACCGCGAACGCAAGCGAGCTTTTTTAGTCCTAAGTTGTCAAGCCATTACTTGAGGTTTGGCAACTGGTCGCGGGTGATGACATAGGCATTGGTCATGGCATTCTTCCACCAGGCGTCGCTGCAGAAGTTGCTGCCATACCACACCATGAACGAACCCCACTTGGCTCCAGCACCCCAGATGTCGGCAATGTTAGCAAAGCTGGTGCTACCGTCAGCGCCACACTCGCCCAAGATGACCATCTTGCCGCTATAGGTAGCCTGAATCTCTTCAAACTCCTGCTTGTTCTGCGCGGCGTTGTAGCCGTACAGGTCGCGGGCAATGATATCCACATATTCGCCACCAGGATACCAATCGGTGTCCTGGTTGTATTTAGAGCTGTCGCCGTTGTAGTTCTGGGTGGTCCACACCCAAATAAGGTTTTTCACGCCCTTCTGCTTGAAGTAGTCAAACATGGCCACCCACAACCGCTTGTAGGTATCGGCACCGTCATATCCCCACCAGAACCAGGCCTTGGTCCAATTGGCCTGTTGCTTGGCACATGCATTGCCCGCGCCCTCGTGGAAGGGACGCCACATGGCAGCGATGCCCGCGTCCTGCAACTTGAGCAAGACGTCAATCACCTTGTCCATCTGGCCATAGAACCACTGGTTTTCCCAAGTGCCACTGGTCAATGCATTGGATGCCTTGAAAGTGGTCTCGCTGGGCGTGCAGGTCACGCCCGAGCCATCGCTACCGGGAACGGTGGTCGCAGTGACAGGCACGTTGAAGTGCCACATGAGCTGGACGATACCACCAGCGTCGAACCACTCCTTGACAGGCGTGATATCGCTGTAGTTGATCCAGTTGTTCTGGGGGACATAGATTTGGATGAAGTCATAGCAGTTCATGGCCGGATATTTACCGGTCACGCCCTTCACATAGTCAGCCAAACGATGATTCCAGTTCACCTCGGCCATGACGCTCGAGATGGTCTTGCTGCCATACTGCGACCACATGTA
>CADAFP010000093.1 GCA_902787185.1 uncultured Bacteroidales bacterium | reverse complement strand
CTGCGAGATGCTGCTGTAGCTGCCGTCAACATTATAAATAGGAATCGAGGGAATGGTGGTCAACGAGTAGTTGATGATACCCTCGTCACTGTCGGCGAGCTTCAGGTTATCGTTGGTATTAGAGAATGTGGCGTTCAAGCCTAACTTCAACCAGCTGTTGAGCTGAGCGTCAAGGTTGGTGCGAACCGAGAAACGGTCGAACTTTGAACCGATGATAGTACCTTCCTGGCTCATGTATGAACCCGAAACGTAGTACTGAACCTTATCGGTACCGCCCTGGGCACTGATCTGGTGGCTGTGCTGGACAGCAGTGCGGAAGACCGCATCCTGCCAGTTGGTACCCTTGCCCAGCATCATGGGATCGCTGTAGTAGGCGTTGGCCTGAGTCTCACCCTGGAGCACCAGGTTGTTGTAGAACGTGCCAAACTCACGCAGGTTCATCATGTCAAGACGCTTGGTCTGGCGGTTCATGGCCACCATACCGTTGTACGAGAACTTAGCCTCACCGGCTTTACCGTGCTTGGTGGTAATCAGGACAACACCGTTAGCGCCCTGCGCACCATAGATGGCGGTCGCCGAGGCGTCCTTCAAGATTTCCATCGAGACGATGTCGGCGGGATCGATGGTCGACAGCGGGGAGATGGTCGATACCGAACCGTTACCCAGAGCGTCGCCCAGACCGAAGTCGGCACCCGACGAACCACCGCCTTGAACAATCACACCGTCGATGACGTAGAGAGGCTCGGCGTTGGCGTTGATGGTGGCGGTACCACGCACGCGGATCGAAGAGCTTGAACCGGGAGCACCACTGGTCTGAACAGCTGTAACACCGGCTGCACGGCCTTGCAGACTCTGGTCAAGCGAGGTGATGATAGAGCCCTTCACGGCACTTTCGCCCAGCGAGACGCTGGCACCGCTGATGTCGCTCTTCTTCATCGTGCCATAACCCACAACGACGACTTCGTCCAGGAGCTGCTTGTCTTCCTCAATGAAGATGTCGTAGTTGCCCTGCTGGCCTATCTTCACTTCCTTAGCGAGATAGCCCACATAAGTCACTACCAGCGTCTGGCCCGGGCTGACGTTGAGCGAGAACCGTCCGTCTTCGTCGGTGACGGTGCCGTTGGTCGTACCCTTAACGGCAACCGTGGCTCCGATAACCGGACCCATGGCATCGCTCACCACACCCGTAATCCTCTTGGTCTGCTGTGCCGAGTGCTGAGGAGCGCCCGCTCCCCCGCTACTGGCTGCAAACGCTTGCGGCGCCACGCTCAGCATAGCCAGCGAGCAGATGGCCGCAATCATAGATTTTTTACAGTAATTAAAATACATAGGTTTTGGTTTGAAAATTAATAAAATTTTATATGGTTTTGAGTTAGTCCTTAGTTTCTAGTCCTTAGTCCCTAGTTGGCATCCGCGCCCTAATGCTTAATACCTAATGCCTAAAGCCTAATACCTAATGCCTAATGCCTAAAATGAAATCGTTGCAAAGTTAGTGTGAATTATCCAACAAAATAAACTATTTAATGCTCTATATTGACACTTTCTTGACACATTGACCGAAAACCGTTGCTAAATAAAGGTTAGTTCACTACAGCCAAGAAACAGAACGCCATACCCGTTACCGCCTCATCAGAATTCCACAATATAGTAATTTAACCACAGCGCCATGAGCGCCTGGGAATGCCCAAGGTGCCGAAAACACGCATCAATCACCATAACGATCAGCACCGCCGAACGCCACTCCGGTATGATTCAATAACAAATGGACGATGTAACCCGCCGCGAGATGCCACGTCAGCCCATATCGGCAACCCATCTATTCATTATCAGTCAAAATGATGACAAAATCATGCTTTTCATGGCAATTTACCCGCCTTTGTTTCATTTCAAGGCCCAAAAATATCAAAAAAGTATAAGAGATGGTAAAATCAGTACCACTCCAATCGGGGAATAATACTTAATTTTGCCAAATTAAATAACCTAATCACATTTTCTAAATGAAACGTCAACTATTGTGCTTATTGCTGCTCTTAGTGGTGCTGCCGCTCGGAGCGCAAATCAGAGGTAACAACATCGTCGTCACCGTGGAACCAGACCATCAGGACTGGAACTACAGGGTGGGCGAGAAATGCAAGTTCAATGTCGAGGTGCGCCGCTCGGGCACCCTGCTCGACAACGTGGTCATCGACTATGAAGCCGGTCCCGAGATGTATCCGGATGTGAAGAAATCAACCACCTTGAAAAAGGGGACGATGAGCTATACGGGCCAGATGAAGGCGCCGGGCTTTTATCGCCTCAAGGTCACCGCCCACGTCGATGGCAAGGATTACTCGGCATGGTGCACCGCAGCCTACTCGCCCGAGCAGCTCAAGCCCACGACAGTTGAGCCGAAAGATTTTGACCAGTTCTGGGCAAAAGCCATCGAGGAGGCGCGCTGGACCCGGCTGGAGCCCACCAAGACGTTGCTGCCCGAGCGCTGCACACAAGAGGTGAACGTCTATCAAGTCTCGTTCCACAACGTGCGCTGGGGGAGCCGCACCTATGGCATCCTGTGCGAGCCTGTCAAGCCCGGCCGCTACCCTGCCCTGCTGCGTGTGCCCGGTGCCGGTGTGCGCCCCTATCAAGGCGACGTCTATACGGCTTCACAAGGTTTCATCACCCTCGAAATCGGCATCCACGGCATCGACGTGACCCTGCCGCAGAGCGTCTATGACAACTTGGCCGATGGCGCCCTCAACTGCTATTGGGAATTTGGCATGGACGACCGTGACAAGAGTTACTACAAGCGCGTGATCGTGGGGTGCGTGCGTGCCATCGACTACATTGAGCAATACACCGACTGGGACGGCAAGAACCTGGGCGTGACAGGCAGCAGCCAAGGCGGTTTCCTGTCGCTGGCAACGGCCGGACTCGACAAGCGCGTGAGCTGCTACGGTGCAGTGCACTCGGCCCTGTGTGACCACACGGCATCGCTCCAGAGCGTGGCTTGCGGCTGGCCTCATTATTTCTACTGGATGTCGCCCGAGCAGCGCCGGGCCAGTCAGGACAAAATCGAGACCTCGCGTTATTATGATGGCGTGAACTTCGCCCGCCGCATCACCTGCCCGGGTTGGTTCTCGTTTGGCTACAACGACGACGTGGTGCCTCCCACGACCGCCTATGCGACCTACAACGTGGTAACCGCCCCCAAGAAGTTGAGTGTCTATCAGCAGACGGCCCACTTCTGGTACCAGGAACAATGGGACGAATGGCT
>CADAFP010000092.1 GCA_902787185.1 uncultured Bacteroidales bacterium | reverse complement strand
TTACCAGCCCACGCTGGCCAGTGAGATGGGTAAGCTGCAGGAGCGCATCACCTCGACCAAGACCGGTTCGATCACCTCGGTACAGGCCGTGTATGTGCCCGCCGACGACTTGACCGACCCCGCTCCCGCCACCACCTTCAACTTCCTGGATGCCACCTGCGTGTTGAGCCGTAAGATTGCCGAGTTGGGTATCTATCCCGCTGTGGACCCCCTGGCATCAACATCGCGCATCATGGACCCGAACATCATCGGCGAGGAGCACTATGACGTCGCACAGCGCGTCATCCACTTGTTGCAGAAGTACAACGAGCTGTTCCTGTCGCAGCCCTTCTTCGTGGCTGAGCAGTTCACCGGTCTGCCCGGTGTGATGGTACCGCTGGCCGAGACCATCCGCGGCTTCAAGATGATTCTCGACGGTGAGGTGGACGACCTGCCCGAGCAGGCCTTCCTGAGCGTCGGCACCATCGACGAGGCCATTGCCAAGGGCAAGAAGCTGCTCGAACAAAGCTAAGTAGAGAAATACATTATTAATATATAAACATGACACTGAAAATCATATCGGCTGAACAAATCGAGTTTGAAGGCACTGTCGAGCAGGTGACGCTTCCCGGCGTCATGGGCAGTTTCCAGGTGCTGAATAACCATGCCGCGCTCATTGCCGCCCTCGCGGCTGGCAAGATGAGCTATGTGGCCGATGGCCAGACCGTGGAGCGTGACATTCACGGCGGTGTGGCCGATGTCAAGGATAATGTGGTGTCGGTGTGCTTGTATTGATTACACAGAGGAATGAAAAGCAAGATAATAACAGCGGTTGTCGCCCTCGTGATTGTGGTGCTGATGGGTATGGGCTATCAGAGCGCTGCCCACCATCACGGCCACGAGCCGGCTGGCGAGGTGAATGTCAAGGACCTCATCTTTGACCACCTGGGCGATGCCTACGGCTGGGAGGTTCCCTTCAATCACAGCGTGCGCATCCCTCTGCCCATCATCGTGTGGGGGCAGGATGGCCTGCACTGCTTCATGAGCAGCCGCGTCACCGGTGGCGAGACCTATGAGGGTTTCAAGATCTCGACCAGCGAGGAGCACCACGGCAAGTTGGTGCAAGTGCTTGACGACGGCAGCGAGTACCGTCCCTGGGACTTCTCCATCACCAAGAACGTCGCCGGGCTCTTCATCTCGGCAGCGATTGTGGTGCTGATGATGATGTCACTCAAGCGATGGTATGTCCGCAACGGCATGAAGGCACCGCGCGGTTTCAAGGGGGCCCTGGAACTGGTATTTGATTTTGTCTATACCGACACCATCCGACCCATCATGGGAAAGCATGCGCCCAAGTATGCCCCCTACCTGCTCACGGCGTTCTTCTTCATTTTGACGATGAACCTGTTGGGACTCATCGTCATCTTCCCTGGTGGCGCCAACCTGACGGGCAATATTGCTGTCACGTTTGTCCTGGCATTGCTCACCTTCATCATTACTAACCTGAGCGGCACGCGTGAGTACTGGAAGGAAATCTTCTGGCCCGATGTGCCCTTGATGCTCAAGTGCCCGGCTCCCATCATGCCACTGGTCGAGGTGCTCGGTCTTTTCACCAAGCCGATGGCCCTGATGATCCGACTTTTTGCCAACATGATGAGTGGCCACATGGTGGTCATCGTGCTGGTGTCGCTCATCTTCATCTTCTCCACCCAGTTTAGCGTGGGTGTGGGTGCCTTCACGACCATCTTCTCGATGGCCTTCTCCCTGTTTATGTTGCTGCTCGATATTCTGATCAGCTTCATTCAGGCCTATGTGTTCACTCTGCTCAGCACCATCTTCATTTCGATGGCCATCGTGGAGCCTCATGCACATGAGGCCAAATAACTTTCAATCAGACAATTAAAAAAATATTATTAACAATAAAAAATTAAGACTATGTTAGACATGATTTTATTAGATGTTGCTCTGGCTCATTTTGGTGCAGCTATTGGAGCAGGTATTGCAGCTATTGCTGCAGGTATTGGTATTGGTAGGATTGGTGGCAGCGCCATGGAGGCTATCGCCCGCCAGCCTGAGTCGACCGGTGACATCCGCAGTAATATGATTGTGATCGCAGCGCTCATCGAGGGTGTTGCTCTGCTGGCCTGGCTCGTTTGTCTGCTTGCCGTGCTCAAGTCTTAACATCTTAACTGGTTTGCCAGATGGAACTTTTGACGCCTGAATTTGGCCTGGTCTTTTGGATGTTCGTGGCATTCGCGTGCCTGTACTTCATCCTTGCCAAGTGGGTTTGGCCCTTCATCATCAAGAGTATGGAGGAGCGTGCCGACCTGATTGACAAGGGCGTGGCGTATGCACAGGAGGCGAAGTCGCACCTGGATAACGCAAAGGCCGAAGCCGACAAGTTGCTTGCCGAGGCACGCAACGAGCAGGCCGACATCCTGCGCGAGGCCGCCAAGATGCGCAACGAGCTCATCGAGAAGGCCCGTGGCGACGCTGCCGAGGAAGCCAAGAAGGTGAGCCAGGCTGCTCAAGTATCCCTTGAGCAGGCCCGCAAGGAGGCCGAAAAGCAACTGCGCACCGAAGTGGGCGACTTGGCCCTGCGTATTGCCGAGAAGGTGATTCGCAAGAATATCGCCAACGACGACGCACAGCGTGCGCTGGTTGACCAATATTTGAGTGAGGTTGAGACCAAAAACTAAAGCGATATGAGTGACGGACTGATTCCACGCCGATACGCTAAAGCGTTGTACAAGTACGCCGTCGAGAATGGCGACTCGCAGGAAATCTATGAGCTGCTGAAGAAGCTCAGTTTCCGCCACGCCGCTATTGACGAGCTCAAGCGCGCCGTGCTCAACCCCGAAATCTCTGACGAGGAAAAGGGCTCTTATATGCTGAAACTCGCGGGCGGCAAGCCCGGCAGCTCGCTGGACAAGTTCCTGCTGCTGTGCGTGCGCAACAACCGCGCCGAGTATCTGCAGAAGATTTCCCTCGCTTACGTCGACCTTTACCGCGAGGCGCATGAGATTGCCCACGTGGTCATCACCACGGCAGCCCCCATGCCCGAGGCCGAAATCAATGGCATTGTTGACATTGTGAAGAAGCGCCTGGGTGCCATGACTCTGGAAATCGAGCAAAAGATTGACCCAGAGCTGATTGGAGGCTTTACTGTCGAAATCAACGGGCTCGTGCTCGACGCTTCGGTAAAGAGAGAACTGAACGATTTGCAATTACAACTGCTCAAGAAATAATTACAAGAGATGATTAATCCCAGTGAAATATCTGATATATTGAAGCAACAGCTCGTCGATGATATCGTCAAGCGGCAGGTGGCCTTTGAGGAAGAAGGCACTGTCCTCGAGGTGGGCGACGGCGTGGCTCATGCCTATGGCCTGCACAATGTCGAGGCCAACGAGCTCGTGCAGTTCGAGAACGGCGTGACCGGCGTGGCGATGAACCTCGAGGAGAGCGACGTGGGTATCATTCTGCTCGACGAGGTGGACACCGTTACCGAGGACATGAAGGTGCGCCGCACTGGCGAGATCGCCTCCATCGAGGTGGGCGAGGGCCTGTTGGGCCGCGTGATCAACGTGCTCGCCAAGCCCATCGACGGCGGTGGCCCCATCGAGGGCAAGAAGCTGCGTCTGCCGCTGGAGCGCAAGGCGCCTGGCGTTATTTTCCGCCAGCCGGTGAACCAGCCGTTGCAGACGGGCCTCAAGGCCATCGACTCGATGATTCCCATCGGCCGTGGCCAGCGTGAGCTCATCATCGGTGAC
>CADAFP010000091.1 GCA_902787185.1 uncultured Bacteroidales bacterium | reverse complement strand
GGAACAGGAACATGAACAGGGGTAATGCTACAACTACTATTGCTAAACTTAATGGCATAATCGTTAGAATTTCAGTTTAGTGATTTGGTTGATGTCCACGTTCTTAGCAATGCGGAACACATTGATGATGATGGCAAGGGCAAGCGCCGTCTCGGCCGCCGCGATGGCAATCGCGAACAGCGAGAAGAACATGCCTTCCATCTGACCGGGGAACAGGTAACGGTTGAACACCACGAAGTTGATATCCACCGAGTTGAGCATCAACTCCAGCGAAATCATAATCGCAATCATGTTCTTGCGGGTGATGAAACCGTAAACGCCACAGCCAAACATGATAAGGCTGGGAATAAGATACATAAACAGTGTCAAATTCATAATCTAATCACATTTTAGCGGCGACGGGCAATAACCACACCTCCAATGATACAAGCCAATAACAACACGCTGATGGCCTCAAAAGGCAACAGATAGCCATACTTGTCGGTACTCAACAGGAACTGGCCTATCTTCTCCATATTGATGTCGATGCCACTCGAGAGCAACCGTTCACCGAAGTCGGCATAGCTGAACAGGCCATAGCCCGTGACGGCAACGCCAGCCAGTGCGGCGGTCAGTCCCAGCCAACGGCGATGCGAGGCCAGTGCCTCGGCATTCTTTCCGGGCTGCTGCGTGAGCATGATGGCAAACACAAACAGCACCAAGATGCCACCGGCATAGACGGCGATCTGTACCGCTCCCAGGAACTGATAGTCCATCTGGAAGTAGATGATGGCTGTGGCAAAAAGCACAAACAGCAGATAGGTTGCTGAGCGCAAAATCTTGCGCGTGGTCACCGTCAGCACCGAGAAGACGATGATGACGATGGCAACGATGAAAAACAAAATGATGTTACCTACTGATTCCATTATTCCTTAGTTTCTTTAGTTTCTTGATTAGTCTCGCCGACAGCGGGAGCCGCGGGTTTCTCGGCGGCAGCGGGCTTCACGGCAGCGGGAGCCGCAGGCTTGGCGGCAGGTGCGGGAGCGGGAGCGTCGTCCTTCTCGGGCAGGTAATTGAGCTGCTTGACGAGCTTCTCGCGCGTGAATACCGCCTGCTCAAAGTCGTTGCTGAAGCGGATGGCATTGGTGGGACACACCTGCACACACAGGCCGCAGAAGGTGCAGCTGCCCAAGTCGTACATGTACTTGTCGAGCTTCTGCTTCTTCTTGCCGTCGGGCAGTTCAACCATGCGTTTTGTGATGCTGATAGTCTGATTAGGGCAGTTGCGCTCACAGCTGCCACAAGCGATGCACTTGTGATAGCCCTTGTCATCATAGATGAACTCCAGCGTAGCGCGGAAACGCTCCGGGATGTGAAGCTCGGCGCGGTTCTCTGGATATTGCTCGGTCACCTTGGGGGTCACCAGCTCCTTGCCGGTCACCGCCATGCCCTTGAGAAGGCTGTGAAAGCCTTTAAAGATTGAGACGAAATACTCCTTAATGCTCATATTCTTAGTATTTTCTTGTTTTCTTTTGGATTTCGCATTAGCGTTCCACCTGGCCGCCCAGGATGTCGAGCAACTCGGTGGTGATGCCCTGTTGACGCAGTTTGTTATACTCCAGTTGCAGCTCGTCGAGCAGCTCCTTGGCGTTGTCGCTCGCCGCCTGCATCGCCATCACGCGCGCGCTCTGCTCACTGGCCATGCTCTGGATGAACACATCCTGGAGCATCGACTTGATGTGCAGGGGCAGCACGGTGTTGAAGATGGTGTTGGCGTCGGGCTCAAACAGGCAAGGGCTGTTGGCGGCACGGGGGTCAACATTGTCGGCCAGGCCCTGGTAGCTCACGGGCAGCAGCTGCTCGCGTGTGAACACCTGCTTGCCGGTGGAAATGAAATGCATATACAGCATTTCCACACGGTCGTAGGTGTGCTCCACAAAACGGGTCTTCATCAGGTCGGTGAAGGCATACAGCTCCTCGTTGCCGCTGCGGGTGTTGAGGGCCACCTTCTCCATCTGGATGTCCTTGCCGACGATCTTGGCCACCGCCTTGGTCATCTTCTTGCCCACGGGAATCACGGTGATGCCCACCTGCTGGCCGTAGTCCTGCCGCACCTGCTTGATGCTGAGGAGCAACTGCTTGAAGATGTTGACGTTGAAGCCGCCGCACAGACCGTCATCGCTACCGAAGACCACCAGTGCCACCCGCTGCACATCGCGCGTGGCGATGAGGGGCGAGTCAAACTGCTGGTCGGTCACCAGCAGGTGGCTGATGACGTGCTGTACCATGTGACGGTAGGGCGAGAGGCGCTGCAACTGGCCGGTGGCCTTACGCATCTTGGACGAGCTGATCATCTTCATGGCGCTCGTCGTCTTCTGCGTAGAGGCAACCGAACCTATTCGCGTCTTGAGTTCTCTTAATGTTGACATCTTGCGAACTTAAATTGCTGTAATCTTAACTGGCAGGGGCATCAACATACTTGGCGGCCACATCGGCTGCGGCATGCTTGAGCTTGGACATGACGTCGTCGTCAATCTTGCCGCTGCGCAGCACGTCGAGCACATCGCTCTGGTGCTTGCCGCGCAGGTAGTGGATGAACAGTTTCTCAAACTCGGCGACCTTGTCCAGGGGCACGTCGCGCAACAGGCCGTTCACACCGCAATAGATGATGGCCACTTGCTCCTCGACCTTCATCGGGGAGTATTGTGCCTGGACGAGCAGACGCTCGTTTTTGCGGCCCGTGTCGATGGTGCGGGCGGTAACGGGGTCGATGTCACCACCAAACTTGGTAAAGGCCTCCAGCTCACGGTACTGTGCCTGAGCGATCTTGAGGGTACCTGCCACCTTCTTCATACACTTAATCTGGGCATTACCACCCACACGCGATACCGAAATACCCACATTGACGGCGGGACGGATACCCGAGTTGAACAGCGCCGACTCGAGGTAAATCTGACCGTCGGTAATCGAAATCACGTTGGTGGGGATATAGGCGCTCACGTCGCCTGCCTGGGTCTCGATGATGGGCAATGCCGTCAGCGAGCCACCACCCTTGACAATGGGCTTGAGGGGTGCGGGCAGGTCGTTCATCACGCTGGCCACGTCCTGATTCTCGTTGATCTTGGCGGCACGCTCCAGCAGACGGCTGTGCAGGTAGAAGATATCGCCGGGATAAGCCTCACGGCCCGAGGGGCGCTTGAGGATCAGCGAGATCTCACGATAGGCGACAGCATGCTTTGACAGGTCGTCATAGATCACGAGGGCGTCGCGACCGGTGTCACGGAAGTACTCACCGATGGCGGCACCGGCAAAGGGTGCGTAATAGCGCATCGACGCCGAGTCGGCAGCGGTGGCGGCCACCACGATGGTATAGGGCATGGCACCCGACTCCTTGAGCTTGTTCACCAGGGCGGCAACGGTCGAAGCCTTCTGTCCGATAGCGACATAGATGCAATATACCGGCTTGCCGGCCTCATAGCCTGCACGCTGGTTGATGATGGTGTCCACCGCGATGGCGGTCTTGCCGATCTGGCGGTCACCGATGATGAGCTCACGCTGGCCACGGCCGATGGGAATCATCGAG
>CADAFP010000090.1 GCA_902787185.1 uncultured Bacteroidales bacterium | reverse complement strand
CCCTTGCGCGCCCGCACCAGCATCTTGTAGATGGAGTCAAACGGGTTGGTCAGGAATGCGCTGTTCTCGCGGTCAAAATCCAGGCGGAACTGAATCGTGATTTCGTGGATGTCGGTTGCCGGGCGTTCGTTCTGCTCCCACGCATGTTCCAGTTCAGGACTGGTGATGAGCACGAGGTCATAGGGGCCTATCACCTCGTTGCTGTCGCCCACCACGCGCAGGCAGCCTGCGGCATTTTCCACAAAGTTCAGCTCCATCATGTTCATCATGTCATGACAGTGGATGGGATAGTTGAACTCGCTCTTGTAGCGGTCGGCCACATACATGAAGTCGCGGTCGCCCAGCGGCGTGATTTCGTGCAGAACTATTGAATCGGATTTCATTTTCTCTTTTTCTATTCAATAATCTGTTTAATACTCTTGATAGCCGAAGTCAGTGAAGTCGGCATAGAATCCTCTGGAACCTTGAGCATAAAGTGCCAGGACAACTCCAGTGAAGCCGCCAGCCATCTCGGTGCTCAGCAGGGTGCAACTTTGGGTGCCCAGCTCGTGCCAGGTCTTGCCAAAGTCGGTCGAGCATTCATATCGGTAGGTGAGACCGTCGCTGGAGATGCGCAGGCGTGCGCTCGCTGCATCGGCCTTATACGTCTTGACCTCACACATGGTCTTGAGTCGGCATTCCAGCTTCACAATCAGTTCATTGTTCTGACGGCTGCATGACAGCGAATGCCATCCGTCATGAATCTGATAAACAATCAGTCCAGCCTCGTCGCCTTCGATGCTGTTGCTCGGTTCAACATCCACCTGCACCATGATGCGCTCGCTTGTCTGGCGCAGGCCGATGAAGGTGGGATGGTCAGTCTTGGCAACGGGTTGCCCTGCGTGTAGGCGCAGGCGGCCGTCAGCGCGTTCATAGTTGGCCTCGATGGGGCTCTGCATGTGCATCCACATGGGGCGCTCGGGCCAGGCCATGAGGTCCTCGTGGGTGACAGTGCGCAGCTTGCGCACGGGCGTGCCGCCCAGGTTAGCCTGCATGAGCGTATCGATGGGCTCACCGCCGTTCACGATGGGCCATTCGCCCTCGGGCCACTGCACGGGTGCAAGATAGGTCTCGCGTCCCAGGTGGTGATAGCTGCCACCAAAGTTGCGGTAGGCCAGGAATACTACCCACCACGAGCCGTCGGGGGCCTGCACAAAGTCGCCGTGCCCCGTGCCCTGCACCTGCAGGACTTGGCCCTTTTGGGTGCAGTTGGTCATGATGGGATTGGCGGGATTGGAGATGTAGGGGCCCTCGATGTTCTTGCTGCGGGCGATGGTGAGCGAGTGGGCCAGCTCGGTGCCGCCCTCCGAGATGAGCAGATAGTAGTAGCCGTCTTTTTTGTAGATGTGCGGCGCCTCGGGATAACGGCCGCCGTCGCCGCACCACAGGGCAACGCTCTCGGTGAGCTGTTCCCCCGTCTTGTCATCAATTTCGCACAACCAGATTTTGTCGCCTGGGTTGCTCACCATGTAGCAATGGCCGTCTTCCCAATAGAGCGACGGGTCGATGCCCTGCTGCTTGAGCCAGATGGGTTCACTCCACGGGCCGCGTGGGTCGGTGGCGGTGACCATGAAGTTACCACCATTGCCCACGTTGGTTGTGATCATGTAGAAAGTGCCCTCATGATAACGGATGGTGGTGGCATAGATGCCCAGCCATGACGAGGCTTGGTTGAGCGGAAGCTGTGATTTGCGGGTAAGCACGTTGCCGATTTGTTCCCAGTTCACCATGTCGGTGCTGTGATAGATGGGCACGCCGGGGAAGTACTGGAATGTGGAATTGACGACATAGTAGTCATTCCCCACGCGGCAAATCGACGGGTCGGGGTTGAAACCCGGTATGACGGGATTCAGATAGGCTCCTGTGGGCTGTGCCGTGAGCTGCAAGGCTGTGATGACACTTGCCGCAAGCCAGAGCAATCGTTGCATTTTCATTTGGCGCGTGATTAGGATCAATAGCTGAAGTCAACATAGCAGCCCTCGTCGCTGGAGTTGGTGCTCAGGTAGGCGCGGAAGGTACCGGGTTCAACGGTCCAGCCATGGATGGCTTCGCTATAATATTTCAGGTCATCGAGCGTGATGGCGAACTCGGCCATCTTGGTCTCGCCAGGAGCAAGGTCGAGTTTGACGAAGTTCTTGAGCTCCTTGCGCGGGCGGTCAACGCTGCACTCCAGGTCGCCGATGTAGAGTTGCACGATTTCCTTGCCTGCCACCTTGCCCGTGTTGGTCACGGGAACACTCACAGTGATGGGGGCGTCGTTGGTGATGCTGGGCGAGGAGAGTACGGGTTTGCCATACTTGAAGGAGGTGTAGCTCAGGCCGTAGCCAAAGGGGAACTGCGGCTTGACCTTGCGGGTGTCGAAATGGCGGTAGCCGATGTAGATGCCCTCGCTGTAATAGACCTGCTTGTTCTCGCCGGGATAGGCCTTCTTGCCATATTCATAGTAGGGATAGTCCTCGATGGTCTTGGCGAAGGTGACGGGCAGTTTGCCACTGGGGTTGACCTTGCCGCTGAGCACGCCAGCCAGCGCGTCGCCGCCCATCGAGCCCAGGTACCAGCAATGCAGCAGGCCCTTGATTTTGTCGAGCCAAGGCATGGCATAGGGGTTGCCGCCATAGGTGATGACTATCATATTCTTCTGGATTTTGGCAAGGCCCTCGATGAGCTCGTTCTGTTCAAATGACAGGTCATAGCCCAAGCGGTCACCGTTCTCGCAGTCCTCCTTATGGTTCTTGTTCAGACCGCCGATGTAGATGATGAGGTCGGCCTCTTTGGCCTTGCGCAGGGCCTCTTCTCTCAGGCGCACGCACTCCGAGGGGTTGACTTCGTCCACCTGGTCATACAGGGCACGGCCCGAGAGATAACCCTGGGCATAATCCACCTTGTCGCCATAGAGTTTCTTGATGGCTTCGAGCGGGCTGATGTCGCGCAGGGTCTTGAGCTCCGATGAACCGCCGCCCTGAGTGAGGCTGCGGGTGGCATTCTCGCCCACGACAAGAATCTTCTTGTAACGTTCGGGGGCGATGGGCAGGATGTTCTTCTCGTTGCGCAGCAGGGTGATGCCCTCCTCGCCGATGGCTTGGCATGCCTCGTAGTGGTCCTCGCTGCACTGCTTGCCGATGGCCTTGTCGGGGTTCATGCAGGTGCGGAACATGGTGCGCAGCACGCGGCGAACCTTGTCGTCAAGATAGGACTCGTCGAGTTTGCCCTCCTTGATGAGTGTCTCCATCGGGCGTGCCATATAGTAGTCGTCATAGGTATATTCCGATTCTTTGGTCTTGCCGTCGGTATAGGAGCCCATTTCGATGTCGAGGCCTCCCGTGGCGGCTTGCCAGGTGTCGGTCGTGCCGCCCCAGTCGCTGATGACGGCTCCGTCAAATCCCCATTGGCGCTTCAAAATGCCGTTCAGCAGCGAGTCGTTGTTGCAGCAGTGGATGCCCTGCCACAAGTTATAGCTGCCCATGATGCTCCACACGTGGGCCTCCTCAACTGCCTTCTTGAAGGCGGGCAGATAAATCTCGTTGATGGCGCGCTCGCTGGCGTTGACGTTGGCAGCAAAGCGGTCCACCTCCTGGTTGTTCATGAAGAAGTGCTTGATGCAGCAGGCCACACCGTTGGCCTGGGCTGCCTTGATGTAGGGCACAACCATCTCGCCGGCCAGATAGGGGTCTTCGCCCATGTACTCGAAGGCGCGGCCGTTCAATGGCAAGCGGGCCATGTTCACGCCAGGGCCCAGCAGGATATCCTTGCCGCGGAAGGCGAACTCCTCGCTCAGGGCGTTGCCGTAGAGCGCTGACAAGTCGCGGTTCCAGGTCGCTGCCAGGCAGGTGAGCGACGGGAAGGCGACAATGCTGTCGTTGGTCCACTTGGCAGGTGACCAGGTGTTCCATTCCAGTTCCTCGCGCACGCCGTGGGGGCCGTCGTCCATGTTGAGCTGACGGATGCCCAGGCGGGGCAC
>CADAFP010000089.1 GCA_902787185.1 uncultured Bacteroidales bacterium | reverse complement strand
GCGGTCATATTCCACCTCGTAGGTCTTGTAGTATTCCCTGCGGGGGTCGTTCATCGCCATGATGAACGTGCCGTTGATGGGACCGCCCACCGTCTCGCGATAGAATTCCAGCGGGGTGTAGGTGCGTGCGGGGCCTACGGCCTTGCCGTTCTTGTCGCGGAAGGCATAGGTGAACGACTTGATGGGCTCGCCCAGCGTGAGCGAGAGCATCGAATAGATGGTGCCCAGCATTTCGGTCTTGCGCTGGTTGATAGCCTTCTTGCCCTTTTTGTCAGCGACCATCTGACGCAGCTCCAATCCGAATTCACGCAGCTTGGATGCGACGAGCTGGCTCATGCGTGAGGTGCGTTCAGCCGAGTAGGTCTCGGGCTGTGCCTCAACGGGCACGAGGCCATATTTCTCGGCAAGGTCGGCCGCGCCGCAGAAGGTGCCGCCATCGTTCATGGGATGGTGGAAGAAGAATTGCACGCGCGTGTCGTCAATGGGCTTGTCAGCGCAATCAATCACGCCTTGCAGCATGAGGTTGGCCTTCTCGAGCTGGTCGTAGAAGAAGAGGTAGTCGTGAGAGAACTCCACGGCAATGGAGTCGCCATGCTGGCGCGCGAAGTTGGCACGCAGCACGTTGAAGCTGGAGTACATCCAGCACCGCCCGCTCTGTCGCTGGTTGTGAATCGACTGTTTGGGCGTCTCGATGCTGAAGTAACTGTCAGTAATCTTGTTGTTGCGGTAGTTCCTGGCAAGATCGTCGATGGCATTGGTCGCCATGGCATTGCTAATGGCCTTGTTTTGGTTGGCTGCCGAGGTGGCGACGATTTGGCGCATCATGTCGGGGCTGATACCACCCTGTGAACGGTCTTGTGCTGAGCCGGCAAAGGCGAGGCCTATTGCCAGGGCAAGTGTTGTGAATCTGTTCATATTATGTTGTGAAATGGTTTAAATAAACTTGGCTGCACCTTAGACGGTGTGTCATAATTCTGACTCTGAACTTAACCGTGCTAACGCACGGGAAATTAAGCAAATTTTAAATTATAATTACATATTCCTTAAATAAAATGCTTGATTTTAAATTTAATTTGTTTAATTTCCCGCCCAACGGGCGGTTATGTTGAATAAAGTTGATTTATGACACACCGTCATTCGGTTTGCACAAGTTTTTGCGCGCGGCACATGGCCTATGCGCAAGATTAATAGCTTCTTTGACCGCAAAGGTAGTAATTTATTGGGATTGTCCCATTTTGCAATCGGTAAAAAAGTTCCTTTGCTGGTAGATTGTACTTTTCTTGCACATTTTTTGATTGGCCATAGCGAAGCAATCCCATCAACAAGAACCGACTCAATGACGCATCCCCCCATGCAACTGCCACCTCTCTTAAAGTATCATCACAAGTACCTTCACTTTTTCCTATGGAGTTATTATTGTTGGGTTGCAGGATTCGTAGAAATGACTACCTTTGCAGCATTAATATAAACCGGTCAAATAATCAATTAGCTTCATGAACAAAGCTGCCAGTCTTCTCAAGTCACTGATGCCGGTACTCTCGGCTGCTTACGGTTTCGCCATCATTTATGTGACCGCGCTGCCTGTTGCTGGTGGGCAGACCTTCGTCGGCGAAGTGCTGACCTGGCTGGTCACATTGGCAGGCATCGCTCTGACGCTGCTGCTCGTGCATCGTGTCGAACCGAAATTGTTCCCAGCTGCTGGATTGTTTTCGCTGAAGATGCCTAAGGTCTCCGTCTTTGTAGGCTTGTTGCTGATAGCGCCTCTGTGGCTTGTTGCCGAGGAGTATATCGTTTATGGCATCACGTCGTTGGCTCACACTGTACAGATGAAGCCGCTGACCTACACGACCGCAGAACTGCGCGAAGACCTGTTGTCAAGCGTCCATGCCGTGCTGCTTGCGCCTTTGCTCGAAGAGTTGTGCTTCAGGCAAATGGCTATTTCCCCCTTCCGCCGCCGTGGTGCTCAGATCGCCGTGTGTGTAGTGATGGCCATATTGTTTGGAGTGCTCCATGTGCGTAACTTCCCGGGGGCTTTTATCAGTGCCCTTTTCTACGGGTTGGTATTCATTTGGTCGCGGAACATCTGGTATAGCGTGGCACTCCATGCAGGTAGCAATCTCACGGCTACACTTCTTGCAATTTATTGCTGGCTGCAGCTTGGCGACATGCAGATGACGAGTACGCCAGTTATCATCCTTCCCGATATGAAAGTGATTATTGCAAGCCTGTTTTTAGCCATTATAGGTGTATTATTACTAAAAAAGAAATGGTAAATCCCATTTGATGAGCAAGAATTCGCTATCTTTGCTGCGATAACTGAGATAATCATCAATAGTATTAAAATTATGAAAAGAATAGTATCGGCAATCATCCTTTCTTGCCTCACGCTGTCGTTGATGGCACAGGATGGCATCAAAGTGAGCTTTAAAGGTTCCACGCCCACCGTCACAGATTTTGCGTGGGCAGCATTTCCTTCATTGAACTATGAAGATGAGGACGAAAGTGGCGACCGTCCATGGAGGGCATTGGAGAATGCCATGAAACGTTATCGCGAAGGCCTTCCACAAGGGGCAGGCGAGACGTTAACCATCGACTCAAAGAACGGATACATCATGTTTGAACGTGTGGGCGAAGAATACGGAGATGTTATCTTCAGGTTGGAAGTATGCTACTGGAACGAGTCGGACGGGAAACACAAACTCATTATTTTCAACGATTTGGCAAGCACTTCTGAAGGCAGGTCATGTGTGACTGAAACGAGTGGCATTTATTTCTTCCGTTACAACAATGCCACAAAACGCATGGTGGCTTGTGATGCTCCCGGGTTCGAAATCGATTACAGATGCATCTATGAACTGCCACGCAAGGGCAAAGACATCATTTGCACTCTATGGAACGACGACGGCACCATCGTGCAAGCATTCCTGAAATGGGACGGAAAACAATTCCACAAATAAACCAACCGCCAACCGCACACAACTGATTGAAATATATAAGAACGACCAGAATCAAAATAATCCGTTGGAAATTTGGCGGTTTCGGCGAAAAGGTGTAATTTTGCGGCCAAATTTGAAATAAGGCTATCATGCTGACACTGAGAGTTGACATATTGAAGGGCAAAAAAGTTCAGGCCACAAGTTGGTTTGAAGGCTTTCGCCATATCTGCACCCCAGATTATGCAATGCCATCAATGTGCTCAACGACTTTCAGGACTCGGTGCCAACATAACACTCACGAAGTGATGTAACATGTAGCCATACCCGAGAGACTGCTCAAGCAAACGATAAAGAGTGGTTGGAAAGTCGAGCCAAGCAAGACATTCCAACCACTTTTCTTGTTTATTATCAACCTGCGCCGACTGTGGCGCACAAAACCATCGAATCATGAACGAAAGACTTGACACGATTGCCTTGCACCTGATGCAGGCAGGCAAATTGAAACCCGGGAATACGCTCTCGGGAAAGAAGGTGTTTTTCACGTCGGACACCCACTTCGACCACACATCCATCCTGCGGCACTGCAATCGTCCCTTCGGCGATATTGAAGAGATGAACCGGGTGCTCATCGAGAACTGGAACCGTGTCGTCGGCAAGAATGACCTGGTGTTCCATCTGGGCGACTTCGCCTTCGGTGGCGCGGAAGTGTGGAACCGCTTCCTGGACCAGCTCAACGGACGGATTGTGCTGATTGTGGGCAACCACGACATCTATCACCTGCGTTCCGACATGCTTGAACGCTTCGAGCAGGTCGCATTTGAACTGTACGTCATCATTGACAACCAGCCCATCTTCCTCAACCACCATCCCTTCCTGAGCTATGGAGACTCCCATGGCCACGTGTGGCAGCTGTTCGGCCATGTGCACACGCGCGGGAACGGCCAGGGCAAGGAAAAGGACAAGCAGCGGCTGCCCCTGCTGATGGCGACGCAATATGACGTGGGAGTTGACAACAACAATTATACGCCCATCTCATTCTATCAGATTCGCGACATCATCAGTTGTCGTACAACCAGTCAAATGCAAACATCACTTTAATCAACAATCATTATGGACAATTCAATTACACAAGATATTCATGCCGGCAAACAAGAACGCGTTAATACGCTACAAGACTATAGACCGCTGCCTGCGGAACAGGTTCCGTCTGTGCTCGGATGCCCTGTACGAGATGGAGGGCATCACCAAGGGAGTGTCCGTGCGGACCGTGCAGGGCGACCTCCAAATCATGCGGTCCGACAAGTTGGGCTATAACGCCCCTATCGAGGTCTTTGACAAGATCTACTACAGGTACGCTGACCCCAACTACTCGATCAACGAGATGCCCCTGACCGAGGATGACTGCCGTCTGCTCAAGCAGGCCGTTGAGATGCTTGACGACGACGGCAAGGCCACACTCAATGAGATGCGGGACGTGCTCTCGCTCGTGCGGGAGCGGCTCACCGCCCTGTTGAACTACGGATAGAACGATGCCCCGACTACAACCGATGGAGCAGCGAGCGCAAAGTCATGCTTGCATGAACTTTGCCGAGTCGCGACAGAGGAAGCCATCAGGCAACTTATCAATGAAGCCGGGGCATTTTGTGCGCTTTTTATGGGTAAACTTAGTTCTCACCGTCCGTTGAAGAGGGCTCGTATTCGACCTCGACGAAGATGAGCCTGCGGTGTCCCAGACCCTTGTCGCGCAGGTCATAGTTGTCGCGCAGGTCGGTGAGTATCTTGCAGAACTCCTGCTCGGTCAGGATGGTCTTGAACGGGTTGCTCTTGCCACGGGAGTGGTAGAGCCTCATGCCCCGTGTCGCCATCAGCGCTGCGCGGAACCGCTCGCTCTGGTCGAACATGGCTTGATAGGCATGGCGTATCAGCTGCTGGAAGTCCTCGGACTGCCGGTCTATGGCGATGTCCTTCCACCAGACGATTTGGTCGGCCTGCCAATGGGTGCTGGACGCCCTCTTGGCATTGCGGCCCTTCATGGCGCATATTTGCCGTTGCTTGTTGCGATCTTGTTGCTTCAAGGACTGGAGAAACCCCTCCATGCTGCCGCACAGCACCCCGTCAAAGGTGAAGGGATTGCTGCACAGGTTGGATAACACCTGGGAGGGATAATCGCCGTGCGACCATATATCTATGGCCTTTCCCCGACGAACCAACCATCCTATGTATAATTGCCTGAACATATTCCTGTAATTTGATTTGTGACTTCGCTGGGACTCGGACCCAGGACCCCCGCATTAAAAGTGTGGTGCTCTGACCTGCTGAGCTACGAAGCCAATCCCCTTTTGCGGAAGCAGAAGGATTTGAACCTTCGGAACCCTTGAGGGGCTCGGCACGTTAGCAGTGTGCTGGTTTCGACCACTCACCCATACTTCCTTGTTTTCGTTTGACGCTGCAAAGGATATATGGCCGACCGCAGTCTTTTTTCGTTCCAAAAAAAATCTTCATTTTTTGTGCAAAAAAGGTCTGTTTTCCTCAAAAAGAATATGGGAAATGCACTTTTTCGGCTCTTTTGTCAGTGTATGATGATGAGGTGATGACATAACCGCGCCAGGCGCCCCCATCAACCGGGAACGCCTGGCTTTTTTCATTGACGCAGATTAAAGATGCTCTGGTGACGGCAGCGCTGCCAACGCTCACGAAATGCCTTATCGGGAATTGTTGGACAAGGACAGACTTACGCTGAAAATCAGGTTCACGTTGGACAAGGTGCCACTGAGGTCCCAATCCTCACGGTACTCGTCACAGGGCTTGTGATACCACACGGGCATAGGGTATTTATTGGGCTTGGTCACATCAACAGGCTGACGGCCGTTCTCCAACACCATGGCTCGCACGCCCTTTTTCACGAAATTATAGTGGTCGGAACGGTAAAACCAGCCGTCGGAGTTGTCGTCGTCGAAATAGATGTACCTGCCCTGAGCGGCAGCGGCAGCCACATAATAATTGTCTAAGTCGCTTTCACCGCCACCCAAAATCACGACATCGCGCGTGAGTTCGGCAGGACCTATGCTCTCAAAATTAAGGCAGGCCACAGTCTTCGCCATCGGTACGGCAGGGTGATCGCAGTAATATGCCGAGCCGAAAAGTCCGCTCTCCTCAGACGAGGGGAAGATGAACAGCAGGTCTCGATGCGGACGGGGCATCTCCTTGAACTTCTTGGCGACGAGCAAGGCTCCAGCCACGCCTGATGCATTGTCGGCAGCGCCGTTATAGATCGTGTCGCCGCGCTCATCGGCTTTCCCGATGCCCAGGTGGTCCCAGTGGGCACAGAACACGACGGCCTCACCGTCCTGGCTGCTCCCTCGCAGGATGCCGCCCACATTGCGCGTCTTCTGGATGTCGTAAGTCACATTCATCTTCACATCGCCTCGCACATTCAGGGGAAAGCTCTTGAAACCCGGCTTTTTGGCATCATCCAGTGCCTTGTCCATGTCCATGCCGGCCGCAAGAAACAGTTTCCGGCAACCGTCCTCATGCAGCCATCCCCTGATGGCCAATTCGCCGGCATTGCGCGTATCCGGATTATAGATGGCGAGATTGTCACTCAGGTGGCCATTCACACAGACGTGCCACCCGTAACTGGCGGCTTCGGTATGATGGAGCACCAGACATCCGGCAGCACCCTGACGCTGTGCCTCTTCAAACTTATATAACCAGCGACCGTAGTAGGTCATATTGCGTCCTCTGAAGAGCTGAGCATTATAAAAACCGGGGTCGTTGACCATGACCACCACTATCTTGCCTTTCACATCGATGCCCTCGTAGTCATTCCAACCATATTCGGGCGCGTTAATGCCAAAACCGCAGAACACATACTCCGCTTTCTTCAGGTCAATTTTCTTGGTGGCGCGACTCGTCCAGATGATCAAATCGTCGGGATAGCGAAGCATCGATTTCTTCTTACCGCTCACCGTGAGCCTGCCGCCCACGGGCTTGGCTGTGACTGCAATCATCTCAAAGGGCTGGAACCAACTGCCGTTGAAGGCTGGCTCAAGGCCGATTACCTCCAACTGTTTGGCAAGATAGTCCACCGTTTTGTCCTCATAGGGGGTCATGGGCTTTCTTCCGCCAAACTCATCACTGGAAATCACCTTTGTCCATTCCCTCAGCAGCTGTTCGTCACTACCGCTTCGCAACTGCTCCTGTGTAATCTGTGCACTGGCTGTTGCCAACCCCATGGCGACAAAAGCGATTACCGTCACCAACACTTTAGCATTCATTTTCATCAGCAAATTCATAGATATAATTTGTTAGAAAGGACTTTTCCCTGACACACCGCTCATTGTGGGGTGCCAAATCAGTTGAGAGAAAAATCCCATGATTATTAACTTTATTAATTTCTGCAAAGATACAAAATCTTTGTCTTTTGACGAAAATAAACATCGGCGAATGTGCCTCTGCCTTGGTAGTTGAGCGAGTACATCGAGCACAAGGTTCAAGACATCCTCATAGACACAGCACCGAGCGTTCCCCGCTTTTGGAGAACGCCCGGCTTTATTTCCACAATCGATACAGTGATTAATTGTTACTTCCCATATATGAAACCTACAAGGTCGTCAATTTCTTCTTCAGTGAAATTACCTGCAACTTGAACATTTCCATTCTCCACTTGACACATTACCATAGGATAAGAATAAACCTTCCCTTTTATAACAGTTGCTATGTAGCGATTGATGTTTTGTGCTGTTAATCGGGAAAACTGCTGTGTACCTTTATCGTCAAATCTGAATGACATACAATACTGACCATCAGGCGTGGTCTCTTTCTTTGCACTGATTATGCACTCTCCAGTCATATAAGGCTTGCTATCAAGAACTTTGAGCGCAATAAGCTCATAGCACTCGGGCCCTTGAAAATCACTGAAGGGCTTGATAGACCACGCAAGTTTCAAGTCTTGAGGCAGGAAATCAGCTCCATACTGAGCTATTATGCTGTTTACTCTTGCTGTGTCTTCAACAAGAGTATGACCGATTACAGGTGTTGGGTTGTTATATTCGGGTCTGCTCCAGTCCTCCGTATGACTTCTTGTATTTAGTAACTGCTCAAGCGTAAATTCATCAGGCTTGAGGTTTTGCTTTTTAACCTTATCATTCAGGTTTATAAATGCTTTGGCAACTTCATCCCAAGAGTATGTTTCATAAAAACCAATTTGAGACACAGCATCTTTTTGTACTTTGTTGCTTTTATAGTTTACGGCACTGTTGCATGAAAATGAAAGAGCAATGACTGCTACCACAGCAAGAATCATTATTCCGCAAAGCGGTTTGGATGACATAG
>CADAFP010000088.1 GCA_902787185.1 uncultured Bacteroidales bacterium | reverse complement strand
ATCATATCCTCGCCGCTGGGCTGGTATGATGCCGGCGACTACAACAAGTATATCGTCAACTCATCCTATTCGGTGGGACTGATGCTCATGGCCTATGAGCAGAACAAAGAGTATTTCAATCGTCTCAACGCCGACATTCCCGAGAGCGGCAACAGCACTGCCGACCTGCTTGACGAGCTCATGTTTAATCTCAAGTGGATGATCACCATGCAGGACCCCTATGACGGAGGCGTTTACCACAAACTGACGACTCCCAATTTCGAGGGTTTTGTCATGCCCACCGATTGTCACCAGCAGCGCTATGTGGTGCAAAAGAGTGTGACCGCCAGCTATGACTTTGCTGCTGTAATGGCACTTGCCGCACGCATCTACAAGGGCAACACGGACTATCCTGCATTTGCCGAACAGGCCCAAAAAGCCGCTTTGGCCGCCTATCACTGGGCCGAGCTCAATCCTGAGGCCGTCTATGACCAAGACAAGATGAACAGGGAGTTTGACCCCGATGTGACCACAGGCACCTACGGCGACAACGATGCCAGCGACGAACATTTGTGGGCTGCTACCGAGCTGTTCTTGCTCACGGGCGACGAGTTCTTCCTTAAAGCCGCCCAGCCTTTGCGTGAGCGCGGATTCTCACAACCCGGTTGGGGAAATGTCACCGGGCTTGCCATGTATTCATGGATTACCTGCTGCGACGACAAAACCGGCATGCATGACCTCATGCTCAACAAGTTGTTGGGCTTCTGCGACCAACAGCTATCGACCCTGAAGGCCTCGTCGTTCAATACGCCCGCTGGTAATCATGCCAATGACTACGGTTGGGGTTGCCTGTCCGAGTGCTTCTGCACCAGTGGTCTTGCCCACCTGTACTGCTACCGTGCCACGGGCGACAAGAAATATCTTGAAGCAGCCCTCCATAATGCCGATTATGTTTTAGGCCGCAATGCCACCGGATACTGCTATGTGACCGGCTATGGCCAAAGCAACCCGATGAGTCCTACATCGACGCTACAGGCTCCTATGCCAGCAACGAAATTGCCATCAACTGGAATGCCTCGTTGGTATCGCTTCTGGGCTGGCTTGATGCCGAGATGAAATAACCAATGAAAAAAGGGACGGTTAGTAATAATAGGTGTAATACGAAATAAATGAGATGTCGGTAAAATATTCGTTATTATTATATGCTATTTATCAAGATATTGTGTAATTTTGCGAATGAGAATAATCGTTTTAATCAACATTTAATTCAGAAGTATTATGAAGAAACTTAGCTCATTTTTAGTGGTATTATTGTTGATGTTGGCTTCATTCACTGCTGGTGTGGAGTATCAACGTGGTGATGTGGATTATGATGGTCAAGTAACCATTTCGGATGTGACCTGTTTAATTGACTATCTGTTGAACGGGACCTGGCCCGATGACCCTGTGACCCCTCCCGACACACCCGAGTGGGTTGATTTAGGCTTGCCCAGTGGCACGCTGTGGGCTACCCGTAATGTGGGTGCCAGCAGCCCTGAGGACTATGGCGATTACTTCGCCTGGGGCGAGACCGAGCCCAAGGACTATTTTCACTCAAGCAATTACAAGTGGTTCGTTGAGGGCAGCGGCATCGACTATTGGACAACGAAATATTGCAACGATAGCATCGAAGGCTATAACGGCTTTGTGGATAACAAGATGGAACTTGACCCCGAGGATGATGCCGCCTACGTCAACTGGGGTCCCTCGTGGCGCATGCCGACCAAGGAACAACAGGATGAATTGAGGGAGAGTTGCACCTGGACGTGGACGACCCTTAACGACGTGAACGGATACCAGGTCACCGGTCCCAATGGGAACACCATATTCTTGCCCGCCGCTGGTTACCGCCATGTCCACTTACTAACTGCCGATGGCACGAACGGCTACTTTTGGTCGCGGACGCTCTACCCCTACACCTCGTTCGGCGCCTACTACCTCCGCTGTTTTTCCACTAACGTAGGCTGGGACTACACCCGTCGCAGCAACGGCTTCTCAGTTCGTGCTGTTCGTAACGTTCAGAATTAGTACCATCTTCCCGACTAACTCGCAACATGTTCAACTGTGTGCGAGGGCTATGAGAGAGAAAGACGGCAAACTATTGCCGTCTTTTCTCATGTAAATAGGAAAAAAGGGACGGTTCTTAGGATGTAATTTTTGGGGTGGTGATGGCAGCAGGGGTGGTGCATCATTTCGGTTGTCAATCGCCTGTTTTTTGTTTATTCAACAGTTGACGGTGGGTTTTGGTGTTTGAGATATATTCATCAAAAAACCATTCCTTAAAACTTTGCGCATAAGCTTCTCTCGAACCGCCCATAAACCCATTCCAGTAGTCATAGCGGTTGAACAGCAGCGCTTTTAATCCAAGAGGCGTACCGTCATCTTCAGAGAGTAGATGTGGCAAATCATACTCTCTGGTAAAATAATCGATTTTCTTTTGAAGCTTGTCAGACCCCTCGAGCATCCATCTCACCCACACCTGTTCATAGTCCCAAAAGACGTCTTTTCCTTCGGGTAACGAGTCTGGCACTTCGTCTTCGCCATTGTAATAACGGCAATCCAATATCAATTCCTCCCGTGTCATAACAAGTGCAAAAATACTGCTTCTTCCAAGAAACCGTATCTTTTACTACATGGCCCACATCAGGAGGCCGGCGCAGATGATGACACCGGTGACGAGAAGGTCGATGAGGCAATAGCCCATGATATCCTTGGCGTCAAGGCGAGCTATAGCCAGGGCTGGGAGCGCCCAGAATGGTTGTATGAGATTGGTCCATGCGTCGCCCCACGAAATGGCCATGCCCGTCAAGCCTGGGTCCACACCCAGGTTGGCTCCGGCGGTGAACATTACGGGTGCCTGCACTGCCCAATGGCCGCCGCCACTCGGCACAAACATATTGAGCACTGCGGCGCAAAGGAAGGTGAGCAACGGATAGGTGACGGGATTGCTGATGCGGATGCACGCATCGGCCATGACGCCACCCAGGCTGATGCCGCTGGCGCCAACGCCTGTAATGATGCCCATGATGCCGGCATAGAGGGGGAACTGCAATATGATGCCCGAGGCACCGGTGGAGGCTTTTGCGAAAGCACGCACGTAATCGACGGGTGTGGGATGCAGCACGAGTCCCAACGCGAGGAATATCATGATGACCCCACCAAGGTCCAAACCGGCACCGTGCACGCCGAGATGAATCACGAGGAAGGCCACGAACATCAACGCCACGAGCCACGAGAGCAATTTGCTTTGCTCGAGCCGCTGTGCGGGTGTCTTGGTCGAGGAGGGAACGACGGTAGCGACATGCTCATCGTCCTTCAGGAGCATGGGGTCGATGGTAAGGATGCCTTGCTTGGGATGCATCAAGGTGTTAGCTACGGTGATGCCGATAATCACAAACAGCACAGTCATCAGGTTGTATCCGACGAAGATGGTTTGCGCCAATGGCACAGGGTCGGTCAGTGCGCCATTGGTAGCCATGGCGAGTGAATCACCGGGTGTGGCCATGGTGAGGGGGATGGAACCAGAGATGCCGGCATGCCACACGACAAAGCCGCTGTAGGCTGATGCGATAAGAAGCCGATAGTCCACATCAGAGCGCTGACGTGCTATTGCCTTGGCGAAAATCACACCCACGATAAGGCCAAAGCCCCAGTTGAGCCAGCAGCATAATGCCGACACAACGGTCACAAGCGCTATTGCGGCGGGAGCGCTCTGGGGCAAACGGGCCAATGCGTCGATGCCTCGTTTGACAACTGGTGCAGCAGCCAAGGTGGACCCACACACAAGAACTAAAGCCATCTGCATGGCAAACGCCAACAAATTCCAAACGCCGCCACCCCAGTGCTCAACCACCTCAAAGGGGGTCTGGTCACACAATGGCATTGCCACCAACGCGGCCACGAAGGTGAGCAGTATAGCAAATATAAACGGTTCCGGCAACCAACGTTGCACTAATCGCACGCAGAATTTAATCATTTGTCTTCATTTTAGTTTGATGCCGCAAAATTAGCATTTATTTCCCAAACCTGCGATTAAATGAGCGCAATATCAAACTTGTTTGAATATTGCCGAATGGGAGCAGGTTATTGAAACCTGCGATTAAATGAGCGCAATATCAAACTTGTTTGAGCATTGCCGAATGGGAGCAGGTTATCCAAACCTTATCCTGTTCAACTATGGTTTTCCCTATAAACGGAAGTCTTTTTTTAGGGAAATGGCCATTATTCTTACCTCAAACTCAAATCGAATTATTGTTGTTCTGTGTAGTTTTTTCATGGGCTGTTGGGTCTAAAAGGTGAAAACAATTCAAAACAACTACGATGAACACGAGAGATAACAATGGCAACCAACTTAGCCTACAAGAGCTCCAACAAAGAAAACATGCCCTTGAAACGAAACGCAACAAATGTATAGGTTTTTTTAGTGTCTTGATTTTTGTTCCGATTGCATTGGAATATATCCTTGACCATTTCATGGCAGAAGATACAGTAACAAGGCTCATGGGCATCATGTTTATACTCTTACTTCCATTCATGGGATATTTTGTTGTAAAAATAACCAAATGGACATGGGGTATCAACGATGTGGAACGTGAAATCAAGAAAGTCGAAAAGCAATAAACTGAAAATCCTGAAAAGAAAGAGCTGTCGAGTGGTTGTCTCGTCCGTTCGTCTATGCGCGCACGCAATGACCTCACCTTGTCTCACTTTGTCACGTGCGCATGGATGAACAAATAACGTTGCTCTTTTTTTTGCTTTTCTTGAGTTTTTAGTAAATTTGCGACAAATTACATTATTTACATGTTTAATTGCTATAATATGAAAAAAGAATCATTACTTTTTCGGATGGCCGTCTTGCTGACGACCATGATGTGTGCCTTTGGGGTCAGTGCCCAAGAGGCCTATGCCTGGTACTCGCCGGCGACCAATTCGCTGACGTTCTGCTATGACAACGGGCGCAGTGTCTGCGTGGGTACGACCTATGACTTGAACGATGGCGCCATCGAGCCCGGTTGGGTCTCCGATGGCAACAATGCCTATGTGAAGTATGTATCCTTTGACCACTCGTTCGCCGATGTCCGCCCGACGTCGACCTACCACTGGTTCTACGAAATGCGTAACCTCGAATCCATCGTTGGAATGCGCTTCCTGAATACCAGCGAAGTGACACGTATGGATGGGATGTTCTACCGCTGCTATAAATTGACGGTCCTGGAGTTGGGCAGTTTCAACACCTCCAAAGTGACCGATATGAGTGACATGTTCAGGAGTTGCAGTGCCCTGCAGTCCATCTATGCCAGAGAGAGTTGGACGATGACCGATATGGCTCTCACCAGCTCTCATAACATCTTCAAGGACTGCAACAGTCTCGTGGGCGGCAAGGGCACAGCCTACGACGCCAACCATGTGGATGGCGCCTATGCCCGCATCGACGGCGGCACCGACAACCCCGGCTACTTTACCGGCCCTGAAGCCTATGTTTGCTACACGGATGATAACACGACGCTGACGTTCTACTACGACCACTATCGCAGTAGCCG
>CADAFP010000087.1 GCA_902787185.1 uncultured Bacteroidales bacterium | reverse complement strand
AGTTACAAACAAAAACTAAATGCCCATTCTTATTAAACCGAAGAATAGTCAAATAGCCCTATGTTTGACTTTGACGGTGCAAACATAGGGCTTGTTTTCATTTGTTTTTCTTTGCGACTTTGCGGCTTCGCTTGGGGCAGGGTGATTTTAAAGATTGGTGGGGGATTGTCGTACTGGTGATGGGGTATATTTTGTGGTGTCAGCAATATTTACTACCTTTGCAGCCCAATTGGTTGAAGAAAACATTATTAATAACCATATAATAGAAGAGAAATGAAATTGTTAGAAGGAAAAGTGGCGCTCATCACTGGAGCCGCCAGGGGCATCGGCAAGGCCATCGCCCTGAAGTTTGCTGCCGAGGGTGCCGACATCGCATTTACCGACCTCGTCATTGATGACAGCGGCAAGCAGACAGAACAGGAAATCGCCGCCCTGGGCGTCAAGGCCAAGGGTTATGCCAGCAATGCTGCGAACTTTGAGGAGACCGAGGCTGTGGTGAAGCAGATCCACGAGGATTTCGGCCACATCGATATCCTGGTCAACAACGCTGGCATCACCAAGGACGGTATCATGCTGCGCATGACCGAACAGCAGTGGGACGCCGTCATCGCTGTTAACCTGAAGAGCGCTTTCAACTTCATCCACGCCCTGGTGCCCATCATGATGCGCCAGCGCAGTGGTTCCATCATCAACATGGCATCGGTAGTGGGTGTGCACGGCAACGCCGGACAGGCCAACTACGCTGCCAGCAAGGCAGGCCTTATCGCCCTGGCCAAGAGTATCGCTCAGGAGATGGGTAGCCGCGGTATCCGTGCCAACGCCATCGCTCCCGGCTTCATCGACACCGCGATGACTCAGGCCCTGAGTGACGAGGTTCGCAAGGAGTGGTGCCAGCGCATCCCCCTGCGTCGTGGCGGCACTGTCGAGGACATCGCCAATGTGGCTACCTTCCTCGCCAGCGATATGTCCAGCTACGTCACTGGCCAGGTCATCCAGGTGGATGGTGGTATGAACATGTAATGAACATAGCAGCTGTTGCAGATCTCCACAAGACTCAGTTTTAATCGGCCTAACGGCCGAGAAATCAAAATAATGTATTTGATTTATTGCGCGCAGCGTGATTATTTATAGAGGCATGAGTTCTGCAACACTTATCAAATAGGGTAAAAGCGGGCATCGCCCGCTTTTTTTTGTGGCTATCTGAATTACGGAAATGATAGTTTTGGGGGTAAAATTCAAAAAGATTGTTATCAATGCTTTTTATTATTTTAGAAAATGATTATATTTGTGGCGGAAAAATTGTAATCATTAAATTTGAATGTCTAACAATTATTTAAAATCTAAAAGTTATGAGGAAATCTTTACTTCTATTAATGGTGTCGCTCACAGTGTTGAGTGCAAGTGCTCAATTGAGCAGATCTGACAGGGTTGCGGTTGCCTCTCGTCAAGATAAAGTGTTGACCCGTGCCAAACCGGCGGCATTCGGGCAGTCAATGCAGATGCGCACACCTGGCGAGGCCGTTTTGGCCCCGCGCAAGGCTTCGCATCCAGGCGTTCCCTATTACAACCGCCCCGCTGGTGCATTCCATGCCGCTTTTTTTGCCGAGAACGGTGCTTATGGTGGCTCTTTTGCACAGGGTTTCATGCTTGTAAAGCCCTATAATGATTATACTTACCATGGAGTGGCGAATGGTGCCGAGAACGGTTTCTCATGGTGGTATAATATGGAAAATGGAGATGGTGAGTCCAATGCTCAGGATTTGGCACTCTCTTATCCCCTTGGGCTGTTTGACCCACCTGTACTGGATACCGAAGGGACTGGTAGTGGCCAGTGGGGAGAAGGCTCCTCGCAGCCATATACTTATTTCCAGTATCCGTATTTCTTCACAGATGGCGGCAGTGTCGTGTCGGGCCAAGCACCGGCAAAGATTATTTCTTTACCGTTTCCCAATGCGTATTATGGGATGGAATTCTTGATGTCAAGCAAGACCTTTGTCCCGTGTCAGATGGAGAATGGCCAGTATTATACCACCACAATCATTGATGGTCCTGAGCCATTCGGCAATAATGATAAGGGCTGGTGGTTTGGAAAGAATGGCGGCACCCAGACTGGGGCGCGCATCGACGGTATCGCTCAGGCATTTGAAAAGCCAGAGCATCCCTATCTCCTGAACAAGGTGGCAATGGAATTAGCTTTTCTCGAGGTCAGTGCACCCGTGACAATGACCTGCAAGGTCTATCAACTTGACAGTATCCCAGCCTACAATGACACGGCTTGTGTAGAGCTCCCCGAACTGCCGGGCAAGCTCATTGCCATAGGCCGTGCTGCAGTGACACCTCAAACCTATGAAGAAACATACGGGCTTGTGGAATTCACCCTCTATGGTATTGAGGAAGCGTATCATTACCCCGAGTTGTACCATGAGGTCACCCCCACGGTGGACTATCCCATTCTGGTAGTTCTCGAAGGTTACAATCAACCCGGGATGGAGAATCTTGTTGATTTCACGGCACTGGTCAGCAGTGACTATCATACCGACGAGGGTTTCGGTGAGTTGGCTTACATCAAATATGGCGTTCGTGATGAGAACAGTGGCCAGTACAACTATCAATGGAAGGGCCTGAACAACTTCTTCCAAAGAGGTGAGATGAAGACCGGTTTCACCATCTTTCTGACGGTTGACCAACCCTTCCTGGTATATAATATTTTGGAAGAGGATGGTGAACACACCTTCCCGAATGAAGGAGGTACCCTGGTGTGTGTATATGGCGACACAGAGTTCAACGGCATTGAGTTTTTTGCCTCGACACCCAGTACTGATGACGAGTGGAAGATAACGTGCAATGGTGATGAAGTTATTCCCGAATGGCTGGACATTGAGTTGGTCGATACGGATACCGAAAGTAATGAGTTTGGTTGTGTGGTCACTGCCAATGTCGAGGCCGACCCCTTGCCCGAGGGCGTGACCTATCGTGAGGCGGTGGTGCGCTTTGAAATCGCCGGCGACTACAAGGACTTCAAGTTCATCCAGGGGGTGGAAGATGACCCCATTTGGCCCTGGTGGCCCGATGGACCCAACATTGGTACAGTCAATTGGATTATCGATATTATCTTGGGTGCACAGGTGAGCGACAAAGAGATGAAGCAGGCCGACGTTAATCAAGATGGCGTGGTCAACATCTCGGACGTGAATGCAGTGATTGATCTCATCCTTCGAAATTAACAGTCACTATCATCATTTTTAACTGTGCTAACGCACTCCCAACGGGCGGTTATGTTGATTTATGACACACCGTCAATGCCTGTCTTGCGGATGCCTGAATACAATTAATCCCCATCATCGGCCGATAACGAAAAAAAGTCCTCAGATTACACAGATTATCACAGATTATTATTGTTGCGTAAGCCAAAATAATCCGTGTAATCTGTGTTAATCTGTGGACTCAAAAGAGGGGCGCTGATGATAGAAATTTACACAATCCATGAAATTCGTAGTTGAAATTATTTTTTGGAAAAGTCTCATTTCTTTTGTATCTTTGCCAAATCATTAAATCATTTACTTCAATTAATAATTGTTACTATGAAAAGAATTAGCGCACTGTTTATTGTTTTATCATTAATGCTGGCCTCCTTCACTGCTGGCATGGAGTATCAGCGAGGTGATGTGGACCAAGACGGCAATGTAGGCATCAGCGATGTCACATGCTTGATCGATTACTTGTTGTATGGAACATGGGGCGACGAACCTGTGAATCCCGATGAACCCGTGACCGAGACCTTTACGGTCGGCGGCGTGACGTTCACGATGGTGGCCGTCGAGGGCGGCACGTTCACCATGGGCGCGACCGCCGAGCAGGGCGGCGACGCCTTAGACTGGGAGACGCCAGCCCACCAGGTGACGCTGTCGAGTTACTGCATCGGCCAGACCGAGGTGACTCAAGCCCTGTGGCAAGCCGTGATGGGCAGCAACCCGAGCTACTTCAATGGCGGCAATTACGGTACCAACCTGCAGCGCCCCGTGGAGACGGTTTCCTGGTACGACTGCCAGACGTTTCTTACCCAGTTAAACCAGTTGACGGGAAGAACTTTCCGCTTGCCCACCGAGGCAGAGTGGGAATTTGCCGCCCGTGGCGGCAACCTGAGCCAAGGTTACAAATATGCTGGAAGTAACACCATTGGTGATGTGGCATGGTATTATGATAACTCCTATGGACTGGGTAGTAGTAATCCCGATTATGGCACCCATGCGGTAGCTACCAAGGCGGCAAACGAGTTGGGCTTGTATGACATGAGCGGCAACGTATGGGAATTGTGTCAGGACTGGTATGATAGTTACAGCAGCGAAGCGCAGACCAATCCGATGGGTCCTTCATCGGGCTCTCTCCGCGTGTTCCGTGGTGGCGGCTGGTACGACGACGCCAGGCTCTGCCGCGTGTCGTACAGGTACGACTTCATTCCGTCTAACGCGTGCTACCACATTGGGCTGCGCCTCGCCCTCTAGTTTCTACCCTAAATAATATGTATCGTCCTGAAAAAAGTTTACAGATTTATCATTCTATATTCCAATAGACGGGTAATGCTGAGCCGTCATTGTTGGTGCTAAAGTCTGCTGGGGGC
>CADAFP010000086.1 GCA_902787185.1 uncultured Bacteroidales bacterium | reverse complement strand
GTCGGCCACGAGGACCACCAGACCGCCGTTCACACCCGTCATGCCCGAGTTAACGAACGGGTCGGCGCACACGTTCAGGCCCACATGCTTCATGCAGACGAGCGCACGCTTGCCCATGAAGGACATGCCCAGGGCAGCCTCCATAGCCGTCTTTTCGTTGGTACACCAGCGGCGATGAACGTTGCGTTCCACCGCTAACTTGGAATTCTGAATGTACTCCGTGATTTCGGTCGAGGGAGTACCTGGATAGGCATACACGCCACTCAGACTCAGACCCGCGTCAAGCGCGCCCTGGGCGATAGCCTCATCACCTAAGAGTAACTTTCTCATTATTATAAGGTTTAACTAGTATGATCTGTCTCTTAAAATGTATTAGAAGTACTTTGAAGTGACAAAGTTACACATAATAAATGCACCCCACAAATTTTTTAAGGATTTTTGACCAATATAATAAGAAAAGGAGGCAGCGCTGGCTGCCCCCTTGTGTTGAAAAATAGTCGGGTGGAATGTTTATTTCAGGGCCTTGTCGAGGCGTTTCTGCTCGTCACGGAGGTGCTGGCTCAAGACCTTGGCGATTTGAGAGTAAAAATCGCTGAGGGACTGATACTTGTTGCGCTTGTTGCTATAGTCGCCAATGGCGGTGAGGAGTTCAGGCATCCAAGAGAAGACCGTGGAATAGTTGTTCAATTGTTGAGTCATCTGCTCGGCATTGCCGCCATTTTCCATCTTGTGGATGAAGTTGGCAGCCGCAGCGATGCTTTTTGCTATGGCCGACTTGCCATCTTGAATTCGGTTCATCTGCATCTGGTTCAGATTCATTTCATACAATTGGTCTGCCAGCTGGTTCATCTCGCTGGTAAAGCTCTCGGTGTCGAACAGGGGGTGATGCGAGAACTGAACGAACATATCAACGAGGTAATCAGCGATCTCTTTGGGACTTTTCTCAGCTGCACTAACGGTGCTTTGCCCGATAACGTTGATTTGGTCCCAAGGGTGGCCCTTCAGGTGGCGTGATGCTCCATAACTGCTCATGCCGTTGGCAAAGCAGACGACAATTTTGTAGCGGGTGTTGATGTCGCTGCCAATAAAGTTGGTGAACCATTCGGGATGAACGTGGGGCATCACCTTGTCGTTGAATACCTTAAGCTGGTCGCTGTAAAGTGACTGGTGCTGCTGGAAGAAGTCGTGGAAGCGGGTATCGGCATAGAACTGGTTGAGCAGTGCCAGGAATTCCTGCATGTTCACGCTGTTCCAACGGTCGTCCAAGCCGGTATCACCGTCTTCTTCCTGGAGCTTCACGACCTTGCCGTTCTCGATAACGAGGCGCATGGCCAGGCTCATGGGCGCATCATAAGCGATTTGGCGCTGACTGCGCAGCTGTTGGCAATACTCAACGGCAGGGTGCTGCTTGAAGGAGGCGAACCATTGGTCGATGTCCTTGGAATAGGAACTGGTGTTGTCTTCACAATATTCCTCATAGCCGGCGATACGGCACAGGATGCCCAGCAGTTCGGCACTCTCCATGACCTCTGAGGTAAATGAAGCGGTGTTCATGTCGGTTTTATTGAGCGATTTGCTCAGGGCAAAAGGCTTAGCCAACCTCTTTTGCTGTGTGTCGAGGTATTGGCGCAAGGCCTTGGCAATCTGGGGATAGAAGTCGTTCAGCGTGGGATACTTGTTGCGATGGGTGTTATAGTCGCGCATCGCGGTAACCAACTCGGGCATCCACGAGAATCCACAGCTCAACTGATCGTTCAGCTCATAACTTACCTCTTCGGGAGAGTAGCCGTTCTCCATCATGTAGAGGATGGTGGCAGCGCGCACGACGCTCTCGTTGAAGACGGTCTTGCCGTCGGGGTAGGCCTGTTGCTCCATGATGTTGTAATTCTGATTGAGCAGTTGATTAGGGATGTCGCCCAGCAGCTTGGCATTTTTGTCAATCTCCTGCAGGTCGTTCACAAAGGAGTGGTTGAACTCGTGGATGAGCGTTGGAGCGGCATATTTTTTAGCGTTACCGGGGTCGAGAACCGAACCCATCTGCGGGTGGGTCCAGTATCCGCAAATCGAGAAATTCTCCTTGGGCTGTCCAGGAAATTGACGTTGTGCAGCATAGTTATTCCCACCGTTGACAAAGCCGAGGATGAGGCGGAACACTTCCCCGGGCTCGGTCCCGTAGAAACGTGGATACCAGTCCTGGTTGAAATACTGCATCACGTTGGCCTCGTATTGACGCAGGATGTCTTGATAGAAGTCCTGGTGTTGCTGGTAGAACTCGTGGAAGCGGGTGTCGGTGTAGAACAGGTTGAGCTGGTCCACAAGACCGTCAATGTCAACAGGGACCCAACGGTCATCCATGCAACTCTTGTCGCCAACAAATTTCAAGCGGTCGCCATCGATGACGAGGTTGACGGCGAGGTCCATCGGGGCATTGTAGGCGATGCCGAAGTTTTCCCTCAGCCCCTGGTAATAGTTGATGATGGGGTGGTCCTTGAACGGGGCAAACCAGCTGTCGAGGTCCTGTGCGTACTGGCCTCCCATATTCATGTTATACTCTGGATATCCGGCCGTGCGTGACAGGGCGCTCAGCAGTTCGACCGTCTCAGATACTTCAACGTTCACCTTGGCTTGCATGGTCATTGCCATAAGCGCAAGCACTGCCATTAATAGTTTCTTTGCCATGATTTTTGATTATTAGAGGTTTTACTGATTGATTACACTCGATGGGTGGCTCAAATAACGATTTGAATTGTCACCTGTTTCCATTGCAAAAATAGAAGGCTCCAATTTGATAAACAACAGTAATAATGCTTTTATTGATTGATTGTCCATTTTTTTTACACAATAGCGTCTAATTTTTTTACACTTTGGCCTGATGGATGGTTTTCAGCAGGGATTTTGTGGGACTTCGGGTGGCATGATGATGGGCTGGTGATGGGTTGGTGTCTCTTTTTAAATATTGTGACGTGAAGGGTTGTTTCTCGATATTTTTGTGTACCTTTGCGGCCGAATTAGAGTGAACATAAACCAACCTATTGAGGCGCAAGATTTTGCGTCTCGACATAAAACAAAAAAGAACAATGATTAACCAGCAATTACTGAATCCCAAGAGTATTGTCGTCATCGGCGGCAGCAACAACGAGCAGAAGCCTGGTGGCGCTATCGTGCGTAACCTCAAGCAGGGCGGCTTCAAAGGCGAACTGTATGTCCTCAACCCCAAGGAGGACGTGGTGCAAGGCATCCAGGCCCATCACGACATGAAGGACCTGCCCAATGCTGACCTAGCCATCCTGGTGGTGGCTGCCAAGTATTGCCCCGAATATGTTGACTACCTGACCGAGCACAAGGGCGTTCGCGCGTTCATTATTATTAGCGCGGGCTTTGGCGAGGAGACCCACGAGGGTGCCTTGCTCGAGCAGCACATCCTGGACACCTGCGAGAAGTATGGCGCGGCTCTGATTGGCCCCAACTGCATTGGACTGTTGACCACCAACCACCACAGCGTGTTCACGTTGCCCATTCCCGCACTCAGCCCCAAGGGTGCCGACTTCATAAGCGGCTCGGGCGCTACCGCCGTGTTCATTATCGACTCGGGCGTGAGCAAGGGCTTACAGTTCAACAGCGTTTGGTCTATCGGTAACGGCAAGCAGATTGGTATCGAGGACGTGCTGGAATACATGGACGAGCACTTTGACCCCGAGCGTGACTCTAAGGTTAAGCTGCTCTATATCGAGAATATCTCTCACCCCGAGCGTCTGCTCAAGCATGCCCGCTCGCTCATCAGCAAGGGTTGCCGCATCGCCGCCGTCAAGTCGGGTTCGAGCGAGAGCGGTAGCCGTGCCGCATCGAGCCACACCGGCGCCATCGCATCGAGTGATACCGCCGTTGACGCCCTGTTCCGTAAGGCTGGCATCGTGCGCTGCTACTCGCGCGACCAGTTGACCACCATCGGCTGCGTGCTCACCCTGCCCGAGATGACCGGCAAGAACGTGGCCATCGTCACCCACGCTGGCGGCCCTGGCGTGATGCTGACCGATGCCCTCTCCAAGGGCGGCATGAATGTGCCTCTGCTTGATGCCAAGATAGGCGAGGAACTCAAGGCACAGCTCTATCCCGGCTCATCGGTGGCCAACCCCATCGACTTCCTGGCTACGGGAACTCCCGAGCATCTGGGTATCTGCATCGACTTCTGCGAGAAGCGCTACGACAACGTGGACGCTATCGTGGTCATCTTCGGTACTCCGGGACTGGTGCCCTGCGACGACGCCTACGCCGTGCTGCATGAGAAGATGCTCACCTGCAAGAAACCCATCTTCCCCGTGCTGCCGTGCTTGAACATCGCAGGCCGCGAGGTGAAGGAATTCATCGACAAGGGTCATGTGAACTTTGCCGACGAGGTGGCTCTGGCCGAGGCGCTTATCCGCGTGAGCAACACGCCCAAGCCCGCTACCGCCGACAACCTCTGTCCCGAGGTTGACGTCAAGGCCGTGCGTGCCATCATCGACGGCATCAAGGAGGACGGCTACATCGCTCCAGACGACGTGCGTGCCCTGTTGCAGGCTGCCGCTATCCCCGTCGTGCCTGAGAAGGTTTCGGCCAACCGTGACGAGCTCGTTGCCGCAGCCCGCGAGATGGGCTATCCCATCGTTGTCAAGGTTGTCGGTCCCGTCCACAAGAGCGACGTGGGCGGCGTGACGCTCAATGTCAAGGACGATGCCCAGCTCGAGGCCGAGTTTGACCGCATGATGAGGATTCCCGATGCCACCGCCGTGATGATTCAGAAGATGATCAGCGGTACCGAACTCTTTATCGGTGCCAAGTTTGAGCCCACCTTCGGCCACAACGTGCTGTGCGGTCTCGGCGGCATCTTCGTCGAGGTGCTCAAGGATGTCCAGTTCGGTCTGGCACCCCTGTCGCAGCCCGAGGCCGAGCACATGGTGCGCTCCCTCAAGGGTTACAAGATTATCCAGGGCACCCGTACGCTCCCGAGATCAAGGAGATGGACATCAACCCGCTGCTGGCCGGTCCCGACCACGTCACCGCCGTTGACGCCCGCATCCGCGTCGAGAAGTAATATAACCCCATCACCAGGGCAGAGCCCTGGCCCACGCGACACCACGACCGCACCCCTGCCTGCAAGGCACCCGCGCAGCGTGTTCCGTGGGCCGGGGCTCTGCCCCGGTTAAAAGAGACTCGATTAATTAAAACCACCACCATGCCCCTGAGCGAGAACAAGAAGCGCTGGCTGGCCTCCCACCCCGACCTGGGCCGCCACCAGTCCATGAAGCGACGGCACGACCATCATGACTACCAGTCGCCCTGCATCTACATGATCACGCTCGCCATCAGGGGGCGCCGCCCGTTACTGGGCACAGTCTGCAGCCCTGACGACAGCCATCCCCAGCCATGGTTCGAGCCTTCACCCCTGGGTGAACGCATCGCCGCGTGCTGGCGCGAGATGCCCCGATACTATCCCCAGCTGCGGCTGCTTTCTCTTCAACTCATGCCCGACCACCTGCACGGCATCATCCAAGTGACAGAACGATTGCCGCGCCACTTGGGCCATGTGCTCAACGGCTTTAAGGTCGGGTGCAACAGGGTGGCTCGGGAACTGGCATTGTCTCCCCTTTGGGAAGAGGGGTATAATGACCGTATCCTGCAAGGCAAGGGGCAACTCAACGCCATGTTCAAGTACCTGCAGGACAACCCTCGCCGCCTGTGGACCAAGCGCAACCGCCCAGAACTGTTTAGAACTCAACAAGAGGTGATGATTGGCGACCAAAGCGTCACCATCATGGGCAACCGTTTCCTGCTCGACAGTCCAAACAAAGTGGCCGTGAAGTGCCATCGTGACATGACCGAGGAGGAAAGGGAGCGCACTGTGACCCGTTTCCTGATGATGGCTCAACGCGGTGCTGTGCTGGTGTCGCCCCGCATCAGCTCTGGCGAGAAGGCCGTGATGGACATGATTCAAGCCGCAGGCTTCCCGTTCATCCAATTGCTCGAGAATGGCTTCTCGCCCCTGTGGAAACCAGGAGGAGAGATGTTCGATGCCTGTGCCAGCGGCCAAGTGCTCTTGATTGCACCCTGGCCCTACCACAGTGACCACCACACCATCACCCGCGACCAGTGCAACCACCTCAACGACCTCGCCGCCCTCATCTGCACCCAGTAACACCCATCACCAGGGCAGAGCCCTGGTCCACGTGACACGACTCCCGCTTCCCCGTCTTGCACGGCAGCGCGCGTCATGTCCCGTGGGCCGGGGCTCTGCCCCGGTAATAATTCATTTATTTGTTGATGTTTCTTGGTCATTGACATAGAATCCAGCCTCGGTGGGGTGCTCGTAGATGGTGCAGCGAGGGTCTTCCTTGAGTGCCAATAGGAAGATCATGATGTCGCCCGCTGCCATTGATATAATAATGATCGAAAAGACGAGCCACGAAAAAGAACCAATAGCCAGAGCCACAATGGCTGGAATCAAGCCCGTGGCAATACCGGGCATCAAGCAACCCAGCACGTATCCGTTGCGTGGCAGCGGGTCGCTGCAATGGCAATAGGGGTTCAAATATTTCTTCATGATGCCAAACTTGATGCTGCGCAACCCCCTGGGCGCGAATGTCGCCCATGTGAGGCCATGAATGAGCTCATGCACGACAATGGCAATCAATACAAAAACATTTATACTAAAAGAAACATGCCACTGCTCGTTAGACTTTCGCCATCGGTCCATCTGTTCCAAATGAGCTGAAACAGCCCAGCCAAGTCAAGTCCCACGACAACGAGCATGACTATGGCAAACACATTGGTCTTGTTCCTATCGATAATAACTTTGCGTTTCTACATACTTTATTTATTATGATAAATACCACGCAAAAGAATGTAATAATCGCCGCTTATCAAAACCCTTGCAAAAAACACACATCATGGGGGTGAGAAAAAGGGAAATTTGCAGTGAAAAGCCCCAAAAAGGAGCGAAGAGGCCGCCTTTGGTTGTTAATCTTTGTTAAATATTAATGATTTGAGGTGGTTTTTGGGCAGATTGAGGTGGTTAGGGAAAAATTATTTTGGCCATGAAAATGAAAAGCAGTACCTTTGCGCGCCGATTATTACCAAAGTAAGAGCCCGTTAGGGCAATGCCGTGTGGGATTTGGCCGTTCCGCAAGGTGTTGCTTGGGCAATTAACTAACTATTAATTAGGATTTTAAAAGTGGATACTTTAAGTTACAAGACCATTTCGGCAAATGCCGAAACCGTTCAGAAGGAATGGGTGGTAGTGGATGCTACCGACCAGATCCTTGGCCGTTTGTGCTCCAAGGTGGCTAAGTTGCTGCGCGGCAAGTACAAACCCAACTACACTCCCCACGTTGACTGTGGCGACAATGTAATCATCATCAATGCCGACAAGTGCAAGATGACCGGCAAGAAGTGGACTGAGCACCAGTACATTCGCTACACTGGCTATCCCGGTGGACAGCGTTTCTCTACCCCCGCTCAGCTTCAGGCCAAGAGTGAGAAGAAGAAAGACCTCCGCAAGGGTATGCACCCCCTGTACATGCAGGTGATTAAGGGCATGTTGCCCAAGAACCGTCTGGGTGCCCAGCTGATGAAGAACGTTCACGTTTACAATGGTCCCGAGCATCCCCACGAGGCTCAGCAACCCAAAGTTATTGACATTAACAAAGTGAAGGAAGGTAATGGCGAGATCACAGTGAACAAGCGCCCGTTGGCAGACTACTTCCCCAACCCCATCCTGCAATACATCGTTAAGCAGCCGCTTAGCACGCTGGATGTTGCTGAGAAGTATGATATCAAGGTTAATCTCGTTGGTGGTGGTTACAAGGGACAGGCCGAGGCCCTGCGCCTGGCTATTGCCCGCGCCCTGGTGAAGATCAACCCCGAGGACAAGAGCGCACTGCGCAAGGAGGGTTTCATGACCCGCGACCCGCGTGCCGTAGAGCGCAAGAAACCCGGTCAGCCCAAGGCCCGCAAGAGATTCCAGTTCAGCAAGCGTTAATCGCCGCATGACGACGGTCCGCGCGCCGCGTGGACTGATGCTTGCTCTACATTATATAATAAACATGGCCTCACGTGCTGGGGCGGGTTTATTGAAGAGTTTAGTATCCAAATCGCATAGACTCACACTGGGAACTGCGGTGGCTACTATGCGATTGATTTAGTCGAACGTAAACAATTTTTAAAAAACAAACAAAACAATGCAGACACCTAAATTTGACCAACTGCTGGAGGCTACTTGCCACTTTGGTCACCTGAAACGCAAATGGAACCCCGCTA
>CADAFP010000085.1 GCA_902787185.1 uncultured Bacteroidales bacterium | reverse complement strand
GAGGTCTTCTCGAACAAGAGCACGATGTTCTTGCCTGCGAGATACTTGTGGGGAGTTCCGGCGCGTTTCATGCGCTTGAAATCCTTAGCAAGCTCAAGTAAATACTGAATCTCCTCGGTGGAGAAATCGAGTAACTTCAGGAAACTTCTTCCAGATAAACTTCTTGGCATAATAGTAAAAGTATTAAAAGATGAATAATATAGTTGTTAGTTTTTAGTCTTTAGTTTTTAGTCCTTAGTTTGCAGATATAGCTACTGTTAACTGTTCACTGTTAACTATTAACTGTTCAGTCTTCGCGCCACAGCGGCATGCTCATGCAGCGGGGCCCTCCGCGACCGCGTGACAACTCGCTGCTGGGGATTTCCAGCACGGTGATGCCCTCTTCGCGCAGGATGGCGTTGGTCACGTTGTTGCGTTCATACACGATGACCTTGCCCGGGGCGATGCACAGCGTGTTGCTACCGTCGTTCCACTGCTCGCGCTCGGCGGTGATCAGGTCGCCGCCGCCGCACTTGATGAGCGTCACATGCTCCAAGCCCAGTGACTCGGCGAGAATCTCCTCCAGCGTCTCCTCCTTGCGCTCCAGCTTGATGTCGTCACCCTCGCCGCGAGTCAGTTTGAAGACTTCCAGCGGTCCCAGGATGCCCGGGTGCACGGTGAACTTGTCGTGGTCAATCTGGGTGAACACGGTGTCCAGGTGCATGAATGCGCGTGTCTCGGGGATGTGGATGGCGAGCACGGTATCGATAGTGGTGTTCTTGTTCTTGAAGATGTTTTTGGCAATCAGCTCGATGCCGTCAGGCTCGGTGCGCTGCGAGATGCCGATGGCGAGCGTGTGCTCGTTCAGGTTCAGGATGTCGCCGCCCTCGATGCGGTAGGGCAGGGTGCGGTCGTAATGATGGTCCACGTCCTTGAAGTCGGGGTGGTACTTGAAAATGTAGTCGCCGTAGATGGTCTCACGGCAACGAGTCACCGAGAACATGTGGTTGATGCTCACGCCCGTGCCGATGCAGGCAAACGGGTCGCGCGTGAAGTACAGGTTAGGCATCGGTTTCACCACAAAGCGGCTGTCGCCACGCACCTGGTCAACCAACGAGTTCTCCACCTCGCGGGGGTCGCGAGGCAGGTCCTGCAGGTAGATGCCCTCCATCGTCTTCAGCACGAGTTCCTTGCTCGACTGGATGCCGTTCAGGTAGTTGTAGATGATATCGTGGTACTTGGTTGCACAGATTCCCGCCTCCTCGATGAACTGGCGCAGGAACTCTTCCCTGATTTCGGGGCTCAGATCAAGCACCTCGGCCATCAGGTCCTCGAGATAAACCACCTCAACACCGTTATCACGCAACACCTGCGAGAAGGCATCGTGTTCCTCCTCGGCAACCTTGAGATAGGGAATATCGTCAAACAGGAGTTCCTCCAGGGTGTTGGGTGTCAGGTTGAGCAGTTCACGTCCAGGGCGGTGCAACAAAACCTTCTTCAGCGGTTTTATCTCACTTGTAACATGAATACCTCTCATGACTTGGAAATTCTATCTTTACGTTTATGAAAATGGTTTTTAAATTCGGGGGACAAAGGTAGTGAAAGCCGAATACACAAGCAAACTTGTTTGCATTTTGTTGAGGCGTAGCCTACCTTCGCCAATTTTCGGCAAAGGTAAGCAAATTCTCTCAACCACACATCATTTTTCACATCTTTTTATACACAAGTTATGCACAATCGCACGATTGGTATTGATTGAGCAAACGGCCCTGCCACAAAACCTGCACCACACGATGCCGGCGAAAAAGAAATCGCAAGCCCTGACGTCGGGCCTGCGATTCCTTGAAATCACTGTGTGCTCGGTTTATTTCTTGAGCACCTTGAAGCTGCGCTGTGAACCGTCGGTGTAGCGGACAACCTTGACATAGATGCCTGCATCGGGGTTGCTGATCATGCGGCCCGTGAGGTCATAGTAGGTGGTCGAGGCTACCTCCTTGATCTCGTCGCGAATCTCGTTGATGGCACTGGCGCCGATCTTGGCCTTAGCGGCGTTGAGCACCTTGCCAGTGGCCTTGTCAACAACGATGGCTACGACGTGGAGCTTATCCTTGTCTTGGATAATGGGCTCATAGCTGGTGTTGTAGATGTAATCTACATAGAATGAGTAATCGTAGCTGTTGACCGAGTTGGCAACAATCGATGCGGGCAGACTCTCGTCGGCGACACCCGAGGTGGCCACAAGCACATCGTTGAAGTGATAACCCTCGATGAGATCGGGCAATTCACACAACGGTCCCAGGTCGGGATCACTGCCATACTCGTCGGCCATGGTAGCATAGTAGTTGTGCTGGTCCCAGTCGGTGCCGGCGGGGCCGTACATGTCGTCCTCGATCAGCATGACCTCGATGCCGTAGTCACTGCCAGCAGCGTCCATGATGAAGTTGCTCTCGACGGTAGCCTTGATCTCAGTCTTGGCCTCATCAGCCCAGTCAGCCTTGACGTTGAGGTCAACGACAGCCAGCTGGCTCATGACGTAGTCGACAAGGTCCTTCATGCCGAAGCCAACCTGGTCATAACCATAGTAAGGATCGACATCATAGTACCTCTCCACAAATGCGCTGGGGAAGCCTTGAACGGGGCTCGGGTATTCTTGCGTGACCTCCATGGGGTCGGAATTGTGGTATGCGACACCGATGAAGTCATCGCCATAGGCCTCGGCGAGCTTGTGCATGGCTACCAGGCCGCGGGTGCACCATCCGCACCAGGTGCCGGTATATTCCTCAACCAGCGCGCGGTGAACGGGCACAAAGTCCATGATGTTCACCATGCCCTCGTGGGTGGGAACAACATCCTGGTTGTCGGCCTCGTTGGCCTTGGTCACGGTGAGGGTCAAGGGATAGTTGCCGGCCTCGGCGATAGCGGGCAGAGTGATGGCGATGGCAGCGCCGCGTCCCCAGTGGTCACCCTTGATGTAGTTGTTGAACGTAGCCGTGTTGGTGACACCGTTGAGCTCATAGGTGTACTCACCCTTGGTGAGCGTGGTGGTGCCATGGTTGTACAGGGTGGCGTTGATGGTGATGGGCTCGCCCTTCTTGGCAAAGCTGTTGGCGGGCAGTACGATGGTGGCAGCATTCTCCTGCTGTCCCTCGAGGATGAGCTCGATACAGGGGCTACCAGCGCTGGACTGGTCCATCCAGTTGCGAATGGCGCTCGAGGTGTGGATCCACATGCCACCACCCAGCTTGTCGCTGGTAATCATCATGGGTGCTTCCTCGTCGGTGACGGGAATCGTATAACCGGCAAAGAAACCGTCCTCGCCAATCTCGTAGGGCTCGTCAAACATTACCTCGGCATAACCTGAGGCTACTTCGCTCTCCTTGTTGACGATGTCGGCGTCGGCCACCTTCACACCATCAACCTTCTTCAGGTTCAAGTCGTTGGACAGCCAACCCGTGTACTGGGTGACAGCCGTGCCGCTGGGAGCGCTGATGCGCAGACCTTTCACCTTCATACCCTTGAGGCTGGGGTCATAGATATATGTTGCCAGGTCATAGGCTTGTGCTCGGCCAGCAGTCAAGGATGCCTGGAATGCGTTGTCGGCGCAGTTGCCGGCATAATGGTCAGCAGAGCCAACAGGAGCGCTGCCGTCGGTGAGCTCCATATAGACGATGTCGCTCACATGCTCTTCACCGCCGCCGCGGAACACGCTCTGGATGCCCACGCGCTGGAAGTTCGTCTCGTAGAAGTAAACCGTTGCGCCGCCTACGCCGAAGTCATAACCCTCGGTGTAGTTGTAAGGAACGTCGGTCATGAACTCAGTGACTTGGGGATATTCATCGGGGCCGAAGGTGAACAACTCGTCGTCGTCAAAGTAGATACGGTAGTACAAGTCGTTGGGATTAATGAAGTTGCCCTCGGTGTCAAGGGTCGGCACATTGAATGAGCCATAGTTGTAGCCGCCCAGTGCACCTTGGTCAACAAAGTCAATCACCTCGGGGTTGGCCGGGGTTGCTGCATGGTCAACATAGGGGGCGAAGACGGGCTGTCCGTATTCCTCCATAATGTTCATGCCAGCGACAACGCCCAGGATGTCATTAGAGGTCATAGTGCGCGTCTCGGGATCGAAACTAAACTCCAGATATTCTTTCTCAGTATAGTTGTCATCACCGTCTTTTTCGAGGCCCATCATGTTCAGGAACATGCTGCTCCCGATACCCAGATATTGATTGCTCTCAAAGGTCACCATGTTGCCGTCGTTGTTCAGGAGACCCTTCATCACGCCGTCGGGAACATAAGACGAGAATCCCTGCACATAGACTTCTTGTCCCATCGTGGCCACTTTGACCATCTTTCCCCCAGTATTGCCGTTACCGTCAACATACTTCATCGAGTAGTCTTCCAGCACAGCGCCGTCGGGCAACTCAACCGGTGTGGCATCAAACGGGGTGTAAACCGACTCCCAGTCGAGATAGCCAGCCCACGTCAGGTCATCGTCATAAATCAGACCCAAGCCGCTGCACTCAAAGGTGTTCACGTCGCCACTCGAACCGTTGAGTGAAATCGTGCCGTCGTCGCCGATAGTGAATGTCACCTCTTGGATGTCAAGATTAGGCGTGGCAACAACATAGCCGTTATCGTCGATGCTCACGTCAACCCAGGCCGTGATCATGCCATAATCCACTTCATCATAGAAGATGATGTATTGGTTCAACGGCATCGTCAGCGTCTTGCCATCGTCACTCAATTCTGCCCTTACCCACGTGCCGGCGGCAGCTTGGGAAAGGGGATCCTGGAGATAAACGGTCTTGCCGTCATTGGCATACACCATCTGCATGGCTGCGCCATCCTGAGTGCTAGAGAACAGGTACCCCCAAAAGGTGTACATCGCACCGCCACTGCGCTGATAGGTTTTCAACTCGCCCTCGGGCTGTTCAGAGATGATGTCGGCGCGGGCAGGCGCTTTGCGGCTTTGGACCATTGATAGCTGGCCACCGCGCTCAGCACTCTTGTGTGTGGTGCTGAACTCATACTTGCCTTTGACTGGCTGGCTTGACACCCGCGGGCTCTTGGTGAGCTGCTGGCCGCTGGCACCCAGGGTCAAGGCAAACGTTACAAGAAAAAGTAAAAATTTTTTCATTGTGTAAACAGTTCTTTAAAAGGTTAATAATGCGATATTTAAACGTGTTTATTTATCCCTTAATTCCGCAAAACCATTATAAACTAAACTTTTTAAGCACCTGAGCAACAAAAAGTTGCTCAGGATTTTGTCATGTCAGAAATTTCACCTATCTTA
>CADAFP010000084.1 GCA_902787185.1 uncultured Bacteroidales bacterium | reverse complement strand
TGAGCGCTGGAACACAGACGCAGTGACTTATTCCAAAGATATGTTCCATAACACCACCAGCCTGGTGGGCGGCATGGGCACGGTATATAACGAATCCAATCCGACGGACAAGACCTATGCGCACGCCGACGGCGGCTCCAGCAACCCGGGCTATTTCACTGCTTCGGGTACCGTGGCCTATGTTTGCTACACGCCTGAGAATACGACGTTAAGTTTCTACTACGACGACAAGATTGGCAGTCGCCCGGGCGGTATATACACCATCGAGGGTCACGAGCCAGGTATACCCATGTGGCATTGGGATTATCCTTATGTGACCAAGGCAGTCATTGACCCCTCGTTTGCTAATTACCGCCCGACGAGCACCAATGGGTGGTTTTATGATATGCCATATCTTAAGTCTATCTCGGGCATGGAATACCTGAACACGATTGAGGTTACCGATATGAGTGAGATGTTCGCTGGCTGCGGTTCATTGCCAAGCATTGACTTGAGCGGTTTCAACACCGCCAACGTGGTTATGATGTACGGTATGTTCGAAAATTGTCATAGCCTGACACGCCTTGACTTGAGCACTTTCAACACGGCCAATGTGAGTACCATGACACGCATGTTTACAAACTGTGAACATTTGAAGACCATCTATGTGAGTGATGAATGGAGCAATGTTTCGTTGCGATATTCAGGTCGCATGTTCGCTCTCTGCAACAGCCTGGTTGGTGGCCAGGGCACGACCTACGATGAAGGTCATGTTGATGGCGACTACGCCCACATCGATGGAGGCCCGAGCAATCCCGGCTACCTCACCATGAGGCCTGCCTACACCCGCGGTGACGTGAATGACGACCTCGATATCACTATCAGCGACGCGACAGACCTGATCGACTACCTGTTGGATGGCGACGCCTCGGTCATCAATCCTGATGCCGCCGACTGCAACCAGGACGGTGACATCACTATCAGCGACGTGACCGACCTGATGGACTACCTGTTGCATAGCACCTGGCCCGAACCGGTTTACACCGTTGTCGGCACTCCCAACCTGTTTGAAAGCGAGTGGGATCTCAACGACGAGCGCAACAACATGACTAAGGGCAGTGACGGCATCTACCGTTTGAACAAGGCCGGTTGGTTCCCGGAAGGTACCGAAATCTATTTCAAGATTGTTACTAATCACTCTTATGCCTACTCATGGCCCGCCGAAAATAGGCTCATTTACATTTACGAGACTGGTGCCTTCAGCATTGACATCATTTTCGATCCCAATGCTCCCGACGAACAGAAGATTAACATCGACATGAACAAGATTTTCTAAGCGAGAGAAATGTATAAAAAGGGCGGCATGTGCTGTCTAACACCTGATTACAGATGTTTACATTTCAGCTATGTTGTAAATGTCTGGAAAACAGATGGGTATTGCGTGCGTTTCTGTAATATGCTGTAATTAATCAAGCCTGTAGAGACCACTTGAAGAACCGCTGGATGGCTAATTATCAGTTGTTTGGCGGTTCTTCATTATGCGCATTGAAAAAATAAGCTCAGCCGAGGATGGCACAATGCATCCTCGGCTGAACTCGGTATTGAAGATATTTCTGTGCGTTAGTTTTTACAATCGGTTGCGCTCGTCTTGGCCGTCGTGGCTACGCTCACGACAAACAATCTTTTGAAGGTGGTGTTTCATAATTGGCGCCTAAACCTTTGATCGACAAATGTCTCATTGTTATATAAATTTAGATTTTTCACCTTACTATTAGACCAATAGTGGAAGTATAATGCAACATAAAATAGATTACAATTATAAATTAGAAACTGCCTGTATCGGAATCCTTGTTCTGTAGTTTTCGACTAATCTTGTAATTCTTACCTGTAGAGAAGTCGTAACTGAAACCGAGGACAAACATTGACTTATTGTCATCAATCCAGGTCTTGTATGTACTTTGCAGAATGCTTGTTGGCATGCTATAGCCTGAATAACGAGAGCGGGTGAAGAGCCAATAGTCAGCGGCGAAGATTCGCAAATTCTTCTTCTGCCAGTAAACCTGCAAGTGCGACTGGTTTTCCCCATCATCCAGTGTAGAGCCGTTGAGGCGTTTTGAAACTATACTCCCTACATAGGAGGCTCCCCAGTTGCCCTTCCGGAACTGCACGGCATAGTAGAGCGGTGCCCACGTGTGATGGTATTGCCCGATAATGGGGCTGCTGACGGTCTGACGAATCGCATAACCTTGCAAAGTCAACGTAAGAATCTGACTCTTAAAGGGGCTTATAACCAGCTGGTATGACCCACCCAGCTCACTGCTATAGTTTGCATTTTCGTTCGTGCCCACAATATATTGCTGGCCGTTAATCTCTTGCTGTGTATAATAGCGGTTGATAGGAGAATCGGAATATGAATAGTATAGTCCAACTTGGGTCTGTAGCCAGCCGAGGTTCCACTTGTGGATAAGTTCCGACCGATAAGTGTTATAACTCTTCAGATACGGATTGCCAATGCTCAGCACTCCAGGTATGACGAGGCTGGCATTGTTGCTGAGTTGTGAGATGAGTGGTGTGTTGGATTTTGACGAGGTAACCCACTGAAGGCTCATAGTCTTCGATAGATTAGTACTCAGGATGAGCTCTGGTGTAAAGAGCCAGTGGGAGTCGTGGGCATCGGTGTTGTCCTGTGTCACCTGTGTTGCCCCAGCCCCGATACGGTACATCAATTTTCCAATATTGCCACTATACTCGGCATACATATAGTGCTGATAACTGGCTGATGAGTATTCATAGTCCTTATAGTCGGAGAGCACGTTACTGATGGTGGCGTTCGAACGCCCGAACGATCCGCGATAACCCAAGCTAAGGTTGGTCTTTCCCCACTTCTTCGTATAAGCCAATTCACCAATAAAGGAGTACTTGTTGTTCTGCTGCTCTTGGTTGTCTGCCAGCCATATCTCTCCACCCATCACAGCAACCTCCTGATTCCAGTTCTTGCTGCTGTTGTGATAATAGGTGCCTACGAGGTCTATCGACAGTTCCTGATTCCTAGGCAGTGTTTTCTGGACATACACGTTCAGGTCTGGACCGAATGTGCTCATACGGCTGCCAAATTCACCTTTCCCTGTAATAGAAGTGTTAAGTGATGATGTGTTTTGTATATCACTCTGCCCATCGCTATGACTATGATTGAAATGAGGTGTTGCCACTATCTGCACTACTATGTTGTCTGGCTTGTTGTAGGTGTATTTGATGACTGGATTGTTCCAAGTATAGCCGAATTTGTCGTGGGTCTTTTTTTGATAGTTGTAATGAACAGGAGACGCTGGTACTGTTTCGTCAGTAAGGTGCCTTTGCAGTGTATAGTCGTAAGTCCGTTCACCAAAACGCTTCGCATAGTCGCGCAAGCTGAACGAATAAGAGAGTGAAAGCTGATGGTTGCCTGAAGTCAGGTTCAGGTAGGCCTCATCGTCTGTGAAGCCCGTCGTGAAGGCTGTCCGTGCTTCGATGCCTGCATTGATACCAGTCTCCATCCGCTTGGTAATCACGTTGATGAGTGTTCCGGCATCGGCATAGCGGGCAGGAGGAATGTTGTAGTATTCTACCCTTGAGATCTTGTCTGCAGGAATGCCTTTTAAGTCAATGTCTGATGCTGCTGCGCCATTGATCAGTATCTTCACGCTGCCGCCGTCCATTCGCTGAATCTTATTGCTCACTGGGTCGATTTTCAAATCTTCAACGTGTTCCAGCAAGTCACGGACATTGCGGGCTTGCCTTATTTGCTCAATGGTGAAGGTATGCACAGACTTATCCACGTAGTTCATGATTCGGGTACCCTCTACTGTCACGCCGTTGATGATATACTCAGCTGGCCGCATCTGGATAGTGCCTATATCGCCAGCCTCGCAATTACGATAGTAGGTGCGATAACCGACAAAACTGCATTTTACGATGACACGGTGGGCCTCAGTAGGAATCACGAAGCGACCGCTCTCATTGCTGACGCCTCCTGTGAGCAGTGTTGAGTCGCCAGGGTTAAGAATAGCAATTGTTGCGTATGCCAATGGCTGGCCTTGTTCGTCAATGATGGTGCCCTTGAGGCGGTGCTCGGTCTTGTTGATGCATTCCACATAGATATCGTTGTTATCACCCTGGATCATCTGGATAGGATAAAAACCTATGATCTGGCGAATGGCATCAGGAACAGGTTTGTTCTTGACGTTGGTAGTAATCGTGAAGTCCTCAAGTTCGTTGTAGATAAACACGATCTTGTGGTTGCCGGTCTGCTGCTGGATGTACTTCAACGCGTCGCTCATCGACACGTTCTGGAAGTTACGGGTAATGCGCTGCGCGTGTGCTATGCCTGCCAAGGAGCACAGCAATAGGATCATGGTAAATAGTCTTTTCATCACTTGCCCTCCTGTGCTGATTCAACAATGAGTTTGCCATCCTCACGAGAGATGCTGAGCGACTCGAAGTGGGACAGCATGTCCACGACCATGTCGAGCGAATAGTCCGGCTCCCATTCATAATAGAGACGCAACGAGCGCACATCGTCGCTGCGGTATTCCACGTCAACATGGTAATAGGCAGTGAGTTCGGCCAGCATCTGCTCCAGCGGCACATTGTCATAGAGCCGAGGCTCGGCCATGACAGTTAGCGTGTCGGCAGGCTGCTCAACGGCCCCTGGTGTCGCGTCGGCAGTGACGGCAGGAGCTTCATGCTTGACAACGGCTGTCTCCTCTGTCGTCTGCTTTTGTAGGCCGAAGAAACCTGTCTTGACGGCAGCATAGGAGACTCCGAAGAGAGCCAAAACGATAGCAGCGGTCGCTGCCACCTTGCGCCACAAGGGGATGATGGTGGCACGAGGACGTTGCGACTGGGCCAGACGTTGCCATTCGGCATCGATGGTCTCGCCGCTCACCTCGGGCGACGGGGCGGTGCTCTTGACTTTCGCCATCAGGGTATAAAGTTCACGGCACTCATCATCGGCAAGGATTTCTTGCCATTGTGCCTCGCTGTAACGCTCGGGTTGTTCCAGCATCTGGAATAGTAAATCGGTCTTGTTCATAGCTCAATAGTCTTTAAGGGGATTTCTATAAATTAGCTTGGTATGGATTTTTGATTGATTTTTGAGCAGGTTTTGACTTAGCTTCGCCGAAGCATAGCGAGCTATGGTTCAAGAAGATAAGGCTAAAGATGCCAAAAAGCGACGAAATACAACCAACACTAATCATAAACATTATGGTAATTTATAGATGTCCCCGTAACGTTTGACGTAATTGACGGAGTGCGCTGTGCAGGTGCTTGTAGATAGTGGTATGGCTCACGCCCAGGCGACGAGCAACCTCGGTCAAGGATACACCCTCATGAAAATGCAGGCGTATCACCTCTCGGCACACAGGCGGCACCAGAGCATCGATGCCCTTGCTAAGCACTTCAATTTCGCGCTCAAGATCCTCGGGCGATGTCTGTTCCGCTACCGTGTCGGGAATGAGGTACTGCTGCAGCTGGGCATGCAGCCGGCGGTCACGCATCACGTTCAGGCACTGGTTGCGCACGCATGACAACAGATAAGGCAGGACGGTCGTTTCACGCAGTTC
>CADAFP010000083.1 GCA_902787185.1 uncultured Bacteroidales bacterium | reverse complement strand
TCCATGAAGGCATCCATGAAAGCTTCGTCATGGATGATGCCGATGCTGTTGGGCAGAATCAGGTGCTGCAGATACGGGCAGCGGTAGAAGGCACGCTCGGCGATGCCTGTAACCGTGTGCCACTGTTCGTCACCGTAATAGTACACCTGTTCGGGAATCTCCACCGTGCCGCTGTAGCAGCCATACTGCCCTGTGCCGTCGTTGCTCACCAGGGCATCACCGTATTGGTCAATAACGAAATAGATGCCGTTCACAACAAAGTCATTACGGTAGGAGATGCTGAAGTTTTTCCAATAGTCAGCTGTCTGGTATGCCGAGAGTGACCTGAACGGCACCGTTAATGTGGTGTTGCTGTAGTGGCTCTGGTCAAAGGTCGATTCATCGATGGTGGGCGGTGTGGTGGCCCTGCAATTGATGGCGGTCAAGTTGGTGCAATCAGCGAAAGTTTTTTTCTGCATGCTTGTCATGCCGCTACCGATGTTCAATGTAGTAATATTTGAGCAACCGTAGAATGCGTATTTCCCCACCGAAGTGACATTGTCATGGATTGTGACACTGGTGAGGGAAGTGCATCCGTTAAAAGCGAAATCCTTGATTGTGGAAATTTCACTGGGTATTGTGAGGTCAGTAAGCTTGGCGTTAGAGACGTACAGGTCGTGAGCATATCTCAACGGATTGCACGCTGTCGAACCATCAAAAGTGATGCGCAGCCAGGAAGCGATGCTCGAAATATTCACTCTGCTCAGACCCGTACATTCCCAAAAAGCCATCTCACCTATGTAGGTCACCGAAGGTGGAATAGTAATTTCCCATAGATTATTACAATCAAAGAATGCACGGTAGGTGATGCTTGTCACTGAATAGGTGGTCCCGTCATGGGTGACTTGGCTGGGGATGGTCACGGTACCCCTGTAAGGGTTGCTATTCAGTTTGCCCACGCCGACGGTGTTTCCGCCAGTGTATTGATAGTAAATGTCGTCTTCCTTAAAGTCATATCCCATTCGGATAATACTGGTAAACAGGGTCCAGTAGTTCGATGACTGATATGCTTCAAAGGGCGAAAAGAGAAGATAGAGATCTGCCGTCGTCCAACCGTTAGTGTTGCGGAAGGTGGTAACCGTAATATTGGGCGGGGTGGTGGCATAACAGTACACCTTGTCCAATTCTGTGCATTCACCGAAGGCGTAATCACCGATCGAGGCACATCTCTTGCCGATGTAAACAGTCCAGAGGCCACTGTTGGCAAATGCAGCGGTTCCGATGGAGGTAACATTGTCCGGGATGGTGATTTCCCTCAGATTTTGGCAGCTGGAGAAGGCATATTCACCAATCGTGGTCAATGATTGAGGGAGTATGGTGTAAACTGATAGTAACCCCGTTCCGTAGAAAGCATTCTTGCCAATCTCGGTCAATGTGCTGTTGCTGGGTATGGCAACGGATTCGAGTGATGCGCAGTTGTCGAAGCCGTAATCGCAGATCTTATTCACCGTGGGTGGCAGGGTGACTTTAGTCAGACTAAAGCAGTTGAGGAAGGCATTGGGACCCACCTCGGTCACAGTATAGGTCTTGTTGTTGTAAGTGACCGTTGACGGTATAGTCACTTCCCCGCTGTAGGTGTTGTAGTATTCGTCCTGGGCACTCACTGCGACGGTGTTAACGCCGTTCTGGCAGTAATACACGCCATTGTCAACAAAGTTGTAGCTGTTGACCGCATACACGTTGGCAAAGTCGCTCCACCCCGGGGTGTGGCCGTACATGTACTTGCAGTATGCGTTATTGATGACCAGAGTGGCGTTATTGAGCGTGTTGTCGTCGAACGCGTTATTGCCCAATGTGGGCGGTGTGAAAGCCGAGCAGAACACATATTCCATGCTATTGCATCGGTTGAATGCGCCGATGCCTATCGATTCGAGGCTGGCCGGGAGGGTTATCGACTCAAGTGCGGTACAAGCCAGGAACGTATTATTGCCGATGGTCTTGAGCGTGGTGGGAAGGTTCACCGAAGCCAAAGCCGAGCAATACTCAAACGCGTCGCTGCCAATCCATGTCACGCCAGTGGGTATTGTGATGCTTGTCAAGGCAGAGCAACGGATAAATGCCAGCTCGCCCACATAGGTGAGGGTGCTGGGAAGCGTCACGCTGGTCAGTTGGGTACATTCGCCGAAGGCGCAGTAGCCGATGCCCTTGACGGTGTAGGTGACACCGCCATAGGTCACTGTTGAGGGAATAATCACATCACCGCTGTAGTCGGGGGTGATGTAGGTGTTGTAGGCCACCTCGACCGTGTTGGACGCTAGCTTGGTGTAATAGATACCGCCAGTGTAGAAGTCATAGGCGCTGGCGCTCAGCGCACAAGACAGGCAGGCCATGGCGATGGCCAGGAGCCTGAAACTGAGTAATTTAGTTTTCATCATCGTAGATATTTAAAAGGTGAATAATTATTGTGATCTAATCCTTGCTGGCAAACATGATAACTATAATTTCAGTTCCCCAGGATTATGTCGATGATGGCGGTGACGTCGGCGATGCCGATAAGGCCGTCGCCGTCCACGTCGGAAGCCGCCTCGTTGATGGCGATGCTGTTGTTCAGCAGGTGGTCAATCAGGGTGGTGGCATCGGCGATACCCACCGAGCCGTCCCCGTCCACGTCGCCCAGGATGAAATCGGGCTCATAGTGGGTGCCCACGATGTTGACGAACTTCTTCCAGGTTTCGGCGTCCCTGTACAGGCTCTCACTCCCCTCAGGCACACGGAGCGTCGAGTTCCAGAACTGGGTGTTGGTGAAGGCGTACTCAATCACGTCCTCGTCCCAGTCATAGTCATACCACTCATAGGTGTCACAATAGGGCGGGGTGGTGGCTTTGACATAGATGTCATTCAGGCTGGTGCAGCGGTTGAACGCATTGGCGCCGATGTAGGTGACGGTGGCGGGCAGCGTGACTTGGGTCATCGAGTTGCAGTTGTTCATGGCGTCGTGGCCCAAGGTCGTCATGCCATAGGGGAATGTCATCTGCTGTAACGCGTTGCATTCGCGGAAGGCGCTTGGCTGCACGTCCTTGATGGAATTGGGCAGGTCGATTTGGACTAGTGACCTTGCCCGGTCGAAGGCGTTGTTGGCAATCACCTCGGTGCCCTGCCTGACCGTGTAGGTATTGTCGCTCTTGCCGGCGGGATAGGTCACCAAGGTCTTGTCGTCGAGGGTGTAGAGCACGCCGTCCCTGCTGATGTAGTAGGGGTTGCCTTCGCTGACATTGATGGAGGGCAGGCTGGTGTTGCAAGACAGTGCACTGCCGTCGATGTACTCGAGCGAGGCGGGCAGCAAGATGTGGGTGAGGGGAATGCCCGACATGGCCTGGGAGCCGATGGTCTTGAGCCCTTCTCTGAGGGTGATGGTGGTCAGCGATGAGCAGCCCGAGAAAGCATTATACTCGATGGCCTCCACGCAGCTTGGAATTACCATGCTGGTGAGGCTGGAGCAGCCCAGAAATGCGCGGTCGTGAATGATCTTGATGTTCGAGCTAAAGTTGGCTCTCGTCAGGTCCCGGCAGCCATAGAATGCGAGAGAGCCAATGCCCTCCACATCATATACCCCCTCGGGCAGGTTGATGGTACCGGGGATGGTCACCTTGCCGCTGTAAGCGTTGTAACTCTTGTCCCTGTAAGTGACATCGAGCGTGCCCACGTCGTTGAACACGTAGTAGATGCCGTTCTTCACGACGTCATAGGGGAGGGGGGAGATATGGTTGAAGGCATTCCAGGGGCTAACGGACTGATAGAAGTTATAATAGGTATGGGGCACCTTCAGCGTGGCGTTTGCCTTGACATCGGCCTCAAATACGTCCTCATTCTCCCATGTGGTGCGGGTCCATGACATGCAAGTGATGGTCTTGAGGTTGTAGGTTGCCTTGAAAGCCTCATCCTTGATGGATTTCAGTGCGCGTGGCAGGGTGATGGTTTTCAACGAGTCACACCAGGAAAAACACCCTAAGGGTATCACTTCCACATTATCCGAGAGATTGATTTCCCTCAGCTTTCGGCATACTGCGAAGGCCTGGTACCCCATTGTCGTGACCGCATCGGTCATGGTCACCTTCTCAAGGGAATAACACATGCGGAAAGCATTGTTGCCGATAGAGGTGACGCTGATCGGGATATTCACTTCGGTGAGCGTGCTCAGCGAGAAAGCACCATAGCCAACGGCGGTTACGTGATAGGTAATGCCGTCATGGACGACATATTGCGGGATGTTGATAACGCCCGTGTAGGTGTCGGTACCGGTAACCTCCTTGTAAGTGACCTCGACAGTATTGTTCTCCTTGATGTTGTAGTAAATACCATTCAAGTAGAAGTCGTAGGCGCTGGCGCCGCTGGCGCACATCACGGCCGCTACCAGGGCGACCAATCTAATGAGTAATGATTTCTTTTCCATAATTTCAGGGCTTTAAGGATTAATATTTGCTGCAAATATAGCAAAAATCCCGCTAAATTGCAAGTCGGATGGGGAAATCCATGAATTTTTCCGTTTTTCCGTTTTTTTCGCATGTACGTGTACTGACACAGAAAACGAAAAGGAAAACAATAATAATTACAATGGCATCCGCGCACGTTTTTTGGGGAACGACAAGAAAGACAAGAAAAACTATTTTTTTTGAAATCAGAACGGACAATGACACGAATTGGCATCCGCATTCTTATACCCCACGCTAAGGCGCTAAGGCGCGAAGGCGCGAAGGATTAAAGGATAGAAGGAAAACAATAAATACAATAATTACAATGGCATCCGCGCTCTTTTTTGGGGGAACGACAAGAAAGACAAGAAAAACTATTTTTTTTGAAATCAGAATGGACAATGAAACGAATTGGCATCCGCGCTCTTATTCCCCACGCTAAGGCGCTAAGGATTAAAGGATAGAAGGAAAACAATAAGTACAATAATTACAATGGCATCCGCGCTCTTTACAAAGATATAACGCGGATGCCGTCTAACGTCTGTTAACTGTTAACTATTCACTGTTAACTGTGTTACCACACGCCTGTGAGGATGTAGTCGATGATGGCGGTGACGTCGCCGATGCCGATGACGTTATCGCCGTCCACGTTGCTCACGTCCAGATTGACGCCTGCGGAATTGCCTGTGAGCACGTAGTCGATGAGGAGCGTCACGTCGGCGATGCCCACGTTGCCGTTACCGTCCACATCACCAAGCAGGCCAGCGTTCTTCGCGGTGAAGTAGCCCGGGTTGCTGGGGCCGCCGTCGATGTGGGCATAAGCCTTGTCAATATGGTTGGCATCGTAGGTCGTGCCCTTACCGCCCACAAGGTTGAAGCAGTTCGTAAACATATCACTGGACTCCGTCACAGCCGCAGTGCTCCAGTCATTGCCTACATAGATGGTCTGCAGATTGAGGCCGCCAGCGAACATGTATCTCATATCGGTCACGTTGGCCGTGTTGAAACCGCTCAAGTCAAGGCTTGTCAATTTGCAGTTCAAGAACAACGCGCACATATTGGTCACCTTGGACGTGTTGAAGTGGCTCAAATCAAGGCTTGTCAATACTCTACAGCTGGTAAACATAAAAGCCATATTGGTCACCTCACTGGTGTTCAGGTAACTTATGCCCGTGATGGATTGAAGGTTCTCCATATAATAAAACCAATCGTAGGTAGTCGTCGGGCGGGCATCAGCGAACGAGGGGTCAAAGACCACCTTGGTCACATTGGATTTGGTGCCGTCGATTTCCCAATCGGGATAGTTGGCGTCTGTGTTCAGGTCATAGGTCGTGCCCGCGCGGGAGCTGCGCTGGTTGTCATAATAGAACGTCAGCGTCGTGTTCGACGGCGTGTAGCACGCATAGGCCTCGGGGGCATAGGATGTGAAGCGGACATTGCTGATGGCGAAGTAGTCGCCCGACGCATTGACGCTGCCGTCCTTGGTGTAACTCCAAGTGAGCGTGTGGGTGCCGTTGCCCAGTTCCACCGTATAGGTCTCCCAGTCGTTGTCGCGGGCGTCATAGCGGAACTTTTCCACGCCATCGACATAGAAT
>CADAFP010000082.1 GCA_902787185.1 uncultured Bacteroidales bacterium | reverse complement strand
AAGAAAATCGTGGAATGCGTGCCTAACTTCAGTGAGGGACGCAATATGGCCATTATCAAACAAATCACCGATGAGATTGAACGTGTCAAGGGCGTGAAACTGCTTGACGTTGACCCGGGAGAAGCCACCAACCGTACGGTGGTAACCTTTGTGGGTGAACCGGATGCCGTGCTGGAGGCCGCTTTCCAGGCTGTGGGCAAGGCTGGTCAACTCATCGACATGAGAGGTCACCATGGTGCTCACCCGCGCATGGGTGCCACCGACGTGTGCCCCCTCATCCCCGTGGCCGGCATCACCCTTGAGGAGTGTGCCGAACTGGCCCACAAACTGGCCGAGCGCATCGCCCGCGAGCACAATATCCCCTGCTACTGCTATGAGGCTGCCGCTATGAAGCCCGGTCGCCAGAACCTGGCCGTGTGCCGCGCTGGCGAGTATGAGGCATTGCCCGAGAAGATGGGTACCGAGAAGGGTCCCGACTTCGGCAACCGTCCTTTTGACGAGGGCGTAGCCCGCACGGGCTGCACCGCCGTGGGAGCACGCGACTTCCTCATCGCCGTGAACTACAACCTGAACACCACCTCGACCCGCCGTGCCAACGCCATCGCCTTTGACGTGCGCGAGAAGGGCCGCCCCGTGCGTGAGGGTAACCCCATCACCGGCAAGATTGTCAAGGACGAGAACGGCAACAACGTGATGAAGCCCGGCACCCTGAAGGGCACCAAGGCTATCGGCTGGTATATCGACGAGTACAAGATTGCCCAGGTATCGATGAACATAACCAACATCAACGTCACGCCGCTGCATGTGGCCTTTGACGAGGTGTGCCGCTGCGCACAGAACCGTGGCATCCGCGTGACGGGTACCGAAATCGTAAGTACTTCCTCGAGAAGCAGCAGCGCTCGACGGGTATCCCCGAGGAGGACATCATCAACATCGCCATCCACTCGATGGGTCTGGACGACTTGAAGCCCTTTGATCCCAACGAGAAGGTCATCGAGTTCATGCTCGAGGCCGACAATAAGACCGCTAACCGTCTGGTGGACCTCACCGTGACCGGTTTTGCCGACGAGACCTCGCGTGAGTCGCCCGCTCCTGGTGGCGGTTCCATCAGCGCCTACATGGGCGCCCTCGCCGCATCGCTCGGCACCATGGTTGCCAACCTGTCGAGCCACAAGCCCGGCTGGGACGAGAGCTGGAACGAGTTCAGCGTGTGGGCCGACAAGGGCCAGGCGCTCAAGGTCGAGTTGCTCCACCTCGTTGACGAGGACACCGACGCCTTCAACCGCATCATGGCCGCCTTCGGTATGCCCAAGAAGACCGAGGAGGACAAGGCTGCCCGCACCGCCGCCATCCAAGATGCCACGCTCTATGCCACCCAGGTGCCCATGCGCACGATGAAGGCTTCGTTCAAGGCATTTGAAATCTGCCGTGCCATGGTAGAGACCGGCAACCCCAACAGCGTGACCGACGCTGGCGTGGGTGCCCTTGCAGCCCGTGCAGCCGTGATTGGCGCAGGCATGAACGTGAAGATCAACGCTTCGAGCCTCACCGACCGTGAAGTTGCCGAGAAACTCATCGCCGAGGCCAATGAGCTGGTAGCCAAGGCTAACGCCGAGGAGGCCGCCATCACCGCCATGGTAGAGGAGAAGATTAAATAAGCCTTCGGCTTAGATTAGTGATTAGAGATTAGTGATTAGAGATTAGAGAACAACTAAAAACTAAAATAAAATGACCAAAGAAGAATTCATTGCCGACATTCGCGGTGGTATTCCCGAGGAATTGCCCGAATTGCAGGCCTACGACACCGAGATTAACCATGCCCCCAAACGCAAGGACATTCTCACCCCCGAGCAGAAAGAACTCGCCTTGAGGAATGCCCTGCGCTACTTCCCCAAGCATCTCCACGCCGCTCTGGCACCCGAGTTTGCCGAGGAACTGAAGAAATATGGCCGCATCTACATGTACCGCTACCGTCCTAAATATGAGATGTATGCCCGTCCCATCGACGAGTATCCCGCACGCTCACGTCAGGCTGCCGCCATCATGCTGATGATTCAGAACAACCTGGATCCCCGCGTGGCCCAGCACCCCCACGAGCTCATCATCTACGGTGGCAACGGTGCCATCTTCCAGAACTGGGCACAGTATCGCCTGGTGATGAAATACTTGAGCGAGATGACCGACGAGCAGACGCTCGTGATGTATTCGGGACACCCCCTGGGCCTGTTCCCCTCGCACAAGAACGCGCCCCGCGTGGTGGTGACCAACGGTATGGTTATCCCCAACTACAGCAAGCCCGACGACTGGGAGCGTGACAACGCCCTCGGCGTGAGCCAGTACGGCCAGATGACCGCTGGTTCCTATATGTACATCGGCCCGCAGGGTATCGTGCACGGCACCACCATCACGGTGCTCAACGCAGCCCGCAAGCAGCTGGTGAAGCGCGGACAGAAGGGTGGCGACATCCACGGCATGCTGTTCGTGACCGCTGGTCTGGGTGGCATGTCAGGCGCTCAGCCCAAGGCCGGTAACATCGCCGGTGTTGTCAGTGTGACCGCCGAAATCAACCCCCTCGCCGCCGAGAAGCGCTACGAGCAGGGTTGGGTGGATGAGCTGCACGACAACCTCGATGAGCTGATTCCCGCCATCCGTAAGGCTGTGGCCGACAAGAGGACCGTCTCGATGGCCTACGTGGGCAACGTCGTTGACCTGTGGGAGCGCCTTGCTGCCGAGGATATGCACGTTGACTTGGGTAGCGACCAGACCTCGCTGCACAACCCCTGGGCTGGTGGCTACTATCCCGTGGGCCTCACCCTCGAGGAGAGCAAGCAGATGATGGCCGAGGATCCCGACAAGTTCAAGGAGTGCGTCCGCGAGTCGCTGCGCCGCCAGTGCGCCGCCATCAACAAGCTGGCCGACAAGGGCATGTACTTCTTTGACTATGGCAATGCCTTCCTGCTCGAGTCGAGCCGTGCCGGTGCCGACATCATGACGGCCGACGGCAAGTTCCGCTATCCGTCCTACGTGCAGGACATCATGGGCCCGATGTTCTTTGACTACGGCTTCGGTCCCTTTCGCTGGGTTTGCACCTCTGGCGACCCCAAGGACCTGGAGACCACCGACCGCCTGGCCGCACAGGTGCTCGAGGAAATCCGCAAGGATGCTCCCGAGGACATTCAGGGCCAGATGGACGACAATATCCACTGGATTAAGGAGGCTGGCCCCAACCACCTCGTTGTGGGCTCACAGGCCCGCATCCTGTATGCCGACGCCGAAGGCCGCACCAAGATTGCCCTGGCATTCAACGATGCCATCCGCAGCGGCGAGCTGAGTGCTCCCATCGTGCTCGGTCGTGACCACCACGACGTGTCGGGTACCGACTCTCCCTTCCGCGAGACCAGCAACATCTATGACGGCTCGCAGTTCTGCGCCGACATGGCTGTGCAGAATGTGATTGGCGACTCCTTCCGTGGCGCTACGTGGGTAAGCATCCACAATGGCGGCGGTGTAGGCTGGGGCGAGGTCATCAACGGTGGCTTCGGTATGGCCATCGACGGCAGCGAGGATTCGGCACGCCACATCCGCGAGATGCTCTTCTGGGATGTGAACAACGGTATCGCACGCCGCAGCTGGGCACGCAACAAGGGTTCGATGGACGCCATCCGTCGCGAGATGGAGCGCACGCCCGAGTTGACCGTCACCATGCCCAACCTGGTTGACGATGACGTGATCGACAATGCCGTGACTATCTTCTAAATCAGTTTGAACAACCAATAACTCAATAACCTAATATGACACATCAAATCAGTGCCGAGCATCTGACGATTGCCAAAATCGCCGAGATCATCGAAGGCCATCACACGCTCAAACTCAGTGCCGATGCCGTGAAGCGCATCACCCACTGCCGTGAATATCTTGACAAGAAGATTGCCGAGAGCGACAAGCCCATCTATGGCGTGACCACGGGCTTTGGCTCGCTGTGCAAAATCTCTATCAGCAACGACCAGCTGTCACAGCTGCAGATCAACCTGATGATGTCACACGCCTGCGGCGTGGGCGAACGCGTGCCCAACGACATCGTCAAAATTATGATTCTGTTGAAGGTGCAGTCCCTGAGCTACGGTTTCTCGGGTGTGAAACTCGACACCGTCGAGAGGCTCATCGACCTGTTCAACAACGATGTATATCCTGTGGTCTATAAGCAGGGTTCGGTAGGCGCCTCGGGCGACCTCGTACCCCTGGCTCACCTGTGCCTGCCCATCGTGGGCCTGGGAGAGGTAGAGTACAAGGGCGAGCGCATGAGCGGTGCCGACCTGTGCAAGAAGATGGGCTGGGAGCCCGTCAAATTGGGTTCCAAGGAAGGACTGGCACTGCTCAACGGCACCCAGAACATGAGCGCTCACGCCGTGTGGGCACTCATCAAGGCCGAGCGCCTGAGCAAGTGGGCCGACGTCATTGCCGCCATCTCACTCGAGGCTTATGACGGCCGCATCGAGCCGTTCACCCATGCCGTTCATGCCGTACGTCCCCACCAGGGCCAGATCGAGACCGCTGCCCGTATGCGCGAGCTGCTCGACGGCAGCGAGTTGATCAAGCAACCCAAGGTCAACGTGCAGGATCCTTACTCGTTCCGCTGCATCCCGCAGGTTCACGGTTCGGTAAAGGATACCATCCGTTATGTCGGCTCGGTTATCGACACCGAGATTAACTCGGCAACCGACAATCCCACCGTTTGCCCCGACGAGGACCTCATCATCTCGGCAGGCAACTTCCACGGCGAGCCCATCGCCATGCCCATGGACTTCCTGTGCATCGCCATGGCCGAACTGAGCAACATCTCGGAGCGCCGCACCTACAAGCTGGTTTCCGGCACCCGTGACCTGCCCAGCTTCCTCGTGGCACAGCCCGGCGTGAACAGCGGTTTCATGATTCCGCAGTACACCGCAGCCGCCATCGCCAGCCAGAGCAAGACGCTGTGTATGCCCTCGTCGGCCGACACCATCCCCACCTCACAGGGTCAGGAAGACCACGTGAGCATGGGTGCCAACGCTGGTGTGAAGCTCTGCAAGGTCGTTGAGAACACCGAGCGCGTGCTGGCCATCGAGCTGTTCAATGCCGCCCAGGCACTGGAGTTCCGCCGCCCGTTGAAGTCTTCGCCCGTGCTGGAGAATGTCTTTGCCAACTACCGCAAGTGCGTCCCCTTTGTCAACGAGGACCAGCCCATGTATCCGCACATCGCCAAGTCTGTAGAGTTCTTGCAGAACAACAAGATTGACTAACAACTATTCTCACGCTAAGTCGCTAAGACGCTAAGAATTAAAAAATTATAAAACTTAGCGACTTCGCGGCTTAGCGTGAGGCATTTTTGAGAATAATATGAAAAGATTGATTAAGAATATCGCTTGTCTGGCAGGCATTGATTCCGACAGGAAACATTGCCTGCGGGGCAGCGAGATGGCAACGCTGAACTGCATCAACGACGCGTGGCTGCTCGTTGACGGCGACCGCTTCGAGGCTTGGGGCCAGATGGCAACCATGCCCGCGCCCGAGAACGATTGGGAGGTCATCGACGCACAGGGTGGCACAGTACTGCCCTCGTGGTGCGACAGCCACACCCACATCGTGTATGCCGGCAGCCGTGAGGGTGAATTTGTGGACAAAATCCGCGGACTCTCCTATGCCGAAATCGCACGCCGTGGTGGCGGCATCCTCAATTCGGCCGACCGTCTGCACCTCTTGAGCGAGGACGAACTTTACGTCCAGGCCATGCGCCGCGTGAAGGAAATCATCGCCAAGGGCACCGGTGCCGTCGAGATCAAGAGCGGCTACGGCCTGAATACCGACGACGAGCTGAAGATGTTGCGCGTCATTCGCCGCATCAGCGAGACCTCGCCCATCAAGGTGGTCAGCACTTTCCTGGGTGCCCATGCCGTGGGGCGCGAATACACAGGACGTCAGGGCGAGTATGTCGATATGCTCATCCGTGAGATGATTCCCGAGGTAGGCAAGCAAAAGTTGGCCGACTTCATCGACGTCTTCTGTGACGAGGGGTTCTTCACCCCCGACGAGACCTCGCGCATCCTTGAAGAGGGTGCCAAGTGGGGCATGCGTCCCAAGATTCACGTCCAGGAGCTCGCACCGTCAGGCGGCGTCGAGGTGGGCGTGAAGCACAATGCCGTATCAGTGGATCACCTCGAGAGCATGATTGACGAGGACATCGAGATGCTCAAGGGCACCAACACCATCCCCACGGGACTGCCAGGCACCTCGTTCTTCCTGAACATGCCGTTCGCTCCCGCACGCAAGATGATTGAGGCTGGCCTGCCTGTAGCCACCGCCAGTGACTACAACCCCGGTTCAACGCCCAGCGGTGACATGAAGTTTGTTGTCTCGCTGGCCTGCATCAAGATGCGACTGCTCCCCGCCGAGGCCATCAACGCAGCCACCATCAACACGGCTGCCGCCATGGACTTGAGCAAGGACTACGGCAGCATCGCCAAGGGCAAGGTCGCCAACTTCTTCATCACCGACCCGATCCCCTCAATCGACTTTATCCCTTACTCCTACACCACGCCCATCATCGCGAGGACCTTCCTCCAGGGCCAGGAAGTAAAGTAACAAGCCATCACATCACTAAAAAGGCGGCACCACCTCACCGTGATGCCGCCTTCTCTATATCCCATCAGCCCCCACCTTTTCCACTTTTCCATCCGTTATATCCGTTTCCTCCGTCCCATCCGTTTCCTCCGTCCCATCCGTTTCCCGCTCAACTTCTATAGTTTCTATAGCCTCTATAGTTTCTATAGCTTCTATAAAAAAAACGAGAGGGGATATCATTGCTGACATCTCCTCTCTTAGGGGGCGGTTACCTACTCTTGTTCGGAATGGGAAGAGGTGGGACCCTCACGCTATAACCACCTAATTCTTTACCTTTTTCAGCCCTGACGGCGCATCGAGTGTGCCGCGGCTGTGATGCTTTAAAAAGACCACCGGGGGAACGCTAACGCGCGAAAACCTTTCATCGCGACTTCTTGTCTTGCTGCCGCACGAGGTTAATCTCGAGCTCGCCCGTCTTGCTGTGTCTTCACGCCAGCCCGCTCTCCGCCGCCGCATAAAGCGGCCGCGACAGAAAAGGCTCGCGACAAGAAAGCTTTCGGGTGATTAGTACGGCTCGGCTGAGGACGTTGCCGCCCGTGCACCTGCCGCCTATCAACGTCGTCGTCTTCAACGACCCTAAATGGAGATCTCATCTTGAGGTTGGCTTCGTGCTTAGATGCTTTCAGCACTTATCCGTACCCGACGCGGCTACCCGGCCGTGCCCCTGGCGGGACAACC
>CADAFP010000081.1 GCA_902787185.1 uncultured Bacteroidales bacterium | reverse complement strand
GATGGCGTGGTAGAACTTGAGGTAGTCCTCGTCCTTGAGGTCGGTGGGCATACGCGACCACAGGGGCTCCACGTCGTTGATGACCTTGTCCTTGTCGGTATCTACATATTTGCCGTCTTTCCACTCCTGCTCCTTGCCGAAGATGATGGGCACGGGCAAGAAGCGGCAATACTTCTTCAGCAGGCCCTCGATGCGGGCGGCCTCGAGAAACTCCTTCTCATCGTCGTCGAGGGTGAGGATGATGTCGGTACCGCGTTCGGCCTTGTCACAATCCTCCATCTCAAACTCGGGCGAACCGTCACAGGTCCAGCGCACGGCCTTGGCACCCTCTTGCCAGCTCAGCGTGCGTATCTCCACCTTCTTGGCGACCATAAAGGCCGAATAGAAGCCCAGACCGAAGTGGCCGATGATGGCATTGGCCGTGTCCTTATACTTCTCGAGAAACTCCTCGGCACCCGAGAAGGCAATCTGGTTGATGTACTTGTCGATTTCCTCGGCGGTCATGCCGATACCGCTGTCGCTCACGGTAAGCGTGCCAGCCTCCTTGTCAACGGCGATGGTCACCTGCAGGCCCTCGGTGGAGCCTTTGAAATCACCGGCACCGGCAAGGGTCTTCAGTTTCTGCGTTGCGTCAACAGCGTTGCTTACCAGCTCACGCAGGAAAATCTCATGGTCACTGTACAGAAATTTCTTAATAACGGGGAAGATGTTGTTAGTCGTTACCCCAATTGTTCCTTTTGACATATCTTTATTTCAGTTTTTAAGTTGTTTTTCTCTGTAGGGCCTCGCCTTAGCGTGGCCGCATCGTTTAGGGGAGAGGTCTCTGCCCCACTCCACCTCAAGAAATGTGCCATCACACCATATATATAATCAAGGTGACAAATCGTCACCCTTGACTGACATTTCCAGCAACCGCACAAAACGCAAAGTCACAAACAGAAAAAATGCGTAGCGTCGCAAAAACTTGCGGCACTACGCATTATGCCAGAGAAAGCATCAATGAATGATGATGCTGAATCGCTTTTTTAAGAGACTTTTTTAAACGTACGGGTGAACTTTTGGTTACCGTTGACGGTCTCTATCACCAAATCATAATTGGAGAGTTCAAGTATCTTAGACGACCCTACAGAAAGGAATCCTCGGATGACACCACTAATATTACCATTATACTCAATGTTCATGCCTAACGACGACAGACCGTTTTGCCAATCGTCATATTCAAGTCCCGTCCCAAAGCTCACAGTGTATTGTTTACCGCTGTAATGGACAACCTTCATATTCTCGGACTCCCGAGCCTTTAAGGCATTATCATCCGATACCGCATCGTTGACTTTAACCTGCTCGGCAGTTGCCGATGAGTTAAATGTCCATTCAATGGTTTGGTTTCCCTCATCCAGCCGAGTAATCGTGTTCTTCCACTTACCCGCCATCTTGTTTTGGGCAGATACAGGCGACAGCTCGTCCTCAAATTCCTCACTTCCTCCACACGCCACAAAGGCACAACTGAGAGCGGCTAAAACCACACACAAGAGCAAACTAATTTTCTTCATCGCTAAATTATTGTACTGTTATTGATATAGGTTTATTTTTGTTCAAACGGCAGCGGCCCTTGATTCTCGGCCTTGATGATGACGGGCATCCCCACGCGGGCATATTTCTCCTTGAGTTGGATGATGTCCTTGTCAAGCAGGCGGATGCACCCCTCGCTGGCTCGCCCGGGAACAGTATTCTCGTTGTTGGTGCTGCCGTGGATACCGATTCCACTGTGACCCGGCGTGTCCAGTCGCAAAAACCAGTTGCCGTATGCCAGGATACTTCCCCGCCCGTCCCCAAAGTCATGAGTCCATGTCGAGGCATCCTGGATGCGCGTGATACTGAACGGCTTGCCCTCGGGGGATTCGGGCGTGCGCATGTCACCCTTGTCCTCCTTCTGTCCCTTGTTCTTGCCCATACACACGGGATAGGTTGCCAGTGCCACGGTATCGTTCCCGCTACGGGCATACACGGTAAGCCTCAAGTCTTTCTTGGAGATGACAATGAACTCGCTGTTTTTATCATGGGGGGCGTTCTCATTGACGGCAACAGGCTTCTCTGGCGCCATTTTTTCTTCACGCTCTTGAGGCTTCGCCTGAGCGCCAGCCTCTTGACGGCTGTTGCCCTCACACGAGAGCAGCAGCATCGCCATGAGTGGCACAAACAGTAGTTTCTTCATAATTTTATGGAATTTCTATATTTACCGATTTATTCTTATTTCAACACTGCAAACTTCTTGGACACATATACATAATCGCCACGATACAGGACAAGATAAAAGTCTCCCTCCTCGCCCACACATTTCAAACTCTCGCCCTTGTTGGGATGGACGTTCTTGCCGCTGCTGTCGGTAATGATATTGGATTCATTGATTTCAGGGGTCGTGCGCAACCTCACGTTAACTCCCGTAATGGTCACATAGCTATCGTCAGAGAAATCACCGGACTCCGGCTCGGCAGTCCCCTCTTCGGCTGTTTGCTCAGTGGCATAGTCCGGCTCCATGCCCGCATCAGGCTCGACCGACATGTCTTCCTCAAGAATGGATTCAGCCTCGGCAGTATCAACGACGACCGAGTTCTTATTACTATCCTCCTTGAAGGACCGATCCAGGATATAGGGCATTGGCGTGAAGATTAGACCCACGATGGCGAACAAGAGAATTTGCCTCAAGGTAATGCGACCCGGCTCTTGTTCCTTCTCCTTGCCATGTTCTTGTTCCGGTTCAGATGTGCCTTCGGCAGGGTTATCATTCTCAATGTCAGCAACAGCAGTTTCGTCACCTGTCGCAGCCTGCAGCGCCATCTTTTCCTGTCTCTTGATTTGGAACCACTTCACTATTCCGACAATGATGAAGATGAAAAACGTCAATGCAGAAAGCATTCCGAGCATGTACAGGCCCGCATGGGCCGAGTCATCCTCGCTATAGCCATTATGCTTCAAGGCAACAAACATCATTCCCAAGAGTGCTATACATATCATCAACCATGCCGCCATAGCGACCACAAACGGCTTTCCGCCCCTCTTGTTATACAATTCTACCAACCAAGATACAAATCTCACGAATACCGCGATAGCAAAAGCTATTTCGACAAAGACAGCGATTACGCCCATGCCGCTCAAATTGACACTACCATCAGATAGCATCAAAACAGCACTGTGATTGAAATCAAACACCATCTTGTTGACAAGAACGACAAAATAACCATTGAGTAACGCACAGATTCCTGACAACCATGCCGATCGGTCAAAGAACTTGAGGATGATGTTCACAAAGAACAACACAATAGTGACTTTGACTAAAACCATCTCGGGACCGATATCCTTGAGAAGATCAATCGTCGTTGGAAACTTGTCAATGATTTCCCCATCGGCATAACCCTTGATCCATGTGGTGAACAACAACAGTACGGCTGCTAGAGAGCAAACCATCTCGACGATGGCTCCAGGTGCGGGGATATATTTGTTTTTCATCCTAGTGAAGATTGCCTCCTTAGTCCCCCTAATTTGGCGATAATAGTTGGGTAAACAAAAAAGCGCAGGGACATGTTTGCCTGTTGCTTTATCTGAAGGTATCGCCAAACGTCGTATCGATGATAAACAACCCACCCCACATTCAGCTCTTATCACGTTCCCTTGCTCGGGGGGGATCACAGCATGCTGCGGTGCGTCATTGCTACCTTTGACTCACGAATGAAAGAAACCCTGGCGATCTCTCAGATAAAGTCAAAAACAAAACGCTCTCCGTTTTGATAAAAAACTATGTCTTGGTCAGAATTCAGGACATTCCAACCGCGACAAAGTTATAAATAACACTTAAAATAAACAAGCATTTAGAAAGATTTTTATCATTTGCGGGTAACAATCAGTTAAAACACAGGCTCAACCGCAAGAAGGTTGCGGCTGGGCCTGTGTCCAAGTGTGTGTGTATTGATGTTTGTAGAGGGTCAGATGGTGCGCTCCACAGGGAGGACAAAGGCGCGCAGTCCCAGTTTGGGGGTCGCCAGGTCCATCTGGTGCAATTCGTCAAGGACAACGTCCACACGGCTTTCATCCACCACAGTCAGGATGGCCGAGGCGATGGAGGGCCAGGCATGGGTTCCGTAGTGCGGTTCGCCGGTCTTGCTACCGCGTCCCTGCACCTCTCTCCAACTGGTGAAACCACGGCAGTTGAGCAGATGCAACATCTCAACAATTCGGTCATAGTAAGCCTCATCAAAGGCTATAAATATCGCTTTCATTGTTCTCTATTTTTGGGTTTTAGGATTTAGGTTTTAGGATTTAGGATTTAGGTCTTAGGCATTAGGTGGCATGCGCCAACTCCTAATTACTAATTACTCATTCCTAATTACTAATTACTAATTACTAATTCCTCATTCCTCATTCCTAACTCCTAATTCTTAACTGCTAACTCTTTACGGATTTTTTTGCGGGTGCGGCGGATGCCGGTGAGCGCAAAGATTGTGTACATCGTGGGCACGAACAGCAAGGTCATCAACGTGGACATCGCCAGACCGCCAATCACGGCGATACCCATGGGACGCCACATCTCACTACCCACACCAGTACCTACGGCCATGGGCACCATACCCAAGATGGTCGTCAGTGAGGTCATGAGCACAGGACGCAGACGCGAGTGACCGCCGTTGATTACGGCACGGCGGATGCTCATGCCGCGTTCACGGTTCAGGTTGATGTAGTCGATGAGCACGATACCGTTCTTCACCACAATACCAATCAGCATGATGGCACCAATCATCGACATCACGTTCAGGTTGGTGCGCGTCAACAACAGGATGAGCACAATACCCGAGAATGCGAACATGATCGACGTCATGATGATTGCAGGATAGGTGAACGACTCAAACTGACCTGCCATCACAATGTAAACCAACAGGATGATGAGCAATCCCAGCATGGCCAGGTCACTGAAGGAGTCTTGCTGGTCCTCATAGCTACCGCTGAGCTGAATCATCACGTCGCCAGGCTTGTCCATCTTGTCGATGAGGGGCTGGGCATCGGCGATGACCTCACTCATAGCGCGGTCTTGAACAACCGTCGAAACGGTGATAATGCGCTCACGGTCCTTACGCTCGATGGTGGGCGGATAGAACTGCTCGACAACAGTGCCCACCTCCTTGAGGCGCACACCCTTACCCATCGTGTTATAGAGCATGATGTTCTCGATATCGCTGATGCTGCGACGGTGCTCGGGGTCATACATCACCTTGATGTCATACTCCATACCGTCCTCGCGGAAGTAGCTCGCCGTGGTACCGTTGATGCGGTTACGCAGGGCGGTAGCGGCAGTGCTCAGGTTCAGGCCGTACATGGCCAGCTTCTCGCGGTCAAAGTCCACATGATACTCGGGCTGATAGTCGCTGCGGCTGATGTTGATATCGGCAGCGCCAGGCACTTTCTCGAGGATGCGTTTCAAGCGTTGAGCCACACTGTCGGTCTTTGTGAAGTCGTAGCCGTAGATCTCATAATTAAGCGTGTTCTGACCACTCATACCGCCACCACGGCCACCACCCACGTTAACGAGGGCTCGCTTGAGTTCAGGATAGTTCTTGAGGTCCTCACGCATCATACCGGCAATCTCGGTGATGCCGCGCTTGCGCTCGTTGGCCTTGTTGAGCATGATGTTCATCGAGATGATGTGAGAGCCGTTGCTCTGCATCGAGGCATACATGTTGTCGCTGCTCGCTTGGCCCACGGTGTAGTTGAAGGACTGAATCTCGGGATACTTCTCGGTCCACTCCTTGTAGATGCGCTGGCTCACGTCTTTGGCCAGGTCAACGCGGGAACCGATAGGCAGTTCCAACGACACACCCAAACGGCCGTTATCGTTGGTCGGGAAGAACTCAGTACCGACGAACTTCATCAGGAAGATGGACACCACAAACACGCCCAGGGCGGTCGCTGCGGTAATCCAACGGTGGGCCACGCACTTGTCGAGCACGCGGGCATAGAAGTCATCAATCTTGTCAAGCACCTTGAGAATGGGACCATACACCTTCTGGAAAATCTTGGTGTCGCCCACGTTGAGGCGCAGCATGCGGCTACACAGCATCGGGGTCAACATCAAGGCGCAGATGAGCGACAGCACCATCATAATGGTCACCATCCAACCCAACTGCTTGAACAGCACACCGGTCATACCCTTGACCAGCGTCAGCGGGAAGAACACGGCAATCAGTGTCAACGTCGATGCCATTACCGACAGGGCCACCTCGTTGGTACCGTTGACGGCGGCCTGCATGGGTGCTGAACCGCGTTCGATGTGTGTCGT
>CADAFP010000080.1 GCA_902787185.1 uncultured Bacteroidales bacterium | reverse complement strand
TAAGAGCAACTCAGCCCACTCAGTTGGCTCATGCTGTTGACCGCGCTCAGGTCGGTCAATGCACAGTGGTTGCAGTTGATGAAGTCCATGGCTGTGCAACCTGCCAGACCGGTGATGGAGGTGAGGTTCCCGTTATCCTGGCAATTCAGTGTGGTCAAGGCTGTGTTGCCCGTCACATTGAGAAAGATCAAATTGTTGGAATAGCAGTTGACTGTTTTCAGTTTCGGGCAGTTCTTGGTGTCAATTTGAGTCAATTGGGCACAACCTGTAAGGGTGAGCGTGGCCATATCGGGGTTGTTATAGCACAAGACCGTTGTCAAGCGGTTCTTGTTCGTCAACCCAAGTGCGGTCAGACGGGTGTCGTGACAGTTCAGATAATCCAAGTCGGCCATATTGTTTATACCACTCAGGCTGGTGAGCGCACTGTTGGAGCAATAGAGTTTTTGCAACCCTGTACAGTCAGCCAAACCGTCAATACGGGCAAGAGCAGGGTTATCGTAACATCTCAATTCCTTCAGGTCAGAACAGCCCGTCACATTAACCGCGGGCAAGGCATTTGAGTAACAATCGAGTTTCCACAGTTGGGGGTTATCCATGCAGTAGAGGGTGTTCAAGAGAGGGTTGCCCGTAGCGGTAATCGTTCTCAACTGCGGGTTGTAGTGACAGGCGATTGTGGTGAGTTTGCTCTTGTTGGTCACCTGTAACGAGGTCAGTTGGTTGCTGGAACAGTTCAGAAATTCAATGTTGTACATACTGTTCACTGCGCTCAAGTCGGTGAGGGCACAGTCAAAACAACTGAGCCGCTGCATGGCAGTGCAACTGCCTAACCCACTGATGGAAGCCAGATTGTGGTCGTCATAGCAATACAAATGGGTCATGGCGGTACATCCATTGACATTCAGCGTCGTCAATGCATTGTTTTGGCTGCAGTCAAGTGTGTTGAGTTGCAGGCAGTAAACAAAATTAAGTTCCGACAATTTGCTGTTACCGGTGACTGTCGCTGTTGTCAGATCCAGGTTCAGGGAGCATATGAGCCTTGTCAACTTACTCTTGTTGGTTACTGTGAGCGAGGTGAGTTTGTTGCCGCCGCATTCCAGTTTCTCCAAGTTGGTCATATCGTTCACGCAACTCAGGTCAGTGAGTGCACAGTCATAGCAGTAGATTTCGTCCAGCGCCTTGCAGTCGGCCAAACCGGTAATGCTGGTGAGGCCGGGGTTAGCGTAACATCTCAATTCCGTCAAGGCAGTGTTGCTCGACACGTTAAGATAGGTCAAATTGTTGTCGCAGCAGTTGAGCGAGGTCAGCGAATAGCAGTTACTGATGTTGAGTGATTCCATCGCTCTCATGTGAGTATAACTGAAGGAGGAGAAACTGTTGCTGTGGCAGTCGAGTGTCTGCAATGACGAAGGAAGCCCCCTGATGTCCATCAAGTTGTTGGCGTGACAGTCCAGAGTGGTCAATGTTGTGCCAGTCACATTAAGTGAGGTCAAGCCGTTGCCTGCGCACATGAGCGTCTTCAAACTGCTCTTGTCGCTCACGTCAAGTGACGAAAGACTGTTGCCTCCGCAGTCCAGGTAGGCCAGGTTGTGGATGGCGCCAATATCAAGCGATGATATTTGGTTGGCATGGCAGTCCAGATAGACGAGTGGCATGTTGTACACATCCAGTGACGTGATACGATTGTTATAACATTTGAGTATCTGCACATACCTCAACAACCTTATGCCCGTCAAGTCATAGATGTTCTTGCCACTGACGTCAAGCGATACCAGACTCTGCAACTCGCCATCGGTGAAATAACCCTTGGGAACGAGTGAGAGCAGATACTGGCGGAAATTGTAGTCGGGGAAAGTTTTGTACTTAATCACTACGCCATAGTATGAATGGACATAAATGTCGGTATCATAGATGACGTCATTCGATCCGTTCACAATGCTCTGTTTGGCCTCGCTAAAGGAAGCGTACCACGGCTCAACAATCTCGGTCTTGTTTTTGAAATACATGCCTTCCACATTTCGCACATTCGGATATCTGTAGTCGTTGGTGGCTTTGTAGATAACATTACATCCTTGATATTGGGTAACAAAATTGAGATTCACCACATCACCGCGGCTTCCCTGGATAATGGCATTGATGCCTTCATCAAACCTGATTCCGCTTGAAGAGGATGCGCCGGTGCCGATGATGCCGCAACGATTGGATAACACACTGAGTTGTCCCGGACCATCAAAATTAAGCCAGTCATCTTTGATGTAAATCGCGCCGGTTTCATCGGACGTGGTGGTGGACTGATTGGCAAGCAGTTTGCCGCCGCTGGCGATGGTGATGGTGCCACCCTTGTCGAAGTGTATCGCATGGGCCTTGGTGTTAAAATAGCAGGTTCCCTGAACCACGACCTTCAAGCCATCACAACTCCTGTTGTGCAAGGCATATTTGCCGTCGTTGGTGTTGGTGATGCTCACGTTGTTGAGCGTCAAGGTATTGGTCGATTTGTTGTAGGTCACCGTGCCGCTGCTGATGTAGCCGCCCATCACATTGTTGTAGTTGCTGGAGGAGACCTCCACGCCGCCCACGTTGATGCCGTAGTTCTCGGCCTGAACTGCCAGCGTGGCCAGCATCAGCACCATTAGGGTCAAGTAGATTTTTCTCATAATTGTGATGTTTTATAGGTGAATATATAATTTCCCAAGAATACAGCCACAAAAATAACGATTCTCAGGAAAACAATCAAAAAAATTAATAAAAAAAACAATTAGGCAGGAAACAGATTAACTTGTCACTTATCCATCCCAATCAAAAAAATCATTATCTTTGCCCCCGCTTCCTAACATGAATATAACGATGAGCAAGACAAGACTATTGCTGATGGCCATACTGGCGTGGTTCACGCTGGCGGCTGCCGCCCAACAAGCCGACGAGGGCAATGCACCCGTGGAGTGGTTCCTCGACGAGGTGGTGGGCGAAGCCTTTGTGAAGGAGAACTCCTTTGAATTCTACTATACGCCCAGCGCCAGCGACATGAGGCAGCAGCGCGCCAAGGGCGAGGTGTCCTACTTCCTGAACTCGCCTTCAGGACTCAACCGCAAGCGGGTGTGCGCCCTGATTGACCAAATCATGGCATCCTATGACGGCATCACCGCCATGAACGACTGGCAAGACGCCTCGACCGTCTTCTGGAAAGAATTCCGCTTTGAGAAGAACAAGTTCCACTTCAGCGTCAAGAGCAAGGCGCTGGACGACGGCACCTACTATGTGAGCGTCACCGAGAGCGTCAACCACTTCAAGAGCATCGACAAGGCGGGACAAGAGAAAAAGCAGGAAAAGGAGAAACCCAGCACCAAGCGCGCCTCACGCGGCGACCGCAAACCCGTGGTAGTGCCCGACGAACCGCAGGACGACGACGAATCCATCACGGTTGACGTCGAGGAGATCGACGAGGAGAGCCAGGAGATGGCTGAACGCGAGCAGCAAGAGGCCATCAAGCGGGAGCAACAGGAAGCCAAACGCCTGGAGAAGGAAAAGCAGCGTGAGCAGGCCCGCGCCGAACGCGAGGCTGAGAAGCTGCGCAAGGCCGAAGAGAAAAAGGCCAAGCAGGAACAGCAAGCGCTCAAGAAGGAACAGGAAAAACTGAGGAAGGAGCAGGAAAAGCTACGCAAGCAAGAGGAGCGCCAGCGACTGGCTGCCGAGCGGCAACAGCAGGCCCTCGCCCGCGAGGAGCAGAAGAAAGAACGCGCCCGCCAGGCCGCCTACAGCGCCAGCAAATACCACTATAGCGACGTGGCGTTGTGGCTGAGCGACAAATATGACTTCACGCAGACCTCTGGCGGCGAGAACACCATCACCATGTACTCTATCGCCATCAAGGACATCGACATGGCCAAACTCGCCATCAAGAACGCCCTCAAGGGCAGCAACGCCCGCATGGCGATGCCCTGGCGCACAGGCAGCCAGACCGGAACCGTCGAGACGGGCTACAGCGTTGACGGCCACGTGCTCGTCTTTGTCATCGGCAGCAACGACGCCGGCAACATCACCCTCACCATCACCGAGATGGACAACGACGATTTCGACTCCTTCAAGCAAGGCGCCTTCATGTAGCCACCCGTTTTTCATGCCCTGCAAGACAAAAAACGGTGATAAAGCTCATTAATGGCAAGTTTTTGTGCCCTTTTTGTTGCAAACCGCAAAAAAACATTGTAATTTTACCGCCAAATAATCATATAACCGAAAAATAGCATCCGTTATGATGAAGAAATTTTTATCCATTTCCTTTTTACTCGTCTTGCTGGTGGTGCTCTCAAGCGCCTGCAAGCCCAAGGACCATCATGCGACACCAGTGGTTGAAGGTTACACCATGCCCGAAGTGGCCGACGTGGTGATGTATCAGGTCAACCCACGCGTGTTCGCACCGTCCAATTCGCTGAAAGCCATCACCGCCAGACTCGACACCATTCAGGACCTGGGCGTGAACGTGCTGTGGATTATGCCCATCTATCCCATTGGCGAGGTGAAAAGCAAGAACTCGCCCTATTCGGTTAAGGACTACAAGGCCATCGCACCCGAGTATGGCACGGTCGATGACCTGCGCCATCTGGTGGAGGAGAGCCACAAGCGCGGCATGGGCGTCATCCTGGACTGGGTGGCCAACCACACCGCATGGGACAACGTATGGGTTGCCGAGCATCCCGACTGGTACACCCACGACGCGTCGGGCAACATCATCTACCCGCCCGGCACCGACTGGACCGACGTTGCCGACTTGAACTATGACAACACCGAAATGCGCGACGCGATGATCGACGCCATGCGCTACTGGGTGGACAGCGTCGGCGTGGACGGTTTCCGCTGCGACGTTGCCGACCAAGTGCCCGTGGACTTCTGGACTGAGTGCATCAGCATGCTGCGCTCGGCTGCCAGCCCCCGTGACCTGCTCATGCTCGCCGAGGGCGCCAACCCCGAGAACTTCACTGCAGGATTTGACCTCAACTACGCATGGGAGTTCATGGGAGCCATCGCTCAAGTAATGAAGGGCGAGAAAGTGGGTAAACTCGTCTCTGTGGACAAGCACGAATATGCCGACCTGGACCGTGGCAAGTTCAAGCTGCGCTTCACCACCAACCACGACGAAGCGACCAAGGCTTCACCCATCACCCTGTACGGCGGCGTGAGGGCTTCGATGGCGGCATTTGTGGCAACGACGATGCTGCATGGCGGTATGCTCGTGTACGGCTCACAAGAGGTGGGCTACCCCGAGACCATCAACTTCTTCCATTATGTTCCCGTGGACTGGAATGCCAACCCCGCGTTGCGCAACGAGTACAAGAAACTCATCTCCATCTACAACGAGCACCCCGCGCTGCGCTCGAGCGGCAAGGTGACGCCTTGTGACGACGACGAGAACAACGTGCTGTGTGTGGACCGCGTGCTCAACAACGACAACGTCCTTGTGATTGTCAACGTGCGCAATGTCCCCAGCACCTTTGACCTGCCAGCCATGTGGGCCAACAGAACCGCCACCAACCTGATGACAGGCGAGGAAGTCACCCTGCAATCACGGCTCACGGTAAAGCCCTACCAGTACCTGCTGCTGGGCAAGTGATTATAGGGCACCACAAACACCAAAAAACCGAGGGATTGGCAAGCATCACAGCTTACCGGTCCCTCAGTTTTTTACCAGCATCCGGCATCATCGCGAACTGCCCCCCACGCTATGGCGCAAAGGCGCGAAGTAGTAAATGATAGAAAGAAACCCATTGGCGGTATTAAATGAATAAATAGAGTCTGCGTGAAATGGTAGAGGTGGCTAACTGATGGCAAAAACGCCCAGAGGGCTGTCATTACCCACGGGCGAACAACACTATCCACGTCGCTGGATGCAACCCCAATGGTGCCCTATCAGGACATGGCAAACAACATATATCTATATTAAAATCAGCTACTTAGCGCCATCACCACAGAACAAGCGACCACACTCTTCAAACTTTAAAAACCTGTGTGCAAAAGTTAAAAAATACTAATTATTTGATTTTTTTGCTCGAAAATTATGTTATATAACATGAAATTGACTACCTTTGCACCCGATTTTTCATCATGGCAGAAAAAAGATGCCGCGACGGCATGAGTTTTTTTGTTTAAAGGTTAAGATTTAGTTTTAAGGTTTATGTTAATGGTATTAGAGGTTAATTAGATTTTTTCAATAATCCGCGGCGAGAGTCGGGGATTTTTTTTATCCCAAAACCCGCCCTACCCGATAATCATTGGGGAGAATCCAGTTTTCAAGAAGCGCTCAATACAATAGACGACATCAATATATTACCGAAATGTTGTTATTTTACTCAAGTTTCTAACGTGTTAACACTTTAAAAACTTGAGTAATCTATCATTAGAGTCCGGGGAAATATCGCTGATGTTAGCGGTTCGAAGAACCGATTTCAATGAGAAAGACCATGCAACCGATGGAGCAGTGAGCGCAAAGTTGAACTTGTTCGAACTTTGCCGAGTCGCGACAGAGGACGGTAAAACCAACAACCTCGAAGAGGTTCGCAGCTTGGTCCATGAGCAGAACTATGCATGTGCCTCGGAGAGGAACTTTGTGATTGACAAGACTTTGAGTAATGCGGAAGTTCGTCTTCGACACACTTTCTACTTGATATGGCTGGATGGTCAAGAGATTATGAGGATGCATCCATGCATCTCAGGAAACGCCTATGCACTTGGATTCCTTCACCATGACGCATCCTCAAACCTCCTTCAATTGGCAAAAATCGTTATTCGGTTGGATTATACTTGATTTCGATACTCACGGGGTCATCAATGACTTTGGAAAAACGCCCATCAGGCTGCACTTCATCAAGGCAATCATTGCCATCGAGTGACATGGCACTAATTCCACTATTGTCAGACGGATTCACCTTAAGTACCATTGGCCTATCACGATGCAGGCGCACGCCGATGGTTCCACATTCGCTCTGTCGCAAGGTCAGCTTGCTGAAAGGCTGTTTCTTGAAAGCGACATTCACATCCATCGCCGTTTGCAGATTGGGGATAGAGTATTTGCCTTGCTCAATAACCTCGTCGCTAAAGTCGAGATATTGTGCGTCGTCATAGAGTGTTGCTCCACCTGTGATGCGGTTACTCTTATCAATGCCATCCACTGTGAAACCGCTGATGAGATGCTTGGCTTGTGGCGTGATGGACAATACCACATTCTTCCCAGCTGGGGCATAGTGAAACACCTCCCATTGCGTCAGATCGTCACTTGTCACCTCGCCGTTGCCATTGATGTTGATATTCACATCACAATAGCTCCCCAGCGACTCGTCTTCCAATACATCTGAATTGCAGAAGTAGTGGTAACGATAGTGGGCTTTGGTTCCCTTGGGAATATACTCTTGATGGATAAAATTCCATCCTACCCAACTATCTGAACCTTTAGGCGGAACAGGCGACTTGAAATAGACGTTATGGGCACTTATCGCATCTTCACCCAAATA
>CADAFP010000079.1 GCA_902787185.1 uncultured Bacteroidales bacterium | reverse complement strand
GCGGCCGCGTCATCCTGCAGACCTTCTCGTTCGACGCCCTGCGTCGTGCCAACGACGTCTTCAAGGGTCGCATCCCCATGTGCTACCTGTTGTGGATCAGCGAGCCCGCCTATGCTACCGATATCGCCTATGACACCCCCACCGGCTATGCAGCCTTCATCAAGTGGGCACAGGACAATGGCGCTCACATCATCGGTCCGGCCATCAGCGGTGCCCCCAACAACTATCCCGAGATGAACTCTCCCTGGCAGGCCTACATGATTCGTCGCGCCGGTATGATCAACCATCCCTACAGCTTCGACAGCTGGGCCCAGATGTGCAAGTACATGGGCTACTACAACTATGGTTGGGAGACCGAGTTTGACGACCTGCTTCGCCTTGAGATTCCCGCTACCCCTTACTGCACCACCAGCTATCCCAGCAGTGTGCCCGTTTACATGGACGGTTTCTTCACCAACCGCACCGAGATGTCGCTGCGTTACATGATCGAGAACGGTTTCCGTGGCAACCCCGCCCTGCCCAACCCCTTCCACGCTGGACAGAAGTATGACAACTCGCAGGCCAACGTCATCGTTCCCGATGCTGCTGCTACCCTCGAGCGTCTGGGTTACTAATCGGCTTCAATGAACATTATCAACAACATTAAATTGACATTATTTAATATGAAAAAATATATTTTGATGCCTGTTTTGGCAATCTTCGCTTTGACAGCCGCAGCCCAGGACTTTGACACCGATCCCACGCTGGAGCTCGAGAACGCCAAGAAGGAAGTGAAATTCACCGTCGGTGCCCGCATGATGGCCGACGCAGCTCTCTACCATTCAGACTTCACCCCGATGCAGAGTGGTGCCGCAATCACCGACGCCCGCATCCGCACGTCGATGACCTACAAGGATTGGTACTTCTATGCCGACTTCGGCTTTGGTGGCGGCAAGTTCGCCCAGAAGAACATCTTCCTGCAGTACAGCAAGCTGGACAACAATGACAATACCCATGCCGTCAAGGTGGGTTACTACAATGACCCCGCCGGTAGCATGGCCCGCAACACCTCGCTGGGCAGCTACCACTTCATCAGCCGTCCCGGTTCGAGCAACGCACTGGGTGAAGGCCGCGAGCTGGGTATCAGCTACAAGTTCAACAATGACCATTTCATGGCCTATCAGGGTGTGTTCACCGAGAACGCCTACAACAAGATTGACGCAGGTTTCAACGGCATCACCGTTGCCGGTCGCTACTTGTTCCGTCCCTTCGCCAACGGCAACCAGACCATGCACGTGGGCGTGAGCGCTCGCTTTGCCCACCTGGGCGGCGGCACCGTGTACAACAACGTGCTCAAGAAGACCCTGCACCTGGGTCAACCCCTCGAGACCTACGTTGACCAGGACGAGCAGTTCGTCAGCGCCGATCTCGATTGGGCCAACAACGTGACCAACGTTGGCGCCGAGCTTCTCTACCACAACAGCAAGTTCTTTGCACGTGGCGAGTTCCTGTACAAGCATGTGACCAAGAAGCGTGACAGCTACTCACTCTATATCGACGCCCAGAACAACATCGACGGTTGGGGCGACATCGAATGGTGGGAGAATGCCAACAAGCTCAAGAACAACGACTTCTTTGGCGGCTATGTAGAGGCTGGCTTCCAGATTCTGGGCAATGGCTACAAGTACAACAAGCAGGAAGGCCTGTTGGGTGGCATCGACGGCAAGTCGCTCGAGATCGTGGCCCGCTACAACTACACCGGCCTGAATAACCTCACCGACGGTGAGTACTACAATGCCGGTCGTGGCCATTACTATGCCAACGGCTACATGGAGGATTGGCCCGGCACCGGCGCTACCAGCGTTGGTGGTGGTAACGTTCACAGCGTGACCGTGGGTATGAACTACGCGTTCAACAAGTATGCCCTGTTCATGCTCGACTACACCTTCCACAAGCTCGACAAGCCCTTCCTGCCCAACGACAAGAACTTCCACATGGCTCAGGCCCGCGTGCAGTTCACATTCTAAAGGATGAATGACCAACGGATTAATAAAAAAATCTGATAATCATCTAATTTTACCATCAAAGATTTTTCGATAGATTTATATATTATTCCTATTAATCATTGCAATCCCGCCTCACCCGTGATAGGGCCAGGCGGGATTTTCAATATTGGATAACAATAGTTTTGTTTCCGAAATGCAGCATTTTTGCATCATTTCGGAAATAAAATGGCAGTTGTTAGTTGTTCATGTTGTCTGAAAGATTGGCGGCGAGGGTGAGGATGCGGGTGGTGAAGTCGTCGGGGGTGAGGGTGCTGGAGAGCCAGTGGATGGGGGTGCCGCGCTTTTCCATGCCGCGGAACCAGGTCATCTGGCGTTTGGCAAACTGGTGGATGGCGATTTCGAGTTGGCGGAACATCTCGTCCTCGGTCAGCTGGCCGATGACGTATTGGGTGACGAATTTGTATTCCAGGCCGTAATAGATGAGGTCATCGGGGTCGATACCCTCGTCGATGAGGCGGCGCACCTCGTCAATCATGCCTTCGTCGAGGCGGGCACGCAGGCGGCGACTGATGCGCTCGCGACGTGTGTCGCGGTCCACCTCGACGCCGATGACCAGGGCATTGGGCATCGGATGAGGCTCGGTAAGCGCCTTGAGTTCAGGGTGCTGCTCATAGTAGCGGCAGATTTCGATGGCACGTGTGGCGCGGGCCACGGTGTCGATGTCGCTGTTGTTGCGCAGGGTTTTCATGGTTTTAAGTAATGCGGTGAGTTCCTCCAGCGACTTGCCAGCCAGCTGGGCCCGCAACTCCTCGTTGCGGGGCACAGGTGGCAGCTTAATGCCCTTGACGACCGTCTCGACATACATTCCCGTGCCGCCGCACATGATGACGGGTTTGCCGCGCTCACGTATGTCGTCATAGACGCGCTCAAAGTCCTCCAGAAACTCGTACAGGCTGTAACGATAACCGGCAGGGCGGATGTCGATGAGGTGATAGGGCACACCGTCATACTCGGCCAGGTCCTTGCCCGTACCGATGTCCATGCCGCGGTAAATCTGCCGCGAGTCGGCGCTGATAATCTCACCGCCAATCGCCTTGGCCAGATGCACTGCCCGCGCCGTCTTTCCCGTAGCCGTCGGCCCCGTCACCACAAAAAACACATCCCTGTAATCCATGTGCAACTATTTTAATGCGAATTATTGTGAAGACAAGAAAGACAAGAAGTTCAATATCAAGTGTTGTTCACTTAATAGTCTTGTTTGTCTTTCTTGTCTTCGTGTTTAATCTATTTACTTGAGGTACTGATCGTAGAACTCGAGGGCGCGCTTGTAAACGACGTAGCGGGCCGAGCAATCGCGGATGCTGTGGTTCATGTTGGGAAAGACCATCATGTCACAGGTGCGGTTCATGTCCACCAACTTGGAGACATACTGCATCGAGTTGACGATGTGCACGTTATCGTCGGCACTGCCAAACATGATGAGCACCCTACCCTTCAGGTTCTCGGCGCGGTTGAGCGGGAAGTTGCTGTAACCCTCGGGATTCTCCTGGGGCGTGCGCATGTAGCGCTCGGTGTAGATGCTGTCATAGAAGCGCCACGTCGTCACCGGGGCGATGCTCACACCGCAGGCATAGTTGCTGCCCGGTTCGCTCATGGCCATCAGCGTCTGGAAACCGCCGTAGCTCCAACCCATGATTCCGATGTGGTCGGCATCGACCCAAGGCTGGCTGGCCATATAGTTGGCTGCGGCGACGGCATCCTCGGTCTCAAATTTACCCAGGTTCAGGTAGGTAACCGACTCAAATGCCTTGCCCCTGAAGCCCGTGCCGCGGCTATCCACCTCGCACACGATATAGCCCTCGCTGGCAAAGTACTGCTCCCAGCCCATGCGCCACTTGTTGAGCACCTCCTGTGAGCCGGGACCGTTATAGTGCTCCATGATAACGGGGTATTTCTTTGTCGGGTCAAAATTCGCAGGCTTGATCATGTAGCCATTGAGGGTGTAGCCGTCATGCTCCATGGTGAAGAATTCCTTCTTGGGAATATCGACAGCGGTGTACTTGCGGGCATATTCCTCATTCAACTGCAGGTCGCGCACACGACGGCCCTTGCGGTCATAGATGCGGTATTGGTCAGGAGTAGCGGCATCACTGTAGCGTCCCACATAGTAGGTGAAATCACCGTTGAAGATGGCAGACGCCGTGCCCAGCCCATCGACGGTCGAGGGTGCCAGGCGGGTCACCTCGCCCTTGGCATCCACATACTCGACGACGCGGTTGAGCGGTCCGCACGAAGCCTGATAATAGAAGCGCTTGGTCGCCTTGTCATAGCCATAGAACTGAGAAATGATGCGGTCATTGTCGTTGGTCAGCTGACGCATCAGGTTGCCCTCCAAGTCAAATTGGTAAAGCTGCATGTAACCCGAACGCTCGCTGGGAATGACGAAGAAATTGTCCTCGTACTGCACCTGCTGGCTGGTCTCGGCATCGACCCAGGTGTCGGACGTCTCGTGATATACCTGCTTGGCATCGCCTGTCATGGGGTTGACGGCATAGATGCGCAAGTCGTTCTGGTGGCGGTTCAGGCGCTGCACCATCAGACGCTGCGGATCGGGGCTGAAAGTGATGTGGCACACGTAGTCTTCCTCGTCGAGGGGCACATTCAGTTTCTTGAACGTGCCATCGACCACATCATAGCAGTGAACACTCACGATGGAGTTCTTCTCGCCTGCCACGGGGTACTTGAAATCGTAGCGGCCCGGATAGAGCACATACTCATCCCGCGGGTTGCAGGTACCCTGATAGATGACCATCGAGGCCATCTTCACCTGACTCTCGTCCCAACGCAGGAAGGCCAGCGAGCGGCTGTCGCTCGACCAGTTGAGGGTGTTAAGCATCCCCAGCTCCTCCTGATAGACCCAGTCGGGCACGCCATAGATGACCTTGTTCTTCTCGCCGTCGCGCGTCACCTGAATGGTGACACCGTCAACCAGGTCGCGCACAAACACGTTGTTGCCCTTGACGTAGGCCACGCGCTTGCCATCGGGCGACAGGGTGGCGATTTCCTCACCCCCACCCTCGCTCAATGCCTTCATGGTCTTGGTCTTCAGGTCATAGACATAGTAGTCGGCGCTGAAGCTGTAACGGTAGATTTCCTGACTGTTATTCCACAGCAGCACATAGGCACCGTCGGCAGTCACCTCAAAGTCGTCCCATCCGGTCACGGCCTCGTTGCGGGTATCCACCAGCACGCTCTCGTCACCCTTGGCATAGCTGATGCGCATAATGGCATTGCCATCGTCACTCAGGCGGTAAAAATAGCGGCCATCGTTCTTGGCAGGCTGCATCTGACCTATGCCACGGGGCGAACTGCCTCGCAGCACACATTCCTCAAGCGTCAAAGCGTCGGCACTCATCGCCAGCGCCAACATTGCAAATATCAATAATAATGTCTTCTTCATATTATATGGTATATTGTGAAGCCAACTCAAAAAAAACTGTAAACAACTATTCACTGATAACTATTCACTGTTCACTGTTAACTATTCACTGTTAACTGTTCACTGTTAACCAGCTCCAGAATCTGATTCGCGCTGTCCTTGGTATTCACCTTCTCGATAATGTGCTTGACGATGCCTTGCTCGTCGATGATGAAGGTGGTGCGCACGGTGCCCATGTAGGTGCGGCCCGCCATCTTCTTTTCGCGCCACACACCGAAGGCCTGGTTCAGGCTCGTGTCCACATCGGCAATCAGCGGAAACGGCAGGCTGTACTTTTCGGCAAACTTCTGGTGGCTCGCCGCACTGTCCTTGCTCACTCCCAGCAGCGCAAAGCCAGCACGCTTCAACGCACCGTAGCCATCGGCCAGGCTGCATGCCTCGGCTGTGCAGCCCGGGGTATTGTCCTTAGGATAAAAGTAAATGATGAGTTTCTTGCCAGCGAAGTCACTGGCTTTCACCTCGTTGCCATTCTGGTCAACGCCCAACATTTCGGGTATCTTGTCTCCAATCTTCATAACGTCAAAAAATTTAAGTTGATTTAAAAAACAAAATTAGTAAAAATCCGCGCACATCGAGCACAAAAGCACATTATTATTTCGTTTTGCCCTGTCACGACCAATTTTATTCCCAAAATTAACATCACCTTAGGAAAAATCACTATCTTTGCGGCAAAATTTGAAACTAACCAACTTATATACATGTTAAAACGATTACACATCCGCCTGCTGAGCCTGTGCTTCATGCTCGTTATCGCATTGGCTGCCAGCGCTCAACGTCCCCAAACGACCGACCGTCTGAACCGCTCCGGACAGGTCACCGTCGATGCGCCCAAGGAATTGGAGAAACGCAACAACGCCGACATCGGCAAGCAGCAGACCAACTCCAAGGACAAGAAGGTCAAGGAAAAAGACAAAAAGAAAACCGACCCCAAGAGCGAGGAGGAGAAACTCAACGAGCTCGACGAGGAAGACAATAACGCCAAGAAAGAAGAAGACAAGAGAAAAGAGGAGGAGAAGAAAAAGAAAGAAGAACTCACTCCCAAGAAACCTAAACGCACCCACACATCGCAGCAGACCATCGAAAACCGCAGCGTCGGCTTCCGCATCCAGGCCTATACCGACAACAACTCCAAGACCGGTAAGGCCAGCACGCAGAAGCGCGCCCGCGACATCGCGATGAAGTTCCCGCAGTACCGCTCCTACATCTCCTATAAGGCACCGTCGTGGAGACTGAGAATCGGCGACTTCAAGACACAGCAGGAAGCAAAGGCTGCGCTGAATCGCATCAAGAGCGTTTATCCTAACTTTGCACGCGAAATGGTCATTGTGCGTGACCGCATTAACATCTGGAGTAATGATTAAAATGAAATTCAGCGACGAGGATCTCCGCCTCGCCGAAAAAATAGCCCAACACTACCGCGCCATCATCGAACTCATCGGTGAAGACCCCGACCGCGAGGGCCTCGCCAAGACACCCATGCGCGCCGCCAAAGCCCTTATCGAGAACACCCGCGGCTACAGCGAGGACGCCGACGCCATCGTGCACAGCGCCATCTTTGAGCACGAGGGCAGCGAGATTGTCATCGTCAAGGACATCGAGTTCTATTCGCTATGCGAGCATCACATCCTGCCCTTCTTCGGCAAGGTATCCATCGGCTACATCCCCGCCGGCGGCATCGTGGGTCTGAGCAAGCTCGCCCGCATCGTCGATACCTTCTCCCGCCGGCTGCAGGTGCAGGAGCGCATGACACACGACATCTGCGAACTCCTCACCCGCGTGTTGCCCAACCGCGGCGTCATCGTATATGCCGAGGCACAGCACATGTGCATGAAAATGCGCGGCGTCGAGAAACAAGACTCCACCACCATCACATTTGAGTATAGTGGTGAGTTTGAGGACATTCACCGCCAAAACGAGTTCTTCACTCTACTCGGCGTGAAAAAATAATTCAAAAAAAAGTGATTTTTTTGGCAAAAAATTTTGCCAGTTCAAAAAGTCGCTATATCTTTGCACCGCAATTCTCGAAAGCACCCCTGCAAAGGGGGCAGAATTGACTGCGAAAGTAGCTCAGTTGGTAGAGCACGACCTTGCCAAGGTCGGGGTCGCGGGTCCGAGTCCCGTCTTTCGCTCACATGCGAAAGTAGCTCAGTTGGTAGAGCACGACCTTGCCAAGGTCGGGGTCGCGGGTCCGAGTCCCGTCTTTCGCTCTCTTTTTGTCCAGGTGGCGGAATTGGTAGACGCGCTACTTTGAGGGGGTAGTGCCCGATTGGGCGTGTGAGTTCGACTCTCATCTTGGACACCTTTTGAAGGCGGCAACAAGTTGAATTTCAACGAGTTGCCGCTTCTTCTTTTCTGGAAGCCCCATATAAACCCCCATATGACATAAAAAGTTATCAACATTTGAGTGATGTCTTGCCAAAATTTGGAACTTTCTTCGGCAATGTGAAAAATAGTGATTGTTTGTCTCCTTAATTACAGACCAATCTATTCTAGTTTTCGTCTCACTCCTAGTCATTCAAATGGACTCTAGTTGCATAATAGCCCCCTTCAGGGACGACCCAATAACAACAATACCCTATCACTATATCACCCGTCCATTTACTCATAAACAAAAAGAATGTTAAAACCCTTAGAAAAAGTCAACGACTTAGACCCCCTAAAAAAAACGAGTGTTAACCAGTGTAACCCAAAAAATGTTAAAACCCCATAGAAAAGTCTACTACATCGAGGGCCAAAAAATAATCAGTGTCCCACAGTGTCCCACAGTGTCCTCGATGTTGGAAAATTCGTAAAAGTCGTATTTGCCAGAAAAAAAGATCAGCTACTCATTGGGCAATGATTCTCGCAGAATTAATTGTTTTTGGTCATCTCTCGGATGAGGCAGTCAAAGTATCTCCAGTAATTATGTCGACGATTGTAACGAAAGTGGAACTCATCTAGAAAGCCTTGCAAATAACTAGAAGTATAATGACCATACTCTTTGCCTATCCAATCCTGGACAGCAAGAAAGTGCCCATATAGTAAAGTAAGCCTTTCCCATTCAATAAAAGAAAGGTTTTTGAATCTTTTCTTCATGGCCGTTTTATAACCATACTGCTCAGTTGTAAGTATTGTTGCATCAGGATGAACATAGCGTTCTATAATTGGAATAAGCTCAGTTTGTTTGTCCTCATTTACAACTATAGCAAACGCTCTTCCTGGTTGGCCATCACTAACTTCTATAGCAATGGCAATATATCGTTCAGGATCTTTGACCCACCAGGGATCTTGAGCACGATGTTTAGCGATGTTGACTATATCAATCTCAACAGTTCCTGTTAAGCGTTTCTGTTGCATTGAGCCCATTGCTTGCTGAACTTTGCGTTTAAATGTTTGGCAGGTCTTCCGCTGAATACCATGCGTTTCAGCAAGTTCTACTGAAGAGTTCCCCTTATCCATCGCCACCATACTAAAGACAATTTTGAATGCAATCAAAATCGAGAACTTCAATTTATTGAACATAGTTCCAGCCGTTACGCTCTCGTCATGCTTACAACGGTTGCATCTGCGCGAGTAAGGAGACCGCCCCCTATGATATGTCGTATTGCCACATTTCGCACATGCAAATCGCCCGTCTGGCCATTTTATTTCAGACAAGAATTTATAGCAATCTTCATCAGTTTTGAACCGATTAACAAATATTGACATCACATTTCTCATATCATTTCATCATGTAATACGATGATACAAAAGTAATAAGAAAATTTATCTTGGGTGCACTAAATGTCCATGAAAAAAGTTGTCTTTTATTTTCCTACTATCACACCATACTTTTGCGGCGTCACATTTGACAACGCACTGGAGGCGCCAACCTACCAAAGACGTTGCGAATGTGAACACACGTCCACAGTAGATGGCCTACCGAGTGGGACGAGTTATTCAAATGTATTTATCTAATATTCAAAACATTACTAAGATGTTTCAAAACACTGAAAATCCCAACATTATCCTCCAAGTCTCCCTGGAGGATCTTAAGAAGTTCGCCGAGGAGATTCTTCTCGGTGCCAAGTCCATTGCCATGATTGAGGCAGAAGCCGCTGCTTCTGGTAGCCAGTTGATCAGTGTTGACGATGCTGCCAAACTTTTGGCGGTATCAAAGATGACACTCTATCGATGGGACAAAAACGGTGTGCTTAAGAAAGTAGAAATTGGTGGCAAACGCCGGTATCGCAAGAGTGATATCGACCGCCTTATTGGTAGTAAGAGGTCAAATCTATTATGAGAAACACCAATAAAGATAATCAGAACGGCAAGTTCAGCCTCCACAGGGAGGTTGAACTGCCGATTGATGGACTGCCGCAAAGAGTTCAGCTATATATCAAGGAAGTTGTAAGGGTCTTTCAATGCCCTATTGAGTTTCCTATCGTAGCTGTACTGGCAGCCTTTGCCACCGCGATAGGCAAACGAGTAAGGGTCACTGACGGCAAGTATTCCAACCAACTTATGCTCTGGTTTGTCAACATTGCTATCAGCGGCTCAAACAAGACAATGCCCATCAAACAGGTACTCAAGCCTCTGAGTGAGATCAACAGTGAAAACTATGACAGGTTTAATGCTGAGTATGCTGCTTGGAAAGCGGACAAAGAACGAGATGAGAGCCACCCGCCTGTATTTGACCAGGTTCTTATAGGTGACTGCACTGATGAAGCACGCAATCAGATCTTTCTAAGCAGTCGCACCGGAGGCTTGGGACACTATCCTGAGATCAAGGGATACTTTGAAGATATGGAGAGATATACCAAAGGTGGTTCCGAAGACAAGCTCCTCCGTCTATATGATAATGATGAAATCTACATCAATCGTAAAGGAGACGAACGGCCTATCGTCATCAAAGACGCATTCATGTGCATTGTGGGCGATATTCAGCCAGGTTTGTTGGTGGAAGCGTTCGGGAAGCCACGGTATATGCAAAATGGTTTAGACACCAGGTTTAATTTCACGATGCCTAAAATCGTTGAGTTTCCCGACAGAGAGAAAGAATCCATGGATCAATCTCTTGTCGACGCTTGGCGCGAGATCATCAGAAGGGCCTACCATGAAAATTATAGCCAGAATCAAACCATTCTTTTTTCCCCTGAATGTGATGAACTCTACAACTTCTATTTCAATTCACTCCAGCGGAAGAAAGAGCAGATAGCAAGCACAACAGGCGATAGTTACCTGATGTCCTTGTATAGCAAGCTGCAGATACAGGCTATGCGTTTGGCAGGTATCGTTCACATGATGAATGCCATCTGTTGCAAAATAGGATATGATGATGGTCTGATACCGGCCAATGTGATGGAATACACCATCCGTTGCATGGCGTACTTTGAGCAATCAGCAATGGCTGTCTATGATCTTCTTCGTGGTGCAGCACCAGGCGGTGTAAAGCCCATGACACAAGCTGATCTCATCCGTTCATTAAACGAGGTGAAAGGCATCAAGAATCAAGCTGCCTTTGCTGAAGGGCTGGGTGTATCACCAGCGTATATCTCTACAGTGTTGAAAGCAGGATCAAAATGAAAAGTAAGTTAAGGTTAATGCTGGAAAGTGTCTCAATTGGCTGTAATCAAGGCGTTTCAAACACAATTCAGCATTAACCTCTACTAAAAACACATGCTGATAGTCAATGATTTACATAGAATGTAAAATGTTGACTGATTAACTTCTAGTTCAATTGTCTACTATGGCTGAGGTTAATTCAAAATATGCACATTAAACCCTGTTGTTCAATGAGTTAAACTACATTTTGAGGTTAATTAATTAACCTCGACAAAAACTATTCACACAAATATGAAAACAAACCAAACTATACCTATTTTTGACAGAGTTGTGAGCGTTTTCAGCAATGTTCGCGACACAGAACCGCTGGAAATGAAGCTCATCGAGTTTCTTGCCCTGGGACATCTGTATAAGGAGCAGATTAAACGCTTGCGTTATTGTTCAGATAAAGAAGTGAGGAACTATTACAAGAAGCAGCTGCCCATGATGACCACTAGTGGTGTGTTCCGTGGTGGTCGTAAGGCAGACTGCCTTGTTGCTCATAGCGGATTAATCTGTATCGACATCGATGAGGACGACAACACAGGAATTCCCGACTTCGAGTATCTCAAAGAGAATGTATTGAGCCGGATAGAAGAAGTTGCTTACGCTGCCAAATCTGTTGGCGGCGCAGGTTACTTCGCAATCATACCGCTCAAATACCCAGGTCAGCACAAGCGGCAGTTTAAGAAGCTACAGGAGCAATTTGCAGAGCTTGGTATTACTATCGATGCTGCATGCAGCGACGTGTGTAGGTTGCGCTGTCTCAGTTATGATGAAGCGCCCTATATTAATGAGGACGCAGTCGCTTACACTGGAGTCTATAAAGAGCCCAGGCAGCCGCAATGGCAGTCGTGGCAGCGAAACGGTTTCGCTGACGATACCGACGAGCGGGTGTATCAGGCATGCAAAGAGATCGAGTTGCGGAAGATCGACATGACCGACAACTATGAGGATTGGATCGCAATCGGTTTCTCGTTGGCGACTTTGGGTGAAGCTGGACGGGAATACTTCCACATCGTCAGT
>CADAFP010000078.1 GCA_902787185.1 uncultured Bacteroidales bacterium | reverse complement strand
ATGCTTTAGACCGTCAACAAAAGTCTGTGGGGGCATCGAGCCCCCAGCAGACTTTAGCACCAACAATGACGGCTCAGCATTACCCGTCTATTGGAATATCGAGTAATAAATCTGTAAACTTTTTTCAGGACGATACAATTAGTTGAATTCGCGTAATTCGCGTTTAAAATATTCTGTCGTTTAATCGAATTTCTTGCGGCGGAAGATGAAGTTGTGGCCCAGGTACTTGTCGCGTACGGTGGGATTCTCGGCAAGTTCCTCACTGGTGCCTTGGAATAGGATTTTGCCCTCAAACAGCAGGTAAGCGCGGTCGGTGATACTTAAAGTCTCGGGAGCATTGTGGTCGGTGATGAGGATACCGATGTTCTTGCTCTTCAGGCTATAAACGATGCTCTGGATGTCCTCGACGGCGATGGGGTCCACACCGGCAAACGGCTCGTCAAGCATGATGAATCGCGGGTTGATGGCCAGGCCGCGGGCAATCTCGGTACGGCGACGCTCACCTCCCGACAGGCGGTTACCCAGATTCTTACGCACCTTTTGCAGGTGGAACTCGCTGATGAGCTGTTCCAGCCTGTCCTTCTGCTCGGCGGGCGTGAGCGAGGTCATCTCCAGCACGGTGCGGATGTTATCCTCTACACTCAAGGTGCGGAACACCGACGCCTCCTGCGGCAGATAGCCGATGCCCAACTGGGCACGCTTGTAAACGGGTAGGGTAGTGATATCGACATCGTTGAGGAACACACGGCCCTCGTTGGGCGAAACAAGGCCGGTCGTCATGTAGAAGGTTGTCGTCTTGCCGGCACCGTTAGGTCCCAATAGACCTACGATCTCACCCTGGTGCACATTGATGGACACATGATTCACTACCGTGCGCTGGCGATACTTTTTCACCAGGTTATCGGTGCTCAGCACGAGCGTACCTGCCTCGCCCGATGCGTTCAGGCGTGCTGCCGTGGCCTTGTCGCCCGGCTTCACTGCTGGCTTGCCGCTCTCATCGGCGGTTTCTCCTTTATGTCCCCAAGGTAATTTCATCTTATTCTCACAGTTCTTGTCTCAAGCCTTAGTCCCACTTGAGTTCAGCATCCAACTAAAAACTAAAAACTAGGGACTAGAAACTAAAAACTATTTCTTCTTGTTAGTCGTCAGGCGCCCCTTGATGTAGTCGGTAATCAGGTTGATGGCCACCTCGTTGTTGCCGCCCTCGGGGATGATGATGTTGGCAAACTTCTTGGTCGGCTCGATGTGCAACTGGTGCATCGGCTTCAAAACGCGCTGGTAACGCTCGATGACAGCCTCGGGTGTGCGGCCGCGCTCGATGCAGTCACGTGAGATGACGCGAATCAGGCGGTCGTCGCCATCAGCGTCAACAAACACCTTGATGTCCATCATTTTGCGCAGTCGGGAATCTACCAATGCCATGATACCCTCGATGAGCACCACGTCATGCGGATCCATGTGCTCGGTTTCCTTCTGACGGGAGCAGGTGAGGTAGCTGTAGGTGGGCATCTCGATGGGCTCGCCTTTCTTCAACTGCTTGACATGCTCCAGCAACAGGTTCCAGTCAAAGGCTGCCGGCTCGTCGAAGTTAATGTTCTGACGCTCCTCGGGTGGAACGTGGCTTGAATCCTTGTAGTAAGAGTCCTGAGAAATCACACCCACCTCGCCCTCGGGCAAGCGTTCCATGATTTTACGCACTACGGTGGTTTTACCTGAGCCGGTGCCGCCGGCGATACCGATGATAATCATAACATTAACGAGATTTTAAAAGTCACACTTGATACTGAACCAGGCCGTTTGCCATGATTCAAACACACAAAGGTAACAAAAAATGTGCACCCGCAGCGGTTTTTTCGAGAAAAGTGAAGAAAAAAAATGAAATCTCTAATTGTAATGCTAAAAAAGGATAATAAAAACAAAATTGACACAATTGATAATGAATAATTGCGCCAATACTTGTGTTTGGGCACAAATTTTGCACTAACTTTGCAGGATATTTCGTCATCAACTGCGAGTTTGAGGACTAAACGTCTCCATATCATGCTCTTGTTGGCAGCGGCCATTGTGCTGTTGCCCGTCTTGTTGCATGCTCAAGATAAGCCTTCTGTCATACCCGCTAATCCTGTTGATTCCGTTAAATCCGTCCTCACCGTTGATTCCGCTCTTGCAGACAGCAGCCAGCAGGCCCAGCCCCGCTTTGTGCGGGAGCGTGTGGACCTCAACCACGTCGTCAAGTTCAATGCCAAGGACAGCATCATCCTGTTTGGCCGCAACCATGCGGTGATGTATGGTGGCAGCAATATCCTGTACGGCGACATCGACATGACGGCATCTCAGATCAGCATGGACATGGACAGCAGCCAAGTGCAGGCCGTGGGTGTCACCGACAGCATTGGCGAGCTCGTAGGCAATCCGGTCTTCAAGGATGCCAGCGGCGAATATGAGTCGAGGGTGATGAAGTACAACTTCAAGACCAAGCGTGGCTACATCACCGACATCGTTACCGAGCAGGGCGAAGGCTTCCTCACGGGTGGCATCACCAAGAAGACCGAGGACGATTACTACTACATCAAGGACGGCCGCTATACCACCTGCGATGACCACGAGCACCCCCACTTCTACTTCCAGCTCACCAAGGCTAAGGTCAAACCCAAGCAGAATGTGGTGACCGGACCCGCCTATATGGTGCTCGAGGACTTGCCCTTGCCCATTGCGGTGCCCTTTGGCTATTTCCCCTTCAGTGAGAAGTACCAGAGCGGTATCCTGGTGCCCACCTTCGGCGAGGACTACAACAGGGGTTTCTACCTGCGCAACGGTGGCTACTACTTAGCGCTCAGCCAGCACGCCGACCTCGCCATCACGGGCGAAATCTACACCCGTGGCTCTTGGGGACTGTCGGCGCAGTCGTCCTACTCCTGGCGTTACAAGCATTCGGGCTCTTTCAGCGTCAACTACCTCACCACAGTGACGGGCGAGAAGGGCGACCCCGACTATAACAAGATGCACAATTTCCAGGTGCTGTGGAACCATAGCCAGAGCCAGAAGGCTAATCCCTACCTGTCCTTCTCGGCAAGCGTGAACTTCGCCACGTCGGGTTATTCCCGCAACAGCCTGAACACCTATTACACCAATGCCTTCACCGAGAACACCAAGAGCAGCACGGTCAACTTGACCTACAAGATACCCAATAGCAAGTGGTCCATTTCTTCGACCGCCAACATCTCCCAGCGCACCGCCGACTCCACACTTACGGTCTCGTTCCCCAACTTCACCATCACCATGAGCCAGACCGCACCGTTCAAGCGCAAGCGTTCGGTGGGCGACGAGCGGTGGTATGAGAAGATTAAGCTCAGCTATTCGGGACGCTTCCAGAACTCCCTTACCGCTAAGCAGGACGACTTCTTCCACAAGAGCCTGGTCAAGGACTGGCGTAACGGCATGATGCACAACGTGCCCATTCAGGCGACCTTCAACGTGATGAAGTATTTCAACATCACGCCGCAGCTCAACATCAACGACCGCATGTACACCAGCAAGATACGCCAGCAGTGGGATCCCAACGCGAGTGCCATTGTGCGGGACACGACCTACAGTTTCTACAACATCTTCGACTTCAACTTCTCGGTGTCACTGAGCACCAAGGTCTATGGTTTCTTCAAGCCGTTGAAGTTCTTGGGCAAACTGAGCGAGAAACTGCTGATGGTGCGTCATGTGATGACGCCCACCATATCATTCACGGCGGCGCCCGACTTTGGCGCCCCCTTCTGGGGCTACTATGGCAACCTCGACTATGTGGATAACGCTGGCGTGCAGCACAATACCCGATACAGCTACTTCCAGCACGGATCCTTTGGCAACGCCAGCAGCGGCAAGATGGGGTCTCTGTCGTTCAATATCGCCAATAACCTCGAGGCCAAGGTCAAGAGTGAGAACGATAGCACGGGGTTCAAAAAGATTTCTCTCATCGAGAATTTCACGTTGAGCCAGTCCTGCAACTTTGCTGCCGACTCGATGAAGTGGAGCAACCTCAACACCAGCATCATGCTTAGGCTCACCAAGGGTTTCAACCTGAACCTGAGTGCCACATGGGATGTTTACAAGTATGCGCTCAATGAGGCGGGAAGGCCGGTGCGCATCAATAAACTGCGCTTGTTCAACGGCGGTGGATGGGGACGTCTCTCCAGCACGGGCACCTCGTTCTCCTATACCTTCAACAACGACACCTTCCGCCGCAAGAGGGGCAACGACAAGGCCAACCAGCCTCCCAAAACGCCCCAGAACAGGGAAAACAACAACGGGGAAGAGGGTGAGGAAACGGATACCAACACAGGTCCGACAACCGACCTGGAGCTGATAGACGGCTACGCCAAGTGGGACTGCCCATGGAGTTTGACCGTCAACTATTCCTTGTCCTACGGCTACGGCTCGTTCAACTACAAGAAACTCGAGTACAACGGCAAGTGGACCCAGAACCTGAGCCTCAACGCCACAATCCGTCCCACCAAGAACTGGTCACTCTCGGCCTCGGCAAGCTACAATTTCGACACCCACAAGATTGCCTATATGAACTGCAACGTCTCGCGCCAGATGCACTGCTTCGAGATGAGTGCCAGCTTCGTGCCCGTGGGCCCCTACAAAAGCTATACCTTCCACATCGCGGTCAAGTCGTCCATCCTGCAGGATGTGAAGTACGACAAGCATTCCAGCATCAACAATGGTGTCACTTGGTATTAAAACAGCCCGCGCTATCATTCTTTCAATGTGTATTGCCTTGACAATGATAGGGAATGCACAGGATTTCACCTTTCTGCAAGAGGGTGACCTGTTGTTTGTGTGCAGTGACAGTGCCAACGCGATTACCGAGGTGACGAGTGGGGTAGAGCAACTGCCCATCGACCATGTGGGCATCGTGCACCGCATCGGTGGCGACAGTGGACCACTTTTTGTCATCGAGGCGGTCAAGCCGACAGTCTGCCTCACGCCCATCGACTCGTTCATGTGCGAGGGGCCTCAAATCCTGGTTGGCAGGGTCAATGTCGCGATGGATGTCCGCAAGTCTGTCAGGCAATGCCTGCTTATGGTGGGAAAACCCTATGACGACCTTTACCTGCCTGGCGACAGTGCCGTCTATTGCAGCGAACTGGTTCAGCTTAACTATGTCAATCCCGATGGGGACCTTATCTTTGACACGATTCCCATGTCGTTCCATGACGCCACAGGCCGGGTGACCGACTATTGGCAGGAATTCTATTCACGACGTGGCATGGCCGTCCCCGAGGGACTCCCCGGCACCAATCCCGGCGAACTCTCCCGCCGCCCCCAACTGACCATCGAGAGGGTGATACCATAAAAGTTATCGCGCTTCGCGCGAGAAATCCAAGACTTTTTTATTTTTTTTTGATTTCTCGGCCGTTAGGTCGATAAAACGTTGTTGCATGGTGTTCGTTTGCAGGCGTTTGGTGAAAAACATCAATCTATTGCCGTTAGATTGATGACCATTTCCCAAAAAATTACTACCTTTGTAGCTTGTTATTGAGAAACCTCCTGAGTGGGTACGATTATATCCATATTAATTGGTTGTGTGTCAATAGGTATCTTCCTGTCGGCACCCATGGGGCCTATAGGTATCCTATGCATCCAGCGTACCCTTAACAATGGCCGTCACTCGGGCTTTTTCACTGGTGTGGGGGCAGCGGCAAGCGATTTGTTCTACTGTCTGCTCGTCGGACTGGGCATCTCTTTCGTGACCGACTTTATCGCCGACCACGTCAATGTGCTGCAGATTGTCGGCAGCATCATCCTGATTGTCTATGCCATCTATATGATTGTCCACAACCCCGTCAGCCAAATCAAGGAGAGCATCGACCCGCGTAACGACAAGTGGCGGGACATGGTCACCGGTTTCCTGTTCACCTTGAGCAACCCGCTCATCATGTTCCTGATTATCCCCTTGTTCGCCCGATTCAACTTCCCGCTGCCCGAGTACAGGTGGTATCACGTCATCCTCGGCTACGCCTCGATTGTGCTGGGAGCGCTGTTGTGGTGGGCCGTCATCACCTTCTTTGTCAACAAGGTGCGCACCCACTTCAACATCCGCTCTATGTGGCTCATCAACCGCATCATCGGCTCCATCATCCTCATCCTCTCCATCTACGGCCTCGTCACCGGCATCATCGCCACCCTCCAACAATACCACATCATCTAACTATTGATTTGTCAATGGCATTCATCAGTAGAGACGCGAAATCTTGCGTCTCGCTACCCTATGGGCGCCGCAATTTAAAAAACTCCATGGTTGTGCGGCAACTCAATCCGCAAAACCATGGAGTCAGTATCCTGTTATTCTAACGAAAAACTATTTTTTCATTAGACCATTTTTCATTAGACCATCATCCGGAACAATGTACTCAAACGGCTCAACGCGGAAGCAGTTCAAAAGAATGTCCGCAGAAAGATCAAAACCGTTATCATCCAAGTTCACATAAGTTATTGAAGAATCTCCATAGAAGTCAAATACGCCCGTTGTTGGATCCTCACTATTGACAATTACAACATAATCGTCTGTCGTGATATACTTTCCAGCATACTCGACGAGATACCCATCGGTATCTAAATCCGCAAATTTGAGCACTAAATACGCCTTAAGGTCCTCAGTGACGACCCAGTATATACTTTCAATGTCATTATCGAAAGACGACGTTCCCTCCTGAACCTCCTGAGTACTTAAATTCCATTTCCAATATCCGACCAGCATGGCTTTTGCCTCCTCGACAGTTGTGGGAACAGCCACCTCCTCGAAAGTTACTTCCTCAATGTCTGCGGCCTTGATTTTCACAATTTTGCCATCATTCTTGTGAACGACCATTTTTCTCACTTGATTTTGGGCTTGTGCTGCTCCGATGACGAGCAATGCCATAGCCAATACACTTATAATCTTTTTCATTGTCATTTCTTGATTTTAATGGTTGATTTGTTTGCGTGGATAAGGTAGATGCCCTGCTCGCGGTCGGCAAGACTGATGCTGAGTGAACCTGACGGGCTGGTGCGGTAGGCGCCCAACAGTTGGCCTTGCAGGTTGCAGACGGTCACCACCGTGTTGGCGGCAAAGCCGGTCAATTCGACGCCATCAGGGATGACACGAATCAGTTCGTCCGCTTTGACCTCGGTGATGCCCGATGGGATGACGGGGACATCGTCAAAATAGATGCTGGCCACATCAGCCATGGGGTATTCGACAGCGTATTCTATGGTGGTGATCACAAGGTTGTCGCCCTGAAAGGACCAGGTCGGTTCGTCAGTGAAAACGTACCCGACACGATTACCTTGACAGTCCTCCACATAGAAACCCGTCTCAGCCCATGCAGCAAGTGACGCTACCATGAGGGTTAAACTGAGAAAGAATTTCTTCATAAAAAAACAGATTTAGTTGTTTATAATGTTAATAAAATAGGGTCAAAAGGGTAATATTCTCTTTAAAAGTACAAAAATACAAAATAGTTGGTACATTTTTACCCCCCCCATTTTTTAACACGAATTTAACCAAATTTGCAAAAATATGTCAAAGCAATTTCCTCCTCGCCCCCACACCCCACACCCCACGCTAAGCCGCAAAGCCGCGAAGTTTATTTATTAATTATTCTCTTTGCGGCTTAGCGCCTTAGCGTGGGGAATCCGAATACGACAACAACGGGTGCCATCAGCTGGGACGCGAGGAAACCCGTGCTGGACGAACGAATATAACATAGCGAGGCGTCCATCATCATGAACACCTCGCCTATAAATGTCTAAAGCCTAAAGCCTAAATCTTAGTACTTCTTTACCTCGATTTCGCCTTTCAGCACTGCGGCTGCGTTCTCGGCCAGTGCCGACATCTCGTCCTCGCCGGGATATACGTGAACGGGAGCCATCCAGCCGATGCGCTTCTCCAACTCCTCAACCATGTATTTCCAGTAAGCGATACCGCCAGTGATGAGGATGGCGTCGATTTTGCCACACAGCACGGCGCCCTTCTCGGCGATAGCCTTTGCAATGTGATAAATCATGGCGTTGATGACGAGCTTAGCATGCTCGTCGCCATTGTTCATCATCTTCTCGGCCTCAATCATGTCGGTGGTGCCCAGGTGTGAGAATACGCCACCCTTGCCCGAAATCATCTTGAGGATTTCGTCCTGGGTATATTTGCCGCTGAAGCACAGGTTCACCAGCTCTTTAGCGGGCAGGCTACCGGCGCGCTCGGGTGAGAACGGACCCTCACCATCCAGGGCGTTGTTCACGTCAACGGCACGGCCATGGTCGTGGGCTGCTACCGAGATGCCGCCACCCAGGTGGGCAACGATGAGGTTCAGGTCCTCGTAGCGCTTGCCGTTCTCCTTGGCGAAGCGGCGGGCGATG
>CADAFP010000077.1 GCA_902787185.1 uncultured Bacteroidales bacterium | reverse complement strand
CACAAATTTCACAGACTAGCTGATGTAGCGAGACCGTCGTTTAATTTGTGAAATTCGTTGTTATGATATGATGCTGGTGCCGTCGATGCCTGCGAACTGTTCGCGCAGCGCGGGCACCTTGTCGGCATCGGCCTCGATGGTCATCGAGCACACGTTGTCAAAGGCCTGCTCCACAACCTTCAGGTCGCTCTTTTTCACGACCTTCATCACGTCGTTCATGCTCAGGTAGGGGAAGGTAAACGACAGCCGTGCCTGTTCATGGCATTCAAGGATTTCGCCCGCTTCGATGGCGAGTTTGGCAGCCTCGCGATAGGCAACGATGAGTCCCGAAGTGCCCAGTTTGATGCCGCCAAAGTAGCGGATGACCACAATCACGATGTTGGTCAGCTCGAATGAGTTGATTTGTCCCAGGATGGGCTTTCCTGCTGTTCCGCTGGGCTCGCCGTTGTCGCTGCTCAGGTACTCATTGCGCTCGGTGCCAATCATATAGGCCCAGCAGCAGTGCCGTGCGTCATGGTACTCGTTGGCATAGCGCTTGATGACGGCACGCGCCTCCTCGGCGCTCGACACAGGCTCGGCAAACGCCAGGAAACGGGACATCTTCTCGCGGTAAATCCCCTGCGAGACGCCCTTCACGGTCTTGTAAAAATCACTCATTGACGATGTGGTCTGTTTTAGGTTTGGGAAGACAAGAAAGACAAATCAAACAAAAATTTTAGAAAATAAGAAATTGTCTTTCTTGTCCTTCTTGTCTTCTAAACCTTAGTGGAATTAGAACTGGCGGGCAGCGGCCAGCATCACCTCACTCAGGGTGGGGTGGCCGTGGATGCTGCGGGCAAGCAGGTCAACGGTGGCACCGGCGTTCATGGCGGTAACCACTTCCTGGATGAGGTCGGCAGCATGAGCGCCGCAGATGTGGCAACCCACAATCTGGCGCGTACCGTTGTCAACAATCATCTTCAGCAGGCCGTCGGTCTCGTTCATGGCAACAGCCTTGCCATTGCTGCGGAAGAACGACTTCTTCACGGTCACGTCAAGACCTTTCTCGGTGCACTGCTCCTCGGTGAGGCCCACCATCGCCAACTCGGGCACGGTGAACACGGCACTGGGAACGATGTCGAGCTTGATGTCATCGGCCTTGCCCAGGATGGCGTGCAGGGCACGCTGTCCCTGTGCGCTGGCGGCGTGGGCGAGCATCATGCGACCGTTCACGTCACCGATGGCATATACACCCGCCACGTTGGTCATCATGTTGTCGTCCACCTCGATGCCACGGCGGCCCACGGTAACGCCCACAGTGTCAAGACCCTGGGGCAGCACGGGCTGGCGGCCAACCGACATGAGCACCTTCTCGCAGGTCACGCTCTGGGGCTTGCCCTTGAGCTCATAGGTCACGGTCATGCCGTCCTCGCCCTGGCTGATGCCGTTGACGGCGGCGCTGGTGATAATCTTGATGCCACGCTTGCTCAGGACGGTCTTTAGGCGCTTGGCAACGTCCTTGTCAAACGGCGGCAGGATTTCCTTGCAGTACTCGATGACAGTCACCTCGACGCCAAACGTGCTGAACACGGCGGCAAACTCCATGCCGATGACACCACCACCCACGATGCACAGGCTCTTGGGCAGCGTCTCCATCGCCAGGATGTCGTCGCTGGTCATCGCCAGGTCGGCACCCTCGATGGGCAGGCCGCGCGGGGCAGAACCCGTGGCGATGATGATGTTCTTGGCTTGGTACTCCTCGCCGTTCACGACGATGGTGTTGGCATCCTTCAGGCTGGCCTCACCCTTGATGGCGGTGATGCCGGGAGAGCCCATAAGCATCTCCACGCCCTCACGTAACTGCTTGACGACAGCCTCTTTGCGCTCAAACACGGGTGCATAGTCAAATGCCATCTCGCCGGTATTCACGCCCCACACCTCGGCCTCGCGCATGAGGTTGATGACCTCGGCATTGCGGCACAGGGCCTTGGTGGGGATGCAACCGCGGTTCAGGCAGGTACCGCCCATCTGGTCACGCTCCACGATGGCAACGTTCAGTCCGTGTGCGGCAGCGTCGGCAGCGGTCTCATATCCGCCAGGACCAGCACCTATAATAATAATGTCAAACATATTAGATAAAAGATTAGTGATTAACGATTAGAGATTAGTGATTAGAGATTAGTTGATTGGCTGGAGGTGTCACCTCGCTAATCACTCATCTCTAATCACTAATCAGGAAGGTTGCTGATTATTCAGCAACTTGACTATCGGCAACGAGCTCGCGCCAGGTCACGATGGGATGCAGGGCGGCCTGGGTGTCGTCAAGGCGACGAACGGGCGTGTTGTGCGGAGCAGTCTTCACCATCTCGGGATCATCCTTAGCCTCCTGAGCGATGACGCGCATGATGCGGATGAACTCGTCCAGCGTCTGCTTGCTCTCGTTCTCGGTGGGCTCTACCATGAGGGCCTCGTGGAACAGCAAGGGGAAGTAGATGGTGGGAGCGTGGAATCCGTAGTCCAGCAGACGCTTGGCCACATCGAGGGTGGTGACGCCGGTGGACTTGTCCTTCAAGCCGTCATACACGAACTCGTGCTTGCACACGCCGCCGATGGGCAGCTCATAAACGTCCTTCAACGACTCCTTGATGTAGTTGGCGTTGAGGGTAGCCAGCGGGCCTACCCACTTGAGCTGGTCGCGGCCCAGGGTCAGGATGTAGGCAAGGGCGCGCATCATCACGCCGAAGTTGCCCAGGTGACCGCTGATGCTACCGATGGACTTGTCGCTGCACTCTACCTTGAAGTAGTCGAAATCGTCCTCTTCCACTTTCACGACGCGGGGGTTGGGAAGCAGGTGCTCCAAACCGGCGCGAACGCCGACGGGACCGCTACCGGGACCACCACCGCCGTGAGGCGTCGAGAAGGTCTTATGCAGGTTGATGTGCATGATGTCGAAGCCGATGTCACCGGGACGCACCTTGCCCAGCATGGGGTTCAGGTTGGCGCCGTCATAGTACATCAGACCACCGCAGTCGTGCACAGCCTTGGCAATCACAGCGATGTTCTGCTCAAAGATACCCAGCGTGTTGGGGTTGGTCATCATCATACCGGCAACGGTGTCGTCGAGCAGGGGACGCAGGTCGTCCACATCGACGGTGCCGTCGGGACGGCTCTTCACAACCACCACGTCCATGCCGCACACTGCCGAGCTGGCGGGGTTGGTGCCATGGGCGCTGTCGGGGATAATCACCTTGGTGCGCTTCATGTCGCCGCGTTCCATGTGGTAGCCGCGCATGATCATCAGGCCGGTCAACTCACCGTGAGCACCAGCGTAGGGGTTCAGGGTGAACTCCTTCAGGCCCGAAATCTCGGCCAGGCTGGTCTGCAGGAAGTAGTAAACGGCGAGGGCGCCCTGCGTGGTCTCGGGATTCTGCAGCGGGTGCAGGCCCGTGAACTCGCGGTGGGCAGCGATTTCCTCGTTGATTTTGGGATTGTACTTCATGGTGCAGGAGCCCAGGGGATAGAAACCCGTGTCCACACCGAAGTTGTTGTTGCTCATGTTGGTGTAGTACCTGTTCTCGGGCAGGGAATAACCCTGACGGCCATTCTGTGACAACTCAAATATGAGTTTACCGTAAAAAGTGTTATTCATAACTTACTTGCCCTCCTGTTCTTCGTTAAAGGTTACACATGCGTCAACAAGGTCGTCACAATCCTCACGGCTGTAGGTCTCGGTCACGGCGATCAGCAAGGTGTCGTCGGCAATCTTGAGACCGCACTGCAGGTACTCCTCATTGCAGTACTCCTGCAACTCATCGATGTTGAGTTTGGTCTTCACTGCAAACTCGTTGAGGAAGGGCTTGTCAGGATAAGCCATCTCAAACAGGCCGGTCTTCACCAGGTTTTCGGCCAGGTAATGAGCGTTGCTGTAGCTGATGGAGTTCACTTCCTTCAGTCCCTTGGCACCCATCAGGCCCATGTAGATGGTCACGTACAGCGCCATCAGGCTCTGGTTGGAGCAGATGTTGCTGGTGGCCTTCTCGCGGCGGATGTGCTGCTCGCGGGCTTGCAGGGTGAGAACAAAGGCGCGCTTGCCGTCAGCATCCTTGGTGGCACCAACGATGCGGCCCGGCATCTTGCGGATCAACTTCTTGGTCGTGCACAGGAAGCCCACGTAGGGACCGCCATAGTTCAGGGGGATACCCAGGCTCTGGCCGTCACCACAAGCGATGTCGGCACCCCACTCGGCGGGCGACTTGACAACGCTCAGGGCGGTGGCAACGCAGTGCATGATCAGCAGGGCCTTGTGCTCGTGGCACAGGTCGGCAACGCCGCTGTAGTCCTCGAGGATACCGTAGAAGTTGGGCGTGGCAACGATAACGCCTGCCACATCGTCCTTCTCCAGTTCTGCCTTCATGGCCTCATGGTCCATCACGCCACCCTTGGCGGGAATCATGTCAATCTGGATGCCCTGGTACTTGGCGTAGGTCTTCAACACTCGCAGTACATAAGGGCTAATGGTCTCGCTCACCAGCACGCGGTTGCGCTTCTTGGCGTTGGAAACAGTCATCATCATGGCCTCGGCAGTGGCAGTCGTGCCGTCATACATAGAGGCGTTGCTCACTTCCATGCCGGTCAACTCGGCCATCATGCTCTGATACTCAAAGATGTATTGCAGGGTACCCTGCGAAATCTCGGCCTGGTAGGGTGTGTAGGCGGTGAGGAACTCGCTGCGCTTCAAGATGTCTTGAACGACGGCGGGGCTGTAGTGGTCATAGTAACCAGCGCCCAGGAAGGTGCGCATGGTGATGTTGCCCATGCCCAGCTCGTCAAAGAAGCGGCGCACTTCAATCTCGCTCATCGACTCGGGAAGCTCATACTCCTTCTTGAGTTGCAGCTCCTGAGGCACGTCCTGATAGAGGTCGTCCAGCGACTTGACGCCTGCCGTGTTCAACATGGCCTGCAGCTCATCACTGGTGTGCGGAAAAAATTTATAACTCATTATTTATTGTTTACAGTTGTCGGTTAATGTCTAACTTCTAACTTTTAACTCAAAATTACTCGCCAATCATGGCCTTGTAGGCAGCGGCGTCCATCAGGTTGTCGAGCTCGCTCTTGTCGCTCATCTCAACCTTGATGATCCAGTTCTCAAAGGCATCCTTGTTGATCAGGCCGGGCTCGTCCTCGAGGGCTTCGTTCACCTCGACAACGGTGCCGCTAACGGGTGACATCAGGTCGCTGGCGGCCTTCACGCTCTCAACGGCGCCAAAGTCCTCACCTGCGGTGACCTCATCGTCAACCTCGGGCATGTCAACATAAACCACGTTGCCCAGCTCGTGCTGTGCATAGTCGGTGATACCAATGTAACCGAATTCGCCTTCTACCTTTACATACTCATGTGACTCGCTGTAATAGAGTCCGTCGATAATCTTACTCATTGTCTTATAAATAATTAATCAATTAATATGTTGTTTTCTGAAAATAAATTCTCTAAAGCCTAAAGCCTTACTTCTTATAATTAGGCGTGTAGAAACGTTTCTTCACCACGACAGCGGGGAAGACTTTCTTGCGGATGCGCACGTTCAACGTGTTGCCCAGAGCGCCAACGGCACGGTCAACCAGTGCGAATGCCACGCTCTTGTCCAGGGTGATGCTGTGATAGCCGGTGGTGATGTAACCCACAACGTTCTCGCCGTCGAGCACCTCATAGCCGTGGCGGGGGATAGCCTTGCCTTCAAGCTCCAGGCCCACCAGCTTCTTGGGGGTGCCTTCGGCCTTCTGCTGAGCGCAGGCATCGCGGCCGATGAAACCGCCTTCCTTGTCGAGCTTCACAAACATGCCAAAGGTGAAAGGTGGCAGCGATGGGCGAAATCTCGGCGGTCAGCTCGTCGCCATACAGGGGCAGACCAGCCTCAAAGCGCAGGGTGTCGCGGCAACCCAGACCGCAGGCCTGAACGCCGGCTTTCATGAGCATGTCCCACATCTTGCAGATGATGGCGGGGTCGGCATATACCTCAAAGCCGTCCTCACCTGTGTAACCGGTGCGGCTAACGATGATGGTCTTGCCGTCATATTCCATCTTCTTGAACGTGTAGAACGTCAGGTCGGTGGTGTCGATGCCTAGCACTGCACCCATGGTCTTCTCGGCCTCGGGACCCTGAACGGCAATCTGGCCGTAGAGTTCGCTCTGGTGGTCAACTTTCACGTCAAAGTTCTTGGCCTGTTCCATGATCCATGCCACATCCTTGTCGATGTTGGCAGCGTTGATCACGAGGAAATAGTCGTTATCGTCAACACGGTAAACCAGCAGGTCATCAACGGTGCCACCGTCGGGGTACAGCATCATGCCGTACAGGATTTGACCGGCCTTGATGGCGTTGATGTCATTGGTGAAGATGTAGTTGGTGAACTTGGCGGCATCGGGACCGGTGATTTCCACCTCACCCATGTGAGACACGTCAAAAACACCCACCTTGTGGCGAACAGCATTGTGCTCGGTGGTGATATCTACATACTGGATGGGCATGTCATAACCTGCAAAGGGAGACATGAGAGCGCCTTGCGCAACGTGCCTGTCATGCAGACAGGTAACTTTGATTTCTTCAGTCACGGTTTTAATGGTTGTTAAATTGGTTAATATTTTAAGTTCTAAGTCTTTACACTAATGTTAACATCGCTAACTGGCGACAGTTAATAGCTGTATTAACTGTTCGTTTGTTAGATTCAGTATCCATTGGCCTGCCTGGCAGCCATCGAGGGCGGCTCGCAGGTCATCGGCTTTGGGTTCAGTACCGCGCAGCTTGTCGAGCAGTATCTGGCGCACATCATCGCACAGTGGCAGGAAATCTCCCGTCAAGTGCAGGTCGTGGATCACGCCTCCCTTGAGTTCCAGGTTAACGTGGATGCTGCCCACTCCCTCGATGCGTCCGCCCTGGCTCACCTCACAGCGCGGGTCGTTGCCCCACAGGAATTTTGGCTCCAGGTAGGGTAGGGTGAGCCGCTCGATTTCGGCCACATCGTCAGCGCACAGTTGTATCTCGCCGTCACACAGCGTCTGGCGCACGTGCTGCTTGAAGGCCTCGATGTCCATCGACAGGTGCTCGCTCAGCGTCGTGATATGGCTACGCACCGAATCGACCCCCTTGCTCGTCAACTTCTCGCGTGACGGTGTGATGGCATTCAGCATGTGTTCCATGTTGGTGCCATACAGCATCGTGCCATGGACGATACTGCGTCCTGGGATGTGGTAGAACGCGTTACCGCTCACCTTGCGGCCGTCAATCATCACGTCGTTGCGGTCGCTCGAGGTCGCATTCAGTCCCAAGCCGCGCAACATCGCTGCCACAGCGCTCGTGTAGGAACTGAAGGTCGTCTGCACCTCATCGCTGCGGGTGATGTAGCTGAACATGATGTTATCCCTGTCGGCATACACACAGCCGCCACCGCTACGGCGACGGTAGAACGCAATCCCGTTATCGTGGCAGTAATCCACGTTTACTTCATTAGAAATCAACTGGTTGCGACCGAATATCACCGTCGGTTCCACCTGCCACATGAAGAAGATGTCATCCTCTCTAATGATGCGAGCGGCATACTCCTCCATTGCAAGGTAGAATGGAAGAATGCGCGTCGTGTTGTCAGGCAGACTCAGGTATTTCATCATGTCTTTATAAACTTCCCACAAAAGTAAGCCAAATTCCTCACATTATAAAATAATAACTCAAAATAATTATTAAAACCCCGTTTTTACGCAGCGACGGCCATCCCCATAACAGGAATGGCCGTCTTGTTATCGTTGTCACGGCTGTCATCAGTGCCCCGTGGCCCGCGGCTATGTGGGGACCTTTCGTCAGTGTCCCGTGGGCCGCGGCTTTGCCGCGGTAGTCCCATCAATAGCACTTGATGCGGTACATGAAGCCAAGCTCCACGCGGTTGGTGTTGTAATCCTTCAAGCCGCATGCCTTGTTGAAGTCATACTTGTGGCCCAGATAGGCGAGGAACACGCGGAAGTCGAGTTTCTTGGGCATCGGCCAGTACTCGATGCTGCCCAGATAGCCGATTGACTTGCGGTAGTTGTGCAGGTCGTCGATCTTGGCGATACTCGTGGTTTCGTAGGTTCCCTTGAGCATGAGGTTCCACTTGGGGGCAAATTGCCAGTTCATCTTGGCAATAAAAGTATGGCTGTGCACCTTGCCCAGGTGGGTCGAGCCGGGGGCAATCATGTCATGCAAGTCGGTCGTGGCATAGTGCAGGCGGTCCACGTCATCCCATTCGCCGAAGTAGTCGAAGTATAACTGGTAATTCGGCAGGTTCAGCCTTTGGCCCAGGGTAATCATGCGGGAATACTTGTGTTTGGCTTGGGTTTGGATGCCCCATGCCCAGCGGGTCTGCAGTCGGTCCTGCAGGAAGTTGCCGTTCCAGTTCACGATGTAGGTGAACGGGGCGCGGCTGCGGCTCAGTTTCTCGGGCTTCATCAGGTCGCTGGTGACGATCTGCGGGTCATCTCCCAGGTCCTCGGTGAACGAGCCGTTGTAGCTGTTGGTCATCTGGACAGCGATTTCCTGGGTGGGCACGGGATGGTAGCTCATCATCGCGCCGGCCATGAAGATGTCCATCATGTCGATCAGGTCACTGTAGCGGTAGATTTCCATGGGATTTTGGTCATACTCAAATCCGCCCCATATCTGGCACAGCTTACCGGCGGCGATTTCGACCTTGCTGCTGGGACGATAGCCCACCATCATGATGTCTGTCGCCTTGGCAAAGCGGTCCAGCCCCTTGGCGGTCTGGTTGCTGTTGAAGCGGTGGCGTATGCGGTAGAACACCTTGGGAGTGATGTCGCCCTTGATATCGAGGCGCAGGTCACGGCACATGAATTTGCTGTCCCACTCCCCATGCTCAGCATCCTCGGCAACCAGGCTCGATGCAAAGTTGATGTAGAAGTTGAATGCGTCGGTTTTTTTCTCGAGGTGAAAGATACGCTCGGCAAGTGACTCGGTTTCATCGTTCTCGTCACCACCCATGCGGGTATTGTTGCCTTGTGCCATAGCGTTGATACCCAGTAGCGTGGCGCATAGGGTAAACAGCATCAGTTTTCGTGTCATTGCAGTTATCGTGTTATGGTTTTCAAAATTGGCTGCAAAAGTACAAAATTTCTTCAACAATAGTGTGAAAACTACCTTTTTTTGTGTTGTTTCTCAAAAAAAATCCCTATATTTGCACTTTGAATAATTGTGTTAGGAAATATCATATTAATTTTAATCATTAGCGTTATGTTAAAACATTCTCTACTCTTAATAATGGCATCGCTAACCCTGGTCGGCCATGCCCAGCTAAATAACCAAAATGTTGCCGTACTGCCAGCACGGCCTCAGTCAATAACCCGTCCCAGTTGCCAGGCCCAAGAAATGAAAATGCGCGATCCTGGACAACTGCCTCCTGCGCGGGCCAAAAGATCGGGAGATGTGAAGCCATTTTACTGCCGTCCCGCTGGAGCGTTTTCTGGATGCCTTGTAGTTGAAAATGGAGCATACGCGGGTATGTATAATGCTCCTTATATTTTTGTAAAGCCTTATGTGGAATATACCTTCCCCGTCATTGCCCCTGGCTTTAGCGAGTCTGAAGAATTCTGGTGGTCTTATGAATTCTATAATGATGATGGTGAGCTGGAAACTAATGAAAAGATAACCAGAGATTTGAAAGTGAAATATGGTATTGAGTTAGTCGATGCCCCCATACTCATGAATTGCTTCCAATACCCTTATTATATCCCGCCGACTTCAGGTACGGTCCACGACCTCCAGTATGGTAAAGTCCTCTCGCTCCCCAACACGATGGATTATTGGCAAATGGATATCCTCAAGTCCAGCAAGACTTTCTGCATAGCAAATCGCAATGGGGAATCGCAGTACCCCATGACTTACTATAGTGGTCTTGAACCGTTCGGATCGAATGACTATGGCTGGTGGTTCGGCAAGAATGGTTGTCACTGGCTCCCTAAGCCTTCCTTTGTTATAGATGGTATTGCTCAGGCATTTGAAAAGCCGACGGCGCCTTATCTGCTCAATCAGGTAGTTGTGGACTGTGCCATCCTCGAGGTCACAGGTCAAGTCGACATGACCTGTAAGGTTTATAAAATCGATGAGATTCCCCCTTATCAGGATGACGGTTATGTTGTGTTGCCCGATGAGCCCGGTGAACTCATCGCCAAGGGTCGCGCGACCGTGACACCCGAGACAGCATACGATACTGGTAACCTCATTTTCTTCACTCTCTATGGTGAGGAGGATGGCCTGGAATATGACATCACCCCGACGATTGACTGTGCTATTCTCGTGGTTATTGATGGTTATAATGACCCCGGAATGGAAAACTTGAAAGATTTCTCCGCATTGATTGGTTCCAATATTGAGGATGACGAGGGATATGGTGAATTGGCTTACCTTAAGTACGCTGCCGTTGATGAAGATGGCAATATCGGTGATTATGTGTGGGCTGGCCTGAACAATTTTTTCAGGTCTGGCGAAATGAAGACGGGTTTGTCCATCTTCCTGAGCACCGAGAATCCTTATCTTACGTTCAACTACAATGCTGAGGACGGTGAGTACCACTTCCCCGACGAGGGTGGCCTCATGACAAAGTGGTTTGGTGCCGACCATCTTACCGCAAGTATCGAGTTCTGGGCATGGACGCCCAGTGCCGATGATGGTTGGGCTTTATCCTGCGACGGTGACGAAGTGCCCGATTGGTTGAGCATCGAGTTGATCGATGATATAAAGGAGGGGGAATTCTCAGGTCTTGTGACCGCCAAGGTGGTGGCTGAGCCTCTGCCTGAAGATGTTACATATCGCGAGGCAATCGTTCGCTTTGCGTTCCCTGGTGCTTACTTGGATTATAAGTTCATGCAGGGTGACAACGGAGGTTGGATAATTCCGCCATTTCCGGATGGGCCTAACATTAGCGATGTGAACAGAGTGATAGGAATCATTCTCGGAGATCCTGTTGATGATGAAGAGATGCGCAAATATGACATTAACATGGACGGAGAAATTAACATTGCGGATGTTAACTCACTGATTGAAATCATCCTAACCTTATAATTTACAGCCGATGATGAAAAACAAGCGCCTTCTCTTTTGAGGGGGCGCTTTGTTGTATTTGGAATATATGATGGCTGGCGGCAAGGCGGTGTTATCAAAAAATTTTATAACTTTGCAACCTGATAACTAAATCATAAAGAGATAAAATGCCTAACAACAGCAGAGAGAAAAAACTGGAGGCCTTCGGACGGCTGCTCGACATCCTGGACGAGCTGCGTGTGAAGTGCCCGTGGGACCGTAAACAGACCAACGAAAGTCTGCGCCCCAACACCATCGAGGAAACCATGGAGCTTGCTGATGCCATCATGGCTGATGATGATGAGACAATCCGCAAGGAATTGGGCGACGTGCTTCTGCACATTGTCTTTTATGCCAAGATCGGTGACGAGAAGGGCAAGTTTGACATTGCAGACGTGTGTGACGCGTTGTGTGAGAAGTTGGTGTTCCGTCATCCCCATGTTTTTGGTGAGGAGAAGGCCGACACCGCTGCCCAGGTCCTCCAGAATTGGGAAGTTCTCAAGATGAAGGAGAAGGGTGGTAACAAGATGGTGCTCAGCGGTGTGCCTCGCAGTCTTCCGTCGCTCATCAAGGCCGAACGTGTCCAGGAAAAAGCCGCCAATGTGGGCTTTGACTGGCAGCAGAAGGAAGATGTCTGGGACAAGGTGCGCGAGGAATTCAATGAGGTGGAGGCTGAGTTGAAGGGGAACAGCGAGGTGGACCGTGAAAAGGAATTCGGTGACCTGTTTTTCTCGCTCATTAACGCGGCGCGCCTGTATGGAGTGCGTCCCGATAATGCCCTCGAGCGTACCAACCGCAAGTTCATCGCCCGCTTCAACTATATCGAGCAGAAGGCGGGTGAGCAAGGCCGTCACGTCAATGAGCTGACATTGGCCGAGATGGACGAACTCTGGAATGAAGCCAAATCCCAGAAACTCGGCGAGTAAATGTACACAACCTAAAGTGATACTTAAAATAGATAGAGTATCACAACTATTAACTGTTATCTTTTAACTATTAACTAAATAAAATGAAGGTTTGCGTTACTGAGAAACCCAGTGTGGCACGTGACATTGCCCGATTGCTCGGTGCCAACGACAGACACGATGGCTACTTCGAGGGCAATGGCTATCAGGTGACGTGGACCTTTGGCCACCTGTGCGAGCTCAAGGAGCCCAACGACTATACCGATCAGTGGAAATGGTGGAGTCTTGGTCAGTTGCCTATGATTCCTCAACGATTTGGCATTAAGCTAAAAGACGATGAAGGTATAAAGAAACAGTTTAATGTTATCAAGGGCCTGATTGCTACTGCCGACGAGGTCATTAATTGCGGTGATGCCGGCCAGGAGGGTGAACTTATTCAGCGCTGGGTGTATCAGAAGGCTGAGTGCTCCAAGCCTGTCAAGCGCCTGTGGATTTCCTCGCTGACCGACGAGAGTATCCGCAAGGGATTCCAGGAGCTGAAAGATTCAAGGGACTTTGACAATCTGTACTATGCTGGCTTGTCGCGCGCCATCGGTGACTGGATTTTGGGCATGAACGCCACGCGGCTCTACACCTTGAAGTACTCGCGCTCGCGCGATGTGCTCTCGGTGGGGCGCGTGCAGACGCCCACGCTCGCCATGATAGTCGCTCGCCAGCGCGAGATCGAAAATTTTGTCCCCGAGAACTATTGGGAACTCAAGACCAAGTATCGCGGTGTGACTTTCAATAGCACGCGCGGACGCTTCAAGACCGAGGGCGAAGCCAATGATATTGTAGAGCATATCAGGCAGTTACTGCTGACGGTGACCTCGGTCGAGACCAAGAAAGGCCGTGAGGCGCCGCCCCGCTTGTTCGACCTGACGAGCCTGCAGGTGGAGTGCAATAAGAAGTTCGGAATGTCGGCCGATGATGCCCTCAAGATCATCCAGTCACTATATGAAAAGAAGGCAACGACCTATCCGCGTGTGGATACTACCTACCTGAGTGACGATATCTATCCCCAAGTTCCTGGTATCCTGCAGGCGATGGTGCCTTACTCCGGCCTCACAGCTCCCTTGCTGGCGCTGAACAAGTTACCCAAGAGCAAGAAGGTTTTTGACAACAGTAAGGTGACTGACCACCATGCCATTATCCCCACCAACGTCAACCCTGCCACCGTGGCGATGACGCCCGAGGAGAAGCGCGTTTATCACCTGATTGCCGTCCGCTTTATTGCCGCGTTTTATCCTGATTGTGAATTCAATACTACCACAGTCATGGCCCAAGTGGGCGAGTATGGCTTCAAGGCCACTGGCAAGGAAATCCTTAAACCCGGCTGGCGGGACCTTTACAACAAGCCCGGTGACAAGAACACCGAGGACGATGGCAAGGAAAAGGCTGATGAGGAGGACAATGGCGTGATGCCGCACTTCGAGAAAGGGGAGAGTGGGCCCCATGAGCCGTCGGTACTCAAGCGCACCACCCAGCCGCCCAAGCCTTATACCGAGGGAACCCTGCTGCGCGCGATGGAAACCGCGGGCAAGACCGTCGATGACGAGGAACTGCGAGACGCGATGAAGGAGAATGGCATCGGGCGCCCATCGACACGTGCGGCCATCATCGAGACCCTGTTCAAGCGTCGCTATATCCGCAAGGAGCGCAAGAGCCTCTCCCCGACGATGGCAGGTATCCAGCTTATCGATACGATACATGAACCATTGCTCAAGAGTGCATCGCTTCCGGGATTGTGGGAAAAGAAATTACGCGAAATAGAACGTGGAGAATACAGTGCTGCGCAATTCATTGCCGAACTCAAGCAGATGATAGGTGAGAT
>CADAFP010000076.1 GCA_902787185.1 uncultured Bacteroidales bacterium | reverse complement strand
CCTTTACCTCGCAAACAACCTTTGCACCTTCGACGGTAGGTGCGCCAACCTTAACGGCACCGTCGGCATCTACGAGCAGAACGCGGTCAAACTCTACAGCGTCACCTTCCTTGCGCTCGTCGCCGAGATAGTGGACATACAACTTCTTGCCAGCCTCGGCACGGAACTGTTGTCCCTGAATTTCTACAATAGCGTACATTTGTTTAATCTTGTAGTTTAAATAACTGTCCCTGAGGCGGCTGGACATCAATTCCAAGCACTTTCCTAAGCCCCGTGGGCACTAATGCGGGTGCAAAGGTAATACAATTTCCCGAACTGGCAACACCTTTAAAGACGTTTTTTTTATTTTTGCAATATAGAGGGGCTAGATTAACTAAATTATCTAGAGTGTCTAGAATCTCTAGAATGTTTAGATAGGGTAGGGGTAGGTGATGTCCCACAGGAAGAGGGCGTTGCCGGGCATCGAGGTGCCGGCGGCGCAGCGGTCCTTGCGCTCGATGACATGGCAGAATTGCTCGACGGTCATTTTGTGGCGGCCCACCTCAACGAGGGTGCCGACGATGGCGCGCACCATGTTGCGCAGAAAACGGTCGGCGGTGATGGTGAACACCCACTGGTCGCCTTCCTGCGTCCATTGGGCATGGGTGACGCGGCAGTTGTTGGTCTTGACGTCGGTGTGCAATTTGGAGAAGGAGGTGAAGTCGGTGTACTCCAGCAGCCGTGCGGCGGCCTCGTTCATCAGGTCGAAGTCGAGGTCGGGCGGACATTTCCAGCTCAACGGGTAGTGGAACGGGTCCTTGCGGGTGACGGCGAAGTACTTGTAGGTGCGGCTGGTGGCGTCAAAGCGGGCGTGGGCATCGTCATGTACAGGCATGATGTTATAAATGGCGATGTCGGGTGGCAACAGGGCGTTGAGGCTGTGGATCAGGCGTGGAATGTCACCGATGGGCTGCTCGGTATCAAAGTGGGCGACCATCAGGCGGGCATTGACGCCAGCGTCGGTGCGGCCGGCACCGGTGACGGGAGTAGGGGTGCGCAGCAGTGTGGCCATCGCCTCCTCGATGACCTGTTGCACCGAGGAGTCATGGGGCTGCACCTGCCAACCATGGAAGTCAGCCCCCCTATACCCTAATTGCATAAAATACCGCATGATAGTCGCTTGTTGACCTCACGCGAAGTCGCAAAGGCGCTAAGAAAAATATAATAAAAATTTAGCGACTTAGCGGCTTAGCGGCTTAGCGTGGTGACCAGAGTCTACTTCTCCAGATAAGTGTAGCCGTAGAGGCCGCTGCGGAAGTTGCGGACGAACTCGTTGCCCTCCTCGCCCGTGATCTTGCCCGAGCGGATGGACTCGCTCACCCAAGTCTCGACGTTGCGCACCAGTTGCTTGGGGTTGAACTCGACGTAGTCGAGTACCTCGGCAACGGTCTCGCCGTCAATCACTTGGTCAATCTCGTAGTGGTCCTTAAAGACGTTGATGTGTACGGCATTGGTGTCGCCGAACAGGTTATGCATGTCGCCCAAAATCTCTTGATAAGCGCCCACCAGGAAGATGCCCAGATAGTAGTGCTGGCCAGCCTTGAGTTTGTGGACAGGCAGCGAGTGGGCAACCCCTTGAGCCGAGATGAAGTTGGTCAACTTGCCATCACTGTCACAGGTCATGTCCTGCAGTGTAGCAAAGCGGGTGGGGCGTTCTGTCAACCGGTCGATGGGAATCACTGGGAACACCTGGTCGATGGCCCATGCGTCGGGCAGCGACTGGAACAGTGAGAAGTTGCAGAAGTATTTGTCGGGCAGCATGCGGCTGACGGAGCGCAGCTCGTCGGGGGCATGTTTCATGTTGCGTACGATATTGTCCACGTCGCGGGCGATGGACCAGAAGAGTTTCTCGACCATGGCGCGGGTGCGCAGGTCGATGAGTCCCAGCGAGAAGCGGTCTAACGCCTCATCGCGGATTTGCAGCGCGTCGTGCCAGTCCTCAAGCAGGCGTGCCTGGTTAATCTTATCCCAAATCTCATAGATGTCGCGCACCAGCTCATCATCGTTCTCGCTGACGGTGTCCACCTTGTCGTCCCACTCGGGCAGTGTGGTGGTCTCGAGCACGTCCACGACGAGCACCGAGTGGTGAGCCGTCAGGGAGCGGCCGCTCTCGTTGATGATATTGGGATGCTTGAGGCCGTTCTTGTTGCTGGCGTCCACGAGCGTATAGACAGCGTCATTGACATACTCCTGAATGCTGTAGTTCATCGAGTGCCCACTGCCGCTGGAGCGCGTGCCATCGTAGTCCACACCCAGTCCGCCGCCGATATCGACATACTCCACCTCAAAGCCCAACTTGGCAAGCTGCACATAGAACTGTGCCGCCTCGCGCAGGGCGTTCTTGATGCGGCGAATCTTGGTGACCTGGCTGCCGATGTGGAAGTGGATGAGCTTGAGGCAGTCCTCGAGCTTGTGCTCATGCATATAGTCGATGGCGCTGAACAACTCGCTGGTGTTCAGACCGAACTTGCTGCTGTCACCGCCGCTCTCTTCCCACTTGCCGCTGCCGCTGCTCGACAACTTGATGCGGAAACCGATGTTGGGGCGGATGTGCAGCCGCTGGGCCACTTGGTCGATGAGTTCCAGTTCGCTCAGTTTCTCAACCACGACAAAGATGCGGCGTCCCATCTTCTGGGCCAGCAGGGCGAGCTCGATATATCCCTCGTCCTTGTAGCCGTTGCAGATGATGACGGGGTTGGCATTCAGGTCGGTCATGTTGCTGGCCAGCACGGCGTGCAGCTCAGGCTTGCTGCCGGCTTCCAGGCCGATATTGAATTTCTTGCCGTGTCCGATGATTTCCTCCACCACCTGTCTCATCTGGTTCACCTTGATGGGATAGACGATGAAGTTGGCGCCCTGGTACTCATACTCCTTGGCGGCCTTCTTGAAGCAGCTGGAAATCTTGTCGATGCGGTTGTCCAGGATGTCGGGGAAGCGCAACAGTACGGGTGCCGTCACCTTGCGGGAATGCAACTCGTCCATGACGTCTGCCAGGTCCACAGGCACGCAGTTGCTCTTGGGGGTGACAGTGACATGGCCATTCTCGTTGATTGAGAAGTACTTGAGGCCCCAGCCTCCGATGTTGTAGAGTTCGGCGCTATCCTCGATGCGCCATTTATTGATTGCTGACACGGCTTAGCGGTTTTTTAAATGATTATAAAAATAGTATGATGAGGTGCAAAATTACTCTTTTTATTGATAATGGCAATACTCTGCACTCACATTTTGTGTTATGGGGGCTCCGACAGGGCATGAAAAAGCAGGAAGCCCTGCTTATGGCGTTGTGGGCTTCCTGCTTTTATTGGGTTTCCGGTCTCCGGCCGCGAGGGATTACCAGACCTTGTTCAAGATAAAGTCGATGATTGCGGTCACATCGGCGATACCGATGGTATCATCGCCATCACAGTTGGCGGCAATCAGGTCTTTGTCGGTCTCGTCACCCGTCAGGATGTAGTCGATCAGGGCGGTCACGTCGGCGATACCAACGGTGCCGTCCATATCCACGTCGCCACGCATCGACGGATTGACACTTTCCTTGCTGAGTTGGTAAACGGTAATGTTGTTGCCGGGAGAATACTGGTAGATGGTCACCACGTTGCCGTTGACTTCAGCATTCAGCCAGTTGGACTGGTAGCCGTTGCCTGAGGCGGCGATGGTGGCTTCTACATCAATGAGGGGTTCTTCGGCGTTAGCCTCGGCAATAGCGAACGCATTGAGGTAGTTCGGCGTGCGGGGATAGAGGAAGAACTCCTTGCCGTCAAACACGAAGGGGAAAGTGCCGTTGCAGGCGCCCTTGCCAGGCAGTGCGATGTTGGTGCCGGTGAAGTTGTCGCCATCGTAGGCCATCTTTTTAACATAGTTGCTCATGCTGCGGTAAACATAGAGGACTGCGGGATCGCCGTTCGCGTCGGTATAATAGTTCATAACCGTCATGTTGTCGCGTTGAGCATCCGAGATGCCCTCGCAGGTGGCGAGATAGCAGTAGTCATAGTCCACCTCACCGTCGGTAACGGTGAACACAGCGATACCTGGCGTGTACAGCTCGGTGCCAGGGGTCTTACCGGTGAGGTAGAGCACACCCGATTCCATGAAGTCACCCTTGGCAAAGCCGAGGAAGTCGCAGCGACCCATCAGGCCGCATTCCTCAGGAACGATATATTCCTTGGTCTCGCCAGTGGTGGGATTGATGACCTTGATGGTGGCCTCAATCCATGAGCCGGGGAAGGCCGCATTGCTCACGAGAATGTTGCCTGCCTCGTCGCGCGTGATGCCGCAGTTGGCGCCGCCTTCAAAGGTAACGCCCGTCATGCCGTTCTCGTCCACCTCGTAGATGGTCATCGCGGCCTTGTCGTTGATGTAGAATTTGCCGTTCATGCCGAAACCCTGACGCGTCTGAGCCACGTCGAGCCCGATGGAGGTGGGGTTGAGTTCCCAAACCTTCTCAAAATTGTAGTCTTCGGCGCTTGCACCGATAGCCATAGCTGCCATAGCAGCAATCAGTAATAGTTTCTTCATAATCTTTGAATCCTTTAAAAAGTTAATATAAAGCGGTTACTCGATAATTCATCCAGTTGCTCAAGAGATGCATAAATAGATGCATGAAAAATTTTACTTAGTTTAGCCCGCAAATATAACAAAATTATATCAAAGCGCCAAAAAACAGACTTTTTTAATCGTCTTCTTATCATTTTTAGTATTATCCAGTAAGTGTATCTGCCACAGGCCCAAAAATGATGAAAAAATTATTTCGTTTGACCTTTTGCTGTGCAATAAAAATGACTTACCTTTGCGGTACGAAACGAAAAATTAGTTTTCCAATTATAATTAAACACATTATGGTAAATTACAAGGATTTAGGTCTCGTGAACACCCGCGAGATGTTTGCTAAGGCAATCGATGGCGGCTATGCCATTCCCGCATTCAACTTCAACAACATGGAGCAGTTACAGGCTATCATCAAGGCTTGCGCCGAGACCAAGTCGCCTGTCATCCTGCAGGTTTCCAGTGGTGCCCGCAAGTATGCCAACCAGACGCTGCTGCGTTACATGGCCGAGGGCGCTGTAGAGTATGCCAAGGAGTTGGGTTGGGAGCATCCCCAGATTTGCCTCCATCTTGACCATGGTGATACCTTTGAATTGTGCAAGTCATGCGTGGACTTCGGTTTCTCGTCGGTGATGATCGACGGCTCGTCACTCCCCTATGAGGAGAACGTTGCCCTGACCAAGAAGGTTGTGGAGTATGCACACCAGTATGACGTGACCGTTGAGGCCGAGCTGGGCGTTCTCGCTGGCGTTGAAGACGACGTTGTTGCCGAGGAGTCGCACTACACCAAGCCCGAGGAGGTTATCGACTTCGCTACCCGCACCGGTTGTGACTCGCTGGCCATCAGCATCGGCACCAGCCACGGCGCTTACAAGTTCAAACCCGAGCAGTGCACCCGCGACCCAAAGACCGGTAAGCTCGTTCCTCCTCCCCTGGCATTTGACGTGCTCGAGGAGGTAGAGAAGAAGCTCCCCGGCTTCCCCATCGTGCTTCACGGCTCATCGAGCGTTCCCCAGGAGTATGTTGACATCATCAACAGCCACGGCGGCAACCTGCCCGATGCCGTAGGTATCCCCGAGGAGCAGCTGCGCAAGGCTGCCAAGAGCGCCGTTTGCAAGATCAACATCGACAGTGACAGCCGTCTGGCCTTCACCGCCGCTGTTCGCAAGGTGTTCGCCGAGAAGCCCGGCGAGTTTGACCCCCGCAAGTACTGCGGTCCCGCTCGCGACGAGATGACCAAGCTGTACAAGCACAAAATCATTGAGGTGCTGGGCAGCGATGGCAAGGCCGAGTAATCGGGTAAATCTTGATTTACTGAACTGAAACTATGTAGAGGCGCAAAATTTGCGCCTCTACTATTTTATTGGCTATCAGTGGTTTATTAACTATAAGCATTTTTTGTGACAAAAAAAGTCGCTCAAAAATTTGGTCAGTATATAAATCGGTATTACCTTTGCACCGCTTTACGAAACAATTGCGTTTCGGCAAGTGCGTTCGGGGTGTAGCTCAGTCCGGTTAGAGTACGCGTCTGGGGGGCGTGGGGTCGCTAGTTCGAATCTAGTCACCCCGACAACGCAAAAAGTGCTGATAGTCAATGATTATCGGCACTTTTTTAATATCTGAAAGAAAGTAATGATATAAAACCGACATTTCAAGTGGATATATGATGAAACGTGTAATGGCATTGATACTGATGATGGCAGCGATGCTGCCAGTCATGGGGCAGACCTGGCTGGGCGGAGACATCTCGATGATGACATCCAACGCCCGCAATGGCGTGATTTACAAGGACTCGTGTGGTGTAACGGTAGACCCCTATGACCTGTTCAGGCAGCAGGGATGGAACATGATGCGCGTGCGTCTGTTTGTCGACCCGCAGAATGCTCCTGGACGCCATCATGACGAGGGCGTGTGCCAAAATCTGGACTATGTGATTGACCTGTGCAAGACCATCAAGGCGCGAGGCTTTGAGGTCATGCTGGATTTCCACTATAGTGACACCTGGGCCGATCCCGCCAAGCAGTTTACTCCCAAGCGATGGGAGGGCCTGGATGCTAAGGTGCTGACCGACAGTGTCTACCACTATACCCGCAACTGCCTGTTGGCGCTCAAGGCTGCCGGCGTAGTGCCTGCTACCATCCAGGTGGGCAACGAGATCACATTTGGCATGGATTGGCCCGTGGGGCGCGTTGACCCGATGAATGCCGAGAATTGGGACGTCTTTACCGGTTTGCTCAAGGCTGGCTGCAAGGCGTGCCGCGAGGTGTGCCCGTCGGCTGGCATCATCATCCACACCGAGAAGGCCGGCGTGTGGGAAATGACCCGCAACTATTATGACCGCCTGAAAGAGGCCGGCGTGGACTATGACATCATCGGCCTGAGTTACTATCCCATGTGGCATGGAACGATTCCCAACCTGGGCAGGACGCTCGACCTGCTTGCCGAGCGCTTCCCCGATAAGCCCGTGATGATTGTCGAGGCCGCCTATTACTACCTGCACGACGGCGTGAACCGTGGTGAGGAGGATTTCACCAATTGTCCCCCGGGCACTATCGAGGGACAGCGTGAGTTCACGGCCCAGCTGGTCAAGGAACTGAACCGCCACGATAATGTGACGGGCCTCTTCTGGTGGTACCCCGAGGAGAACCGCTACGGCACCCGCTTCGAGAACAGCAACTGGGGCTTGAACCGCGGCCTGTTCAACAGTGCCAACGGCCAGGCCTTGCCCGCCTTCTACGAGATGAGCCGCTTCAAGCGGTAGCACGTCATAAAATGCTTTAAGTCTAGATACTGATGAAAAAGAACAAATCCATTGGCATCCTGTGTGCCGTGCTGTCGGCCGTGTGCTATGGCACAAACCCTTTTGGCGCCCTGCCGCTTTATGAAGAAGGGGTGAACACGGCCACGGTGCTGGCCCATCGTTTTGGCCTGGCGGTCATTCTGCTGGCCGTGATTATGCTCATCAAGCGCATCGATTTCAAGGTCACGCGCCACGAGTTCAAGGTATTGTTCTCGCTGGGTATCCTGTTTGCCGCCTCCAGCATCACCTATTACCAGAGTTTCCACTTCATGGACGCGGGTATCGCCTCGACCATCCTGTTTGTCTATCCTGTGATGGTGGCCGTGATCATGGCGGCGTTTTTCAAGGAAAAAGTTACAACGATGACCGTTGTCGCCATTGTGATGTCGCTTATTGGCATCGGCTTGCTTTACAAGGGTGAGACAGGAGCCTCGTTGAGCGTAGTGGGCATCATCTTGTGCATCATTTCCTCGTTGGCCTATGCTATCTATATTATTGTGGTCAATCAGTCGAGCATCAAGATGTCATCGTTCAAGGTCACCTTCTATGCCATGCTGGTGTGTGAAATCACGTTGATACTCTATTCGTTCACCTCACCCGAATTGTATCTGCATGTCCTTCCCTCGGCACGAGCGTGGTCGTTTGCCGTTTGGCTGAGCATAGTGCCCA
>CADAFP010000075.1 GCA_902787185.1 uncultured Bacteroidales bacterium | reverse complement strand
CTCAAGGCCCTCAAGAAGACCCTTCCCGAGCGCCACTGGCACCTCATCCCCCTCAACGAGGAGGCTCTGAAGGAAGGCGGCAACCTCATCAAGGAGTAAAATTTAAAACAATTCTGTTGCAACAAGCGGTTGGCCTGATGGCCAACCGCTTGTTCCGTTTATTCTGTTTCCTCCGTTTATTCCGCTTATTCCGTTTAATCCGTTCTATCCGTTTCCTCCGTCAACCGGCACGATTACCTCACGGCCACCTTCCAGGCATGGCGGTTGGTTGTGGTCTTCAACAGGTAGAAGCCGCGCGGCAACTCGATGACCATGTCGTCACACAGGTGGTCGATGCGGCGAACCTCCTGGCCGGCCATGTTGTAGATGCTGGCACGGCCCACGTCCTCGCTGCATTTCACCAGGATTCCGCCATCGATGGCAAGCACCTGTAAGGGCTTGTTGGCCTCGATGCCGGTGATGCCGGTATCATCGACGGTGATGACATTGGACGGATCGCTGATGTAACCCAGGCGGAAGGACTGCACATAATAGGTGTGAGTCTCGCCAGCCTCGCGGTCCTCAAAGGGGTAGCTCGTTATATGGCTGTCCTCGGTGGTAAACGTCTCGGTGCGCGACGCTACACTATTCTCGTTATAGACGGTGCGCGTGATGATGTAGTAATCCACTTCCTCTTTGGCAGGCACCCAATTGGCCACATAATTGCTGCCGTGGATTTCAGTGGCACCCAACGCCGTCAGCTGCGACAGGTGGGGAACCTCGACACACTTGGCGCGCAACTCAATGCCGACGCTGCCCACCAGGCCACCGTCAGAAATCAGCAGACGCGACGTGTGAAGGCCTAAGGATGTGGGCGTATAGGTCACCTTCAAGGGATAGCCCTCGGGGCTGTTTGCCATCGTACGGCTCACCACACTCACGGGAATGCTGAACATCCGGTAGTCATCGCGGTAGATTTGCACCGACAAGGGATTGGTAAGGCCGCGGCCCTTGATAAACACTGTATAGTCGAGCGATTTGCCGATGGCGACTTCGCCGAAGTCAAGCACGGCATCCTGCACGGGCGTGATCAGCTCGGGGTCGCCGGTATAGGTCGTGGTGTCGGCACTCATTCCCGCCTCGCTCAGGTAGAACACCTCGCCCTGACGATTGCCCCATATATACTCAAACAACGTGGGGATGTCGATAAAGGGATTGCGGTTGTTCTGGCTCCTCTGCACCGCATCGTTGCGGTTCAATTCCTTGTCACTCACCGCATCGGCCCGCGCCCAGCGGCACAGCAGCTCGACAGACCAGTCGTTAAGGGTTTTCCAGTAGTTGTTCAACATCATGAAGGTGTACTTCCAATCATAATGCTGATAAGTGCACGCCATGTAAAAATAGGTGCGTGCAAAATCACCCTTGTAGCGGTCATCGGGCTCAAAAACCTTGGTGGCTCCTCCGCCTTGGCCCTTTATCGGATAGCCCACCCGGGTGACGCCATTGTCAAACAAAACCGTGGAAACCTCGCCCAAGGGCCAATAGTTCTTCTCCAGATTGGCATCCTCATCGGCTGGGTACAAGTGATTCAAGTCGGTATAGGCGGCATAGCCCTGTTCCTCGTTGTAACCATACCACCAGCTCTTGGGCAGCGAGTGCTCACGGTTCATGCCGTAAGCGGCACGCGAACCACTCCTGAAGTAGAAGGTATCGTCGCTGTACATGTCCCATACCCTGCTGGGGTCATTGGGCATGCAGTCGGTATCGGCAAAGTAGCTCCACAGGCTGTAATAGCTCAACACGGTGTGCTGCAGCGTCAACTCCTGAATGGCGTCTTTCAATGCTTGTCCGCTCTTGCCCTCCAGGGAATTGTAGTAGCCTGCGGGAATGGATGCTCCCACTCCCAACCATGCGCCCACGGCAACCAGCAAAAAGCCCAGGCGGTATAATCTGTTGTGTTTCATCGTTGCTTGAATTAGTTTGATAATGAGCCGCAAAGGTAGTGAAAAAAAGCAGAGACGCAAAATCCAGCGTCTCAGAATCGCCAATAACCACCTGTTTACATCATGTGAGGTGCAATAATCTCCGCTACTCCACGTCATTGACCCAGTTGACGAGATAAACCCGCTCACGGGCACGCGTCATGGCGGTGTATAGCCAGCGGTAGAAATCCATTGACTGCATCGCATCGGGCATGATGCCGCCCATGTCGATAAACACGTTGCGCCACTGGCCGCCCTGTGCCTTGTGGCAGGTCACCGCATAGGCATATTTGACCTGCAGCGCATTGAAATAGGGGTGTTCCTTCAACGCCTTGTAGCGCTCGCGCTTGTCGCCCGTCAGCTCGGCCCACACCTCGTTGAACAGGCGCTCGCCTTGTTCGCGGGTCAAGGCGGGGGTATCGCTCAGCAGGCAGTCCACAACGATTTTGCAGTCCATCTCCACGCCGTCATGGTCGGGGAACTCGACAGTGACGTTGGCAAAACGCAGGCCATAACGGTGCTCGATGTCACCCCACACGCGCCTCACGCGGCACACGTCACCGTTGGCGATGAAGTCCAACTGCTCGTAATCGCGGGCCCAATAATAATTGTTCTTGGCCACCAGCAGCATGTCATCGTTCACCAACAGGTCCTCACGGTAGAGGATGGTGTTGCGCACTCCCATATTATATAATGTGGCTCGCTTGTTGCTGCGCGTGACGATGATGGTCTCACCCATGCCGTCGCGGTCATAACAGTCGCCGATGGTCTCCAGCAGGAATTCGCTCGACACCGTCTGGATGTCCTCCATGCCGTCAAGGTCAAAGTGCGGACGCCCCAACGTGCCGTCTTCCATCGCCTGCCGCAGCAGCGTGGCGTTGTGCAGGATGCCGCTCTCCTCGGCCTGACGTGCAATCTGCTGCAGGAACACGCCGTAGGTCGTCAGCCCGAATGACCGCAATATCCCGTCATCGAGGGCGGGACTGAGCAACTGCCCCACTGGCGGCAACTGCGCGTTGTCACCCATCAGCACCAGTTTGCACCCCATGCCATTATAGACGTAACCGACGAGGTCCTCCAGCAGGCGACCGCTGCCAAAGATGGAGCCGTCGCTGGCATTGCTGATCATCGAGGCCTCATCCACGATAAACACGGTGTCGGTGTGCTTATTCTCGGCAAGGCCAAAGGCATCGATGCCGTAACCCTGCTGACGGTAAATCTTGCGGTGGATGGTGTAGGCCGGGTGGCCCGAGTAGTCGCTGAAGATGTGGGCTGCGCGGCCCGTCGGCGCCATCAGCACCGACTTGCGGCCCTGCTGGTGCAGCGCCTTGACGATGGCTCCAGTGAGCGACGTCTTGCCCGTACCCGCATAACCGCCCAAGATGAACACCGACCGCTCGGGCGCATACAACAGAAAATGCGCCAGCGCCACGATGACCAGCATCTGGTCATCGTTCGGGTCATAGGGCAAGCACCGCAGCACATCCACCGCGAGTTGTCTCACGCGCGGGTCCTGATGGTCGGCACCGCCTGTGTTACTGTATGTTTGCAGCCGGTTATCGTTCATCGTGGTACAAAATTAGCAAAAAAAAGTGTTTTTTTTTGACGAATGGAGTGATGCTCGAGTGGCTGAAGAGGCACGCCTGGAAAGCGTGTATACGTCAAAAGCGTATCCCGAGTTCGAATCTCGGTCACTCCGCCCAGGACGACAACAGTCGTCCTTTTTTTATATGAAAAACGACTTGAACAGCCGTGCTGTTTTCATCCGACAGAAAAGGTCGAAGACCTTGACAAGGCCAGCGGCCTTGAATTGAGATAACCCCATGGCGTACAGGCCGACAGGTCTGTGCGGCATGGGGAAAGAACGCATAAAGGGATGGGGCCTCGAAGAGGGCCACACAATCCAGGCTAAGGAAATGCTGCGGTTAGTGGCCCCTTTCAGGGACCGTTATTACCTGCTTGACAGTCCCCAGGCTACACAGACCTCCGGCCTGTGCACCCTGGGGTTTGTGTAAGTCAAGGCCGCTGGCCTTGTGCAGGCCTTCGGCCTGCATGGACACAACAATCGACCTTAATGACTTTACGGCATTCCCCAATGTGGAAAACAGGACAGTTGTTTTTCCACAACAGCCCTTGGGGGCCATGCGCTTAATGCGTTCCCCTGATAATCTGGTCGATGAGGTTAGTGACATCAGCGATGCCGATGATGCCGTCACCGTCCACGTCGGCAACGGGACAGTCGGCAACGGTGACGTCGCCGCTCAGCACCATGTCAATCAGGTTGGTCACGTCGCCAATACCGACCATGCCGTCGCCATCCACGTCACCCATGGGCACATTTTCAACGATAAACTCAAAGAATTCACTCCATTTGCTGTCGGCCTGATAGGCCTCAACGGTGCCGGCAGGCACATGCAGCGTGCGGCCATCATAAACGCCATATTCCTCACCAAAACCCGAGAAGACATAATTTCCCATTTCGACGGCCGTTGGGTCAGCGATATCACAATACACATCGTTGAGGACTAAACAATCACTGAATGCCCCATTGCCGATGTAGGTAACCGAACCGGGAATGTGCAGGCTCTCGAGCCCATTGCAGTTTTCAAAGGCAAACTCGCCGATATATGTGACTGAGCCTGGAATGGTCATCTCCTTCAGAGTCTCGCAATCGGCAAATGCATAGCGGTCAATGATATTGACCGTATTGGGGATGACTGTTGCCTTGCAACCCGCTATCAATTTATTGGTCGCGGTCTCGATAATGGCGTTGCAGTCGTTACGGGAGTCGTAGGTGGGATTATTGCTTGCCACAGTAATGCTCGACAGATTGGGACAATACTCGAACGGTGCAACGGAGATATTCACGACCGAGGCGGGGATGTGGATGCTCGTCAGAGCCTCGCAACCGATAAAAGCCTGGGAGCCAATACTTGTGACCGAAGTGGGGATGGTGAGGCTCGTCAGGTTATAACGGTAGGAGAACGCCAATTGGCCGATGCTGGTAACGGTATTGGGAATGACTGTGTTATTGCAGCCCTCAATCAAGGTATTGGTAGCCGTCTCGATGATGGCATTGCAACTGTTGCGTGAATCATAGGTGGGATTGCCGCTAGCCACTACCATACTGGTCATGTCGCGCGTGCCGTCGAACACTGCCGACCCAATCGAAGTAACCGATTGGGGAATCTGGACACTCTTCAAGCTGACACACTCACTGAAGGCATACGAATTGATTGTGGTCACCGAATTGGGAATCGTCACACTTGTCATATTACGGCATTCGGTGAAGGCCATCATGCCAATACTCGTGACGGTGTTGTAAATCATCACGGTTTTTATGCTCAAGCAGCCATAGAACACGAATGGCTTGATTGTGATTACACCTCGCGGAATCATCACGGCGGTTACCTCATTGCCGTTCAAGTAGAGGTGTTTAGCATGATATACCGGATTGGCATTAATGCCGTCAAAATCGATATTGCACCATTCCCCAATATTGGTGATATCCACTCTCTCCAGCTTGTCGCACCCTTCGAATGCCAACGCACCAACGGAGGTAACCGACGACGGTATGGCAATACTCGTTATCGCATTAGCATAGAAAGCATAAGCGCCTATACGGGTGACTGAGTTGGACATATTCACCTGGGCCAAGGCCTCGCAGAAACCAAATGCATAGTCACCAATGGTGGTAACTGAATTGCCGATGGTCGCTCGAGTCATCGACGGACAGTAATAGAACGCCCGCGGCCCGATGGTGACAACGGAATTAGGGATGGTCACCTCGGTTAATGACTCACACACATTGAATGCCCGCTCGCCAATCTCAGTAATCGTGTTGGGCATGGTGACACCCGTCAGGCCGGAGCAATAATAGAAGGCACGGTAGCCGATGGCCGTAACAGTATATGTCTGGCCGCCATAGGTGACCGTTGACGGAATGACGACATGGCCTGAATAAGAGAAATCCGGGGACTGGGCAACGGTTGCCTCGTTGCCATTGATATCATAGTAGATGCCGCCGACCTCAAAGTCGTAGGCCTCGGCAACGGCCGGCACCAGCAGTGCCAGCAGCAGGAGCAGGAGTTGGGTTAGATTTTTCATCATGTTCATCATTTTAAAGGTTATACATGTCGACTATTGCCCACAAATGTACAAAAAACAATGACAAACACCATCAATTAGGCGAAAAAAATCACGAACCAGCAACCTGATTCGTGATAAGTAGTTAAGTACTGTAATGCTGATGTTATCGTTCGATGTCGGCGATGACATTCAGGAGCGTCTGCCCCACCTCGCCCAGCGTTGCGACGCTGATGGCGTCCATCGTGTCGCTCACCGTGTGCCACTCGGGGCAGAAACCGGTCTCGCTGTCGCTGCGCATGTCGATGATGTCGATGCACGGGATGCCGGCACGGTTCACAAACAGGTGGTCGTCGGTGATCGCACCGCCCTGCGAGTTGATGAAATGGCTGCCGGCAGCATTGCGCCACACGAGGTCAACAAAGCCGCTGGCGTTCAGCACCGAGTAATATTCACGGGTGAACGTGGCATCGGCTGCACCCACCATGTCGAGCAGGATACCGAACAAGGCCTTGTAGCCCTCAACATGAGGGTGATTGGCCCAGTATTGCGTACCCAGAGCCCACGACTCCTCGTTTTCGTTAACACCCATGTCCTCGGCATCGACCAGCAGGATGTCAATGCCCAGAGCGGGCCTGTCGGCCTTGAGCTGACGGGCGAGCTGCAACAGCACGCCCACGCCGCTGGCTCCGTCGTTGGCACCCATGACGGGCTTGTTGTGGTTGGCCTCGTCAGGGTCATTGTCGGCCCAGGGGCGGGTGTCCCAGTGCGCGAGCAGCAGTAGGCGCTGACTGGTCTCGGGATTGATGACACCCAAGATGTTCTTGATGCCCACCTTACCCGAGCGGGCGGTCTGCACGGTCGCGCTCTGCACCATCACGGTGTCGCACGAGGCCTGCAACGTGGCGACAAGCCAGTCGGCGCACTTGGCATGAGCGGGCGTGCCGGGCACGCGCGGGCCAAAGTCACATTGCTGACGGGTCAGCTCCAATGCCCCGTCGGCGTCAAATGGGGGGCGGGTGGCCGCAGCCACGGTATCGGCCGTGGCATCGTTAGTGGCCGATGTCCCTCCCGTGCTGCCACATGCCGTGAACAGGGCAGCAAGCAGTATATATAACAATGTCATCTTCATGTCACACGGTATCAAAACAAAGATACGGTAAGTCTTGCGCCGCTGTGATGCTGACACATCCTTACCGCATCCTTTTAGATGGTTGGTTTAAGATGCAGGCCTGGGATTACTTACCCTTCTCCTTCTTTTCAGGTGCCTTGTCTACGGGAGGAGGCAGTACAGTGGTGGACTTGGTTACAGTCTTGCCACCCGACTGGGTAGTAGTCGTGGTAACACCCTCAGGAGTCTTACCAGCTGCAGGAGCAGTAGTAGCGGCGGGTGCAGTAGCGGTAGCCTCGGCGGCAGGTGCCTGCTCGGCCTGAGTACCAAAGTTGGGAGCCTGAGTCTCGCTGGTGGGCAGCTTCTTCACTTGAGGAGCAGCCTCAACAATCGAGGGAGCAGTAACAAAAGCCGATGCGATGCTCAGGGCGCAGATGAATGCTGCCAGACCCCAAGTGGCCTTCTCTACAAAATCGGTGGTCTTGCGAACACCCATGAACTGGTTGTAGTTGTTAACATTGGCAGCAAGGCCGCCACCTTTGGATTTTTGAATAAGGATAACACCGACCAACAGAATCGATGCGATCACGATCAGAATTGCAAAAATAGCGTAAATGTTCATTTTTTTCTTATTTTTTGTCGTTTAGTGTCTCATTTAGGACCAATTTGGCCAAAAATCGAATTTGGTCTGCAAAGTAAATACTTTTTTCTGGATAATTCAAACTTAATCGTTCAATAATTTCAAGTGCCTGTGAATATTTGTGTCGCGCGATGTACATCTTCGCCAAACTCTCGGTAAGCATCGAGTCATCGTTTTCGGTGGGCTCATCGATGGCTGTTGCCGCGATTTCGGCCTTCTCTTCCTCACCCATGGCAGCAACGATGGGCACTTGGGCAGCCTGTTCGCTCATCTGCATCTGTTCGGCGATGAACTGGTTGATGAGTTCGTTTTGCGAGTCCTGGCTGTCGAGGGTGACGCCGCCCTCCTGCTGCTCCTGCGCCGCCAGCACGTCGGCATAATCGGGCTGCGGATTGAAGATGGCACGGCTGATGGCCTCGACCTCGGCAGGACTGGTCTTGCCGTAATTATCCAAAAAGCGGTCGATAGTGGTGACAGTGTCGGGCGTTTCGGGCTGTGACTCAGCAGGATAGAACCCCGTCAAGGCAGTAGCGTCCTCGCCCAGCATGAGGCCGAGCGCATGGCGGTCGGGGAACATGAGCGACAGCCTTGACAGCACATCCTCATTGCCCTTGACGCCGTTGCGCTTGAGGTAGAGCAACGCGGGCAGCACGCAATAGGGGGCAGCCTCTTGAGCCTGCTCCATCCATTCGCGTGTCACCGCGGCGTCCTCATTAGCCGCCACCCGCTTGATATCCTCAATCAATCTCATTTTTAGTCCTTAGTCCTTAGTTTCTAGTCCTTAGTTTCTAGTCCTTAGTCCTTAGTTTCTAGTCCTTAGTCCCTAGTTGGCATCCGCCCATCTAATATCTAATATCTAATATCTGTTATCTATTAACTGTTAACTGTTAACTGTTATCTATTAACTATTAACTGTTAACTGTTAACTGCTACCAGTCTCCCAGTGTCGCGTTAAAAATCAGGTCGCTCAGGTCCTTACAGATCTGTTCACACAACTCATCCTGCACATCCACCAGCAATTCGCTGCTCGAGAAGTCGCGGTAGGCGCTGAACGACAAGTCCTTGCTCAGACTCTGGTTCTTGTTGTTGGTGTACTTCACCTTGACGGTGATGGTCAGGCGCGTCTGGCTGGCGTAGGCATCCTCGCCGACGGCCTGGGGCGACAGCTGGTAGTTGGTGATCTCGCCCTCCATGTGCAGGTCGGCATTGCCTCCGTCGATGACGCGCAGGCGCGTCTGCTGGGCAATCATGTCGGTCATGCGGTTCTCAAACATCGGCTGCAGCGGAGGATAGACCAGCGCGGCACGGATGGGGAACTCACCGAAGGAGATGGTCTTGTACACGCTATAGTCGATGGCCGCGCCGTTGAGCGTATAGCGGGGCACGCACGACTGCCAGCCGATGGCCGCCACCACAAGCGTTAATATGACGAGAAGCCGCTTCACTGCCGTTCCAGGTTATATTGCTTAATCTTGCGGTACAGGGTGCGCTCCGAGATATTCAGCTCCTGGGCAGTGAGTTTGCGGCGCCCGTTGTTGCGGCGCAGGGCCGTCTCGATGGTCTCGCGCTCGGTCTCGTCGAGCGTCTTCACCGTCTCGCCCTCCACGTCCATGGGAGCCACCTCATCAACGTGTCCCAGGTCTTGGGCCTCGCTCTGCATGTTGCGGTAGGGCGACGCCATGTTCATGTCGGAGCCCGCTTTACCCATGTCCAGATAGGGGTTGGTGTCGCGCTTGAGCTCGTGGACCGTCGATGACACATGCGACGTGGGACCCACGCCGTCCAAGCGCTGCTTGATGCTCTCAATCTCGGCGCGCATCGACAGGATGAGGGTGAACAGCTGCTCACGCTCAGCGTTGTAGTCAAAGTTGGGCTGCGACTGCACCGTCAGCGCCGTCTCGCGCGTGCTGGGCATGTACTGGCGCAGCGTCGCCGCATCGACGGAGTTGCCGCTCTCAAACAGGGCCACCTGCTCGATGACGCTCTTGAGCTGGCGCACGTTGCCGGGCCAGTGGTAGGACTTGAGCAGACGTTGGGCATCGTCGGTGAGGGTGACCTCGGCGGTACGGTTCTGGCTGATGAAGTTGCGCAGGAACAGACGGGCCAGCAGCACGATGTCGTCGCCACGGTCGCGCAGTGGCGGCACGTTGATCTGCACCGTCGAGAGGCGGTAATACAGGTCCTCGCGGAACTTGCCGTCCTTGACGGCCTGCAGCATGTCCTTGTTGGTGGCGGCGACGATGCGGATGTTGGTCTTGCGCACCGTGCTGTCGCCCACTTGACGGCCTGCAGCATGTCCTTGTTGGTGGCGGCGACGATGCGGATGTTGGTCTTGCGCACCGTGCTGTCGCCCACGCGCAGGTATTCGCCGTTCTCGAGCACGCGCAGCAGTCGCGCCTGGGTGCTCATGGGCATTTCAGCCACTTCGTCCAGGAAGATGACGCCTCCGTCGGCCTCCTCAAAGTATCCCTTGTGGTCGACGATGGCTCCGGTGAACGACCCCTTGACGTGGCCGAACAGTTCGCTGTCGATGGTGCCCTCGGGGATGGCGCCGCAGTTCACTGCGATGTACTTCTTGTGCTTGCGGGGGCTGCTCTCGTGTATGATTTTGGGAAACGACTCCTTGCCCGAGCCGCTCTCGCCAATGACGAGCACACTCAGGTCGATGGGCGCCACGAGCATGGCGCGGCGGATGGCGGCAATCAGCGCGGGCGACTCTCCCACGATGCCGAAGCGCAGTTTCAGTGCGCGTATGTCATTATCGGTTATTCGTGTTGCCATTTCTTCATTTTATAGGTTTCGTTCTTCAGGAATACACCCAGTTCTTCGGGGGTCTTGTATTGTGCGTAGTCCTCGGGCATGATGGGGTCATGCACGCTGACGCGGAAGTTGTAGTTCTTGCGGCGGAACATCTCGGCGGGCAGTCTCAGCGTCCTGAGTTTCCAACTGATGGCGCCCATCACGAGCGAAATCCAACTGTTGTGCCCGTGGATGTAGATGGGGATGACGGGCACCTTGAGTTTCTGGATCAGGCGCATGATGACGGGTTGCCACTCGCGGTCCTCGACACGCAGTTTCCACGTGAGTTTGCTCACGGCGCCGGCGGGGAAGAATCCCAGCGGATGGCCTGCCTTGACGTGCTTGAGCGACTCGCTGATGCCCTGCATCGACACGGCGCGCTTGGCGGGGTCGTCGCTGGCCAGGGCGTCGACAGTGATGAAGTTGGGCATCATGCCGCCGATTTTGCTCAGTATCATGTTGACCATGAACTTGTAGTCGGGCCTGTGGGTGCCTATGATGTGGATCATCATCACGCCGTCGACGGCGCCAAACGGGTGGTTGGTCACCGTGATGAAGGGACCTTCGGGCAGGTTGTCGAGCACCTCGCCGTTGTCGTAGGTGATGGTGGCATTCAGGTCCTTGAGCACTCCGGTGCAGAAGGGCACACCCGGTGTGTGGCAATTGTGGCCATGGATCCAGTTGGCGTCGTCCATGTCGAGCAAGTGGAACAGCCACTTGACCAGTTTGGGCTTTCCGTCAAAGAAAGGGGCCATCTTGCGGATGTCGTCATAGTCCAGGATGTCGGGCTTGATGGGCTGGGGTGCCTGCTCGGCTTGGGGCTGCTCGGTTTGACCTTGAAGTTCTTGTGGTTTGTCTTGTTCTATTATGTTTTCTTCCATTGTTTCTCTCATTAATCGGGCTGCAAAGATACAATGCTTTTTCGTTAACTGACACACAAGTAATGTTAAAATATGACATTTTGGCAGAAAAATTCATTTTGCTTCAGCAATGATATGGATGTTGACCGGCTATTCGGGAACATGGAGTTTTGCTGTTTCCTTAAATAATATTTGTTTATGTCCTTGATTGTGGTTAATTTTGCAGCGCAAAGAGAAATTCTCCTAAAAATGTTTATTCGTGTTTAAAAACCCATATTAATTTCAGAATTAAGTCATTATGAAGAAAATCTTTTCACTCATTTTTGTGGCTCTGCTGACGATGTCGGCATGGGCAGACACGACTGTCGTTGTTGACTTCAACGACCAGGGTTGGGAATCCAATACCTTGGTCACTGAACTCACAATCGATGATGTGTCGTTGACCTTTGACAAGGGAACTGGCGGCACCAAGCCGACCTATTACACCAACACCTCTGGCGGCGCACTGCGTCTGTATGGCGGTAACACGATGAAAATTAAGGCCCCTCAGAATCTCTTGAAGATTGACTTCACCTTCCTGTCGGGTGAGGGCAGCAATGACATCTTTGCCACCCCCGGCAACTACAACAAAGCCGGTAAGCAGTGGACCATTGGTTCTTCAGACCCCTCCACCGAAGTCCTGTTCACGATTGATGGCACCAGTGGCCATCGCCGTATCCAGAAGTTGGAGATCACCATGGAGGATGCTGAGCCCGTGACCGAGCTTGTTGCTCCCGTGTTCAACCCCGATGGCGGTGAGTTCACCGGCAGCCTCGAGGTGACCTTGAGCTGCGCCACCCAGAACGCATCCATCTTCTGGTTCTATGGCACCGAGGAAGATCAGGGCGTTCACAACTATTACAATGGCCCCATCTACCTCACCGAGACCGCAACGCTGACCGCCTACTCGACCAAGGGCAACGAAATTAGCGAGTATGTGACCGTTACCTTTACCAAGAAAATTGAAACCCTCGCACAGGCAAACGCTCTGACCGATGACGAGGCCTTTACCTTTGACGGTGACGCTGTTGTAACCATCTGCTGGAAGGGTAGCGTGTACCTGCGCGACGAGACTGGCTATGGCCAGATTGTCGACAGCCTCGCCGTCTTTGAAAACGGTCAGGTGCTGAGCCAGGGCTGGAATGCCACCAAGACCAGCAATAACGGTTGGGTGAAGTTCATCGATGCTTCAGACCTCAGCGCTAGTGGTGAGACCAATGCCGAACTGGCTGCTCCCCAGAAACTCACCGCTTTCCCCGAAGAGAGCATGCTCAACGCCTATGTTTGGGTTGAGAACGTGAGCAAGGGTTTCATGCCGATACGCTCAATTCCGTTGCCCGACGGCACGAACATTTCGTTGACCGGAACAGGAAATCAGCCCGCCACGGGCAGTTACAACATCTATGGTATCATTTGGAAGTCAGGCGACAATTTGGTGTTCGAACCCGTTAAATGGGAGAAATATGTTGCGCCTCCCGCTTACCTGCGCGGCGACGTGGACGATGACGGTGACGTGGACATCGACGACGTGACCCGCCTGATTGATGTTGTGCTGGGCAAGGACGTGACCTACAATGCCGATGCAGCCGACTGCAACACCGAGACGGGTGACGGCAGTGTTGACATCGATGATGTTACCGCACTGATCAACCGCGTACTCAAAGGCTCCTGGGATTGATTCTCTATCGCCGGGTTTAGTGTTTAGAGGGCGTCTGCGTTGCAGCCCCTCTCTCTGATACACTAATGATAAAACAGGCTGAATCGTTTGGCGATTCAGCCTGTTTGTTGTTTTTGCATGCGCTGTCGTCACTTGGCGGCAGGCTCTGCAGACTCCTGCTTGTATGGGTTGGATTTGATCAGGTTGGAGTCGGGCTCGATTTTGGTGACGAGGATTTTGGTGTTGCCGCGCCACAGCACTTTGCCCTTGTACTCGTTGTAGGTGACAACGACACGCTTGCCGTCGGCGGCATAGCGCATGGCTTCGCGCGTGATGCTGTCGGCGGGGATGGAGAAGAGGAAGTTGCTCGTCATGGCCACGAGGGTGTCCTCGATGTAGGACTCGGTGATCATCTCTCCCTCATAGGTCTGGAAAACGGAGCCCTCGTTGCTCACTTTCATGATCCATCCTTTCTCCTGGCTGACACGGTAGGGGTGGAAGTAGTACTGCCACACCCACCATCCCAGGAACAGCACCATGGCGATGATGATCAGGGTGAGCAGCAACTTGACCGAGTTGCCGCGCCGCTCGATGGTCGCCTCCTTGATTTCGCGTTCTTCCCGTTCCTGTTCTGTCTCCTGGTGGTTGGCTTTGTTCTCCTCAGGGACGTGGTCGTCGGTGAAATAATCGTCAAAATTGTCGTCCATAGTTGTTTCGGGTTTATCGTTTAGAGTTTGATTTCGTCGTTGGTGGTGTCGACCACGGTCTTGCCGCTCTCGATGCGGCGGCGGTCAACGGCCATGCTGGCGAAGGCGTAGATGCCCAGCACGATGAGCAGCAGCGTCTGGAATCCCCACACGAGCATGGCAAACGTCTGTGCGCGCGGGTCGGGATTGTCGATGCTGAAGACGCCGACACCGTAGAGCGACAGGCCGAAGATGATGCCCAGGTGCCAGGCTCCCAGTCCGCCGTTGGTGGGAACACCCATGCCGATGCTGCTGAAGACGAACATCGCCAGCACGGCGAGCAGGCTCAGCGGGCTGGTAAAGGAGAAGGCCTTGCAGGCGAGGTACAACTGCAGGAAGTAGCATCCCCAGATGAGGATAGTCAACAGCAGGAACCACCACTTGCCGTCCATGCGGGTGATGGCGGCGAAGCCCTCCCACAGGTTGCGGGCCATCAGTTGGATTTTCTTGATGATCTTGTTCTCGGTCTTCATCACCAGCAGCCAGCCGATGGCAACGATAACGATGGCCGTGCCGAACCAGATGCGTCCGTCGCTGGCCACTCTGAGGAAGTTCTCCTTCATCTGCGGATAGGCATCAAAGAACTTGGCAAAGTCGCCCTGTGCGAGCAGGAAGCAGACCAGCGTGAGCAGCAGCACGGTGAGCGTGTCGGTCAACCGGTCGGCCACCATCGAGCCCATGACCTGGGTGACCGAGGCCTTCTGTCGATTGGCGATGTAGCCGCAACGCCACACCTCGCCCAGGCGGGGGAAGGCCAGGTTGACGGCATAGGTGCCGAAGATGCTGTTGAGCACGGCGCTGAACGAGGGCTTCACATCGATGGCCTTGAGTTGGAGGCGCCAGCGCATGGCCCTGAAGACGTGGCTCAGGATGCTCACCACGGCCACGGGAATGAACCACCAGTAGTTGACGTCGGTCTTGAGCGTTGCCATCATGGCGTCGATGTCCACGTTCTTGTACAGGAAGCACATCAGCCCCACACCGATGGCGAGGGGGATGCCGTATTTCACGAGATAGGATATGGTCTTTTTCACGTTTTTCTTCTCTTGATGCGTTAAAAACTTATGCTCGTAGCGGCAGGTCGGCAAAAAAATGCTATCTTTGCACATTACAAGAGCACGTCTCGAGCGTGCAAAGTTAACAATAAATGGCAAAATATGCGGAAAGTTAGAGCAAAAAAGTCATTGGGGCAGCATTTCCTGACGGATTTGTCGATTGCCGAGCGCATCGCCCACACGCTGGACGACTTCAAGCACTTGCCGGTGCTCGAGGTGGGTCCCGGCATGGGCGTGCGCACCCAATACCTGCTCGAGATGGGGCTGGACCTGACGGTCGTCGAACTCGACCAGGAGAGTGTGGACTACCTCGAGGCCGCTTTCCCGCAACTGCATGGCCGCATCATCGGCGAGGACTTCCTGAAAATGGACCTCAAGCGGCTCTATGGAGACCAGCCGTTCTGTGTCATAGGCAATTACCCCTACAACATCTCGACACAGATTTTCTTCAAGGTACTGGATTACCGCGACCAGGTCGCCTGTTGCAGCGGCATGCTGCAGCGCGAGGTGGCGCAGCGCATCGCCGAGCCGCCGGGCAGCAAGACCTACGGCATCTTGTCGGTGCTGCTGCAGGCGTGGTATGACATCGAGTACCTGTTCACCGTCGACGAGCATGTGTTCACCCCTCCGCCCAAGGTCAAGAGCGGCGTTATCCGCTTGACGCGCAATGCGGTGACCGACCTGGGCGTTGACGAGCGCCTGTTCAAGAACATCGTCAAACTCTCGTTTGGCCAGCGCCGCAAGATGCTGCGCAGTTCGTTGAAGCCGATTTTCGGTGCCAACCCGTCGCTGATGGAGGGCGACGTGTTCCGACAACGTCCCGAGCAACTGAGTGTTGACGATTTCGTCGCCCTGACGCGCCTCGCGTCATCGATGAGAGATTAGGTGTTAGTATCACTAAGGACTAAAGATTGAAAACTGAACAATGAAGGAATTTACCGAGGAGTATCTGTCAAACCTCAACGAACTGATAGATAATAAGGACGAGGAGCAGGTCAAGAGCCAGATTCAGGACCTGCATCCCGCCGATATTGCCGAACTGGTGGGGGACCTCAATGACCAGGAGGCCCTGTTTATCATGTTGCTGCTTGATGACGAGACGGCCGCCGACGTGCTCGTGGAACTCGATGAGGATCAGCGTGCCGACCTGCTGGAACTGATGCCCAACGAGGAAATCGCCAAGCAGGTGGAGCAGATGGATGCCGATGACGCCGTCGACGTGATCCAGGAACTTGACGAGGAGGACCGCGAGGACGTCATCAGCCACATCGACGACGTGGAGCAGGCGGGCGACATCGTGGACTTGCTGAAGTATGATGAAGATACCGCGGGTGGTTACATGTCGACCGAGATGATTGTCGTCAACGAGAACATGTCGATGCCCGACTGCATCAAGGCGATGCGCCAGCAGGCCGAGGACCTTGACGAGATCTACAATATCTATGTCGTCGACGACGACAACAGGCTGAAAGGCCTTTTCCCCTTGAAGACCACCATTACCAACCCGTCGGCCAGCAAGATCAAGCACGTCATGGAGCCCGACCCCTTCAGCGTGCGCACAGATACCCATATCGAGGACGTGGCTCTCGACTTCGAGAAATATGACCTTGTGGCGATGCCCGTCGTGGACAGCATCGGGCGCCTGGTGGGAAGCATCTCGGTCGACGATATCATCGACCGTGTGCGCGAGCAGGGCGAAGACAATTACCAGTTGGCATCAGGTATCTGGGGCGACATCGAGACCGATGACAACGTCTTCCGTCAGGTGCGTGCCCGCTTGCCGTGGCTGCTCATCGGCCTGGTGGGCGGTATCATCAACGCGATGATTCTGGACGGCGGCGAGGGCGATGCGACCCTGCTGCGCCTGTTGCCCGGCTTGGCGTTGTTCATTCCCCTGATTGGCGGTACCGGCGGTAACGTGGGTACCCAGTCGAGCGCTATCGTCGTGCAGGGTCTTGCCAACGGCAGCCTGGACATCAAGCATGTGGGCAGGCATTTGTTCAAGGAGTTCTGCACCGCGCTCATCAATGCGCTGGTGATGGGACTGCTCATCTTCCTGTACACCCGCTTCTTCCCGGTGGATAATGACCCCAAGATGTCCAACATCGCCGCCGCAGCCGTTACCGCGTCGCTGTTCCTGGTGGTGATGTTTGCCTCGCTGTTCGGCACGGTGGTGCCGCTGGTGCTGGAGCGATTGAAGATTGACCCTGCGATTGCGACCGGCCCGTTCGTGACGGTGACCAACGATATTGTGGGTATTACCATCTATATGGCCATCAGCGGCTGGCTCATGCGGCTCTTGACCGACCTGATGTAGCCTGAGATTTTAGGTATGGACCCCGTTCTTGTCAATCAGTAAAACCGATAAAAGATGATAGCGATGGATTATAAGAAAGTATTTGAGACGATGGTGAATGAGACGGCTAAGTATCTCATCAATAATCGATTGAAAACAATGGTGCTGGGCCTCTCGGGCGGGTTGGACTCCACGGTGACGGCAGCCATCTGCCGCGCGGTGGTGGAGTTGCACCCCGAGCAGCAGTTCAAGTTCATCGGCGTGAGCCTGCCCTGCACATCCAATAGCATCGAGGAGAACGACTCGGCCATGCAGGCCATGCAAGCCTTCTGCACCGAGTACTGGGTGGAGAACCTGCAAGCCCAGTATCTGCTGCTGAAGGCTACCTGTGAGCAGCGCTATGCGTCAACGCCCATCTCACAGGGCAACATCAAGGCCCGCCTGCGCATGATATACCTCTATAATCTCGCCTCGGTGACGGGTGGCCTGGTGATGGACACCGACAACCTGACTGAGCACAACCTGGGCTTCTGGACCATCCACGGCGACGTGGCCGACTACAACCCCATCGGTGGATTGTGGAAGCATGAGGTCTACCAACTGTGCAAGTACCTCTTCACCGAAGTGTATACCGATGAGAACGACCCGCGCCATCGGGCCCTGCGTGCCGCCTACGACATCATGCCCACCGACGGCAACGGCGTGGCAGCCGGCGGCGACATGGCGCAGATTGCTCCCGGACACACCTACGAGGATGTGGACGACATCCTGAAAACCTATCTGGAGCAGGGCGACGACCCACAGGCGATGAAGCGCCTGAACGATGCCTACAGTGCCGAGACGGTGGAACGTGTGCTGGCCCGCCATCGCGGCTCGGAATTCAAGCGCAAACGCATGCCGCTGGTCATCGAGCGTTCGCTCTATGACAACTGATGAAAGAACTTGACTGGAAAGAATCATTTGTCCGAGGAAAGCCCCGCTAGGGGCGTATAGGGTATAGGCAGGGGTGTAACGAGGCGAAGCCGAGTGAAACCCCTGCAGCCGTTGAGAACGCACGTTCAAACCCCATCGGGGCGGCAGTAAGTCATTGACACACAATCTGTCACCCCTAA
>CADAFP010000074.1 GCA_902787185.1 uncultured Bacteroidales bacterium | reverse complement strand
GTGGTGCCCAGGTAATCCTCGGCAGTCTTCTTCATCTTCTGAAGAATCATGGCCGAAATCTCTTGCGGGGTGTACTGGCGGCCGGCAATCTCAACGCGGGGCTGGTTGCTGCCGTTGTTCACCACCTTGTAGGGCATGCGCTCCACATCCTTCAGGACGTGGTCATACTGCTCGCCCATGAAACGTTTGATAGAAAATACGGTACCCGTGGGGTTCATAATGGCTTGGCGCTTGGCAGGGTCACCCACAATGCGCTCGCCGCCATCCTTAAAGGCGACTACCGAAGGCGTCGTGTTCCTTCCCTCGCTATTGGGGATTACAACAGGCTTGGAGCCTTCCAGAACCGATACACACGAGTTAGTCGTTCCTAAATCGATACCAATAATCTTTCCCATAATTTTAATCTCTCTTTCTTTTTTTATGTTGTTAATGTTTGTTTGTTCTAATTGTACGGCCCCGCCTTAGCATGGCCACGTGACACAAGTCATCGCCCGACAAGATGCAAACCGTGTGCCAACCCCATGCCACCACGGGCATGCTGACACATTGTCAGCAAAACTGACACCAACCACTAACAACTGATGAGTCTGATTATTCTGATGGCATCCACACTCGGTTTTCTGTCGGGGATTATGCGGATTAAACGGATGCACAACCGAATACAAGACGCCCAAAGGGCGGCTATCTGAATAACCCCGCGTAATTTATTCCGCTGAGCGATAGCGAGGTGGAATAAATCACACGGGGTTAGTACAAACTGTCAAATGTCGCTGGAGGCGACCCTTTCACGTTAGTATGGGCTCAAGGATATAGTCGGCGGCACACCGTCCGTCTTGGGGGGCGGCGGCCCTGTGGCCGCCTGTTCTTGCCCCCAAGTCGGACACCGCACCGCCGAATGACGAATGCGTGTTTTTTCGCGTCAAGGGTGCATTAATTCTGCGAGACACGCACAGCACGGACGGTAAACCCGTAGCAGCGGGTGCCGGTGATCCAGCCCGCGTACCCCGAATTGCTGAACTTGCTCCAAGCGCAGTGCGGGTGGCTGGAGATGAGCGCGCGCGACCAATAGTAGCCGCTCGAGCCCACGCCGTTGGGAGACTCGTACCAGCAGTAGCCAGCGGCGGGCAAGAAGATGGTGTTGCCGTTCGGTCCAGTCACCAGACGGCCATTCACGCCGTTGCGCTGAGTCCACTGCCAAGTACAGTTGACAGTAAGTTCATGAATCTGCTCCGGCGACGGCATGCGGCCGCCAGGATAATTGGCACACGCCGCGTCGTCAGACGGATCCAACTCGGTCTTGCCGTCAGTGAAGCCATTGTAACCGTAACTGCTATAGGTGCAATACTTCGTCATGGTGTTATAGCTGCCGTTGCACCACTTGTATGTGCTCCAGTCGTAGTTGTCCTTGGGAGCCGTCTCGCCCCAAGCGAAGTAGTCGCCGTAGTCCTCGGGGACGCTGGCGCCCACGTTGCGCGTCGCCCATATCGTGCCACTGGGCAAGCCCAGGTCAACCCAGTCGCCATCATCCTCTTTATCGATTTTGAAAGAAGCAAGAGGACTTGCCTCGAGGGTGTATCCCATCACAGCGTGCTGCTCGTTGTCAAGTTCCGTCGTGCTGTAACCCTGCTGCCACGACTTCAACTGATTGTCATTCTCGTCAAACAGGCGCAGCCCCACCGTCGTGGGTAGCAGCACCCGACGAGAGGAAGTGGTGCTGATGATGGCCGTCGTTTCGGGATTGCCTTTGTTATAGGCTGGTGTGGTAAATAGCGGCAGCAGGTAACGGTCTTCCATGATCTTGGGTTCACCGCTGAGTAACGGCGGGGTGGAAGCCTCGCCGGTATGTCCCAGTACCGACCAGCTGGCATATAGGGACACCTGCCACGGCATGGTCGTGCTGCAATAGCTGTCACGGCAAGCGTCATAGAGCCTGCCGCCGGCAAACTGCGTCGCATCGAACACGAAATCCAAGCGCTCGCGTACGCCCGCCGACACGCTCACACCGACGCCGTTGCGGGTGCCGTTGAGTGCAAACTTCAGGCCGGGGATTAGGCCGATGCCGGCATAGCCCCTCATGCTGATCTGTGCCACATCGGTGCCGCCGTCATTGTTGTAGGTCGAACTGATATTCCACTGGCCATCGCTGTAGGTGTAGGACGACACGTCGGTGCGGTTGAAGTGACCGCTATAGTCGAGACGCACTTCACCCGACTCCTCGACATAGCCCTTCAACGTAAGCTGCGGCGTGAGGAACAGCACGGGCACGCCATAAATAAAGAGGATGGGGATGCGCCCCACCGTCAGGCTGCCGAGGTCGAAACTGCGGTAAAAGTCAGCCGAGCTCGCGGCGCTCATATTGAAGTTGCTGGTCAGCTCGTTGCGAACATTGATGTTGAAGTACCACGGCGTGTTGCGGGTCTTGCTCGCCGTCACCCTGATGATGGACCTGTCGCGGGCATGGGCTGTGGCAGTAACACCGCCGCCCGAGAAATTGGCGTCAAAGGTGGCGTTCCACAATTCGGCGGAGATTGTTGCATGAGCGGGGGCTCGCAACGAGGGGCTGTCGGCAGCAGTGCTGTCGGTAGCGGCCTCAATCTCGACATCAATGAACAGCTGGTCAAACACGTCGTCTAGACCCACCTGCACACAGTTGTAGCGCAAGCCGCCAGCGACGGGGACGATGCCGGTCACGCGCGCCATGATGCCGTCGGGGAACGGCGTGCAGTCGGCAGTGGAAACCACCACATTGCCCATGAGGGGCCGTTTGGCGTCAGGAACTGTCGAGGGCAAGGTGAACGAGACGGTATCGGCATCGGTGATGACATCATTGTAATCGGCCGTGAGCAGGAACACGTCGCTCTTCAACTCAGTGGCAGGCTGTCCGCCCAAGATGATGTTGATGATCGCGTTGATGTCGGTGATGTTGACCGTGCCGTCGCTGTTGACGTCGGCGGCGGGTGTCATCGTCTTACCGTCGAGGATGATGCTGATGACGGCGTTAACGTCGGTGATGTTGACCACGCCGTCACCGTTGACATCACCGTACATCGACTGGGCTGCCGCGCCGAGCGACATAATGACCAAAAGCATAAAAAGTAATTGTTTCTTCATATTTCGGTTAATGCAGTTATTTGATTCTGCAAATGTACAAATAATAATATGAATAATCAAATAAGGACGCACATATAGAAAACGATAGATGATTTTACCATTTATATTGTTGCTTTGTCGTCTATTTGTAGTAACTTTCCCTCCCTGCGGTCGGGCAAGATAGGCGGCGCTTCAACAATGGCAAGAAAAATCCTTATTTTCTTGTCATTGTGTTCAGCTTGCACTATCTTTGCGGGTTGAAACAACTAATAACTACATTAATATCATGTATAACGTTAAGTCAAATCATGCCGATGAATTCATCGACGATAGCGAGATACTGGAAACCCTATCCTACGCTGAGAAGAACAAGAGCAATCGTGCCCTGATTGAGGAAATTATCGATAAAGCCGCCCTGTGCAAGGGCTTGACCCACCGCGAGGCTGCCGTGCTGCTCGACTGCGACCAGCCCGACCTGATTGAGCGCTACGAGCAATTGGCCAAAGATGTAAAGAAACGCTTCTATGGCAACCGCATTGTGATGTTCGCCCCGCTGTACCTGTCCAACTACTGCATCAACGGCTGCGTGTATTGTCCCTACCATGCCAAGAACAAGACCATTCCGCGCAAGAAACTGTCACAGGACGAAATCCGTGCCGAGGTCGAGGCCTTGGTCAAGATGGGCCACAAGCGCATTGCCCTCGAGGCTGGCGAACACCCCGTGATGAACCCGCTGGAGTATATCCTCGAGTCGATTCACACCATCTATGACACCAAGGTGGGCAATGGCGAAATCCGCCGCCTGAACGTGAACATTGCCGCTACCGAGGTTGAGGCCTACGAGAAACTGAAAGCTGCCGGCATCGGCACCTATATCCTGTTCCAGGAGACCTACAACCGCAAGAACTACGAGGCCCTGCATCCCACAGGCCCCAAGAGCAATTACTGCTACCACACCGAGGCCATGGACCGTGCCCAGATGGGCGGTTGCGACGACGTGGGCATCGGCGTGCTGTATGGTCTGACGACCTACCGCTATGACTTTGTGGGCTTGCTCATGCATGCCGAGCACCTGGAGGCAAAATTTGGCGTGGGACCTCACACCATCAGCGTGCCGCGCATCTGCCCCGCCGAGGATATCACCCTCGACGAATTCCCCGATGTGTTGCCCGACGACATCTTCTGCCGCATTATTGCTGTCATCCGCTTGGCAGTGCCCTATACCGGCATGATCATCTCCACCCGCGAGAGCCAGAGCGTGCGTGCCAAGGTGCTTGACCTGGGCGTATCGCAAATCAGCGGCGGCAGCCGCACCAGCGTGGGCGGTTACACCACCGTGGAGCGCCACGACGAGACGGCACAGTTTGACGTGAGCGACACGCGCACCCTCGACGAGGTCATCAACTGGCTGCTCAGCATCGGTTACCTGCCCAGTTTCTGCACCGCCTGCTACCGCTCGGGACGCACCGGCGACCGATTCATGGAACTGTGCAAGGCTGGCAAGATTGGTGACATCTGCACGCCCAACGCGCTGATGACACTCAAGGAGTACCTCATGGACTTTGCCAGCGAAGACACCGTCGCCAAGGGCAATCTCCTTATCGAGAATGAACTGGCCAAGATCAAAAATGAACGCGTGCGCGAAATCGCCGGCCGACATATCCAAGAAATCGCCGGCGGCAAGCGCGACTTCTACTTCTAATCAATCAAATAACAGGAACAACAATAAACTACATGAGCAACCCTCTTATTGTTTATTGTTGTTCCTTGTTGTTATTATAATATGGAATAAACATGGCAGAAAAACGGTTATATATCATCGCTGGCTGTAATGGAGCAGGTAAAACCACCGCTTCAAAACGTTTTCTGCCTACAATTCTGAATTGTCGTCAATGGGTGAACGCTGACGAGATTGCTTACGGCCTCTCGCCTCTCGACCCGCAAAGCGTGGCTTTTCAAGCAGGTCGTTTAATGCTGGAGCGAATTCAAGAGTTATTTAGCCAAGACGAAACATTTGCCATCGAGACTACTTTATCGACACGTGCTTACCGTAACTTGGTGATGCAAGCCCAAGCCAAGGGATATAAAGTAGAATTAGTATTCTTTTTCTTGCCTTCGCCCGCAATGGCAATACGACGAATTGCCCATCGCGTAAAAAATGGTGGACATCATGTCCCTGACGATGTAGTCATTCGCAGGTATCATCGTGGCTTGAAGAATCTGAAAGAGATTTTCATGCCAATCGTTGATCGTTGGGACATCTACCGTTACGAAGACAATGCCTACATTTTACTTGCCACGGGCAAGAAAGGTGAATCTTTTGATTTATTTGATAACACGATGATTACGGATGATAACGCTCCATATCTTACCGAACAGAACAAGCGGTTTATAGAGTGCTGCAATCAGGCTGTGCTTGATATGATCACTGAAGAGGCATTACACGACGGCATTGTCGTGATGGAAGACCGCCATGGTAATCCCATTTGGGTAAAAGCAAGGGAAGTGCTTGAAAAGAACCCTGGCCTTAAGCTTAAAAATGTGGAATACACACCCATTGAAGTAGATATTCAGGAAATCATCCATTCAAAAGCATATCATTGATGGTGGAGAAAGAAAATAGTTTGAACGGGACGCCGAGGAGTGAGCGGCTGCACATTGCGTTGTTTGGACGGCGCAATGTGGGCAAATCGTCGTTAATCAATGCGCTCACGGGGCAGCAGACGGCTCTGGTGAGCGACGTGCCCGGCACGACGACCGACCCGGTGAGCAAGTCGATGGAAATCCTGCCGCTGGGGCCTTGTGTGCTCATCGACACGGCGGGATTTGACGATAGTGGTAAGGTGGGCGACCTGCGCACCGAACGCACCCGCGAGGTCATCAAACAGACCGATATCGCCATCATTGTCACCGATGGCACCTCGCTCGACGACGAATCGGCATGGGCTGGACTGCTCAAGCAGGCCAATGTCCCCTACGTCACCGTCCTGAACAAGGTGGACCTGCTGAATGAAGTACCCTCTACCCTACTCGCCGACATCGCCAAGCGGCTGAATTGTGACGTTATTGCCGTGAGCGCTTTGCAAGGCACAGGACTCGGCCTGTTGCGTAAGACACTCGCCGGGCTGATGCCTGAAAACGAAAAACAGTCATTGACAGGTAATCTCGCCAAAGCCGGTGACACGGTGCTGCTGGTGATGCCTCAAGACCCGCAGGCCCCTAAAGGCCGCCTCATCCTGCCACAGGTGCAGACATTACGTGACCTGATAGATAAAGGGTGTATCGCCATTTGCTGCACTACCCAGGACATGGACCAAGCACTTGCCTCGCTGCGAGAACCCCCGCACCTCATCATCACCGACTCACAGGTGTTTGACATCGTGGAGCAGAAGAAGCCGCAGGAGACACTGCTCACCTCCTTCTCGGTGCTCATGGCAGCCCATAAGGGTGACATCCAGTATTTTGTGGAAAGCGCCCCTGCCATCAACCGCTTGACCGAAGAGTCACGCGTGCTCATTGCCGAGGCCTGCACCCATGCACCCCTTGCCGAAGACATCGGACGTGAAAAGATTCCCCGCCTGTTGCGCAAACGTGTTGGAGAAAAACTGACGGTGGATATTGTTGCCGGGAAGGATTTCCCCGACGATGTGAGAGGCTATGATCTGGTCATCCATTGCGGTGGATGCATGTTTAACCGCCGCTTTATGCTCCAGCGCGTGGAACAATGCCGTGCCCAAGGCGTGCCGATGACGAACTATGGCATCACCATCGCCCACATCAAGGGTATCTTAGGCAAAGTCTCGTTGCCTTAAAGGATGGATTTATCGCGAAACTTGGTGTGAAGCAGTTTGTGGGCCCTACCCTTTAATGGCTCACCCAGATATTCATGGTATAGACGCTGGATAACAGGGTTCAAATGGCTCTTGCGCAGACGTTTACCCACATCCTCACTGTAGATGGCGCGCTGGCGAGCCTTGATGACCTCGATGTCTCCATGGTGATAAGGTTGGCCTGTGCCACCGATACAACCGCCAGGGCAAGCCATCACCTCGATAACATGATACTCTATTTCACCTGCACGCAGCTTGTCCATAACGATACGGGCATTGGCGAGGGTGTTCACCACGCACACTTTCAGGTCAAAGCCGTTGAGGTCGATGGTCGCCTCTCTGATGCCATCCAATCCACGCACTTGCTCAAACTCGACACGAGGCAGTTCCTTACCAGTGAATTCCTCATAAACGGTGCGTAAAACAGCCTCCATCACACCGCCAGTCGTGCCGAAGATGGCACCTGCTCCCGATGAGTCGCCCAACGGTGAATCAAACTCAGTGTCACGCAGTCGGTCGAAGTTGATGTTCATGCGGCGAATCAGGTCAGCCAACTCGATGGTCGTGATGGAATAGTCCACATCGGGAACACCATCAATGATAAACTCATCGCGGGCACATTCATATTTCTTGGAGATGCACGGCATGACCGAGACAACCACGAGTTTATCGCGGGGGATGCCCATGCGGCGCGCCCAATAGGTCTTGAGGACAGCACCAAGCATCTGGGCAGGCGACTTGCAGGTTGAGGGATACTCGCGCAGGTCGGGGTATTCATTCTCAAAGAAGTTCACCCACGCCGGGCAACACGAGGTGGTGATGGGAATCTTCACGTTGCGGTCACCTGCCAGGAATCGTTTCAAACGGTGAACCACCTCGGCGGCCTCCTCGACAATGGTAATATCGGCACCAAAGTCAGTATCAAACACATAATCCACACCCACCTTGCGCAAGGCGGTAATCATTTGCCCTGTGACAATAGTGCCGGGTGGCATGCCAAACTCTTCTCCCAACGCATAGCGCACCGCAGGAGCGGTCTGGGCCACCACAATCTTTTCGGGATCAGAGACATCCACCAGCAGGTCCTCAACATAGTTTCGCTCGCTCAAGGCTCCTATAGGACCATGAATGGCGTCAAAGCGGCATTTGGTTGTGCAATGGCCGCAACAGGTACATTTATAGGGATTGATGAGATGGGGATGCCTCAGGTCACCAACGATGGCGCTGCTAGGGCAATTACGCTTGCAGGCGCTGCAGCCTTTGCATTTCTCAGCGTCAATCTTATAAGAGAGCACCGAGAAGAATTTCTTGCCGCCAATCTCATAGATGTAATCCTCGAGCATGGCGTCCAACGACAGATGCCGTGGAGAATTCCAGTGCTTGACATCATCAATCAATTCGTGGGCTGTGCTCTCGATATACAACAAGCGCTCAACCAATTTACCCTCAATGATATGGGAGTGAACGATTTCCTCGACATCCTCAGGCTTTACCTGAACGTATGTCGTGTTGTCGGGCATGATTCTGACGATGGGGCCCTTGGCACAAAAGCCGAAGCAGCCCGTTGCCACCACATCCACACGGCTCCCCAGCCCGTTCTCGGCAATCTCATGAATCAGTTTGTCGATAATCTTAAGGCTTCCCGAGCCATAACAAGCCGAGCCGCTGCAACACAACACCTGAATATGGTCTGAACTTGCCAAACCAAACGAGGGTTCATCATGACTACCTTCCATTTTATCCTTGTATTGCGTATCCATTAGATTACATGAGATTATCAACCTGCTGGTATTCAACGCTGTAAAGAATCAAGCCAGCAAATCCATTGCAAAGTTACATTTTTTGCAAGACTTTACAAAGCCCGAAAACCAGAAATCTCACATAAATTAGCAGGATGCCGATTGTAGAAACCGACATCCTGCATGATAAGATCAGTGTTGATGAATGATTAGTCTTGAGCTGAGACTGTTTCAAGGATCTGGCGAACGTCCTTGACGTCGAGACGGCCATAGACGTGCTCACCAATCATGACAACAGGAGCAAGACCGCAGGCACCCACGCAGCGCAGGCAGTCGAGCGAGAACTTGCCATCAGGAGTGGTTTCACCCACCTCGATGCCCAGGATGCGCTTGATCTCCTCAAGCAGACGCTCGGAACCGCGCACGTAGCAAGCGGTACCCAAGCACACTGAAATCGGGTGCTTGCCCTTGGGGGTCATGGTGAAGAACGAGTAGAACGTCACCACACCATACACCTTGGAAGCGGGAACACCCAGCTTGCGGGCGATGATGCGCTGCATCTCCTCGGGCAGGTAACCGTGCAGTGCCTGGCACTCATGCAACACGTTAATCAGTTCACCGGGCTTATTGCCGTGCTTGTCGCAGATCTCCTCGACCTGTTGAACCACGGTACACGCCAGTTTGATTTCTTCTTTCTTCTTCATATCGTTATTGATGTTTTGTGTCGATTAATGAATGCTCTTATCAAAATAGTGCGTGTGAAGCAGGTGATGTGACTTCTCGCCACAAGGCTCACCCAAGAACTCCTTGTACAGCTTCTGGATGTCGGGGTTCTCATGGCTCTTGCGCAGTGCCTTACCCTCGTCCTCGCGGTAAACGGCAGCAGCACGTGCCTTGAGAATCTCGATGTTGCCGTGGTGGTAGGGCTGGCCAGCGCCGCCGATGCAACCACCGGGACATGCCATCACCTCAACCACATGGTAGTTGAGCTTACCGGCACGCAGGGCGTTCATCACCTTGCGGGCGTTGCTCAGGGTGTGAGCCACACAGACCTTCAGCTCAAAGCCGTTGAGGTCGATGGTGGCCTCCTTGATGCCCTCGAAGCCGCGCACTTCGTTGAACTCGAGATGCGGCAGGGTCTTGCCAGTGTGTACCTCATAGACGGTACGCAATGCAGCCTCCATCACACCGCCAGTGATGCCGAAGATGGCACCAGCACCGGTCGATTCGCCGAGGGGCGAGTCAAAGCCTCCATCACACCGCCAGTGATGCCGAAGATGGCACCAGCACCGGTCGATTCGCCGAGGGGCGAGTCAAAGTCGCTGTCAGGCAGGTTGACGAAGTCGATGTTGGCGCGCTTGATCAGGCGACCGAGCTCACGGGTCGAGATGCTGTAATCCACATCGGGATTGCCATTCACCTTGAACTCTTCACGGCCAGCCTCATACTTCTTGGCCAAGCAGGGCATGATAGAAACGACCACGAGTTTCTCGCGGGGGATACCCATCTTCTCGGCCCAGTAGGTCTTGGCAACAGCACCGAACATCTGAGCGGGCGACTTGGCAGTCGAGGGATACTCGAGCAGGTCGGGATACTCGTGCTCATAGAAGTTCACCCAAGCGGGGCAGCACGAAGTCATGATCGGCAACTTCACATCCTTATCGCCAGCAAGGAACTTGTTCAGGCGTTGCAGGATCTCGGTGCCCTCCTCCATGATGGTGAGGTCGGCAGCGAAGTCGGTGTCAAATGCATAGTCAAAGCCCAGGTCGCGCAATGCGGTAGCCATCTTGCCCGTCACGATAGTACCGGGCTTCATGCCGAATTCCTCGCCCAGTGCGAAACGCACGGCGGGAGCAGGCTGAGCCACAACCACCTTGTCGGGGTTGGTCAGGTCGTCCATGAGCTGGTTGGTGTAGTCATGCTCGGTAAGGGCGCCAGTGGGACAAACGGCAACACACTGACCGCAATAGGTACAGTTGGTGTCGGTGAACATCTTGTCGAAGGTGGGAGCGATGGTGGTGTTGAAACCACGACGGATAGCGCTCAGC
>CADAFP010000073.1 GCA_902787185.1 uncultured Bacteroidales bacterium | reverse complement strand
CGCTGAGGAGGCCAAGAAGAACGAGGCCAAGGCCGAGGCCGTAGCCAAGAAGAAAGCCGAGATCGCTGCCGCTAAGGCCGCTGCCGAGGCTGAGGCTGCTAAGGCTGCTCAGGAGGCCGCTGCTGCCGAGGCTCCCGCTGAGGAAGCACCTGCCGCTGAAGAGGCTCCCGCCGCTGAGGCATAAGAAGAACCCCGTTCTTTTTAAAATTCATCATAAAGGTTCTCAATGCTTGTTGAGAACCTTTATTTATCAAAATGTAATCACTGGATTTTAGATTAATTGACCGACAATGATAACGAGATGCACCGCTGCCGACCAAGAGCGTATCCACCAGTATATCGGTAATGACTACGCTTGCTGCCTCTACCTGTATATGGACCTGGTCGAGTATGGCGCTGACAGTGAATTTACCAAGACGTGGATTCAAGAGGAGGATGGATGCGTGACCTGCGTCATGCTGTCCTATCACACGGCCATGCACATCTATGCCCGCGGCGAGTTCAACGTCCATGAAGTGGTCGATGTCATCAGCAGCGTCAAGCCGTCACAGATTTGCGCCTACAAGCCGGTCATCGAGGCCTTGAAATTGCCGCTTGCATCACTTGGCTATGAGGCTGAACTGGGTTACGTAGGCAAACTGGAATACCACGGTCATGACGAGCAGGACAACATCTCGAGGGCTACACTTGATGACGTTGACGAGATTGCCCAGCTGATCTATGACGACGCCGGCATCGGTAATGCCTACTCGCTCGAGGACCTGAAGACGCAGATGAGGGAACGCCTCACTCAGGGATTTGTCCGCAGCTATGTCATCAAGGAAGACAACCACGTCGCTGCCCACCTGGGCACTGGAGCCGAAGTGGGCCATGTGAGCATCGTCTCGTATGTCATCACCGACGAGCGCCACCGCGGCCGCGGATTTGCCTCCAAGCTGTATCAAGCCGCCTGCCGTGAGCTGCAACAAGAGGGAAAAGAGGTCTATGCCGTCTATTATGTGGACAACTCAATCCGCCTGCACCACAAGGTGGGCTTTGTTGACTGCTGCGAGTATGGCAAATTGTTCCTGAAGACCCATTAAGGCCTTGTCAATCATAAAATTCCAACTTCTCAACATGATGATATACATGGTCCAAGTCTTTGGGTAGCGTCATGTAATCACCATACATATCGGTCAACATATGTGGGCAGTTGCCCGGAACTGAAAACGATGTGTCTTCAAAGGCGTGCTCCGCCAATGGGAACACATCGTTCATATCATAGATGAGATGGAAAGGAATGCCCAGGTCAAGCATCAATGGCTTGGCACCTGTTATCCTGCAGACGGCCCTGAGGATGGGACAAGAGACATGACGGTTAAACCAGGTGAGCATCCTGATCTTGCGCAACGTTTTCTCACTGCACGTCGGGTCCTTACGGATCAGGGTGTAGGCATAACTCTGCAACGGCAAGCGGTGGATGCACGGCCACAAGCGGTCCATCGGGAAGATGTCGATGAAGATGCCCCGCTCCTTGAACGGATGGTCGTACAGGCCCTCGTCAAGAAATGAATTGCGGTCGCGCAATTTAGCGTAGAAATAGTAGTAATTCTTGTCGGTATCATTGGTCTGCAAGACGATATGCTCGGGCAATTCGTCAGGAAGGACTTTCAACAACCGCTTGTAGTCCTTGCGCATCAGGGCAACGTCAAGGTCATCGTCCCAAGGGATAAAACCGCCATGACGCACAGCACCCAGCAAGGTGCCCCCATACAGGATGTAAGGTATCTTGTGTTTCTTGCAGACGGCGTCCAGCACCTTAGCCATCTCCAGCATGACCATCTGCTGGCGGCGCAGGGGTGACCCCTCGGGGTTGAAACGGGCCTTTAACTCTTCAACATTGAAATTCGGCATTGGCTTTAACTCACTTTATACCAACCAACGTATTCACATCACATGATGCCGCGCTCACGCAGCTTCTTCTGCCAGTTCCAGGCACTGAGCATGGTGTCGTCGAGGGAAATTTCGGCATGCCAGCCCAGGACCTCGTTGGCGCGCTTGGGGTCGGCCCAAATCTGGATAATATCGCCGGGACGACGGGGTGCGATCTTGTGGGGCACCTTCACGCCCGTGGCACGCTCGAACGAGTGCAGCAGTTCCAACACCGAAGCGCCATTGCCCGTACCGATGTTGAAAATCTCCAGTGCCTCGTCGCTCTTGTCCTCGAGCATACGCTCCAGGGCCTTGACGTGAGCCTTGGCAAGGTCCACGACGTTGATGAAGTCGCGGATGCAAGAGCCGTCACGCGTGGGGTAATCGTCGCCAAAGATGCTCAACTCCTTGCGCACGCCGATGGCGGTCTGCGTCAGGTAGGGCACCAGGTTCTGGGGCACACCGTTGGGCAACTCGCCGATTTCTGCACTGGGATGGGCACCGATGGGATTGAAATAGCGCAACAGGATAGCCTTGATGGGGCTGCCGCTGCGTATCACATCGTGGATAATGTCCTCACAAATCTGCTTGGTGGCGCCATAGGGCGAGGTGGCCTTCTTGGTGGGCGCATCCTCGGTGATAGGATTCTTGTCGGGCTCGCCATACACTGTACAGGAAGACGAAAATACAAAACCTTTCACACCGAATTCGGGCATCAGCTCCAGCAGGTTGAGCAGGATGTTGATGTTATTGCGGTAATACTTGATGGGCTTCTCCATGCTCTCGCCCACTGCCTTGCTGGCCGCAAAATTGATGATGCCAGCGATACCGGGATTGTCCTCAAACAACTTGCGCACCACCTTGCGGTCGGTACAATCACCCTTGACAAACACGGGGCGCACACCCGTAATGTGCTCGATACCGTCAAGCACGTCAAGATTACTGTTACTCAGGTCGTCGATGATTACCACCTCATAACCTGCCTGTTGCAACTCTACCGTAGTGTGTGAACCGATAAAGCCGGTTCCGCCAGTCACTAAAATTTTGCCTTTCATTGTCTTTTCAATTTATTATTTTTGATGATTTGATTTCTTGGAACGGATAAACTCAATGCACTCCTCAAGAATGCGCGCATGCAGCAGTTTCATCGTCATGATATACAGTGCCGCAGCGAGAATGATGCGCGCCAGCAACAGGAAGTACATGTTCCCGATGAAGCGCGTCACGAGATAGGTCACTCCCATGACTACCAGGGCTATCAGCATGAACGGCATCAGGTCGCGCAACATGGTGATGAAACGGTAGCCGATAAGTCGCGACGCAAACACCTGCCAAGCCAGAAGCCAAAGGATATTGATGCATGCAAAGGCGATGACCATCGCCATGATTCCCAATCGGTGACACGCCAGCACTGCAATGAGCATGACGGCAATTTGGGAAATCGTCAACCACATGTAAGTATCGGACTTGCCTTGACTCAGAAACAGGTTCTGATAGACCGTATAAAGGGGAATGAATGCACCACTGATGCACAGTACCTGCAACAGCGGGATACTGTTAACCCATTTATCTCCAATAGCGAGAAGTATCACCTGCGGGGCCACTATCGCCAAGCCAAACATGGCGGGGAAAGCCAGGAATGCCGTGAAGCGCAACATCTTGCCAAACACCCGACGCTGCCGCTCATCATCGTCGGTGATGCGGGTCATAACGGGCTGAGCGACCTGAGCCACCGTATTGGAAACCAACTGATTGGCCATCGTGTTCCACTTGTTGGCTTGGGTGTAGTTACCTACAGCCTGTGCGGGGAACAATCGGCCGAAAATGACCGTCAGCACATTGTTGTTGATGGTCGTCAAGACAGCGGTTATCAGCACCTTGTAACTGAAGGAGAACATCTGCTTGACCGGTGCGAAGTCCACCTTGAAGGTGGGGCACCAGCGGGTGTAGTAATAACGCCCGATGACGATGACCACATTATATACAATCTGCTGAGTTGCCAAACTCCAATAAGAAAAACCGTTCATCGCCATGATCACTGCCACAGTGCCTGAAATCACCAATGCCGACAGCGAGGTAATGGCCTTTTCCTTCATCTTGAGGTCCCGCACAAGCATAGCATTGGGAGAAATGCCCAATGAGGCGATGACGAACGCCAGAAAAACAAAGCGGGACAACGACGTCAAGCAAGGCTGATGGAAAAACGCAGAAATCATCGGAGCCGACAAGAACAATATCAGGTACAGCAACAGGCTCATGCCCACGTTGAACCAGAATACTGAATTGTAGTCGTTGTGCTTGATGTCCTTGATGTTGACCAGCGCGACACCAAATCCGCTCTCTTGCAGGTTGTTTGCCAACAGTGTGAAAATGGCCAGCACACCCACAATACCATACTCGCCAGGCGAGAGCAGGCGGGCAAGGAAGATACCAATAATCAGGTTGAGCAGCTGGATGCCGCCACTGCTGAGTAACGCCCAAAACAATCCTTGGGCGGTTTTCTCCTTCAGGTTCTGATTATCGATGCCCTCGCTGTTCATTGCTTTGCCAGAATCATGTCAATCCACTCGCGCACACAGGCGTCACCGCCGCGTCGCTCCAGGACAAGAATGCGGGGAATCTTCTTCACCTTCTCACAGGCATCGGCGGGACATGCCGCCCACCCCACTGCCGACAGCAGGTCAAAGCAGTTCACGTCATCACCGATATAAGCGACCTGCTCCATGGTGATGCCCATCTCCTCGCAGATTTCGCGGGTAGCCGCCAGCTTACCACCATCCCGTGCGCCTTGCTTGAGATAATCCAGTCCCAATTTGCGTGCACGGTTCTCATTGATGGCGATATTCTCGCTAGTGACAATGCCCACCTTGACACCCGTTCGTTGGAGCATCTGCAGCCCCATGCCGTCACGGGTATTGAACTTCTTGAACTCGGTGCCGTCGCTACCATAGTACATGCCGCCGTCGGTGAGCGTTCCGTCCACATCAGTCAAAAACAGACGGATGTCGCTCGGGCTGGGTACTAAGGTGAAAGACGATGGTTTAGTATCTGTCATATCATTTTTGGTATTTCTCGATATTGTATCGTGGACGGTGCTTCTCCTCGGTGTAGATGCGCCCAATGTAAGCCGCAATGACACTGAGGCAGATGAGCATACATCCACCCACAAACCAAATGGAAAGCATCAACGATGCCCAACCCTGCACGCCACGGCCTTGACACAGAGCCACAATCACATACACCAAAATGCCCAAACTGATGAGCAGGAAGAGTGCGCCCAAATCAAAGATAAGCCTTAAGGGCTTGACACTAAATGAAGTGATGCCGTCGATGGCAAAGGATAACATCTTGCTCAACGGGTACTTGCTCTCTCCTGCCTGACGCTCGAGGCGGTCATAATAGACCGAATCGGTCTTATAGCCGAGCAGGGGTACCAGGCCACGCAGGAACAGGTTGCGCTCCTCATATTGGCACAAAGCATTCACTGCTCGCAGACTCATCAACCTGAAATCGGCATGATTGTACACCGACTTCACGCCCATATTGGTCATGAACTTGTAGAACATCTGAGCCGTAGTACGCTTGAAGAAAGAGTCGGTCGTGCGTTTACTCCTAACGCCATAGACAATGTCGCAACCCTCGTTATATTTCTTCACCATCTCGGGGATAGCTCTGATATCGTCCTGAAGGTCGGCATCAATCGAGATGGTAACATCAGCATCCTGACGCGCGGTGTCCAGTCCCGCCATGAGGGCATTTTGATGTCCAACATTGCCTGCCAACTTGAGGCCACGCACATGACTGCTGGCTGCTGCATACTCGGCAATGATTTCCCAGGTGCGGTCACGAGACCCGTCATCGACATACATGACGTAACTGCTATCACCCACCAGTCGCTTGCCGATCATCTCATCAAGCAAGGCACACAACTGCTTATTGGTCTGCGGCAAGACTTCTGCCTCGTTATAACAAGGAACCACGATTGCTAATGTCGAGTTCTCCATATCTTAGTTTTATCACAATTCATAGATGAACAATCTGCAAAGATATATTTTTTTAGCGGAATGTGCAAGCCGAAAGCCGATAATTGACATTTTCGAGAGGATGATGGCGTTAGGAAAGATATTTTTTGTAATTTTGCGGAATATAGAGAAAAATCTTATTGACTATGATACTATCGATGACCGGATTTGGCAAGGCGGTAAAGGTCTATAACAACAAGAAAATCACCGCCGAGGTCAAGTCACTGAACAGCAAACAACTGGACTTTGGGGTGCGTACACCTCAAAGCCACCGCGAGATTGAAATGGAGCTTCGCAACCACGTGTCACAGGCGCTATTGCGAGGCAAGATTGATTTGTTTGTCTATTGCGAACCCATCGAGGGCGCTCCGTCAGGAACCATCAACATCCCGATGCTCGAGCAATACAAGGCGCAAGTCGAGGATATGGCGGCACGGCTCAACCTGCCGCAGCCCGAGGATTGGTACGCGACACTGCTGCGGTTGCCCGATGCCCTCAAGACCGACGCCAAAGCCACCGAGGCCGATGAGGAAGAACTCCAAATCGTCAAGGCCATTGTTGCCCAAGCCACCGAACAGCTGATTGAGTTCCGCCGCCAAGAAGGCGCGAGATTAGCCGCTTTCTTTGAGGAGAAAATTGCAGCCATCCAGGAATTGCTCAACGAAGTGCCCCGCTACGAAGAGACTCGCATCCAGAAAATCAAATCCCGCATCCTGGACTCGCTTGCCAAAATCAAAGAGGTCGATTATGACAAGAATCGTTTTGAGCAAGAACTCATCTATTATATTGAGAAACTCGACATCACCGAGGAGAAGATACGCTTGCAGAACCATCTGAATTACTTCCTGCAAACGATGCACAGCGACGAACCCGGCCAAGGCAAAAAACTGGGCTTCATCAGCCAGGAAATCGGTCGAGAGGTGAACACGATGGGTTCCAAGGCCAATCAAGCCGACCTGCAAAACTTGGTGGTCCGCATGAAGGACCACTTGGAGCAAATCAAGGAGCAGGTGCTGAATGTGCTTTGATTTAGGTTTTAGGCTTTAGGTTTTAGGTTATTTTTGAGTATAACAACATTAATAGATAAATAGACAGAAAGATGAAAAAGTACATTTTTATGGCCATCATGGCTATCGCAGCTACTATTAACGTTCACGCTGAACAGGGTGACATCTCGGCTGGAGCACAGTTTGTTTATGCTTCCAAGCATTCCATGGCAGGCCTCGGCGCACAAGTGCAAATCGAGCCTATCACCAACTGGCGTATCGCTCCCGAGTTCATCTATTTCTTCAAGAATGACGGTCTGAGCGCCCTAAACGTTAACATGAACGTGCATTACATCATTCCCACAAGCCAATCTTTTGCTATCTATCCGCTTGTTGGCTTTACCTATGGCCATTACATGGCAGATGCCCCCGGTGGCGATGTTACCACCGACCGTTGCGGTGCCAATGTGGGCCTGGGTGCACAATACCGTATTAAAGACAGATTGCATTTCTTCACCGAGGAGCGCTTCCAGATCATGAAGAACTTCAACCAGTCGGTGACGGTGCTGGGCCTGAAGTACACGTTTTAATAGTTAGGAATTAGGAGTTAGGAGTTAGGAGTGACTTTCCTATAACTACTATAACTACTATAACTACTATAACTACTATAACTACTATAACTACTATAACTACTATAACTACTATAGCTGCTATAGAGAACTGATCAACCGAATAATGGAACAAGGCAAACTCATTATCATCTCGGCGCCATCGGGCTCGGGCAAATCGACCATCATCGGCCACGTCATGCAGGACGAATCTTTACGCTTGGCCTTCTCGGTGTCGGCGACCACACGTCCCCGTCGTGGCAAGGAACAGCATGGTGTGGACTATTACTACCTGACGCTCGACGAGTTCAAGCAGAAGATTGCCAACGATGAACTGGTGGAGTACCAAGAGGTCTATGAGGGACGTTTCTACGGCACGCTCAAGAGCGAAGTGGAACGTATTACCAGCATGGGCAAAAACGTGGTGCTCGACCTCGACGTGCTGGGCGGCGTGAACGTCAAGAAGATGTATGGTGACCGCGCCATCAGCATCTTCATCCAGCCGCCAAGCGTGGAAGTGCTGCGACAGCGCCTCATCAACCGCGGCACCGACAGCATGGAGGACATCAAGGCCCGCGTGGACAAAGCGGAGTATGAAATCTCCATCGGCCCGCAATTTGACCACACCGTCATCAACGACGACTTGGACACAGCCGTCAATGAGGTCCATGACCTCATCGCCGACTTCGTCGCCTAACCCCTACCCACAACGAATCTGTCCACAGATTACACGGATTAACACAGATTGTATCGTCCTGAAAAAAGTTTACAGATTTATCACTCGATATTCCAATAGACGGGTAATGCTGAGCCGTCATTGTTGGTGCTAAAGTCTGCTCCACAGACTTTTTGTTGACGGTCTAAAGCATCGCCGCCATTGTTGGTGCGCGGCAAAGTTAATCCAAAATGCTGACATCCTCATAATACGGGTAGTAATTTTTCCATA
>CADAFP010000072.1 GCA_902787185.1 uncultured Bacteroidales bacterium | reverse complement strand
CGAACCCACGACCCATTGATTAAGAGTCAATTGCTCTACCAACTGAGCTACGGAGTCATCGTTTGTTCAATTGCGACTGCAAAGGTACTGCTTTTTTCTGAACCACCAACAATTTTGATGATTTTTTTTGAAAAAAATGTGTTTTTTTGCTGATGGAAAAATGGCTGATTTTTGCAAATTGCTGTTAATCAGCTAATTAATAAAAACCGCTAAAAGTCTTATTTTGAGGGGAAAAATGGGGTGCCATTTGGCTGATTGGGGAGAAATGTTTAATTTTGTGAGGTATAAACCTGACTAAAATCGCATAGATTATGGAAAAGAGATATGACTTTGACCGCGTGATAGACCGCCGTGGCAGCGGCAGTGTGATGGTTGACATGTGCCAGCAGATGTTCGGCCGTGACGACGTGTTGCCGTTGTGGGTGGCCGACATGGGCTTTGCCGCCTGCCCCGACATCACCCGTGCCCTCGCCGACCGCGTTACCGAGCATCCCATCTACGGCTACAGCGTGCCGCTCGAGGACTACTGGCAGTCCATCATTGATTGGCAGCGTGAGCGCAACGGGTTGGAGTTCACCGAGGAGGAGGTATGCTTCATCGGGGGCATCGTGAACGGATTTGGCCTGGCGTTGAACCACTTCACGCGTCCGGGTGACAAGGTGGTTATCCAGGAGCCAGTCTATCACCCCTTCAAGATGCTCATCCAGGGCAATAACCGCATGGTGGTCAACAACGCACTGAAGCGAACCGCCGACGGCTTCTACGAGATGGACCTTGAGGGACTGGAGCGCATTTTCAGGGACGAGCGGCCGCGCATGATGGTGTTGTGCAACCCGCACAACCCCATTGGCATCGCATGGCCTGCCGAGGTGCAGCGCCAGGTGGCAGCATTGGCAAGGCGCTATGAGGTCATTGTCTTCAGCGACGAGATCCACGGCGACCTGATGCTGAAGGGACAGCGCCACACGTCGTTCCTCACTGTGAGCGACGATGCCCGTGCCGTGGGTGTGGTGATGGGCGCTCCCAGCAAGACGTTCAACATCGCCGGCATCGTGAGTTCGTGGTGTGTCGTCAAGAATCCCGACCTGAGGAAACCTTTCTTCAACTGGCTGACCACTAACTGCCAAAGCGCGCCCAATTTCCTGTCGATGACCGCGACGCGTGCCGCCTACCGCCATGGCGGGGAATGGCTCGCGCAATGCCTGGAGTACATCGAGGGCAACATCGACATGGTGGTGGACTATTGCCGCGACCACATCCCTGGCGTCACGGCCATCAAGCCGCAGGCCTCATTCCTGGTGTGGCTCGACTGCACGGGGCTGGGCTTGGAGCATGACGCGCTCATCGACCTGTTTGTCAACAAGGCGCGGCTTGGCCTGAATGACGGCGCGATGTTTGGCAAGGCAGGCAGCGGCTTCATGCGCCTCAATGTCGCCGTGCCCCGCAGCATCCTCGCTCAAGCGATGCAGCAACTCAGTGACGCTGTTGCCACCCTACCCTAACACATCGGCATTGATAACGTCACCAAAAATGCGCTGTACCTGGTTGAGATACAGCGCATTTTTTATTTGCTTGACGCCTCAAGCCGAGGCATGTGGGCTATCTGCTTACTGGAAGGCGTTCTCGCTCAAGCCCTTGCCGCCGATGGCGAGATCCTTCATATACTCGGGAACGGGCTTGCCCAGATACTTGTCCACATAAATCTTAGCCAGGTACTGTCCCAGCATGAATCCGTGTCCGCGCAGGCCAGTGAGCAATCCCACCTCGGGATCGATGATGTAACGCGGCTCGATGTAGTAGCCTGCCCATACGGCGTGGAAGCCGACCGATGCCAGGTTGGGTATCCACTGGGCAAACATCTCGCTCACAATCTTCAGGAAGGCCTGGCTGTTGTACTTGAGGTTCTGACGAGCCTCATAGGGGTCGCAGTCGGGTGACGCGCAACCGATGATTTGGCCGGTGTGCAAGAACTGCTGACCGTAAACGGCGTTGAAGCCCTTGTAGTGACGGCGGTCGATAATCATGTCGAGCGAGTCGCCGTTGACACCCATGTTGGGCAGACGGCGGGTGATGAATGCCTGATGCTTGACAGGATAGAGCTGGGTGTCGATGCCGAGCATGTCGGTAAATTTCTCCGAGCCCCAACCCATGGCGTTGACAAAGTGGTCACAGGTGTATTCCACATAGTGCTTGTCGTGGCGACGCACCAGCACGCGGTATTTGTCACCGGCGCGCTCCACGTGCAGCACCTCGCAGTCTTCGAGCACTTGTCCGCCATGCTGCTTGCCCACGGTGCGCACATACTCGATGGTGCGTCCCGGCGTGGCCTGCCAGCAGTTCTCTGAAATCAAGGCGTGGCTGTAGATGTTATCGTTGGGATTGCGGGTCATCTTCAGGTCGATGTTGCAATGCTGCTGGTCGTCGCGGAAGATTTCCAGGTTGTGCATGGCGATGTCGCTGATGTCGGGGTTGGAGAAGGCGGGGCGTCCACCACCGATGCAGCGCCACGTCGAGCCGCGGTCATAGTTGACCAGGATGACGCGCTTGCCGGCCTCGGCAAAGTAGCGGAATGCAGCGCTACCGGCCATACCACCGCCAGCGACGAGGATTTCGGTCTCAGCTTTCTCGATGACGGAGCCATGTTCAAACACGAAGGTCTCCTTGCTTTCACCGTTATATACATCGCCCAGGGTGACCTGATTGGCCAGCGGTGCACGTGGGGTGCTGTCGCCAGTCACCTCGATGCCGTGGGCGCGCAGAATCTGCTTGGCGCGTGACACGCAACGCTTACCGCGGCAGGGACCCATACCCATGCGGGTGGTGTGCTTGAGTTCGTCAACGGAGATATACTTGCGGTCGCCAACCAGAGCGAGCAAGGTCTTCACATCCACGTCCTCGCAGTGGCAGACGAAAGATTTGCCCTCCTCGGGGTTAGTGAGCGGGCGCAGGTTCAGGGGCTCGGGATAGCGCTCCTTGAGGATGAAACCCTTCACATTGTTCAACTCGTCGGCCTGGGTAGCCAGGACGCGCGCCACATGGGTCTTGTTGTCCTTCTTGAGCACTTTCTCGATGACACCCTCGCCCACCTTGGCGCCGTTGTCGTCAACCAGGAAGACCTCCTTGCCCTCTTCCACATCATATTCCACAGGCAGGAAGACCACATTCTTGCGCTTATCGTAGCCAAAGATGGCCAGACCGGGACAGTGGTTCACGCACTGCATACAGCCGATGCACTTGTCATAATCGACCATGGGCACCGACGACGTGGTGGGCTTGGTGATTGCACCTTGCGGACAGGCAAAGGTACAAGGGTTGCAAGCGAAGCCGTAGAGGCAGTTGATCTGCACATAGGGCTTTGCTGCCATGCGCTCCTCGCTAGGGGTGTGCGGCTGGTCGAGCAGACGCACAGGACGCTGCTGCGAGTCGATATACTGGCGGGAAACCTCCAGATAGTCCTCATAGGGGAAACGGATGCCCAACTCCTGGGCCACCTCATAGGCCACCTGCTTGCCACGGAGCACGGCACTGGTGCCCTCGCCGATGCGTACGGCATCGCCAGCGCCATAGACGTTGCGGCCAAATACCGAACGGCCCTTCACGAGCAGCTGGTTGTCGGGAATCAGACCCGTGCAGATGTTGATGATGTCGATGTCGTCAATCACGCGCTCGGTGCCGGGAATGGGCTGGAAATTCTTGCACTCGGCGATAACGGCACCGGTAACGCCGGTGTAGTCATCGTTGGGGATAGCGCGGATGAGCACGTGTGATGTCATGATGGGGATGCCCAGACGGCGCACACGGTTGGCCTGTACGGGGAAACCACCCTCGTGGTCCATACCCTCGATGATGGCCTTGATGGTAGCACCTGCCTGCATGGCCTGGTAGCTGGTGAGGTAGCCGATGTTACCGGCACCCACGGTGAGCACGCGCTTACCCAGCAGGGTGTGCTCCTGGTTCATCATCTTCTGGAACACTGCGGCAGTATAAACGCCCGGCACGTCGTCATTCTCGAACACCGGCATGAACGGCACGGCACCGGTAGCCACCACCAGATGGTCGGCATCGATGTAGCTCACCTCCTGGGTGACAATATTCTTCAGGGCGATGCGACGACCCTCGAGCAAGTCCCACACGGTGTTGTTCAGCAGGATGCCGTCATGGTTGTCGCCGGCAAGCGTCTTGGCAATGTCAAAACCGCGCATGCCACCAAACTTCTGCTCCTTCTCAAAGAAGAAGAACTGGTGGGTCTGCATGTTGAACTGGCCGCCCTCGGTAGCGTTATTGTCCACCACAATGTTGGGGATGCCCAGCGCCGTGAGTTGCTCGCGGCATGCCAGTCCGGCAGGGCCGCCGCCGACGATGGCAACCGTGGTCTTGTAAATCTTGGTCTCGCTGGCTGTGCGAGCCTTGCCCTCGGGCATGTAGTCCTTGGGAATCTCGCGTACCTCTTTCACGCCGTCAACGCTGGTGATGCAGATGCGGCGCACCTGGCCATCGACGAGCATCTCGCAGGCGCCGCACTTACCGATACCGCATTCCAAACTGCGATTACGGCCTGTGGTACTGTGGCTATGCACAATCAAGCCTGCCTGATGAAGGGCAGCGGCAATGGTTTTGCCTTTCTGGCCGCGAACGGTCCTGCCTTCAAACTGGAATTCCACGTATTCTTCTTTAGGAAGGTCAAGAATAGGATGATTTTCAATCTTATACATGATGACTGGTTTATATGGTTATTGGTTCTAATTCAGTTACTTGATCTCCATCAGGAGAAATTCGGAAACCTTTAATTTTCACAACTTGCGCAGCAAATTAGCTAATAAACTTTATACCATCCAAGACAACAACAAAGCTGCCCAAAACAACAGTATGTCAGAGGTTTCACCTTACTGATTGAGCTGTAAACAGATTTCAACTAAAGTTCCGACGTGGCAAATTTAAACAAAAATCCTGATTTTTTCAGTCAGTCGAAAGAAAAAAGGTAAACAAAATGCATCAAACCCAACCAACGCACAGAATTGAATAATTGTTTTTTTATCGCTTTTTAGGTTTTAGGGCGGACACAAATAATATGAAAAACGGGCCCGGCTGGATTGTTGAAGTTCCAGTCGGGCCCGTTATTATTAGGTGTCCAATTTATTGGGCGGCAGCGAGGAGTTCAGGGGTCAAGGTGGGCATGGCGCCGTTCTGGGTGCAGACGTAGGCGCTGACCTTGACGGCCAACTCGTGAGCCTCGGGGACGGGCTTGCCGTTGAGGATGGCGGCGCAGAAGGAGCCTGTGAACGAGTCACCGGCGCCGACGGTGTCGGCCACTTCAACCTTGGGGGTCTCCTGGAACGACATCTGGCCACGCGTGAAGACGTAGGAGCCGTTGGTGCCGCAGGTGAGCACGAGCATATCGAGGTCATACTTGCCCAGGATGAGCCAGCACTTGTTCTCGATGTCAAGGCCAGGATAGCCGAACATGCGACCGATGGTCACCAGTTCCTCGTCATTGATTTTGAGGATGTTGCAACGGCGCATCGACTGCTGGATGATTTCTTTGTTGTAGAACTGCTGACGCAGGTTGATGTCAAAAATCTTCATGCAGTCGTCGGGGGTGGCGTCGAGGAAACGGTGGATGTTCTCACGCGAAACGACGTTGCGTTGTGCCAGTGAGCCGTAGCACACGGCGCGGCAGTTGGCTGCGATTTCCTCAATCTCGGGCGTGAAGGGGATGTTGTCCCAAGCCACGTTCTCCTTGATGTCGTAGGTGGGGATTCCCTCCTCGTTCAAGGTCACCTGCACGGTGCCGGTGGGATAAGGCACGCGCGGCATGAGATACTTGAGGCCATGCTCCTCGAGGGCCTCGATGGTCTCCTCGGCGAGTTTGTCTTCGCCCAGCGCACTGATGGCGATAGCGTTGTCACTGCCGATAAACTGCCCGGCATGATAGGCGAAGTTGGCGGGGGCACCGCCCAGTTTCTTACCTTCGGGGAGGACATCCCACAGGGCCTCGCCCAGGCCCACTACATAACGTTTGTCTGCCATAATGGTTTATGCGGTTTTGAGTTGTTTGATGTATGTAAAGAGATAAATCACGCCGATGGCCATCACTGCCACTGCACCAGCCTGCCCAACAGCGTCACTGGCAAAGCCCATGAGCAGTGGGAAAATGGTGCCGCCAAACAGGCCCATGATCATCAAGCCAGACACCTCGTTCTGCTTCTTGGGCATCGACTCAAGAGCCGTAGCAAAGCACATCGAGAAGATGTTGGAGTTACCATAACCCACGAGTGCAATAGCGGTGTACAGGATCCACTTCTCGTGGCCGAAGAACAGGCCGCACATCGACAGAGCCATCATGATGACACTGATGATGAAGAACGTTCTCATCTTGAGCACGCGCAGGAAGAACGAGCCGGTCAAGCAACCGATGGTACGGAAGATGAAGTAGAGCGAAGTGGCAAATGCTGCCTCGTTCAGTGTCATGCCCAGACGCTCCATGAGAATCTTGGGAGCGGTGGTGTTAGTACCCACGTCGATGCCCACGTGGCACATGATGCCCAGGAACGAGAGCAGCACGATGGGCTCACCCAAGAGCTTGAAGCATTCCACAAAGGTCGAAGGCTTGCCCTCGATTTTCTCTTCATGGATGGGTGTAACTGCAAGCAGAACTGTTGAGAAGGTACCTACTACAAAGTAGATGGCGAACAGCACACGCCAGTCAAGACCCAGGCTGGGAATCACCTGCGTGGCTCCCCACATGGCCAGATAAGGTGCCAGGAACGAGGCGATGGCCTTAATGAACTGGCCGAAAGTGAGCGTCGATGCCAGGTTGCCTCCACCCATCACGGTTGATACCAGCGGGTTGAGCGAGGTCTGCATCAGTGCATTACCGATGCCCAGCAACGAGAAGGCGATGAGCATCACTGCGAAACTGTTGCCGAACAGCGGAATCATCAGTGAGAGAATGGTGACTACCAGCGACAGCAGTACCGTTTTCTTTCGGCCGATCTTGTTCATCAGCATACCCGTGGGAACGCTGAAGATGAGGAACCAGAAAAACACCAGCGAGGGGAAGATGTTGGCCACCTTGTCCGTGAGGCCGAGGTCTGCTTTCACATAGTTGGAGGCGATACCCACGAGGTCAACGAAGCCCATGCAGAAGAAGCACAGCATGACCGAGATGATCGCGATTTTATTTGTCTTTGCCATTGTTATTTAGTTTTAATTTGTTAGTATTCGGCTAAAAGCTAATAGCTAAAGGCTAATAGTTGATTTGGTAAATCGTGGCCTTGCCGCCCTTGACCTTGATGTTGGTGTAAGGCATGCTGGGGAACACGAGATTGGTCATCGCCATCTTGCCGTCGGCATCAAAGGCCTCGATGCTGCAGCGGTCAACGAAGATGCGCAGCTGCTTGATGGCACCGTGGGTGGGAGCGACAGTCGTAACGGGGAAAGCCTCGCTGAAGCTAACATCACCGCTGGCGGTGCGGTCCATCGCAAAGGTCTGCTTGGCCGCATCATAGGTCATCACCACCTGTTCGCCATTGGCGTTGGACAGGGTCAGTTCCATCGAGTTTTTCACATCCACGATGATTTCACAGGTCTCGGTCGGCTTCTTCACCTTGGCACCGCGGGCTGCGAGCATCTCGGGCGAGGGCTTCACGCTGACGTAGGTCTCCTCACCATCGGTGAACAGGCCCAGGTCGCGGGGAATCGAGTTGGCACTGCGGAATTGGCGGGTGGGCACCTGGTTGGCATACTGCCAGTTGGACATCCACGCGATTACCACGTGACGGCCAGCGGGCGCGTTGTAGAACGATACCGTGGCATAGTGGTCCTTGCCATAGTCCATCCACTTGGTGACCTTGGGCATTGACTCACAAGTGAACTTGTGGCCGTCAAAATCGCCCACAAAGTACTGGGTTGCCGAGCCACCGAAGGGACCACCAGGATTGATGTTGCACAGCAGCACCCACTTACCATCAATCTTCATCAGGTCGGGGCACTCCCACACACCACCGTGGTTACCGTATTCCTTGCCGAAGGAGCTCTCATACTTCCAGGTCTTCAGGTCCTTGGAACTGTAGATGTTCATCTCCTGACCAGCGGCGAGAATCATGTTCCAAGCGTTGATGTCGCTGTTCCAGAAGGGATTCGGGTCGCGGAAGTCGGGCACATCGCTCGTCAACACGGGGTTACCCTCATACTTCTCGAACGTCATGCCATTGTCGTGCGAAATGGCGATAGACTGCGTCTGGTTTTGTCCAGCCGAGGTATAGATGGCCACCACGTCGTTGCCGTCGGTCACACAGGAACCCGAGAAGATGGTACCCAGGGCATCAGGCTCGATGGCGGTGGGCTGGTGGGTCCAGTGAATCAGGTCGGTCGAGGTGGAGTGTCCCCAGGTCATGTTCTCCCATTGCGAACCATAGGGGTTGAGCTGGTAGTACAGATGCCACACGCCATCCTTGTAGAACATACCATTGGGGTCGTTCATCCAGCCATAGGCGGGAGTATGGTGATAGGCGGGGCGGAAACGCTCACGGTTGGCCGAGTCAAACGTGTCGGTCACCCGCATCTCGCGCCAGCAGACAAAGTCCTTGACGGCGCCAGTGGTGCGGCGGTCGCCATGGAAGGAGATATCGACCAGCACCTTCTTGTTGCCGAAGCGCTGAATATCCAGCGGTACATAGTAGTCCACCTTATCCACAGCCAGGCGCACGTTGAGCGTCTGCACCTGCTCGTTGTCCACAATGACACGAATGTAGGCGTTCTCCTCTTTCTCCTGCACGGGCAGCAACAGGTACTTGCCCGTAGCGTCAACCCGCAGCATGGCGTGGTTTTCGCTCAGCATCTGGGGGGCCAGTGCCGTGGCCGAGAATGCCACGAGCACTGCCGCCATGATTGTTAAAAGTCTGTTCATGATGTAAAGGAACTATTTGTTACCGTTTACTGAAACACTTTCAGGTCAGAGATGGTGATCTTGCCACCATAATTGTTGATACTCCAGCAGTTCTTCTGGATACCGTAGATGCGGTTGGTGTAAGCGCAAACGTCGTTGATGTACATCACCATCACCGAATTGTCGGTGTAGATGTTGATGTGATAAACGTTGTCGGCGGGGCGCTCGAACCAATAGCCGTCGATACCCTCAATAAAGCCCTTACCGGCTTTACCCTCTTGCTCGAAGTTCACCTTGCGATGGTTCTCGTCCTCGGGGTTGACCATCATCGTGTAATAACGGTCGCTGTCGGTACCGCGCACCAGCGAGATGCCGAAGCGGTCCCAGTTGTTGGACGTGGTCACGGTGAACGAGATGTGGTTGCTGGTTCCCAGGCGGTTGTACATCACAAAGGCGTCGTCACCCGAGAGGGTGCCGTTGACACCGCTCATCTGGGCACCATTGCTGGTCATCACCTTGACGTTCTGCTCCTTGTTGAACTTGGCAGCGATTGCAGGCACCTCGCCCAGGGTGAGCGTACCGTCCTCGTGCTGAATGATCTTGTGACATACCAGCGCGCCCGACCAGTTGGGCTCGCCACCGGCACCCACGTTGACATTCTTGTCGTGGATGGTGTTACCGGTGCGGTAGGGGCACCAACCCCAGATGTAGCGGTCCTGGCCGTTGCTTGCCGTCTTGCCGGCATAGAAAGCGCGAGTGTCGAGCACGCCCTCATGGCCGTCACGGGGCCAGTTGGCACCGGGATCGTTGAAGCAGGCCTTCAAGGCCTCGAAGGTGGGCGCCATCATGTACTTCACCTTGCGGCTCCACGAGGCACGATAGCCCTCACTATAAACCAGATACCAGTAGTTACCCATCTTGAAGATGTCGGGGCACTCACACATGCGGTCCCAAATCATTGGGAAGTTGCCGACGTGTTCCCACACCTTCAAGTCGCTGGACTTGAACTCGGCAAACTTCAGGTTGCTGGAGATGACCATGTGGTAAAGGCCGTCGTCGGCAACAAAGATCTGCGGGTCGCGGAAGTCGTTGTCCGAGTAGCCATAGGTCGAACCCTTCAACATCCACACGGCGTCTTTGGACCATTCCTTGAAATCGGTCGAGGTAGCCCTCATCACAGCCTCGCGGCCATAACGGTCATGTCCCGTGTAATAGATATAGTATAAGCCGTCCTTCTCGATGCAGCAGCCTGTACCCAGGGCAGCATCCTGCTCGTCGGGAGAAGTGCCGGTGGGCAGCACCTCGCCCAGTGACTGATAAGTAGCGCCGTCAACGGTCGATACGCCCCAGAAGGGGTGGTAGTTGAAGGCGGCATTGTTGTCAAACTCCTGCAGGTAAAGCACCTTGAAGTGGCCAGCCTTAGCGTCATAGAAAGGCATCGGGTCACCACAACGGCCGATAGCCGGGTTGTAGTAGGTCTGGAAACCAGCCTCGTCCACCGAGTTGAAGAACGCCGTGTTGTCCCAGTCCTTAGAAGGATCCGGGCCGAAGCTATCCTCGCGGTTAAATAGTTGATAGCATTCTTGGTCATAATCTCAATGTTCTTGTGGAACTTCTCGGTATAACCTGCCTCGTAGGTGTAGGAATACCAGTCGTAGCAACCCGAGCCGACGCAGATGATGCCACCCTTGCCGTCATGAGCGGGATACTCCCAAAGCACGATAGCGCCGTCGCCACCGACACCCAGGATCCTACCACCGGTGCGGCCGGTCCAAACGTCATAGTTATCATAGCCACCCCAGTCTGTACCGATGTGGTACTGGGCAGTGGAGTTGGTGATATGATAGCCAGCATCGGTGCAATAAACCTCGTTGAGGTTATCACCGGTCACAAGATTCTGATAGATGGGATGGTCATTCTGACCGTCAAAGATGCGGAAAGTCCACGGGCCGCCGACCAACTCGGCATAGGCCTCGTCCTGACCCCAGCAGTTATTGGGCGTCGTCCACTCATCGTCACCGGTCGTGCCAATGAACGAAGGCAGGTTGACGGCATAGCGGGTGAGCAGCAGCGCACCGCCGTTCTCGTAGAACTGACGCAGCTCGTTCAGCGTGTTCATCGCATCGGTAGCCTTGGCGACAAAGTTGTCGTGTCCGTCAACGCCACCATCAACGTGCCAGTGCCACCAGATGAGCTTGCACTCCGACAGGTCGAGCGTGCCGGCGCGCAGGTCGGCAAACGAAGCATACAGCGAGCTCTCCACGTTACCCAGCATCCACTGGCAAGCGGTCTGAGCCTCGGGGTCAAGTTCGCTCATCGTGGGAGCGGAACCCAGGAAGAGCGCCTTAGGCTTGCTGATGGCGATTACCTTAACGGTATAAACGCTCTCGGCCGAATTGTTCTTCACCGTGTAGGTCACAGGCTGTGAGAAGTCCTGAGCCACGCCCGAGGACGGAGTAATCGTCGCATTGGGGCTGATGGTGATGGTGGGAACCAGGGCGGTGATGTCGAGCGATGCAGGCACATAGACCACAATCGACTTGGCCTCCTGATCGATGGTACCCGTGTAGATTTCGTTGATTACGAACGAGGTGATGCGAGCCTCATCGTGGAGAACCGACAAGGTCCAGTCCATATAGACGTCACCATTCTTGACATGGAGCACCTTGGCAGCGTCCATATTGATGGTTTCGCCCTGGTGAACGTTGCACACGGCACCATCCGACATCTTCAGAGCCGTAATCTTCATGGCCGATGTCTCATAGACCTCGGGCAAACGAACGAGGATGGAACGTGAGGGCAGGTCGATAATTCCCTCGAAGTTGTCCAGTGAGAGCTGGTCAATCATGCAATTGCCCTTCAATTCCAGGTCGCTGATGTTGTCACCAGAGCACGAGCTGAGCATTGGGGCGAGTCCGCAGCATGCAAGACATGCACAGAATATATATAATATCTTAGCTTTCATATTCATTGTTATTTATCGGAATTTAACTATGTTGCTGGGATTACCAGTTGCCAATGTTCTGGGTGTAATGGCCGTTGGAAGCCGAAATCTGGCTGAACGGGATGGGCAGATACTCATCCTTGTTGGCCGTGAAATGAGCGGCGCTGTAGATAGCGCAGTGGCCGATTTCCTCAGAGTAGTACTTGTTGAGCACCTGAGCAGCATCACCCCAACGCACGAGGTCGAAGAAACGCTCGCTCTCCATACCCATTTCCAGACGGCGTTCCATCTTCACAATCTTCACAGCCTCGTCTTTGGAGAAGCCGCCGCGATAGTTGCTGATGTACATCTTCACGCCATAGGCGTTGGGATAGTTGGAAATCATCTGGGTGCTGGTAGCGGCACGTGAGCGCAGCTGGTTCACGAGATTGATGGCTTGGTCGGCTTGACCCAGTTGGGCGTAAGCCTCGGCACGCATCAACAGCACATCGGCATAACGGAAGACGATGCGGTTCATCGAGCTGGCCCAGTAAGAACCCTTAATGAGGTAACTGCCGATGAGCGCGGGGTCAACGTTGTGCTTGAGGGACACGTAGTAGCCATACAGGCCGTTGCTGCGGCTCCAGATACTGGTCTCCTCCATCATGTAGTTGCGGTTGAACATGTAGGGCAATCCGGGCATACCCACGGTAAGGAACAGGCGCGGGTCGGCATTGTCAGCAGCCATGTCATAATCCTTGTCGTTGAAGTTGTCGAGCAGGGGCAGACCATCGGCACCAGTGCGATAAGCATTCACCAGGTTCTGCGAGGGCTTGTAGAAGTCGCAGCCGCCGTCGGTGGCACCGGGGATGTTGGGCGGAATCAGACCGTAGCTCCAGTTCAGGTTACCATAGGTCGAACCGTCGTTGCGTGAGTACTGGATGGCCCAGATGCTCTCGATACCGTTCTCGTACTCTTCCTCGGGACGGAAGTTATTGTGAATGTCATCCTCCAAGCCGTAGTTAGCATACAGACTGGGATTGGTGAACTCAATGACCTTCTCCAGGTCGCTCTGGTTGATGCCCGTCACCTGGTTGCTGTTAGCGTCATCCTGACGATAGGCCTTGTAGAGATAAACCTTGGCCAGGAAAGCGGCAGCGGCAGCACGGGTGGGACGTCCCTTGTCGCTCTGCACTTCAGGAAGGGTGTTATAGGCTTCCATCAAGTCGTCGATGATGAGTTGCCAACCCTCGTCGTTGGTGTATTGGGTGTTGGACAGCTCATTATACTCGTCGTAGCTCAAATTCTCGTTGATAACAAAGGGGATGTTCTTGTACAGGCGCTTGAGCAGGAAGTGGCCATAGGCACGCAAGAACTTCATCTCGGCCAGGCGCTGTCCCTTCATAGCGTAGCTGTCGTCAGTCTCCTTGAGCAGGGCGATAGCGCTGTTGACGCGAGACAGACACCCACATGTCATTAATGTTCCAGTTGGTGGTGAGCACACCCTGCTGGACCTCCAGCTGATGGAAGACGTCACCGTCGCTGGTACCGTTGCCTCCCTTGTAGGCATCATCACTGCGGACGTCAAAGTTCCACATCGAGAATGATGAATTGATGTCCTCGGCGCTGGTGAAGATAGCATAGGCCGAGATGGCCATGGCCTCGGCATTCTCGGGCGACTTTACCTGATCGTCGCTGAGCGTGGCTTGAGGCTTGTGCTCATCGAGAAAATCATCACAAGACGTAAACAAAGTGGTGGCACTGCAGCAAACGAGGCCGACACACAATATATTGAATATCTTTTTCATAATGAATCTTGAATTTTAGAATGAAACATTAAGACCGTAGGTGACATTGAGGGGGATAGGATAACCGAAGTTGGGATTCTCGGGATCCACACCGGTAAAGTTGCGGCTCTTGATGGTCAGCAGGTTCTGGGCTGACACATACATGCGCAGGCGGGCGATGTGCAACTTGTCACACACGTTGCTGCCAAAGTTGTAACCCAATTGGATGTTACGCATCTTGGCATAGGAACCGTTCTCCACAAAGTAGCTGCTGACACGCTTCTCGTTGTTGTTGTCCATCGTGCTGACAGCGGGGATGTTGGATTTGGGGTTGTTGGGAGTCCATGCGTCGAGCAGACGGCTACCCTTGTTCAGGTTGGTGATGTTCAGACCAGCCCACAGGTCGGTCTCACGCTTCAGGTCGCTGATGACGTCAACGCCCTGTGCGCCCTGCCAGAACATGGTGAAGTCCCAGTTCTTGTATTCAAGATAGATGTTAAGACCCCAAGTGAAGTCGGGCACAGGCGAGTAGATCCATTTCTGGTCCTTCTCGTTGATGACGCCGTCACCGTTCAGGTCTTTCCAGCGGATGCGGCCCAGGCCGGCACCATTCTGGCTGGCGTGGTTGGCAATCTCGTCCTGGCTCTTGAAGATGCCGTCATACACATAGCCCACTTGGGCGCCCATGGGATGACCCACGACGCTCTCCACGCCGTTGCCGCCAAAGGTGCCGGCTGCTGCCAGCGTCTCGGGCAGTTTGGTCACCTTGTTGCGGTAGGTGCCGATGTTACCGGCGATATCATAGTTGAAATCGCCCACGTTGCCACGGTAGCCCACGTTGAGCTCGATACCCTTGTTGGACATCTCACCGGCGTTAATCCACTGGCTGCTGCCCTCACCCATTACAGCGATACCGGGCATGTAAACCAGAATGTCGGTGGTCTTCTTGTAGTACCACTCAAACGAGCCGTAGAGCGCGTTGTGCAGCATACCGAAGTCAAAACCGAGGTTGGTCTGTGTCGTGGTTTCCCACTTGAGGTTATCGTTGCCAAGCTGGTTGCGCTTGAAGCCGCTGGGGAGCGTCTGGCCACCGTTAGAACCGGCAATGTCATAGCTGGTTCCGTAGCTCTGGCCGCCGAAGCCTGCCTCGCCATAGTTGCTCTCGTAGATGGTGTAGCGGGCAATGTTGGAGATCTCCTGGTTACCGGTCTGACCCCACGATGCGCGCAGCTTGAGGTTGTCAAGCCAATCCAGGCCCTTCATAAAGGACTCCTCGCTGATGCGCCAACCGAGGCTGACCGAGGGGAAGGTACCGTAGCGGTTGTTTCGGCCGAAACGGCTCGAACCGTCATAGCGCAAGGTCAAGCTGGCCAAATAGCGGTCGGCAAACGTATAGTTCACCTTGCCGAAGAAGGATACCAGCGTGTAGCCCTCGCCGCTACCGTAGGCCTCAGCCTCGCCGACTGCGGCGTTGGGCCACATGTAATCGGGATTGAGCACGGCAAAGTCATAGGCCTTGCCGCTGAGCCATGAGTCGTCCTCACGGTTCAACTCGGTACCGATCATGATGTCGCCGCGATGCAAGCCACGCTCCAGATTGTAGGTGGCAATGGCATTCCACATCCACTTGGTCCAGTGCTCCTGCTTGGCCTCGACGGCGTTGGTCGGGTTGGCCACGGTGCCCTCGGTAATGGGATAGGTGAAGATGCGCTGTTGTTTCTGTGAGTAGTCAAGACCGAAGGTCGTCTTCAGGTTCAGGTCGGCGATGGGGTTGATGTTGATGAAGGCATCACCAAACATACGCCAGTAGGTGTAGCGGTTGTCGCTGTTGCGGTCCAGACGGGCCACGGGGTTCTCACGGTCGGGATAGCCGCCCACAGGACCGGCATATTGGCCGGTGGTCGTATAGACGGGCAGCGAGGGGTTGAACTGCAGCACATTCTCCAGGAAGCCGCCAGGAGCCTGCAACTCGTTGGTGCGGTTCACGGTGAAGTGCTCGCCCACGGTCACAATCTTGCGGTCACCCACGTTCAGCAGCTTGTAGGTCGAGTTCATACGGGCCGACAGGCGCTGGAAGTCCGACTTCTTGATGATACCGTCGTTCTTGTAGTAGCCCAGCGAGAAGAACGAGGTTCCGTTCTCAGTGCCCTGGCTCAGCGACACGTTGTACTGCTGAACAAGGCCCGTGCGCGTCGTCTCCTTGAACCAGTCGGTATCGGCAGCGGGCGTGATGCCTGCGGGATCCAGATACTTGCTCATGGTGATGCCGTTGAGCATGGGCACGCCATTGGCATCGTAGCTCCAGTCATAGTGGTAACCCAGACCGTTCAGGTTGGGGTTCAGGCCATCGTTCACATAGCCCTGCCACATCATCTGGCCAAACTCCTTGGCGTTGAGCACCTTCATCTTGTTGGCATAGGTCTGTACCGACAGGCTCGCGTCCAGGTCGATTTTCACCTTACCGTCCTTGCCGCCCTTGGTGGTGATGATGATCACACCGTTGGCAGCGCGGCTACCGTAGATGGAGGCCGAGGCGGCATCCTTCAGCACCTGGATGCTCTCGATGTCGTTGCCGTTGAGCTCATGCATGCCCGCCTTGGTGGGCACACCGTCGATGATGTACAGCGGGTCGTTGTTGTTCAGGGTGCCTGTACCACGGATGCGCACCGTGGCGGCACCCGAGGGGTTACCGTCGGCAGCGATGTTCATGCCGGGCACGCGGCCCTGCATCGCCTTGATGGGGTTGTTCTCGTTCTGCTTGAGCAGATCGTTAACGCTCACCACGCTCACGGCGCCGGTCAGGTCGGCCTTGCGCTGCGTGGTGTAGCCGGTCACCACAATCTCGTTGAGGGCAAGCGCGTCCTCTTGCATGGTCACCGTCATGCCATTGCTGGCAGGCAGCTCGACGGGGAGGTAGCCCACGTAGGAGAATACGAGCGTCGCTCCGGGGTTCACTTTGATGACGAAGGTGCCGTCAAAGTCGGTCACTGTACCATTGGTGGTACCTTTCTCCATCACAGTGGCACCGATGACGGTCTCTCCTGTCTCGTCAAAGACGGTGCCTGTGATTTCTGTCTGCGCATACGTAATCGTACACGTCAACACGAGCATGAAGCTGAGTAGAAATCTTTTCAGTACGTTCATAGTTCTGTTGGTTTTGGTTAATAAAAAATTGTTAGTTTATATCGATTGTTTGCAAAGTTAACCTATTAATATATAGGGGACTATCAGTTTTCGTTCTTCCGCTTGTAAATATGTTTCAATGTAACATTTCTGTTAGCCAATGAACGATTTTTACAAGCATCAGCACCAGTACGGCTCCACGCTAAGGCGCAAAGTCGCTAAGTTTTTTCAAACAATAAAGACAACAAAACAACAACTCAAACAACAAAATAAGACCACCTTAAAAAGTTGTTTGAGTTGTTGATTAATGTTTGTTCAAACTGTTTGAGAAAGCACGCTCCTGCCCTTCGTGAAATTAGAAAGAATAAGCAGGCGGATGCCTAAATAGTTTAATTAGTGTAATTCGTAGTTTGTGTTTCGTTTTAGTTAGTTTTGCGGGTCTCACCTGGCACGGTGCCGAATTCGTCCTTGTAACACTTGGTGAAGTAGGACGGCGAGGCAAAGCCTACCTGATAGGCGACCTCGCTGACCGATAGCGTTGTCTCTTGCAACAGCTTTTGGGCCTGGGACAGCCTGGCCTTGCGCAACAAATCGACGGGCGTGCAGCCTGTCAAGGCTTTGACCTTGCGGTAAAGCTGCACTCGGCTCAGGCCCATGTCGGCTGCCAGGTCCTCAATGCTCAGTTTGCTCTCTGCCAGGCGCTCCTCCACCATCTTCTTGAAACGGGCAATGAAGGCGTCCTCGATGGGTGCCGGGGTGTCCTCGACGGTCGGGGTGGGTGGTGCGGCCGCCAACTTGGTGGCGGGTTTCGTGCCCCACAGGTCCTTGAGCTGATGACGGCTGAGCAACAGGTTGTGGATGCGGGCCAGCAGCAACTCCGGAGAGAAGGGTTTGGTGATATAGGCGTCGGCTCCACTTGCATAGCCTTCGATTTGGTGCTCATCCAAAGCCCTGGCAGTGAGCAGGATGACGGGGATATGGCTCGAAATGATGTCTTTTTTCACCTGTTGGCAGAACTCCAGACCGTTCATCACGGGCATCATCACGTCACTCACAATCAAGTCGGGCACATGCTCGCGCGCCAAGTCCAGACCGCGCTTGCCGTCCTCGGCTTCCAGCACTCGGTATTTGTCTTGCAGGATGGCATGCAGATAGGCCCGGATGTCGGCATTGTCATCGACGATGAGCACCGTGGGAGCATCCTCGTCCTGCTCGGTAACCGCGTCAGGGGCTGCGATAGGCTGTGACACAGTGATGGCGTCCACCTGCTCACTCGTCATCTTGGGGTCGATGGTCCCTACCTGGGCGTCAAGCATCTTGTTGATGAGAGCAGTAAGACGGTGAGTGTTGCGGCGAACAATGAAAAAGAGTTCACGCGCCTGGTCGCTTGCATGGCTGAAGTCGTCGGTTCTCAACAGTTGGTCAAGAGGACCCTGGATGAGGGTCAGCGGCGTGCGCAGGTCGTGGCTCACTTGAGTGTAGAAATCGAGTTGCTCATGCTCCATTTGGGTTCGTTCGTCCTGAATGCGGGCCCGCTGCAGGTAGTACATGTAGATGCCGACGAGCAAGGCAAGCAGCAGGAATATTGCCGCCAGGGCCACAAAGATGAGCGTACGCTGGTTGCCCAACTGGTCCAGATATTGGCTGGCCTTCTCATGCAGCTGCTCCAGGTTGTGTGACTGGCGCATGATTTCGTCGCTCTCCATCAGCAGCACGCGGGCATTCTCTTGGGTGACAAGAGCCGACATCAGCTTAGTTTCCTTTGGGTAGGGCCTTCCCTCAAGGATATCCACTGCCAGCTGCACCAACTGGTCGCCATGAGTGGGATAGATGTAGGACGCATCCAGCAGTGAGTCCTGCACGAGCTTGATGCCACCGTTCTCGCCCGGCAGGCCATCGATGCCGCAGAACAGCGGCAACGCGCCTCCGGCCTCCTCAAAGGCCTTGCGGGCACCCATCGCGGTGCGGTCGTTCATGCCGAACACCAGGTCGATTTTGCCGGCATCCTTATTCTGCTTGAGCCATTGCTTAACCGTGTTATAGGCTGTCGGCTCGGTCCAGTCGCCCTGCAGGGTGGCAACCACCTGGATGCCTGGATGCTGGGCAATCGCCTTCCTGAAGCCGTTGTGGCGCTCAATCGCGGGCGAAGAGCCTTTCAGGCCCATCACCTCGATGATGCGGCCACGTTCACTTAGCCGTGTGGCGACATATTCGCCCATCAGGTGCCCCATCTCGTAGTTGTCGGCACCCATATAGGCCGTGTACTTCTTGGTGTTGGTCTTGCGCTCAAACACAATCACCGGGATGCCCTTGTCATAGGCCCTGTCGATGGCCGGGGAAATCGTCGACACCTGGTTGGGGGCCACAATCAGCAGGTCGATGCCTGTCTTGACAAGGCTGTCAATCTGCTGGATTTGTCGCTCATCGCTATCGTATGCCGCGGCAAACCGAAGCTCCACATTGTCATGGAAGTAAGCTCCGATCTGCAATTCAGAGTTCTGTTTGTTGCGCCAGATGTCGTCAGAACACTGCGACACCCCGATGCGGTATTTCTTCTCGCCCTGCGAGCATGAGGCCAAAAGGCCAAAAATCAGTAATATAGTAAAAGCAAATTGATAGTATTTTCGCATTTTCATCAACATTTTACCCCAAAACGCACTTCATAACTAACGTGATGGCTATAAAATCTCTTTCAGGGTGCAAAATTGATAAAAATCTAAAACATATCAAAATTTCACGCATAATATTTAAGGAATACCCCACTGAAATCCATTACAAGCCTGCCCAAACGTCCGACAAGGAAAAGGCACCGCATCCTCGATGTGAAGACGCGGTGCCGTCATGCCTGCCGCTGGTGCTTGGCACCAACGCGTTTACCACTTCTCGGTGAAACTGGAGCGGCCTTGATAGTCAATCGTTCTCTTTTTCTCGAGCCAATGCATGATGAGGTCGCTGGTGGTCTCGGCGCCACGCTCACCCTGGTCGTCACGCGGAGTGTCGGCTATCGATGCCACATAGTTGTTGGTCACCACCCGGTATTTCTTCTTCACGTTGAGTTTCTTGCCATTGGTGTCAAACAGCTCCAACTTCTTGATGGACAACTTGCTGGAGTCGTTATAGGTCACTACGGCAGTGCACCCGCTGGTGATGGGGAAACGGTTGCGGTCAGCATTATAGCACGCGATGAGCATGTCATGGAGTTCCTTGCCGCTCAAGGTCATCACCACCGGGCTGTTCAAGAATGGATCAAGGTTAAAGATGTCTTTCACGGTGATGGGGCCTGCAGGGAAGAAGTCATAACGCACGCCACCATAGTTCTCGAAGGCAATGTCACAATCGCACTCCTCCTTCCAGGCGTCGCACATCATCACTCCCAGCGGCTGATAACCCTTGATGTCGGTCAGCGACTGTGCCACCACGCGCTCCAATTCAGGACTGCTCTTGAAATGCTTGAGCAAGGCTTCGGCAGCCTCGCCACGGCGGTTGAACTTATCCAGAAAGATGTTCTCGGCCTTCTTGCTCACCACTTTGCCGCCTTCAACCTCCAACGTCGTGAGGGTGACACGGGGCAACTGGTAGCCGTTTTGGGTAATCAGGACGCCACTGTGCAATTCACCGCCCTCGAGTTGGGTGTGCGTATGGCTGCTGATGATGAGATCATAGTACGGAAACTGCTTGGCCAACTCCACATCCACCTCAAAGCCCACATGGGTAAGTAACACATTCACATCGCATTGCTCGGTGAGCCATTTATATTGAGGAATCACTTCCTCGGGGAGCTGAAACGACAGCCCTTTCACATTGTCAGGGCTGGTGTCGGGGATGCCCAAAGTCCCCACCTGAGTAATGCCAAGCACGCCCACTTTAATGCCCTTGACATCAAAAACCTGATAGGGGGCCACTTGAATCCCGGTCTCGGGAGGACATGTGATATTGGCGGCAAGATACGGGAAATTTGACAAGGAAATCACCTTGGCAAGACCTGTCACGCCCGAGTCATACTCATGGTTGCCCAAGCCCGACGCGTCAAACCCGATGAGGTTCATCAACGAGATCATCGGATAGGACACAGGCTCGTACAGGTCGTTGTAAGGGTTCCCCGTACGATTGTCTCCAGCCGAGAAGACCAGCAAAAACGGGTCAATAGCCCTCAAGCTATCCACAATAGCGGCGAGTTGAGGCATTTTCTCTATCGCCGAGTGCATGTCATTGGTCGACAAAATCCTCACAGTCTCACCATTGGCCCCAAAAACCGAGACCAACACCAAAGTCACAACCGTCAAAAGAAACTTTTTCATCGTATCACAGGTTTATAATTTTTATCATTTGGTTTTCACTCAGTGGAGCCTCAAAGCCAAGTTTGTGCCCCCATTTATCAGTCACTTGCAACGATGATACCGAATTAATATCCAGCCTGTTGCGCACAGCCCAACGCAGAATCGCATCACCGACTCTTGCCCCATTGAAAATCCTGATTTTGGAATCATTCACTATAACCGTCATCTTCTTTTCATCATAAATCAGTTCCACATACCCATGTCGCAAAGTTACTCAAAATTACCGCACCCCAACCAAAAACCCAAAACTTTTTACCCTTCCCCCGGACACCCCCAACAAATAAAAAAACAAACACAGTGATAACAATGACAAAAACCTCAAGCAAAATGCGCCGCATCCATTCAAGACACAGCGCATTACCTATCAGCTTGGTACCCAGAGCCGCAATTGAAAATATTAAAACGGCTTAAATGGCATTCAATTGAAAACCCTTTAATTTCGCTTATTATATATTGATTTTCAGCTTATTATAAAAATCATCGGATTTAAGCGCATTTAAGCGTTTTGCAGGATTTTTAGCAGATGTGGGGAAAATGTGGGGAAAAAATTTTGGTCATATAAAGGATAAGTATTACCTTTGTATTAAGCTATTTACACACTATCCCAACAACCATAAAAAAGACATGAAAGTTACATTTATCATCAAAAAATCGGCAAAACGGTACGACACGGAATCGACGGCAACCATATATTTACGTCTGAGGGATGGCAGGAGATTGGATTCAGTTGCCCAGACAGAACTCACCATTAATCCTAATCTATGGGACGAGAAGAATGAGTGTGTGAAGTCGAAAGCTATTTGTGATCCAAAACTCCGTACAGAGACCAATGAAGAACTCCGGAAACTCAAGGGCTTTATCGAGAGGGAATACGAACGTGACAAGGACAATCTGGATAAAGATTGGCTTAAAGCTATCCTTGTCAGATATTATCACCCCGAAAAGTTCACACCTGAAGGAAACAAGAAGCAGACCTTTGAGCAGATGTTTGATGAGTTTTTGGAGAAACACCGCCTCTCTGAAGTTCGCAAGAAGAATTTCAGGGTGGTGAAACGTTCCATGCTTCGATATGAGCTTTAT
>CADAFP010000071.1 GCA_902787185.1 uncultured Bacteroidales bacterium | reverse complement strand
ATCTATGAGGGTTACAACCACGTTTGGACCGCTACCGCTCTGGCTCCCAACTGCCTCGTGAGCGAGATGTCCGACGAGTGCCCCATCGTGATTGATGCCATTGTTCCCGAGTACCAGACTCCCGATCCCGTGATTGCCGTTAATGATGATCCCGAGGCTGAGGTTGTAACCATCACCGTTACCGGTGAGGGTAACCTGACCATGAAGGTGACCAAGATGAACGACGATCCCGAGATGACCGGTGAGGTTGTTTACGAGACCAGTGGCGAAAGCCCCCTGACCTACGAAATCCCCTACGGTGAGGTTGAGGCTTACTACAGCGTATATGCTACCGCTACCGCCGACATGCCCGGCTACGATGTAATTCCCGCCGACGCTACCGAGCCCTTCATTGTAGTTCCCGCCAAGACTCCGGATCCCGTTCTTTCGAGCGAGCCCATCATCACCTTCGTTGAGACCACCGAGGACGACCTACACTCTGAACAAGCTCGAGCAAGAGGAGCTTGAAAAGACCGACGCTCCCAGCATCGCCGCCAACGCCCACATGGGTAACATCTATGATGAGGAAGGCAACCTGGTTGAGGAGCACCACGGCTACTATCAGGTAGTTGTTACCGAGACCGAGGCTGGTAGCGATCTTGAGTACCGCGTTAAGTTCAACGACGGCGAGTGGAGCGACTGGATGCCTTACAGCGAGGCTGTTAACTTCGACGTTGAGGGTAACTACGTAGTAGAGGCCCGCGCTAAGGTTGATGGCAAGGACTACTCTGACCCCGTAACCGTATCGTTCTCCGTAACCGCTACCACCGGTCTTGAGATCGTCGTTACCACCTACACCGACGGCAGTGTAACCGCTGTAAAGGTTATGAAGTAATTCAAAGCCTTCAGGCAAGCTATTAGCGAATAGCTATTAGCGTTCAATAAAGGGCGGCACCCATCACGGGTGCCGTCTTTTTCATATATATCACGTAGGACCTCGCCTTGGCGTGGCCGCAATCGTGCGTGCTGGGCCTCGCCTTGGCGTGGCCGCTCACACGGCGTGACTTTTAACGTGACTAATTTCATTACTTTGTTTTCATCTGTGTTTGTCGGTTAGAGGTGATGGAAAATGAACGATGGGTGAGTTTTGCGGCGGCCTCTATAAAGTCTTATAGGTTACAAATCCCTTTTATCGAAAAAAATGATTACCTTTGCAGGTTATTATGAAAAAAGAAGTGGAAACAAGATACATCTTTGTCACCGGCGGCGTGGTATCGTCGCTGGGTAAGGGCATTATCGCGTCGAGTATCGCGCGGTTGCTGCTCTCGCGTGGCTACAGCGTGACGTGCCAGAAGTTTGACCCCTATATCAACATCGACCCGGGGACGCTCAACCCCTATGAGCACGGTGAATGCTACGTCACCGTTGACGGCCATGAGGCCGACTTGGACCTGGGGCACTACGAGCGTTTCACCAACATCAAGACCACCCGCGCCAACAACGTGACGACAGGGCGCGTCTATCAGAGTGTCATCGACAAGGAGCGCCGTGGCGACTACCTGGGCAAGACGGTGCAGATCATCCCGCACATCACCGATGAGATCAAGCGCGACGTGAAGCTGCTGGGGACGACGGGAAAGTATGACTTTGTCATCACCGAGATTGGTGGCACCGTGGGCGACATCGAGGCCTTGCCGTTTATCGAGGCCATCCGCCAGCTGCGATGGGAACTGGGCAGGCGCTGCATCTGCGTCCACCTCACCTATGTCCCCTATATCTCGGCAGCCAAGGAGTTGAAGACCAAGCCTACCCAGCACAGCGTGAAGCTGCTGCAGCAGGAAGGTATCCAGCCCGACGTGCTCGTGCTGCGCACCGAGCACCAGTTGCCCGCGACCATGCTCAAGAAGGTGGCGCAGTTCTGTAACGTCAGCGCCGACGCTGTGGTGCAGAGCCTTGACGTGCCCACCATCTATGAGGTGCCCCTCAAGATGCATGAGCAGCGGCTGGACAACATCATTCTGGAAAAGACCGGCTTGAGCGCCGAGGGGGAACCCGACATGACCAAGTGGAACGAATTCCTCGCCAAGCTCAAGGGGGCAGAGCAGGTGGTGCGCATCGGCCTGGTGGGCAAGTATGTGTCGCTGCAGGATGCCTACAAGAGCATCGACGAGAGCCTCTTGCACGCCTGCGCCTACCATGACCACCGCTTGAAGCTGGACTATATCAACAGCGAGCATATCACCGATGCCAACGTGGAGCAGCTGCTGGCGGGACACGACGGCATCGTCGTGGCTCCGGGATTCGGACAGCGCGGCGTCGAGGGCAAATTTATCGCCCTGCGCTGGTGCCGTGAGCATGATATGCCCACATTCGGCATCTGTCTGGGTATGCAGTGCATGGTGATTGAGTTCGCCCGCAACGTGTTGGGCCTGACCGACGCCAACAGCACCGAAATGGATGCCAAGACGACAAACAACGTCATCGACCTGATGGAGGACCAGAAGACGGTGACCAACCTGGGCGGCACGATGCGCCTGGGGGCCTATGCCTGCCGCGTGAAGGCTGGCACGAAGGTTGCACAAGCCTATGGCGTGAATGCCATCGAGGAGCGCCACCGTCACCGCTTTGAGTTCAACGACGAGTACCGGGAGCGCTTTGAGGCTGCGGGCATGACGATAGCGGGTGTGAACCCCGAGAGCGGTCTGGCCGAGGTCATCGAGTTGACCGGCCACCGCTGGTACATCGGTACGCAATACCACCCCGAGTATTCCAGCACCGTTCTCAACCCGCACCCCCTCTTCATGTCCTTCATCGAAGCGGCCATAGCGTCTCAGTCGGGCGACACCGACACAAAAAACTGAAAACAGATAACTGAAAACAGAATATGGATAAAAACACTTTAATTGGATTGTTGTTGATGATGCTCGTGTTCATCGGTTTCACCTGGCTCCAGAGGCCCAGTGATGCCGAGATGGCTGAGTATCAACGACAACTGGACTCTATCGAGGCGGCTCAGAAAGAGCAACAGCGCCAAGACATCGCCAGCGGCAACGTTGACACCCTGTCGAGCACCGAGGTTGCCCACCTGAACAATATCCTCGAGAACATGCCCGCCGACAATGCCACCATCAACAACGAGGGTGTCATCCTCTCGTTGAAGGACGGCAAGCTCGCGGGAACAGTCACCGTGGGTGACACCACTGTGACCTGGGACGAGGTGGTTGCCGATACCAGCGCCAACCCCGCAGTACATAACCTCGCCGTGCAGGCCGTGCAGCGTGCCCTCGACGTGTATGCCAAGAACGGCTCTTTTGCAGCGTCGCTCACGGGAACCGAGCAGATGGTGACCCTTGAGAACGACTCCCTCAAGGTCGAGTTGAGCACCAAGGGCGGCATCATCGCCCGCGCCACGTTGAAGGGCTACAAGACCTACAAGTCGCCGCAACTGGTGCTGTTTGACAAGGGTGACAACGACTACAGCTTCACCCTGAGCAACAACACGCAACGCTTCGAGACCAAGAACTTCTATTTCGAGCCCAAGAAGGTCAACGACAGCACCGTGCTGATGAATCTCACGCTCGAGGGCGGTGCACAGTGGGGCCTGAAATATACCCTCGTGCCCGGTACCTACATGGTGCGCATGGAGATGGTGCAGCAGGGCATGAACCGTCTCATCCCGTTGAACATCAATCTGGTGGACCTGGATTGGCACCAGAAGATTTCGCGCCACGAGTTCGGCAAGCAGTTTGAGGAGCGCAACAGCGGCATCTACTACAAGTATGCCGGTAAGGGTGGCGATGTGAAGTACATGAGTGAGACTGGCAACGATGAGGAGGAGGTGAAGGAGAAGCTCAAATGGGTGAGCGCCAAGAATCAGTTCTTCTCGACCGTGCTGATTACCGACAGCGTCTTCTCGACCGCCCAAATGACGAGCAACGTGACCAACGACACGCCCGACTATGAGAAGTACCTCAAGGACGTGACCATCCACACGATGGTTCCCTATTCGAGCGACAAGCCCGCGCCGGCGTCGTTCTACTTCTACCTGGGTCCCAACCGTTACCACACGCTGTCGAGCTATGACAAGTTCTCGCCCAAGGAGGACCTGAGCCTGACGCGCCTCATCCCGTTGGGATGGAAGCTGTTCCGCTGGATCAACACGGGTGTGATTATCCCCGTTTTCCACTGGTTGGGCAAGTTCATGACCAACTACGGACTCATTATCCTGGTGCTGACCATCATCATCAAGCTCGTGTTGTCGCCGCTCACCTACAAGACCTATATCTCGCAGGCCAAGACGCGCATCCTCGCGCCCGACATTGCCGCCATCAACGAGAAGTATCCCAACCAGGAAGACGCCATCAAGAAGCAGCAGAAGACCATGGAACTCTACCGCCTGGCGGGTGCCAACCCCATGGGTGGATGTCTGCCCATGCTGTTGCAGATGCCCATCCTGATTGCGATGTTCACTTTCTTCCCCTCGTCAATCGAGTTGCGCGGCCAGTCGTTCCTGTGGGCCAATGACTTGAGTGCTCCCGACAAGATTCTGGAGTGGACTGGTAACATCCCGTTCCTGTCCGGCACGTTTGGCAACCACGTGAGCCTGTTTTGCCTGTTGATGACGGTGACCAACATCATCTACACCTACATCACCACCAAGTCACAGCCCTCGTCCAACGCGATGCCGGGCATGAAGTGGATGATGTACCTGATGCCGCTGATGTTCTTGTTCATCTTCAACAACTACGCGTCGGGTCTGAGCTACTACTACTTCATCTCGCTGCTGATTACCATCCTGCAGACCTACAGCTGCCGCCTGTTTGTCACCGAGGACAAGGTGCGCGCCACCATGGCCGCCAATGCCAGCAAGCCTAAGAAGAAGTCCAAGTGGATGCAGCGCCTGGAAGAAGCCCAGAAGTTGCAGCAGCAACAGCAACGCCAGCAAGCCAAAGCCGGAAACGCCAAGCGCCGCCGTTAATTAGGCATTTTTAGGCGATAGGCTTTAGGGCCGGCCACGATGACATTTCTATAGTATCTATAGTATCTATAGCATCTATAGTTATAGCATCTACGCAAGTTGTTTGAAAAATTGGTACGATAATTGCAACCTTTTAGAGATGTTAAGCGTCTAACAGGTACAATTATTAACCAATAAAATATAACGAGAATGTATATCCATCAGTGCCCCGAGTGCGGGAAACAGTTCAGCACTCAAGAGAAGGTGAACCGTGTGAAGTGCCCTTATTGCGGCGCCGAGACTAATGTGTCCTACTCCGAGCAGCAGCAAGACCGCTGGCAGGAGTTCTACAACCAGCAGCGGGGGGACAACAACATCGACAGCGTGTTCAACAACGGCCCGTCGGGCAAGAGCCGCGGCATCGCTGGCCTGCTCGCCATCCTGATGGGGTGGTGTGGACTGCATTACTTCTACATCGGCAAGACCAATGGCGGCATCCTGTTCCTGATCATTGCCATCTTGTCGTGCGGTATCCTTGCCTCGGTCACCACGATCGTGTCAATCATCCAGGGTGTGCTCTTCTTCACCTCCACACAGGAGGAGTTTGAGCGCAAGTGGGTGTATTCGCCAAGTAATATCCCGTTCTTCTAACCTGTTGACTGCATGTGAGTAAACGCCGGACGCCAACACAACCCGACTACATCAAGTGGCTGCTCCTGCTGGGAGCAGCAATACTTGTTGTGCTCGGTGGCGCCTATCTGTTCTGGCATTACGTGTTGCCTCACTCGGTCAACGTGGACCGCTACCGTTACCCGGTGGCGGGCATCGATGTGTCTAAGCACAACGGCGAAATCGACTTTGAGAAAGTCGCTGCCGACGATTACCAGTTCGTCTTCATCAAGGCCAGTGAGGGCAAGACCTATCAGGACGAGGCTTTTAACCGCAACTACCAGGGTGCCCGCGATGCGGGACTCAAGGTGGGTGCCTATCACTTCTTCCGCAAGAACCGCACTGGCGAGGAGCAGGCCGCCAACCTGCTCAATGTCGTCAAGGGCAAAGAGTTGGACCTGCCGCTGGTCATCGACCTTGAGGACGACTGGGGCAACGGGGCCACCACGAGCCGCGAGACGGCATTGAAGCGTGTGCTCGAGATGATTGAGATACTTGATGACAAGGGCTACGATGTGATGATCTACACCAACCTCGACGGCTACGGGAAATACTATAAGGGGATGCTCGGCGACCACGACCTGTGGCTGTGCTCGTTCACCAGCCCCGACATCCTCACCGACAAGCCTCACCGCTTCCAGCAATTCAGCCACGAGGGCGTCGTCGATGGCGTGAAGGGCGACGTGGACCTGAACGTGTGGCGCGGCAGCAAGAGGGAGTGGCAACGCTATCTCGACCAAGTGAAACAACCAAAGCGATAATAACCAATCTCCACAAGATGATGATTAACAGAACGATACAACGCACAGCCTTGACGATGGCACTGCTGCTCCTGCTGCTGACGGGAGTGGATGCCAGCGCGACGGTATATAACTGGAGCCGCTACGACTTGTCGTTTGAGACGCCCGAGGGCGGTTTTGTCACCTACAACAGCCCCACGCGCTTTGAGGTGCAGTGGGAGGACATGGTGATGACCGTGCAGCTCTACAGCAAGGACAAGGGCGACGAGAAGAAGATGCTCAACGAGAACCTGCAGCGCAAGGCGCTGGGATACAGCATGTATGACTTGGGCCAGGGCAAAATCAAGGTTAAGGGCTTCAAGAAGACCTACAGCATCGTCGGCACGATGCCCGACGGGTCGCGCGCCATCATCGCCGACCTCGTCTCCAAGCGTCAGAACCTCATTGTCGAGGTGACCGTCAACTACCTCTTCGGCAACCGCGAGACGGTCGAGGACATGATCAAGAGTTTTGCCGAGAACAAGACGCAGCAACCCAACCGTGAGCGCAAGCGCCAAAAGGTGCAGAACAAGCGCAAGGCCGACAAAGACCGCAAGCAGGACCGCAAGCGGGACCAGCAGCCTGCCCAACCGCAGCGCAAAGAGAAACTCTATGACGCCTGATGCGTGAGGGCGCTCGTCAACCCAAATGATAACAATATAACCTCCTAAAAATAATGACTATGAAACGAATGACTCTCAAAGCAAGAATCCTCCTCGCCATGATGGCGGTGATGGGACTGCAGGCGGCCGCCAATGACGGTGGACGCCCTGACGTTGAATCGGCGATGATGTTTGCGCCGCTGGTCTATGAGAACTACAACGGCGATGTCGCCGAGCGACATGATGTGGCTCCGGCCAAAGCAGGCCTGTACACGCTCGACGCTGGTGACGGCTGGCTGCGTGAGGCCATGGAGAACAGCACACGCGTGCACAACGTGCGCTCCCGCGCGATGATTGAGAACCCGCAGTTGGTCGCTTACAACGCTAACCGTCTGCCCGAAGCGCCCCCCGAGGGCGTCATTGCCGTCGATCCGCGTCAGGCGATGCTCACCATAGCCCCTGCTCAGGTGGCTGTAGATGAGGTTACCCCTCCCGAGGCCCCCGCACAGCCGCTGCACAACTGGCTGCACGTGTTCAACGCATCGCTCCAGTTCACCCAGGCCTATATCAGCGGCAACTGGTACCAGGGTGGCGAGAACAACCTCGCGTTGCTCGGTAGCCTGAACTGGAACTGTAACCTCAACCAGGATTTGCATCCCAACTGGTTGTTCAACAATGCCTTGTCCTATAAGTTGGGCATCGCAACCACCCACGGCGACAGCATCCGCAAGTACCTCATCAACGAGGACAACTTCCTGTTCACCAGCCAACTCGGTTACAAGGCTGTGAAGAATTGGTACTACAGTGCCATGCTGCAGTTCACGACCCAGTTCATGAACAATTACAAGACCAACACACGCACGATGACCGCCGCTTTCCTCTCGCCCGCCGAGTTGAATATCGGTCTCGGTATGACCTATAATCTCAAGAAGGCCGATGACCGCATGTTCACGCTGGCCGTCGCCCCCATCTCCTACAACCTGAAGTATTGCCGCAACATCACCGACATCGACCCGACACGTTTCGGCATAGATGCCGGCAAACATTGCAAGAGCACCGTCGGTAGCAACTTCGAGGCCAAGCTGCTGTGGCGTTTCAACCCCAGCGTGATGCTCTCATCCAGGTTCTACATGTTCACCAACTACCAGTATGTGCAGGGCGATTGGGAAAACACGCTCGACTTTAATATCGGCAAGTACCTCACCACACAGTTCTACACCCATCTGCGCTTTGACCGCTCGCGTCCTCGCGATAACGACTGGAACTACTGGCAATTCAAGGAAATCATCAGCTTGGGTGTCATCTACCGCTTTGCCACGGTGAACTAATTGACTGATGGCTTGACGATGAAGCGCTTAGCACTCATATTGCTCGCATTTGCCTTGCTGCCCCTTGTGGCCGAGGCGGGTAATGGAGTGCCCAAAAAATCGGTTATCCTCGATGGCCTCGACCTCGACTCGATGCGAGTGCGCCTCGACGAGACCGACATGCAGCCTCTTGAGGGCATCTGGTACTATCCCAACGAGGAGATGACCGTGGGCATCGAGCGCTATCGCGGTAAGCGCAACATCGGCTACCGCATCATCCTGCTCGACTCACCCGACATCAATCTGGTGCCAGGGACGGTCATTGGCTACATTGCCGCCAGTGCCGTGGACAGCAAGTACCAGTTGTGGCTATATAGCCAGCGCGACAAGGTCACACTCAAGAAGCCCCTGGAGTGCGTCGCGACGCTCAACAGGGAGGCGACGACCTTCACCTTTGACCCGCCACGATGGAAGGTCAAGGTGCGTTTCAACATCGCCCGCTTCCTGCCCACGCTCTTCAGGGGCGTGAGCATCGTCCCTGAGAAAACGGGCGAGACGTTGCCTGTGGGATTCCGCAAAATGTATCCCGAGGGGGGCACCAGCACCCCGTTTAACCGTATTCGTTACTTGTGATGAGATTGAGGAATAAACATATTTTAACTCTCCCCCCGATGCTTGCATTCCTGCTGATGCTGCTGTGTGTCAGCACCTTGGATGCCCGCACACGCACCACGCGCAAGCACCTCACTACCGTCGAGGTCCCTGTCTTGATGCTGGAGGCCGATGACAGCTTGCTGCCCGACTCGCTCACCGGCGTTGACGCTGCAGCGGTGTCGCTCAAGGGCTATAACAAGCGTGCCAGCGACGCCAAGGAGTCCTTTTTCATCACCAACAACACGTCACAGCGCATGAGCGCGGTGAGGCTGTTGCTGCGCTACACCACGATGGGCGGCGAACTGCTCACCCAGCGCACCGTCACCGTCCCCGTGAGACTCAAACCCGGAGAGACAAAGCTGGTCGAGGTCAAGTCCTTTGACGTGCAGCGCCAGTTTTACTATTATGCCGGTCCCAAGCCGCGCAAGCAGGCAACACCCTTCAAGGTGGCTTACCGCTTGACGGGCTATGACATCCCCGTGGGAAACTGAAATGGAACTACAATACATATATATAATAACCAATCAAACAATTAAGAAAGATGAAGCATCTGACAATTAAACTGTTATCGGCCGCTCTTCTGGCTCTTGCCGGATGGACCGCCGCCGATGCGTGCACCAACCTGCTGGTGGGTAAAAACGCCAGTGCCGATGGCTCGACCATCATCACCTATGCTGCCGACAGCCACACCCTGTTCGGTGACTTGCAGTATCTCCCCGCTGCCGACCATGCGCCCGGAGCGATGCGCGAAATCATCGACTGGGACAGCGGCAAGCGCCTGGGTGCCATCCCCGAGGTGGCACACACCTATGCCGTGGTGGGAAACATGAACGAGCACCAGGTGACCATCGCCGAGAGCACTTGGGGCGGACGTGAGGAACTGTGGGACACCACGGGCAACTCCATCATCGACTATGGCAGCTTGATGTATATCGCGCTGCAGCGTTCCAAGACGGCCCGTGAGGCCATCAAGTGGATGACCGAGCTGGTGGCCAAGTACGGCTATGCCAGTGAGGGCGAGTCCTTCTCGATTGGCGACCCCAACGAGATTTGGATTATGGACATGATTGGCAAGGGTCCTGGTGCGACGACTGCATCGCCGGCCATGCCAACAATCCCCGCATCTGGAAGTTTGACATGAAGGACAAGAAGAACGTCATGTACAGCAAGGACGTCATCACCTTCGCCAAGAAGAAAGGCCTGTACAGCGGTAAGGACGCCGACTTCGCCTTCGCTCCCGTTTATCAGAAGTTTGACGCTGGTGCCCTGCGTGGCTGCGACGCCCGCGTGTGGAGCTACTTCAACCGTTTCCACAAGGGTATGGATGCCTATCTGCCCTTCATCTATGGCAAGACCCGTGAAGACGCCGACATCATGCCTCTCTACATCAAGCCCGACCGCAAGGTCAGCGTGCGCGACATGCAGGAGATGATGCGCGACCACTTCGAGGGTACCCCCTTCGACATGACCAAGGATCCCGGTGCCACCACTGCCTACGGTGTGCCTTACCGCTGGCGTCCCATGGACTTTAAGGTCGATGGCGTGACGTACAGCCAGGAGCGTGCCATCGCCACGCAACAGACGGGTTGGGTATTTGCCGCACAGATGCGCTCATGGCTCCCCGACGAGGTGGGCGGCTGCTTCTGGTTCGGTGTCGATGACGCCAACACGTCAGTGTTTGTGCCCATGTACTGCAGCATCACGCAGGTGCCCGAGAGCTATCGCCAGGGCAAGGCCGACATGTACACCCTGGATTGGGATTGCGCTTTCTGGGTAAACAACTGGGTGGCCAACCAAGCCTATGCTCGCTATTCTCAGATGATTGGCGACATCCGCAAGGTGCAGGGCGCCATCGAGGACAACTTCGCCAAGCAGCAGTCGGTAATCGAGGCTCAGGCCACGTCGCTGCTCACCACCGACCGTGACGCTGCCATCCGTCTGCTGACCAACTACTCGGTCAACGCCGGCCAGGATGCCACCGCACGTTATCGCAAGCTGGGTGAGTACCTGTTCGTCAAGTACCTCGACGGTAACATCAAGAAGGAGAAGGACGGCAAGTTCCAGCGCAACGAGTGGGGCACGCCCTCGTCACCCACCTTTGCAGGTTACACCCAGGAGTACTATGACATGCTCGTCAAGGGTCCCAACGGCGGTAACCGCCTCAAAGTCGAGGAACCCGTATGGTTAGATCCCAAAGACAAAAGCGAGTAACTAAAAACTAAGGACTTAGAACTAAAAAGCCGCATCGATATCCCATCGGTGCGGCATTTTATCTGTTTACTTAATGATGAATCATCAACTAATAACTAATTCACTTTTTTTACACACTGCAAAATTACTGCCGTCCCAATGGCCCCACAATCGCTAAAATCAGCCAATTTTTATTCAATTTATCATCATTATGGGGGATTTTGAGCGATTTGGTGGGTTTTTTGCAAGATTATGGTTACCTTTGTGAAAGTGAAACAACTAAATAATGTGATGACTATGAAGAAAAGAAGTTTATTATTCGTGGTGCTGGCAGTATTTGCCATTGCGGCACAAGCTCAGTTATTGTGGAAAATTAGTGGTAACGGACTTGCACGGCCCAGTTACGTCTTGGGAACGCACCATTTTGCACCGTCGTCGTTTCTGGACGAGATTCCCGGCATGCAACAGGCTTTTGACGGGTGTGACGTCGTTATCGGCGAGATGGATATGGAGGCCTCGATGAGTTTTGACAGCCAGATGGCGATAGCTCAGGCCTTGATGGCACCGCCTGACAGCACTCTCGACAAGCTGTATTCCCCCGAGGATTACAAGATTATCGAGGAGGCTTTCAACAAGTACTGCGGTTCGCTGGGCATACCGTTTAGCATGATGAACCGACTCAAACCTGCAGGCATCTCGATGCAGATGCAGGCTGTGATGAGTGCAGAGAATATGCCTGATTTCATTGAGAATGATGCCATCGACTTTGCGGTGCAGAAGCGCGGCAAGAAGATGGGAAGGCCCGCGATGGGATTTGAGACCGTCGAGGAGCAGATTGGATTCATCGTCAGCAAGCCTATTGCCCGTCAGGCCGAGGACCTGCTCGAAAGCTGCAAGAAGGGAGATGCGATGGTTGACGAACTCTCGATGCTGACAGGGGCATACATGAGCCAAGACCTGAGCAAGATAGAAACCGTGTTCAATGACCCGGAGATCAACTCAATGGATGCCGGCGACCTCGACGTGCTCATCTATAACCGCAACCGTAACTGGGTTGAGAAGCTCGTGCCGATGATGCCCGAGCGTGCATGCCTCGTATGCGTCGGTGCAGGTCATCTCTTCGGTGACAAGGGCCTGCTGCAACTGCTGCGCGACCGCGGCTACACCGTCGAGCCCATGCAGTGACATCACGCAATAGCTGAATAGAAAACAAGTCTTGCGTTTGACTTTGACAGAGCAAACACAGGGCTTGTTTTCCTGTTATCGGAAAGGTGCTCCAACAACAAAAATCAAATAAAATTTGTTTTTGTGTACGGCTTGCAGTATCTTTGTCGCATTATTCAACAAAACAAGATTAATTTTGGACCCTGACCCGTTATCGTGCCTGTTATCGGTACTCTGCTCAGCGAGCGTACATCCGCTTGTCACTCTCAACACACCCACTACTGGGAGCATCATCGCCATCATTGTCGCCGTCTTAGGTTTATTCCTGTCGGCATTTAACTCGGGCAGCGAAATTGCCTATTTCTCGTTGCGTCCTGATGATGTGGACACCATCGAGGACCCTCACCAGCGCGAACGCGTGAGTGGGCTGCTGGCCATCCCCGAGAAATTGCTCGCCACCATCCTTGTGGGTAATAATCTGGTAAACATCATGATTGCCATCGTGTTGAACTACGCGATGAACCAGATTTTTGACTTCAACAGCACGGCACTCGATTTCATTGTTCAGACGGTCATCCTCACTTTCCTGATTCTGCTTTTTGGTGAGGTGATTCCCAAGCTATATGCCACCAACTTCAATGTCAAATTTGCGGCAATGGCGTCGGCACCGCTCAAGGCGGCCATCAAGCTCTTCTCGCCGCTCACGGCATTGCTGGTGCGCAGCACGAGCATCGTCAACAAGGTCGTTCCCTCGCAGACCGAGGAGCTCTCGGTCGATGACCTCACCCGCGCCCTCGAGGTCAGTGAGGTGAAGAATCCCGACGAGAAAGAGTTGCTCGAGGGTATCCTCTCGTTTGGTGACAAGACGGTGAGTGATATCATGCGTCCCCGCGTCGATGTCGTGGACATCAACCAGGACGATGACTTTGACGAGGTGGTGCGCAAGGTCATCGAGACGGGCTACTCCCGCATGCCAGTCTATGAGGAGACCCCCGACAACATCAAGGGCATCCTCTATGCCAAGGACCTCTTGCCCTACATCGGCAATCGTGATAGCAGTTTCAAGTGGCAGAAACTGATGCGTCCCGCCTATTTCGTTCCCGAGGCACGCACGCTCAACGACCTGCTTGAGGACTTCCGCATGAAGAAGATGCACATGGCGATTATCGTGGACGAATTTGGCTGCACCCAGGGTATCGCCACGCTCGAGGATGTGCTTGAGGAGATTGTGGGCGACATCAACGACGAGTACGACACCGAGGAAAAATTCTATAACCGCATCAGCAAGGATACCTGGATGTTTGATGGCAAGACGCTGTTGAGTGACTTTGCCCGTGTGCTGGACATCGACGAGGAGGAACTGGGAGAGCACGCCGAGGAGGCCGAGACCATCGCCGGATTCCTGCTCGACCTCAAGGGTGAATTCCTCAAGGAGAAAGAGGTTGTCGAACACGGCCGCTTCACTTTCACCGTCATGAAGGTCATCAAATACCGCATCGCCAAGGTAAAAGTCACAGTCCAGGAACTGTAGGCATTAGGTTTTAGGTATTAGGTATTATTAGGGGCGGGGACACCTCCTAACTCCTAACTCCTCATTCCTAACTCCTAACTTCTATTTTGGCACACGATTTGCAGCATGAGTGGCAGTGTAATCAATTCATGCTTTGAAGGATGACAATCAACAACATCAACCTCGACGAGTACGCCCAGTACTTCAACGACAGCAAGCTGTGGAAAAAGCTCAAGAAGGTGGCGCGTAAGGCCGGCCGCAAGGCGGTCTATTATATCCTCGTGCTCTACTATGTCTCACGTGACCCTGCGGTGCCCCGCAGCCTGAAGCTCAAGGTGCTTGGCGCACTCGGTTACTTCATCCTGCCGCTGGACATCATTCCCGACTTTATTTTAGGGCTGGGATTCACCGATGACCTCGCTGCATTGGCATGGGCGCTGTTTACCCTGCGCAAGTATGTCACCCCCGAGATTGAGCGCAAGGCACGCGAACGTCTGCGGGAGTGGTTCGGCCCTGAAGAGGGCGAGGAGACCGACCTCACCATCCCGCACTTCGACCCCAACGATCCTCGCATCATCGACATCGAGGCCGAGGAATTCTAACACATCCGTTTTTTGCAGTGACTAAAAACAACTCGGGTGGGCTCCACATGATGTGGTGTCCACCCGAGTCCCTTAGGGTTGGGATTAATTCTCCTTGTTTAGTTCTGTTCCTCCTTGGGAGCCTCGATCACGTTGATGTAGGTGTGACCAGCGCGGTGCTGGAACTCTACAGTACCGTCAACCAGAGCATACAGAGTGTGGTCCTTGCCCATGCCAACGTTCTGACCGGGACGATGCTGGGTACCGCGCTGACGGCGGATGATGTTACCGGCCTTGGCAAACTGACCACCAAAA
>CADAFP010000070.1 GCA_902787185.1 uncultured Bacteroidales bacterium | reverse complement strand
CTGGCCCAACAGGTTCTCCTTAGGCACGATGCAGTTTTCAAAAATCAACTCACAGGTAGCGCTACCGCGAATACCCATCTTCAACTCCTTCTTACCGATGGAGAAACCGGGCATATCCCTCTCGACGATGAACGCCGAGATACCCTTGGTGCCCTGTGACTTGTCGGTCATGGCCATCACGATAAACACGTTGGCATAGGAGGCATTGGTGATGAAAATCTTGGAACCGTTGAGCACCCAGTGGTCACCAGCATCAACAGCGGTGGTCTGCTGCATGGCAGCATCGGTACCGGCATTGGGCTCGGTCAGACCAAAGGCGCCAATCCACTCGCCCGAAGCAAGCTTGGGCAAATATTTCATCTTCTGCTCCTCGGTGCCATGCTCCATGATGGGAGCGATGCACAGCGAGGTGTGGGCCGAGAGGACAACGCCGGTGGTGGCGCATACGCGTGAGAGCTCCTCTACAGCCATGATATACATCTGTACGGTACCGCCAGCACCGCCATACTGCTTGGGAACAGGAATACCCATCATGCCGAGCTTGCCCATCTTCTGGACCGTCTCGATGGGGAAGCGCTCCTGCTCGTCAACTTCGGCAGCGAGAGGCTTTACCTCATTCTCTGCAAACGAGCGAACCATCTGCAGAAACAGTTGTTCTGTCTTTGAATAGCTAAAATCCATATTAGTTTCTAGTTTCTAGTTTTTAGTCCTTAGTTTATAATCCTCGTTCATTTGCCTTTTAGCCGTTTGCAGTTGGCGGATGCCAACTAAAAACTAAGGACTAGAAACTAAGGACTAAATGATAATTAATACTTGTAGAAGCCTTCACCGGTCTTGCGGCCGAGCAAACCGGCACGAACCATCTTGCGCAGCAGCGGATGAGGACGATACTTGGGATCTCCGAACTCGTTGTAGAGCACCTCCATGATAGCGAGGTTCACGTCGTTACCGATGAGGTCGGCCAGTGCGAGCGGGCCCATGGGATGGTTAGCACCCAGCATCATACACTTGTCGATATCCTCGGCGCTGGCGATACCGTCGGCCAGAATACCCACAGCCTCGTTGATCATCGGGATAAGGATGCGGTTAACGACAAAACCGGGAGCCTCGTTAACGGGCACGGGGGTTTTGCCAATCTCGGTGGTCAGGTCAACAATGCACTTGGCAGTCTCCTCGCTGGTGAGCTGGCCCTTGATCACCTCAACGAGCGCCATGCGGTCGGCGGGGTTGAAGAAGTGGCAGCCGATGAACTGAGCGGGACGGCTGGTGCAAGCGGCAATCTCGGTAATCGAGAGCGATGACGAGTTGGTGGCAAAGATGGTCTCGGGCTTGCAGATCTTGTCAAGCTCCATGAAGACTTCCTTCTTCAACTGCATGTTCTCGACAGCAGCCTCGATAACGAGGTCGGCATCGGCGAAGTCGGCATAGTCGGTCGTCGTGGTGATGTTTGCCAGGATAGCCTTCATGGCGTCCTCGGTGATTTTACCCTTCTCCACGAGCTTGTTATAACCCTTGGAAATCGAAGCCATAGCCTTGTCCAGGCTCTCCTGGGTGCGGCTCTTCATGACTACGGGCATCTTGGCGGCAAAAGCCTTGACGATACCCTTGGCCATCGTACCTGTTCCAATAACACAAATTTTCATGATCTGTTCTTTATTATTTTTATTGATTAAAGTTGTTATTCTCCCTTAAAATCGGCCTTGCGTTTGTTGAGGAATGCGTCCATGCCTTCTTTTTGGTCGGCAGTGGCGAAGCATTTGCCAAAAAGTTTGTTCTCAAGCCCGATGGCACCGTCGGCATCAAGGTCATAGCCCTCGTTGATGCTCTGCTTGGCGAGGCTGATGGCCACAGGGGCGTTCTTGAGCATCATGGCAGCCATCTCTTTGGCCTTGTCCATCAGTTCCTCAGGCTCATAAACGGCGTTGATCAGGCCTATACGCAGCGCTTCGTCGGCGCGAATCACCTTGCCCGTGTAAATCATCTCCTTGGCATAGCACTGGCCGATGAGTTTGGGCAGGCGGTAAGTTCCTGAGAAGCCGGGGATGATACCCAGACCCACCTCGGGCTGACCGAACTTGGCCTTGCTCGAAGCGATGCGGATGTCGCATGCCATAGCGAGCTCGCAGCCGCCTCCTAGCGCAAAACCGTTGACAGCGGCAATGACGGGGATGGGCAAGGTCTCGATGGCACGGAACACCTGAGCGCCCAGCTTGCCGAACTCAAAGCCCTGAGGCTCGTCGAGGTGGGTCATCTCGCTGATGTCAGCGCCAGCAACAAACGACTTCTCGCCGTCGCCCGTGATGATGAGCACGCGGGTTTTGTCATCCAGCGAGCCGATGAAGCCGCCCAACTCCTTGAGAATGGTGGAGTTGAGGGCATTCAGCGACTTGGGAGCCGAGATTTTCAGGATGGTGATGCCATCCAAATGCTCGACTTTTAAGAATTCATATTCCATGACCAAAGTGCAGGAATTAAACGTCCATGGGTTTCAGGTCGGGCGAGATGATGAGCTTAGCCTCGGTGGCAGCCTGTACATCCTCGACGGTGAACTCGGGATGCAGCTCGCGCAGGACGATACCCTCGGGGGTAATGTCCATCACACCCATCTCGGTGATAATCATGTTGACCTGTCCGGCAGCTGTCAGCGGCAGCGTGCACTCCTTCAAAATCTTGGGGTTGCCCTTCTGGGTGTGCTCCATGGTGAGGATCACGCGCTTGGCACCCACAACAAGGTCCATGGCACCGCCCATACCGGGAGCCATCTTGCCGGGGATAATCCAGTTGGCGAGGTTACCCTTCTCATCCACCTGCAGGGCGCCGAGGAACGAAACGTTCACATGGCCGCCACGGATGATGGCGAACGAGGTAGCCGAGTCAAAGGTGCAAGCACCGGGGTTCAACGTGATGGCACCGCCACCGGCGTTGATCAGGTTCTTGTCCTCCTTGCCCTCCTCGGGGGTGGGGCCCATACCCATAGCGCCGTTCTCGGTCTGCAACGTTACCGATACGCCATCGGGCAGATAGTTAGGGATTAAGGTGGGGATACCAATACCCAAGTTCACAACATCGCCGTCGTGCAACTCCTTGGCAGCACGTTTTGCGATGACTTCTCTCATTTGATATTTATCCATAATGAAAATAGTTATTTGAGATTAATTATATGTTTTTAAAAAGTTATTTCATTCCTCTCTTGACCATTTCCTGCACGACAAACGATGCCACGTCGTCGGCATAGGTGTTCATGCCAAAGCCGGCGTCAAAGCCCAGCTCCTTGGCCAACTCGTGGGTGACACGGGCGCCACCGCAGCAGCAGATCATCTTGTCGCGCAGACCCTCGGCCTCCATCAGTTCGATGAACTCGGTCATGTTCTTGATATGCACGTCCTTTTGAGTCACGGTCTGCGAGACAAGCAGGGCGTCGGCATGGAGTTCGATGCCCTTGGCTATAAACTCGTCGTTGGGCACCTGTGAACCCAGATTATAGGCCTCAATCATCTCGTAACGCTCCAGACCGTAGTGGCCGGCATAGCCCTTCATGTTCATGATGGCATCGATGCCCACGGTGTGGGCGTCGGTACCGGTAGAAGCGCCCACAATGACAATCTTGCGGCCGATGTTCTCCTTGATGTACTCGTCGGTCTCATACATGTCCATCGTGTTGCTCTCCACCTTGGGGACGTAGATGGTGCTGTAATCCACCGTGTGGGTACAGCTGCCGTAGCAGTTGAAGAAGGTGAAGCCCGGAGTCAACTCTTTATAGTAAACCACGCTGGGATTCTCCAAACCCATCTTGCGCAGCAACTGCTTGGCGGCTTCCACCGCCTCGGCACCACAAGGCACGGGCAGGGTGAAGCTGAGCTGCACCTTACCATCGTTCATGGTGTCACCGTATGGCTTTATCTTGGTGAAGTCTAAGGTTTTGTCAAAATCCTTAGCTTCCATGCTATATAATCCTTCGCTCATAGTCGTATAGTAACCTTATATGTGTTAGTAATTATCTTTTGCCTTTCATCAGTTCCACAAACGGGTTGTAGTAGTTCTCACCCTTCATGGTCACACCTGACAGACCCTTACCGCCGTTCTTGGGACGCTTCACGTCGCCAAAGATACCCTTCTCAAGTGCGGTAAACAGTCCTTCCTTAGTGATGTCCTCGAGCAACTTGATGGTGTTGCCCAGCACTTCCTTAACGCGGTTGCGGCAGATACCGCCCTCGACAAACTCCATCTCCTCACCGATGCTCTTCATGTTGTTGAAGATATACTTGGCATTCTCAATCGAGAGGTAGCGGTCGCTCATGAACGGCGTGTGGATAGCCTCGGTGGGCATACCCAGCAGTTGGATACCCTGGTGGGTCCAGATACCGATCATGTTGAACAAGGCGTCCTGAATGTGGCCGCGGAAGATGTTACCCGTCATAAACTTCGTCGGGGGCATATACTTCAACGTGGCATTGGGGAAGATTTCTCGGGTCATCTGTGCCTGAGCCAGCTCCAGCAGGAAGCCGTTCTCGAGCATCGGGTCCATCTCGAAGGCGTGACCCAAACCCATCTGCTCCTCGGGCAGACCTGCCATGAGGGCAAGCTGCTCGTTGATGAGGTCCGAAGCCAGCACCGTGTGGGCGGCCTCGACAGCGTCGGCAGTGGTCAGGTAGTTGTCCTCACCCGTGTTGATGATAACGCCAGCAAAACCGTTGATGATGCGGCTCATGTACTGGTCAATCAACGTGCGCTGCATGTTGATGTCACGGAACAGGATACCATAAAGGGCATCGTTGAGCATCACGTCCAGACCCTCGAATGCACCCATGATGGCAATCTCGGGCATACACAGACCTGAGCAGTAGTTACACAGGCGGATGTAACGGCCCTGCTCCTCGCCCACCTCATCGAGCGCCTTGCGCATGATGCGGAAGTTCTCCTGGGTAGCAAAGGTGCCACCAAAGCCTTCGGTCGTTGCGCCATAGGGCACATAGTCCAGCAGACTCTGGCCAGTGGTACGGATCACAGCGATGACGTCGGCACCTTGACGGGCTCCTGCCTGAGCCTGTACCACGTCCTCATAGATGTTACCCGTTGCCACGATGATGTACAGATAGGGCTTGGGACCCTCACCGATGGTCTCGAGATAATGCTCGCGACGGGCACGACGGGCACGGATGCGGGCCATACTCTCGTCGATAACCGGCTGCAAGGCGTCGGCAATCTGCTTGGGATCGCGTGTGACAACCTTGGTGATGTCCAACTCGTCTTTTGCCACCTTTTCGGCAACCTGCTGCGGGTTGAGTCCCGTCTGAATCATTGCGTTAGCGATGAAGAACAAAGCGCCCTCGCTCAGGACACCCTTGTCTTTCAATGCTTCAACAACCACGTTGGGCAGGGGCACGTCGTTATCGTCCACCCCGTCGATGCCCATCAGGCGGCACAGCGTGCGCTCAACGGCAACCGTCGTGTATTGCTCCACGAATGATTGCACGTCCTCGGCAATGCCTTTGGCCAATCCTCTGGCGTACTCAACTTTTTCAAAATCTAATCCTAACTTGCTCTTTTGCATAGTATTAATAGTATATAGTATGATAATAATCTATTTACGGGCAAGTTTCCAGCAGGTTTCTTGCCGTGTTGATCCACTCGCTGTCGATGCCCAGGCTTTCGGCGATATTGAGGGCCTCGTGTGGCACCTCTCCGTCCTGAACCTCGACCAATTGATAGTTCATCTCACCGTTCTCAAAGCCCTTTACCCGCAGGCAACGGGCCTTACCCGGTTCTATATCGTAATGCGTTGTCATGACCAAACTCATGTCTTTGTCGGCAAGCACTTGCAACAAAGCGGTGACAAGGGCTGCACCCTCGGTTGGATTGGTGGTGCGGGCCGGTTCGTCAATCAACGCCAGTATTTTCTTTTCCATGCGCGATGCCTGAATGACAGCATCGATGTTCTTCATCTCGGCAGCAAACGACGACAGGCCTTTCTCGACCGATTGTTCGTCGCCGATGCAGAAATGTATCTCGTCTTTCACGGCAATTTGGGCCGCAGCCGCCGGAATGCCGAATCCGAATTGGAAGAGCAGCTGACACAAGGTCAACGTCTTCAGCACCACGGTTTTGCCACCCATGTTGGCACCCGTGATGAGGGTGGGTTGCTCACCGAAGGTGATATCCACTGGCTGGAATTCACGGCCACGCTGAGCAAGCGCTTCTTTTACCTGGGGATGGAACATCGCCTCATAGCGTGTGGTCCCATCGTTGGAAAGCACGGGGAACGTCAGTCCCATCTGCTTCATCTGCAACGCCTTGGCCAGGTTCACGTCGATGCGTGCCAAGGCGAGTTGTGCGTTTTCAATGGACACGGCGAACGGATGCAACTTCCGGCTCAAGTCGGCACGGACGCCATCCTCCAGTTTATTGGCCTGCAGCAGGAGTTCTTCTTGCTGCTCGGGATGTTGGCGCATCTGTATGCGCAGGGCCTTGAGTTGGTCACTATAGGAGTCATATATATAAAATGTGGCGATTCTCATCCCGTCGGGGTCCAGGATACTGATGACCTCGTCCATCGGGGGAATCTCCACTACCCCATCCATGCCGTGCTGCTTGAGCAACGCTTTCACTTCGGTTGCCAGCAGTGCGAGATGCTTTACCTCGAACAACTCGATGTCGTCGAGCACCGAATTGCCGTGCAGGTTCTTAATGGTAGTGCGGATATCTTTCAGCCCGCACAACTTGTGATTCAAGGTATTGATAAAGAGCGGTTCAACCTGATAAACAAACTCAGTGAAACGGTGCAGGACGTCATAGGTGCCTACTATGTCCTCGCCTCGTGTCATGAAGGACGAGTCCAGAAGCCAACGGCGAGCGAAACCCGACTGCAGGTCGAGCTGGTCGAGCATGTAGCGCAAGCCGCAAGGCGATTCTATGAAATTCTTCAGTTGCACTGTTTATTGTTGGTTCTTTATCAGGTCATAAACGGGAAGCCCGATGGCTTCGCTAAGTCTGCCGCACAGGGTATCCGAATCGAGGACATAGCCGCTGGGCGACGTGGGGTTGACGGTGACGGCAATGAGTTTGCTCTTCTGCAGCACCCGGATTCGTCCACCGGCCTTGATAAACAGCCTGAACTGCTGCGGAGTGACGAAGACCTTGGTGAAGTCTCTCACCACCAGTTCAGCCTGCCTGAGGCGCTTGTTCTGCCTCACCTTCTCGAGGAAACCATCGACCAGGGCACCGGCCACATAGAGCGTCTCGCAGTCGTCCATCCCCTCAAAGTGGATGTCCCTTGACAGGGAGGTCATCGTGTCCAAACTGTGGAGGCCACCTTCCTTGTCGATAAACCAAACGCCCTTCTCAAGTGGCATCAACTGCGTGACATTCCGCTCGGTGGTCAAGTCCAAGTTGACGAGATCCACCACATGGGCGGTCTTGCTCACCAGGGTGTTGATGTTGGCCGAATAGGCCGCCCCTGTCGCCAGAATCATCGACTGGCTCACCGCAGGTGATGCCGAACTCATGCGTGACAGGGCACCGTCAATGACAATCAGGTCGATGTTGAGGCGGTGCTGCATCTCTCCCATCCAACGCCTGAGGCTGCTTGCCGACGAGGGTCCTGAGAGCAGAATCTTGCCCCCTGTGATTGCCCTTGCGGTCACTACCCTACCCAGCGATGTGCTCTCGTCGCTCACGTCGATGAGTTCCGACACCAGTCGCCGCTGGCGGTAGTGGGCCTCACTGGTTCCGAAGTACATCCCCTCACGGAGGACGATTTCGGGTTTCTGGGTGCGCGTCACTTGATCCACAGTCTCTCCATCAATGCCAATCGAGGTCACGGCTATGCGCTTGGTTTCCACCGGAAGGCGTTCGAGCACATACTTCAGACACTCGGTCTTGCCTGTGTTCTTTTCCAAGCCCACGATAGACAGGCTATCGTAACGCAATATGTCATTGATGAAGGGCACTCCCTGAACGCAATGATTTCCGCTGGTGGCTGTGAAGACGCTCAATGCGCCTTCACAGTCCAACGGATGCAGTCACAATTATTTCTTGTTACGGCCCTCGTTGCGCTCATGACGCTTCAGCGCCTTGGGCTCAATGTTCATGCGTTCGCCTCCAAGCAGCGAGATCACACCATCCACAGCCTTGTCGGCAGCCACCTGCTCCTTGGCGCGTGCAGCCTGGCACTCGGGGCAGTTGCACTCGCTGTGATAGTCGGTGGGCTCGGTATAGGTGGTGATGACGCCCTCGAAGTTGCGCAATACCACCCTGCCGGGAGCTTGAGAGATGACATACTGGGGCATGACAGGCGTCTTGCCGCCGCCACCGGGAGCGTCCACCACGAAGGTGGGCACGCAGTAGCCGCTGGTGTGGCCACGCAAACCCTCGATGATCTCGATACCCTTGCTGACGGGGGTGCGGAAGTGCTCCAGACCCATTGAGAGGTCGCACTGGTAGATGTAGTAAGGACGTACACGGATCTTGACGATTTCATGCACGAGCTTCTTCATCACGTGGACGCAGTCGTTCACGCCGCGCAGCAGCACGCTCTGGTTGCCCAAGGGGATACCGGCATCGGCCAGCATCTCGCAGGCACGGCTCGACTCGGGAGTCACCTCGTTGGGATGGTTGAAGTGGGTATTGATCCAGATGGGATGATACTTCTTCAACATGTTGCACAACTCGGGGGTGATGCGCTGCGGGCAAACCACGGGAGTGCGGGTGCCCAAGCGGACGATTTCCACATGAGGAATCTTCCTCAATTCCGAGATGATGTATTCCAGTCGCTTGTCGCTCACCATGAGAGCGTCGCCACCCGAGAGGAGGACGTCACGCACGGTAGGAGTCTGGCGGATATACTCAAGCGCCTTCTCGATGCGGTCCAGTCCGCACTCGTTGTCGGTCTGGCCGGCAAAACGGCGACGCGTGCAGTGACGGCAGTACATCGAGCACATGTCGGTGATGAGCAGCAGCACGCGGTCAGGATAGCGGTGCGTCAAGCCGGGCGTGGGAGAATCCTCGTCCTCATGCAGGGGGTCGAGCAAGTCGGCAGCAGCCTGATGGGTCTCGGCACCGGTGGGAATGCACTGACGGCGGATGGGATCGTGCGGGTCATCGGGATTGATGAGGCTCAGGTAATAGGGAGTGATAGCCATACGCAGGGTTTTGAGGGTCTGCTTGACACCCTCTTCCTCCTCGGCACTCAGGCTCACATATTTCTTGAGTTCCTCAAGGGTCTCGATGCGGTTCTTCACCTGCCATTTCCAGTCATTCCACTGTTCGTCGGTAACGTCAGGAAATAATTGTTTTCTTCTTGATTCTACCATGTTATAGTATGGATGATGATGCCACAGTGGCACGCCATGCGCACCCCTCGGCATCAGTTTCTTGATTATGCGTACAGTTCCTCAAAGATCTTGCGCAGCTCGGGGCACTCGCGGAGTTCCTGCAAGGTGAAGTCGGCATGGCCCTTGGTGTAGCCGTTACCGATAATCATGTTCACGTCGGCACCGATACCCTCAGCGCCCAGGGCAGCCTTGGTGAA
>CADAFP010000069.1 GCA_902787185.1 uncultured Bacteroidales bacterium | reverse complement strand
AGTTAATAGTCAACTCCCTGCAGGGTTAAGCTAAAAACCATTCAACTTCTGTCAGGGATAAGGTCAAATCCATTCAACTTTTTTTAGGGTACTACAGTGATTTCCACATTTCCATTTTTCCACTTTTTTCTTGTGCACGTGTTGTGTTGTGGAAAAAAGTATTACCTTTGCGTCAGAAAATTATGTGTTAAGGTTCCTGGAGGCGTTCCCTGCGCCAACGGGATGAAAAGGGAATCAGGTGAGAATCCTGAACAGTACCCGCTGCTGTAACTCCCCCGCGACACATCGCACGGCATCATGCCACTGGTTGCAACATCACGCTGCATCATCACCGGGAAGGCGCCACGAGCGATGGAGGAGAAGTCAGAAGACCTGCCTATACGCACGGCCAACAATCGTGGTTCACGTGGCATTTGAACCCTGGCGAAGTGTTGATGATGCAGAGTAATCTGCAATAGTTTTTTTATTTGAAGAGAAGATGAAGAAGACGTTTCTTTTATCATTGGCGGCGGTGTCATTGATGGCGGCAAGTGCTGGGAATTCGCCCTACATTGCCCGTGTGTATGACTATCTGCCCGCGCCAGGTCAGTTTGTGAACCAGTTCCCGTCCTACAAGCCTGGTTACACTCAGGACAGCATCAATGCTCAGCTTGAGGCCGTCTTGTGCGGCAGTGTCAACGCCACGGTGAGCCTTGGCAGCTATGGTGGATACATCATTTTCGGTTTTGACCACCCCGTTGTCAACAAGCACGGTTATGACGTGAAAATCTACGGTAACGCTTTCCAGAGCAATGCCGTGCCTGATATGCCCGGAGGCAGTTGCGAGCCAGGCATCATCATGGTGGGCGTGGACGAGGATGGCGACGGTGTGCCCAGCGATGGCGACAGGTGGTACGAGATCAAGGGTGCCGATGATGACCGCAGCATGCACGGCTTTGAGGTGACCTACTACAGGCCTGACGAGGACAAGGTCAAGGTGCCCCACGAGAGTTGGAGGTTCATCAACGACGTCGAGTACGTCTATTGGACCAGCAACGATGCCGACACGCCCAGTGGCTATGTGTGGCGCAACACGTTCCACTCCCAGCCCTATTGGCCCTTGTGGAGAGAGGATTCGGTGCTCACCTTCCGCGGCACCAAGTTGCCCAACTTGTCGATCGATATGACCACCAACGGCACGGGAACGAACTGGTTCCAGCCGTTCTTTGGCGAGGGATATGCCGACAATCTGCCCAACGGCCAGGAACCCGGTTTCATGATTGATTGGGCGGTGGATGAGAGCGGCAACCCGGCACAACTCGACCATATTGACTTCATCAAGGTGTATAGTGCCCAACTGGACTATTGCGGCTGGCTGGGTGAGGTATCGACCGAGGTGTGCGGTGCCGAGGATTTGCATCCCGATGCCGAGGGTGATGAGCCTGGCCCCGGTCCTGCCGATTACACGTTCACCAACGGCATCATCTTTGTCAACGAGGACCGTTACGGTCCCAACCAGGGCTCCCTCAACTACTACAATTATGACAGTAATGAGATGGAATATAACGTCTATGCGATGGTTAACCCCGACACGAAGCTTGGTGTTACCACCCAGATGGGACAGCTCTATGGCGACCGTTTGTTCCTGGTGAGCAAACAGGCCAATGGCAGCGAATCGTCGGGCAGCACAGTGGGTTCACGCCTGGCCGTGCTTGACGCCGCGACGCTCGAGCAGCAGGGTAGCGTGTTGCGCTTTGGCGAGTCGCCTGACAGCATCTACGACGGCCGCGCTTATTGCGCCGTGACGGCCGATAAGGGCTACGTCTCGACCAACGGCGGTATCTTCGTGATTGATGTGCCCACGATGAGTGTGACAGGTGCCATCGCCGGCACCTTGTCGAGCGCTAAGGGCGACTATAACAGCCTGTATAAGGACCAGTGCGGAGACATGGTGCGCTTTGGGCAATATGTGTTTGCCGTTCAGCAGGGTAGGGGCCTGCATGTGATTGACCCCGTGACCGATGCCGTGGTGACCACGCTGGAGTTCCCCAACATTGTCACAGTGTTTGTCACCGCTGGTGGCAACCTATATGTTGCCAACAACTCCCACGAGGTGTATGACTACAGTGGTGGCCCCTATGAGGCTAACTTCACCCGCATCGACCCCGTGAACCTCACTCCCGCCGAGGTCTATCAGCTGGATGGCAACCGGGGCGCATTGAGTGTGTGGGGTGCATGGCGTCACTGCATGGTGTGCGTCGATCCTCATGCCGAGCGTGTTTATTACAACTATGACGAGTACCAGAACCACATCAGCAGTTTTGACTTCACGACAGGCACGTTTACCGAGGCGCTGATTACCCTTCCCGAGGGTGTCGAGATCAACTGGGATGGCACACAGGAGATGCAGGGACTGTACGCGTCGGCCATCAGCTTTGACCCGCACACGGGCGACATGGTGGTGCAGACGACCGAGGCGGCTCCCTTGTCATACCAGAACTTCAACCACAACTGGGTGTTGTTCTATGATGCCAACACGCTGCAACTCAAGCGTCAGGTGCGCCTGAGGGACGCTTACTGGTTCCCTGCAATGGCGGTATATCCTGACGTGTGTGAACCCATAGTATATGTGGAAGAGCAGATGCTCACCGTGGGTGAGACCGCAACCATCGACTTGCTTCAAGCCGTGCGTGATGCCGACAACATGGCGGCTCTGGCAGTGACCACGGCTAACAGCGCCGACGAGTCGGTCATCCGCGCTCGGGTAGCGGGGACCATCCTCTACCTCGATGCGGTGGCCACGGGCCGGACAACGGTTACCGTCACCACCGACAGCAACGGCAAGATGGCGTCCAAAACGTTTACCGTAACCGTGACCAGGGGATCTATCCCTGGCGACGTGGATATGGACGGCAGTGTTTCCATCGCTGACGTTACCACGCTCGTCGACATCATTTTTGGATCGGTGTTGACCAACTATGACAGGACTGCTGCCGACCTCGACAGCGACGGCAGGATTACCATTGCCGATGCCACCATGCTGATTGACAAGATCTTGAGCCGTGAATAAAAAGGAATAATCCATATAGTTTAACCTTATCAATATTTAAAGACATGAAGAAATTATTTACTTTAGCAGCAAGTGCCCTGTTGGCATCGACGGCATGGGCAGGTGTGATTACCCTCGACTTGAATAAGCCGATGAATCCTTCTACCATCGAGTACAACGGTTATGGTATCTGGACCGAGTGTTACAACGATGCTGATTACACATGGCTGGAATTTGGCGATGAGAATGGCCAGTTCATGCTTTCGCACCTCATCGACGGCGAGGGTGCCTCGTGGGGCGGTTACTATTGGGATGGTTTCACGCCTGCTATCGGTGGTGACCAGACCGACTATGGCCAGCCTGGCAGCAGCGCTACGTGGACGACCTGCTTTGGCGGTTGCATGGCTGGTGGCGGCTGTGTCATCAACGAGGACGGCTCGGTGAGCGCCGATCCCGCAGAGCCCTACCTTGTGGCTTATTACAGCAGCTGGGCTTATGAGGGTCCGAGCAACCAAGTGATGTTTGTCAACGGCGATGGCGAGATGACGTTCGAGCCCGTTGGCGTTTACGTCTGCAACCACCCCTGGCCCTACTACGGCTGCGAGCATGGTGATGGCTTTGGCCGTCCCTTTGCCGAGGGCGACTACTTCGAGCTGGTTGCTCACGGTGTTGCCGAAGACGGTAGCGAGACGACGGTTTCGATGAACCTCGTGGAGTACACCGACGGACAACTCATCGCAGCTAATGACTGGACCTTCTTTGACCTTTCGGGACTGGGCGAAGTGACCTCGGTTTATTTCACCTTGAATTCCACTGATGTTGGCGATTACGGCATGAACACCGCTGCCTACTTCTGCATGGACAAGTTCCAGGTGAAGGGTGAGGACGATCCCGTCACTCCTGAGTTGACCTATCCCGGCTACTGGCTGATAATGATTGACGAGTATGGCAATGAGCATCCTTATCAGCTGAACGAGGGCTCTGATGGCAGCTACACCACCACTGTTACCCTCGGCTACAATCCTTGGGGTGAGTTCTACTGGGATCCCAGCAAGAGTGATGCCGAAAACGAGGCTAACCGTCCCCAAGTGCCTTACTACTACATCATTGATGACGTGGTTTACGGTGCCGAGAACGCACTGCAGCCCACCGCTATGGGTGAAGCCGCTAACACCGAGTCTAACCCCCTGTTTGCTGGCGCTACCGAGATGTACACCGTTCCCGTGGGCTACAGCTACACGTTGGGCGTGTATGTGAATCCGAACAGTGATGAAAAGTATGTTTACTGCGCTCAAGGTCCCCGCACGGGCATCGACGAGATGAATGCCGACAAGACTGTTGCCAGCGTTCGCTACTTCAACATGGCTGGTCAGGAGATGCAGCAGGCAAACGGCGTTACCATCATGGTGACCACCTACAGTGACGGCACGAAGGCCGCCACCAAGGTCATCAAGTGATCAATCGATGATAACACACTTGTAATAGTATTTTAGTATATAGTAACCATGATTGTAAGTGCGTCCTGATGGCTCTGCCTGCCATCAGGGCGCATTTCGCTGTTATCACTTTGGGAAAATGGGTGCTATCAGATGCGGTAGTTTTCAAAGCACATTAATTATATATAATTAAAAGATGTGTAATGAAAAAAAACTTGACGGTTTACCCCCAATTTTCAAAATTATTGACGTATCTTTGCAGCCGTTTTTCAATAAAGGGTTCAACAGAAGAGTATAAATATGGCAAAAAACTTAGTTATCGTTGAGTCTCCCGCCAAGGCGAAGACCATTCAAAAGTTTCTAGGTAACGATTATAAAGTGATGTCGAGTTTCGGCCACATCCGTGACTTGCACAAGAATGATTTCAGTATCGATGTGGAGAATGGCTTCATGCCCATTTATGAGATTCCCGAGGACAAGGAAGAACAAGTCAAGAAACTCAAAGCCGAGGCCGACAAGGCCGATATCGTGTGGCTCGCGAGTGATGAAGACCGTGAGGGAGAAGCCATTGCCTGGCATCTGTTTGAGGTGCTCGGGCTGAACACCGAGAACACACGCCGCATCGTGTTCCATGAGATTACCGAGCCTGCCATCCTCGATGCCATCAAGCATCCCCGCAACATTGACCTGAACCTCGTTGACGCGCAGCAGGCAAGGCGAGTGCTGGACCGTATCGTGGGCTTTGAACTCTCGCCCGTGCTTTGGCGCAAGATCATGCCGGGCCTTTCGGCAGGACGCGTGCAGAGTGTGGCCGTGCGCCTCGTCGCCGAGCGCGAGAAGGAAATCAAGGCGTTCAAGAGTGAGCCGTATTACCGCATCTCCGCTCAGTTCCAGAACGGAAAGGACAAGGACTTTGTCGCAGAGTTGAGCAAGCATCTGCCCGACCGTGAGTCGGCAACGGAATTCTTGGAGCACTGCAAGACGGCAGAGTTCAAGGTGGCCGACGTGACGGTAAAGCCCGTGAAGCGCACTCCGGCGCCTCCCTTCACCACCAGCACCCTGCAGCAGGAAGCCGCACGCAAACTGGGCCTGTCGGTCAAGCAGACCATGAGGCTCGCACAGCGCCTTTACGAGGAAGGTCTCATCACCTATATGCGTACCGACTCGGTCAACTTGAGCAAGTTGGCTCTGGGTGCTATCAGCGCCGAAATCAAGGAGAACATCGGCGAGCGTTACCTCAAGATCAGGCATTACCGCACGACCAGCAAGGGTGCTCAGGAGGCTCACGAGGCCATCCGTCCCACCTACATCGCTAACCACACGGTGACTGGAACGCCCCAGGAAAAGAAACTCTATGACCTCATCTGGAAAAGGACCATCGCCTCACAGATGGCCGATGCCGAGCTCGAGAAGACGGTGGCCAGCATCAGCGTCCAGGGACGCAGCGAGACCTTTGTCGCCGAGGGTGAGGTTGTCAAGTTCGATGGTTTCTTGAAGGTGTACTTCGAGAGCACCGACGATGACAAATCGACCTTGCGCGAGGTGCGTGTGCTTCCCGCCATCAACAACGGGGACATCCTGGAGGCAACTCAGCTCACCGCCATCCAGCGCTACACACAGCAGCCCAACCGCTATACCGAGGCATCGCTGGTGCGTCGCCTCGAGGAACTGGGCATTGGCCGCCCGTCAACCTACGCCCCCATCATCTCCACCATCCAGGACCGCAATTATGTCGAGAAGGGTGAGGACAAGGGGCACAAGCGTGACTACGAGGTGATCACCCTCAAGGGCGGCAAGATTACCCATGAGACCAAGTCGGAACTCTTCGGTATCGAGAAGGGAAAGCTCATCCCCACCGACGTGGGTATGGTGGTCAACGACTTCCTGGTCAAGTATTTCCCCTCTATCCTCGACTATAACTTCACTGCCAAGGTGGAGAACGAGTTTGATGAGGTGGCCCAGGGCAATGTCGTCTGGAACAAGGAGATTGCCGACTTCTATGAGGGTTTCCATCCCAACATCAGTAAGGTGTCATCACTCAGGCTCCAGCACAAGGTGGGCGAGAGGTTGCTCGGCAATGACCCCAAGACGGGACAGCCTGTGATGGTGAAAATCGGCCGCTACGGACCCCTCGTGCAGATGGGTAGCGCCGACAACCAGAACAAACCCAGGTTTGCATCGCTGCAGCGAGGACAGAGCATCGAGACCATCACCCTCGAGGAGGCGGTGAAACTCTTTGAGCTCCCGCGTGAACTGGGCGAATTTGAAGACTCGGTGGTATCCGTCGGCGTGGGACATTACGGCCCCTATGTGAAGCACGGTAACAAGTATGCCTCCATCCCCAAGGAGATCGCTCCCACCGAGATTACCCTCGATCAGGCTGTGGACCTCATCAAGGCACAGCGCGAGGCCGAGGCCAAGAAGGTCATCAAGGCCTTTGACGAGGAACCAGACCTCAAGGTGATGAACGGCCGTTACGGGCCCTACATCGTGTACAAGAAGCAGAACGTCAAAATACCCAAGGGGAAAGACGCCGAAAGCCTGACCCTTGAGGAGTGCCGCGAGATTGTTGCCGATGAGTCCAATATCTCTAAGGGTGGGGCTCGCAAGCGCACCTCAAGTGCCCGAACGGCTGCCAAAAAAACTGAAAGCAAATAACATCTGTTTAAAGCAATACTTGAGGCTATGTGCGACAAATTATTTGCACATAGCCTTTTGTGTTTCTGACCAAAAAATGCGGGAGAAAAGAATCAGTTCAAATAATGAAAATATTTTGATTTTTGCACCCGTATTAGAAAAAATCATCGTAATTTTACCGACTGGAGAGAGGCTATATAGGCCTTTTTTGACCAACTCGAATTGCCTATTATGTTGAGGGTTTTTGACTTAAATGGTCAACCTTAAAGTGGATTTGAAGTTTTCCATGGCCCTGCAGCGTGATGGCAATGCTTAAATTGACAATAACAAAACAAACCAAACTAAAAAGTAAAGAAATTATGTCTTTTTTCAAATCTATCAAGAACGCTTTTGGCGGGTCCGACAACGAGGATTATGATGTGTTCGGGCAGCCTACCACTTTTGTCAACCCCTTCAGCAAGGACAAGAATGTCGCTGAACGTGAGCACGAAATCGCCGAGGACGTGCACATCGAGGTGGACAAGCAGGAGGAATATGCTATCGATGCCGAGTTTGCCGACAAGGCAGCAAGGCTCATGAATGAGCACACCCAGGCTGTCATCGACATGCTCAAGGGCAACTGGAAGAAAGACCGCGAGGAGATGATGGCCATGGTCGAGGAGGCCAAGAAGATGGTCCAGGACAGCAAGGAGAAGATGCAGGCCAACGAGGCCAACCGTCGCCAGGCGCAGACCAGGGCCAATGACCTCTCGGCAAAAATCGCTGAGCTCGAAGCCGACCACGAGAAGCTCGAGATTGAAAAGAAGAGCCTCGAGAGCCGCCTCAAAGCGATGGAGGTAAAGGGTGACGACACCGAAGAACTCAACAAGAAGATTGATGAACTGACCGCTGCCGTCGAGGAACTCCAGAAGCAGATTGCCGACAAGGATGCCGAAATCGAGAAGTTGAACGAGATGCTCAAGGTCGATGAGGACGCTCCCACGGTCGATCAGCTGAACCAGCAGATTGAGGACAGGGACGATCTTATCAGTCGCCTGCGTGCCAACGTTGCCGAACTCGAGGAGAAACTGAATGCCGCTGCCGAGGAGCTCAAGGCTGCCGAGGAACTCCAGAAGACCGTTGAGCAGGTCGAGGAGTTCAAGGACAAGAAGAACTCCGAGATTGCCTCGCTGCGTGAGCAGATCATCAGCCTGCAGAGGCGCACCTCAGAGTTTGACGAGATGCGCAAGTCGCACATCGTCCTCGAGAAGGAGAACGAGGGCCTCAAGAAGGACATCGAGACGCTCGAGGCAACAGCCAAGCAGAATGCCGAGGTGCAGAACCGCCGCAGCATCGAGACCGGCAACCTCATCGATGGCCTCAAGCAACAGTTGGCATCGGTGAGCGCTGTGGCCGAGGATTTCAAGCGCAAATATAACTCACTGAGCGCCGACGGCAATGAGAAGGCTGCCAATTTTGCCAAGATCACTGCCGAGCGCGATGATGCCAAGGCCGAGCTCAAGAGAACGCAAGTCACCTTGCAAAAGAAGCAGCACGAGGCACAGGCCATGGTGGATGCCATCGCCGAGAAGGACCGCCGCATTGCCGCCCTCATGCAGCAGATCGAAGAGATGGAGGCAGCCAAGGCCGAGCGTCCCCAGGCAAACAAGCCCAACACCTTTGCTGAACAGCCCAGCATCCAGAACGACCCTGCCCTGAATGCCATCGACGACATTGACTGGGAGGATGACGGCTCCATGCCGCCCCATCCTGGCGAGGATCCCCGCCAGCTCTCCCTCTTTTAAGAGCGGCCCCGTTAACCTGACAAGACATTATTAATATATAAGTATGGGATGGCACCACGTTGCCATCCCATACTTTTTTTACCCGCCTCGCGTCGATTCCTTTTAGTAGTTTCCCGCGCTTCCCGCCTTTTCCCGTTCATTCTCGTCGCCTCCACATGGCATCGTTCCCGCTCTATTCGTTTTCCCCGTTTCCTCCGTCCCCTCCGTTTCTTCCGTCCCCTCCGTTTCCTCCGTCATTTCCGTTTCCCCCGTTTTCTCCGTCATTTCCGTTTCCTCCGTCACCTCCGTTTTTTTTCAGTTAAATTCATCCACACCTTCTCCAGTGTTCTTACATTTGCATTCCCCCTTTCTGCCCCTTTTTAGACTACTTTTATCGGTAATCGATAAAAATCCCCTATAAATTTCTTAAATGAGGTTAAACTCGAAAAATACTTCCTGAAAAGTTTGGTGCGAACGGCGTGACGGCTGTAATTTTGCATCGCTTTTCGGCCCACGAGATGCCAAATCGAGTGAGCGGTTTTTTTTGACGCCTTTTTCGTAGGGTGCAGAAACGGGAAGCATGAGATCATTGAAATGTTTGCAATGAGGAAAATTGACAGTGCAGAGACAAGGAAGGGAACTCCCGACGAGTCCACGTCAAGATTCCAAGACAGGTAGAG
>CADAFP010000068.1 GCA_902787185.1 uncultured Bacteroidales bacterium | reverse complement strand
GGACTTGGATGCGGTGCTCGAGCGCCTCAACCTGTTCGAGAGTGTGAATATCAGTAAGGAGGGCAATACAATCGTGGTGGAATGATGGCAAGACGCATGATTTTTATCGTGGCATGCTTGTGCATCGTCACGGCTGCCTTCGGGCAGCGAGTGACGCGGTCGTTCAATGACGTGTCGATGAGCGAGGCGCTCAAGTGGCTCAACGAGCGGAGTGGGGAATACAATATCAGTTTTCTCTATAATGAGTTGGAGGACTTCAGGGTGACGACTTCGGTCAAGAACAAGTCGGTGCCTGATGCCATCCAGCAACTGATTGGCTTCTATCCCATCAAAATGACTGTGCAGGGCAAAGAAATCGCCGTCGAGTGCCCGCAAAAGGCCTCCACGCGCTACAAGGGCACCGTCCTCGACGAGACAGGCCAGCCCTTGCCCTACGCTAACGTCGCCCTGCTCTCGCCGCGCGACTCCACCCTCATCACCGGCGGCGTGACCAACGAGAGTGGCCTCTTCGTCATCCCATGTGACCAAAGCGGCGTACTCGCCCGCATCACCTACGTGGGCTACCGTCCCGTCTATCGCCACTGCAAGACCCCTCACCTGGGCACCATCAAAATGCAGCCCGACCAATACGCCCTCGACGGCGTCACCGTCAAGGGCGAACGTCCCCAGTACCAGATGACCACTGGCGGCATGACGGTCAACGTTGCGGGCACGGTGCTAAGCGACATGGGCACGGGTGTTGACGTACTGGGCCAGCTACCCCGCGTCGACGTCAAGGGCGACGGCCAGGTGAGCGTCTTTGGCAGCGGCACACCGCTCATCTATATCAATAACCGCCCGATTCAGAGCAATACCGAGTTGTCGCGCCTCAAGTCGGGCGACGAGCCCAGGTGCGCGATACAAAAAGAATGTGTCGTCGGTCATCCGCATCTACACGGTCAAGCCTCAGGGCGACGGTTTTAGTATCAGCACCATTACCAACGTGCGCAACAACCACGAGTGGGGTGGATATCAGGACATTAACGTGAAATACCGCACCCACGGCCTGGAACTGTTTGCCGAGGGTTACTGGCGTAGCGCATGGATGGGTGAGGACAATGACATTAATAATGACTTATTCTTGGAGGATGGCACAGTGCATGTCGATCAGACGGGTGACACCAAATTCCGCAGCAAGTCTCACTATGAGATGTTGGGCTTTAACTATGATATCGGGGAGAATCATTCTTTGGGAGCCTCTTACACATTGAGCGGAGTCAACATCAAGAACAGCAGCGTCATCGGTGAACAACAGATATGGAACAACGGTATACTTGAAGGCAGCGTCTTATATGATGCCCTCGTCAATCGCAAACAAAATCCGGCTGTCGATTGACTTTAACGGCACGTGGTATTGTCGCAATGAACGCAATACTGATGAACGCACTGAATTAAGCGATGAACTTGATGACCGCCATGTGCTTACCCAGAGCCGTCAACGCAACCAAATGACCGCTGGAAAACTCATCCTGAGCCACCCCCTGTGGAAAGGTACCGCTAGCATCGGCACTGAGTTGACCTTTACCCGCACCGACGGCACCTATTCCAACGACGATCAATCCCATTTGTCATCAGACACGCGCATCCGCGAGAATAACAGTGCGGGCTTTGCCGAGTATGACTTCACCGTTGGCCATTTCACCTTCGGCGCCGGATTGCGCTTTGAGCACATCAATTCAGACTACTATTCGTCGGGCATCCGTGAGGAGGAGCCCAGCCGCACCTACAACGACTGGTTCCCCAATGCCTCCGTCGCCTGGAAGAAAGACAAGTGGAACTGGCAACTGAACTACAGCCGCAGCATCAACCGTCCCAGCTATTTCCAGCTGCGCAATTTCATCCAGTACGATAACCGTTACACCTACGAGGGTGGCAACCCGCTGCTACGACCGCAGCTGAACCACCGTTTGGAGTTGTCGGCCATCTACTCGAGGCTGAGCCTGCAGGTGCGCTACACCTATAGCCAGAGCACCATGTGCTGGGTGCCCGTGTTGGAGCAGGACAAGCGTTATGCGCTGCTGTGTACACGCAACTATGGCGATGCTCAGCGTTTGTTCGCCTCGCTGGTGGCAGCACCGCGCTTTGGTGTCTATCGGCCCACGTTAACGCTGTCTTTCAACAAGGTCTTCTTTGATGCTGAACAATATGGCTCACGATTAAAACATCACAGGCCACTGTGGCGGTTTGAACTGAGGAATACCTTTGTTCTTCCTCATTCCTGGACGGCAGTGCTGGGTGTGCGTGTCGCAAGTGATGCCGATGACGAGTTCCAGAGCGTCAAGCACTACTGGACGGTTGGGGCGCGTATCAACAAATCCTTCTTCAACAAGGCGCTGCTGGTCAACCTCTATGCCGATGACATTTTCAAGTCCAGTCAGGAACGCTGGACTACCTACGGCATCGGCACCAATTTCACCAAGGACTGCTACAACTTTGACCGCACCATCGGCCTGACCGTGACCTACAACTTCAACGTCACCCGCAGCAAGTACAAGGGCACCGGCGCCGGCAACGACGAGAAATCCCGCCTGTGATACCCTTAAAAATAGATGGGTGTGAACACGGCGTCAAGAAATTATTCTACCGTGACGCTCTTGGCCAGGTTGCGCGGACGGTCAACGTCCTTGCCCTTGCACACGGCGATGTGGTAGGCTAGCAATTGCAGGGGAATGCTGGCAATGAGTGGCTGGAAGCACTCCAGCGTGTCGGGCAGCTCAATGACATGATCGGCAAATTGCTGTATCTGGGAGTCTCCCTGAGTCACCAGTGCTGTCACTCGCCCTCCACGAGCGCGAACTTCCTGGATATTGGAAATAATCTTTTCGTATAGCTTATCACGGGTGGCGATGACAAACACGGGCATCTCAGAGTCGATGAGGGCGATGGGACCGTGTTTCATCTCGGCGGCGGGATACCCCTCGGCATGGATGTAACTGATTTCCTTGAGCTTTAATGCGCCCTCAAGGGCTACAGGGTAGTTGTATCCACGTCCCAGGTACAGGCAGTTCTTGGCATAGGTGAAGATGGATGCCAGGCGTTCTATCTGTTCATTGGTCTTGAGGGCTTGCTCCATCTTGTCCGGAATGCGGGTGAGTTCGGCAACCATGTGCTTGTAGGTCAAGTTATCGATGGTCTGTTTCTCCCTCGCGATATTCAGGGCGAGCATTGACAGTACGGTGACTTGGCCAGTAAATGCCTTGGTCGAGGCGACTCCAATCTCGGGTCCCACATGGATGTAAACACCCGTATGGGTCTGGCGAGGAATGGAGGCACCGATGGCGTTGCACACGCCAAAAACCAATGCTCCCGCTTGACGAGCCAGTTCGATAGCTGCCAGTGTGTCGGCGGTTTCTCCACTCTGCGAGATGGCTATGACGACATCGTCGGGCATGATGACAGGGTCGCGGTAGCGAAATTCTGAGGCATATTCCACTTCGACGGGTATGCGGCACATGCTCTCGATGAGTTGTTTCCCGATAAGGCCGGCATGCCAACTGGTTCCGCAAGCAACGATGATGATGCGGCGGGCATTAATCAGCCGCTCGCGGTAGTCGATGACGGCCGATAGTGTGATGCGGTCAGCATCAACATTGATGCGGCCGCGCATGCAGTTTCGCATACATGCCGGTTGCTCAAAGATTTCCTTGATCATGAAGTAGGGGTAACCGCCTTTCTCGAGTTGACCAAGGTTGATGTCAATCTGTTTTACCTTGGGATGCTGGGTCACGTTGTCGATGTTGACAACCTTCAGCTCTTCGCCCAAGCGCATTACGGCTATATCGCCGTCGTTGAGGTAAATCACGCGGTCAGTATATTCGGCAATGGGACTTGCGTCAGATCCCAGGTAGTATTCTCCTTGTTTGCCCAGTCCCACTACCAGAGGCGAACTCTGTCGGGCACACACGAGGGTGTCAGGATGGTTGCGGTCGAGGATGGCGATGGCATAGGCACCGATGACCTGATGCAATGCCACTTGAACAGCCTCGAGCAAGTCAATATTATTGCTCAGCATGATGTGCTCAATAAGCTGAACCAGCACCTCGGTGTCGGTGTCGCTCTTGAAGGCAATGCCGCGTTCCGTCAGGTTTTCCTTCAGAGTCATGTAGTTCTCAATGATGCCGTTGTGGATCAGTGCCAGCCTGCCCGATGCCGAGTAGTGGGGATGGGCATTGGCGCTGTTGGGCTCTCCGTGTGTCGCCCAGCGGGTGTGGGCAATGCCGGCGCTGCCTGTCTTGTCCTTGTCTTCGCAATAAGATTCGAGGTCGGCAACCTTGCCTTTGGCTTTGTAAACGTTAAGTCCGCCGTCGTTATTAATGAGAGCAACACCCGCACTGTCATAGCCGCGGTATTCAAGTCTTTTCAGTCCCTTGATTAAAATCGGATAGGCTTCATTTTTGCCTATATATCCTACTATTCCGCACATGGATACTTGTTGATTATTATAATTAAGATGAATTTTCTAAAAACCAAATCTCAACATTTTTGGTTTGCAAAAGTACAATGATTTCCAGTGCTGGCAAACCATTGGCTGCAAAAATCGCGTTTGAGAGACCAAAAAGTTATCATCATACGTTGTCGGGTGACAAAAGTTAATTGTTGTTGTCTTTTAAGAAGACAAGTCCCTGACTCAACGTCAAGGACTTGTTTTAACTAATTAACCTTCTAATACCATTAACATAAACCTTAAACATTTTGGAAAATTTACTTGTCTCACGACGCTCAAGTTTCCTCAATCTTAAAAACTAATACCATGAAAACCGTTGCAAATATAATGCCGTTTGTTTGGTTCTTCCTAATTTTTCAGCAAGAAAAAATGAAAAATTAACACTTTTTATCAAAAATCGCTTAGAAATCGGCGAAAAATCATATTAATTCATTTATAACTGCATCTTTTTTGCCCGATTTGGTTACATTGTATCAAATTGAGGGCACTTTTGGTCAATCGACAAAAGTGGGTTCATGTTATTTGATGGTTTCGGCCAACTTGGCAGCGAGGTCATTGCCCGTCAGACCGCGCGACAGGATGGTGCCGTCCGGGCCAAAGATGATGATGTGGGGGATGCCCTTGATGCCGTACAGGTCGGTAGGTTGGGTCAGCTTCTCTGTGCCGATGATGACGGGCCAGGTAATCTCGAGCTCGGTCATCGCTTTGCGGCTGTCGTCGGGGTTGTCCCACACGGCAACGCCCAGCACGTCCAGTTTGTCGCCATATTTGGCCTTCAACATTTGCAGTTTGGGAATCTCGGCACGGCAGGGAGGACACCAGCTTGCCCAGAAGTCCACCAGCGTGACCTTGCCCTTGCCAACGTAGTCCGACAGCTTTTGTACGGCGCCATCTTGGGCTTTTACCTCAAAGTCGGTAAACGGTTTGCCCTCGGCGGTGACGGTCAACGCGCGGGCAGCGTCCTTGGCTTTGGCAACGCGCTTCAACTTGGCATACTCGGCGGGTGCTTCCTTGAGCAGGGCATCGATGTCGGCCTCGTTGAGATCCTTGTACATCAGGTAGTTGCAAAATGCCCACGGACCGATGGCATTGTCCTTGTTCTCTTTGTAGAGTGTCATCAGGCCCTCGGCATAGCGCGCTTCGTTCTCGGCATCGCTCAGCGTGGTGTCGTCGGCAATTTTCTGCATCTCCTTGCTCCAGGCCTCCATCTTGTCGTTGAGCGGACTGATGGCCTTGCCTGCAGCGATGTCAAGCGTTACCTCGCCAGGCTCCACGATAAAGCCGTAAGGGTTGCCCCCGGCATACAGGCGGGCAAAGAAGCCGTTGCCGGCCTCTCCCTCAAAGGTGCATGTGTTATTCTCGACAGTCGCGGTGGCAACGGTGTCGCCCGTGTCATAGTTGGTCAAGAACGCGGTCTCGCCGTTGGCGCTGTCGTCAGGAAAGGTGACGGTCACCTTATACCCCTTGCTGCAAGAAGCCAGCAGCAACAATGCGGTAAAAATAAAAGCAAATTTTTTCATTCTTTCAAAATATTAAAAGAGATTATCCATCTATAATATATCTATAGCATCTATAATTACTATAGCTTCTATTTCACTCCTTAATCGCCTTGTAGATCAGCGAGTGGATGTGGCTGCGGGCGCTGATGCGGCCAAAGTTCGGGTTGTTCCTCGTGGGGCTCACGCGGTTGCTCAGGAAGATGTAGAACATATCGTTCTTGGGATCTACCCAGAAGCATGTGCCCGTGAAGCCGGTGTGGCCGTAGGTCTCGGGTGTCGCCTCGGCACAGGTGTTGCTGGCGCTGGGGTTGCCCACGACGGGTTTGTCAAAGCCCAGGCCGCGGTGGCTGTTGGGACTCTTCTGTGTCGTGAAGGTCTCTACCGTCGAGGCTTTCAGCAGGCGCACGCCACCATAGGTGCCGCCGTTCAGCCACATCTGGAACAGCTTGGCAAGGTCATTGGCGTTGCTGAACAGGCCCGCGTTGCCTTGTACACCGCCCGAGAACGCTGCCAACTCATCGTGGACGTAGCCATGGATGTGCTGGCGCCGCAGATAGGTGTCCTTCTCGGTGTAGGCAATTTGGTCACGGGAGTACTTCCTCAACGGGCGATACATCGTGTGGTAGGCGCCTAACGGGGCAAAGATGTAGTTGTTCACATAGTAGTTCAGCGGCGAGTGCGTCATGCGCTGCACAGCGTCGGCCAGCAACGAGAAGTTGCAGCAGCTGTACAGGTATTTCTTCTTGCCCAACTTGGCGTGATAGATGCGGTTCATAATGGAGTCATAGGTCACCCTGCCACCCCAGATGCCGTCGGCGATGGCGATGTTGAAGCGGTCGGTCTTGACGGTCGAGAGGATGTCGGTGCGCAACTTGGCGTCCTTGTGGCCCCACGAGCCGCTCATGATCTTGATGGGGTGGGTGGCATCCTCGGCGCCGACGATGAGTTCTCCGCTATAGGTCTTGGGGTCCATCATCATGTACCACATGTTGAGCGATGCGGGCATTCCTGTCTCGTGGTACAGCAGGTCGCGGAAGGTGATGTCCTCCTTGTCGCCGCCGCGCAGCCCGGGAATGTATTGACTCGCCTTGTCGTCGAGGCGGAACTTACCGTCGTCAAAGGCTTTCATCACGCCGCTGATGGTGCCTGTGGCCTTGGACACTGAGGCAAGGCCGAACAACGTGTTATCGTCAACCTTGTTGGGATTGCCGTAGTCGATGGCGCCAAACGAGCCTTTATACACCACCTTGCCGTGGCGTGCCACAATCACCTGGCAGCCGGGGAAGGCGTGCTGCTGCACACCCAGGCGGCACACCGAGTCGATTTGGGCCGTCAAGCGGTTGTCCAAGCCCACTTCGGCGGGGATGGAGTAGCCCAGGCGGTTGGCGGCATAGTGGATGCCGTCACCGGCCTCATAGCGTGTCTTTTTGCCCTTGAAACTAAGCGAAATGGGCAGGTTGCCGTTGGCGGCATTGCCGCCGAAGATGGTCTGGGCGGCATAGTCCTCGGCGAGATTTGAGTTCTCGTAGGTGAGCACTACGGCCTTGACGTGCTTGTGGGTGATGGCGGTGCCGTAGTTCTTGATGTCATAGGGTTTGCAGGTGATGACGGCGATGACGTTCTTGCACTTCTTGGCAATGGCCTCGAGAGCATCACGGCTGGCTTCATTGTCATTATCGACCTCAACAATGATGGTGTTGAAATGGCCGTCTTTCAGCTGTTCGGCAAGTTCGTTGGCCGATCCGGCCTTGGCAAGGTCAAAACGTTTCACCTCGGCATAGTCGGCACAGCGGCGTGTGAACGTGGAGGCCGTGCCCTGCTCGTTGCCGATGGTGGCCACGGCGATGCGGCGGCTCTGCAGGTTGTGGATGGGCAGGATGTCGTCATTGTTCTTGATGACGGTGATGCTGCCGGCGGTGAGTCGGCGCTTGAGCACTCCCGCGTGCTGCGAGTTGATGTCGTTGGCAAGATTAGAGGTGTTTACATGCTGGCGGCTGGTAAGGCCCAGGGCATACTTGTAGCGCAGAATCTTCTTGCAACGCTCGTCGATGACGCTTTGGCTGATTTTTCCTGAGGCGATGGCGGCCTTGACGGCGGCAATCTCATTGGTGACATTCTCGGGCATGAGCAGCACGTCATTGCCGGCCAACAGGGCATTGACACAGGGTGAGCCGTTGAGCATCTGCGTCGCTCCCTTCATATTCAGGGCATCGGTAAAGATGAGGCCGTCAAACTGCAGGTCTCTGCGCAACACATCGGTCACGCACCCTGCCGACAGGCTTGTGGGGGCCTTTCCCTTGTCGATGGCGGGCACCAGCAGGTGGGCGGTGAGAATGCCGCTCAAGCCAGCCTCGATGAACTTGCGGAAAGGAACCAGCTCGCAGGTGTTGATTTCTTGCATCGATTTGTTGATGACGGGCAACGTCTTGTGGGAGTCCTCGCTCGACGAACCGTGACCGGGGAAATGCTTACCCACGGCCATCACTCCGCCGTCTTCCAGACCGCGGGCAAAGGCGATGGCGTGACGTGCCACCAGTTCGGGACTCTCGCCGAAGGAACGGTCACCGATGACGGGATTCAACGGGTTGTCGTTCACGTCGAGCACGGGGGCAAAATTGACCTGAATGCCCATGCGGCGGCACTGGCGTGCCACCTCACGGCCGTACTCATACAGCAGCATGTCGTCATCCAGTGCCCCCAGGATGAGGTTACGCTGGAAATTGGGCACTTCCTTCAGCCGCATTCCCAGACCCCACTCACCGTCGATGGTAATCATCAGCGGCACGGCGGCAAGCGATTGCGCCAGGTTGGTGACCTCGGCTTGCTCGGCGATGGTGCTGCCCTCATAGATGAGGCCGCCCACCAGGTTCTGCGACACTAAGCGGCGCACAGCCTCGCGGGTGGCGTCGTTGCTGCGGGGTGTCACCGCGGCCACAATCAGTTGTCCGATACGACCTTCGGCCGACAAGCTGTTAAACACACTGTCCACCCACTGGTTCATCGCCACCTGATCCACCTGATTGAACAGGTTGGGCAACCTGTTCACACTACGTCCTGCAGCACTCAACGTGAGCACCACAACCACAATCACCAGTGAAATACGTCTAATACCAGTCATCATATAAAGATATAAACTCTTAACTCCTAACTTCTAACTCCTAACTGCTAACTAAACACCTCACTGTTTCTTGATTCTCACCTCATCCTTGGCGTCAATCTTCTTGCCTGCAGCCTCCAGCATCTTGACATACTCCATGATGTGGTTGCCATACTTCTGTGTATCGACAAACAGGCGTTTGCAGTGCGTCATCGGTGTCATGTAGTCGCCGCCGTTGGCCAGGTAGTCGATGGTGGCGACATAGTAGGTCTTGTTCGGGTCAATCTTCTTGCCGTTGAGGGTAGCCTTGATGAGTTCGCCCTTGTCGTTGTAGGTGGCACGCAGTTCCTTGCTCACGGCATCGCCACCACGGCCGCACATCAGCTTGATGCTCTCAATAAGCTCGGTGCCGGGCATCTCCAGCACCACAAAGCGGTTGTCAAACGGGAACATCGAGCCGATGACACCCTCGGTGACTGTGCCCTTGGGCATGTCGGTGCGAATGCCGCCCTTGTTCATGATGGCGCAGTCGATGTGCTTGATGCCCGACAGGTCCTTGATGATTTCCATCGCAGCGTCGCTCACCCAGTTTTGGGCGGCGGCACTGGAGTTTTTCATGAAGCGGGCGCTGGTGGCCACGGGGTTGTTCATGATGCTGTCCACACCGTGGCGGTAGTGGTCAAGCCACTCGTTCATCGCGGTGTAACGGCTGGCGGCAGCGTCCCAGTTGGCATCTACGTCAATTTGGTTATATACGATTTCTCCACTCTCCAGGTCCAGGTCATAGGTGGCGACAAATTTGCCGCTCTTGCCGTTCTGCCCAATGGGAATCATCTTGCCGTCGGCATTGGCGATGCGGTCCATGCCGCTGCCGGGCTTGATGGTGGTGTGGGAGTGGGAACTGATGACCATGTCGATATAGTGGCTCTGGCCGATGATGAGCGCGTCGTTAGGCTCGGTGGGCTCATAGCTGCTGTAGCCGATGTGCGACACCATCACGACGTAGTCCACACCCAGAATCTCCTTCAGGTAACGTGCCGTGGCGTCGGCAACGCCTGGCGCGTAACGGTAGCGCAGCCCCACACAGTTCATGTCGGCAATCAGTCCCTCAGGGTTGACGTTGATGCCGATAAAGGCCACACGCTTGTCGCCCACAGCCTTCACCCAGTAGGGCTGAAACAGGCCGTTGAGGGGTGTGGCGCTGAAGTCGTAATTGGTGCTGATTTTCACGGCATCCACGTTGCGGTAATGGGCCGCCAGTTCTTCCATGCCGTTGTCAAACTCGTGGTTACCCAGGATGATCGCGTCATAACCCAGCGTGTCCATCAGCGCATATTCCACCTCGCCGCGGTAGAGCGAGAAGAACAGCGTCCCCTGAACGGCGTCGCCAGCGTGGATGAGTGCCGTGTGGGGGTTGGTGGCTCGCAGCTGGTCATAGATGGCGCGGCGGCGTGCCACACCGCCCTTGCCGTCGCTGGCAGGGTCAACCTGGCTGTGGGTGTCATTAACAGCGATAATCATCAGGTGCTCGGCGCGCAGGGAGGGGAAGACCATCAATGCGCACAGGCACACGAGCATGAAGTTACGAATCTTTGCCATAATTACTATTGTGTTTAGATGTGGTTTCTTTAAAACTTCAAAATTACACAAAATCCCATTACCGCCATCCTCCCGTTGCAATTATTTTACAAAAATTAACCTCCACCGTTCCTCACCACCCTTGTCAATGCAGGGCCTCCCCTTGCGTGGCCGTTGTGTGTCATAATCCATTCCTGATACTTTGATCGGACTATGCCCGAGAAATCAAAATTATTAATTAATCGGAATTATTATTTTTAATTATCTTGGATTTGGCTTCGCCGAGCTAAAGGTTCTCGCTCGAAGGATGATTATCGGGTAGCAGCAATCATAATTATGACACACCAAGTTATGAAAGTTGAAAAAGTTGTCCAAGTTTGTTTTAAAATATCCAAGGATGCGGATGCCTTTGTATTTGTTTCTATGTTGCACACCAAGGTAATTAACATTTTTAACTTTCTGGCTTCATCAGTTCAAGTTTAGTTATTACCTTTGTGGTCAGAGAGTTGAAACGGAA
>CADAFP010000067.1 GCA_902787185.1 uncultured Bacteroidales bacterium | reverse complement strand
TGATCATCCCGCGCCGCGAGTGCATGCAAACATTACAACGTCATCTCAAACAAAAGAAAGCACAGGAGGCAAAGCAATGAAAACCGATATCATCCTTTGTGGCGTGGGAGGACAAGGCATCCTCTCGATTGCTACCGTGATTGGCGAAGCAGCCATGCACGAGAACCTTTATATCAAGCAGGCCGAGGTGCACGGCATGTCGCAGCGTGGCGGTGACGTGCAGTCCAACCTGCGCATCAGCAGCAACCCCATCCACAGCGACCTGATTGCCAAAGGCTCGGCCGACGTCATCATCTCGATGGAGCCGATGGAGGCCCTGCGCTATCTGCCTTTCCTGAGCAAGGAGGGCTGGATCATCACTTCGAGCAAGCCCTTTGTCAACATCACCAACTATCCCGAGTTGGAGACCGTGATGGCCGACCTCGCCAAGGTGAAGAACGTCATCACCCTCGATATCGAGCAGCTGGCTAAGGACAACGATATTCCCCGCTCGGCCAACGTCATCCTGCTGGGTGCTGCCCAGAAGGCCCTCGGCATCGAGTACGACAAGCTGGAGAACGCTATCCGCCGCGTCTTTGGCCGCAAGGGCGACGCCGTGGTTGACGCCAACCTCAAGGCCCTCGCCATCGGAAAGGAGGCCCAGCGATGAAACCCACACCCATTAGCCGCGAGATCATCGACCGCGCGATTGACGAGTATGGCATCATCGACTATGCCAACGCCACCATCCGTGAGGTGAAAGCCATCGCCGAACGCGCCGAGCGCGAGTCGGGACAGGAGTTCATCAAGATGGAGATGGGTATCCCCGGCCTGCCCGCTGCCAAGATTGGTGTTGAGGCACAAATCAAGGCCCTGCAGAACGGCTGCGCCCGCCTCTACCCCGCCCTGCCCGGCGAGAAGATGATTAAGGACGCTACGTCACGCTTCATCAAGGCGTTTATCGACATTGACATCCCCGCCGAGTGCTGCATCCCCACCGTGGGCTCGATGCAGGGCACCTTTGCCTCGCTGCTCACCATCACCCAGAGCAACAAGAAGAAGAACAAGGCCCTCTTTATCGACCCCGGTTTCCCCGTGCAGAAACTGCAGCTGGAAATCCAGGATGTCCCCTACGAGACCTTCGACATCTACGAGTTCCGCGGCAAGAAGCTGCGCGCCAAACTCGAGGAGTACATGTCCAAGGGCGACGTTTGCTGCTTGATTTACAGCAACCCCAACAACCCTGCCTGGCTACCAAGTATGACGTCATCGTGCTTGAGGACCTGGCTTACTTCGCCATGGACTTCCGCCTGGACATCAGCAAGCCCTTTGAGCCGCCCTTCCAGCCCAGCGTGGCAAAATATACCGACAACTACATCATGCACATCAGTGGCAGCAAGGCATTCTCCTATGCCGGCGAGCGCATCGCAATGACCTGCATCAGCCCCGCCATCTTCAACCGCCACTATCCTGACCTGTCGGCCCGCTACGACGGACTGCCCTTCGGCAAGGTGTTCATCACCCGCACGCTCTATGCCCTGTCATCGGGCACGAGCCACAGCGCCCAGTATGCGCTTGCNNNNCATGGACGCTGCCAGCAACGGCGAGTACCACTTCCGTGACGACGTCATCGTCTATGGCGAGCGCGCCCACAAGTTGAAGGAGATCTTCACCCGCCACGGCTTCCGCATCGTCTATGGCATGGACGGCGACCAGCCTATCGCCGACGGCTTCTACTTCACCATCGGCTACGGCAACATGACTAGCGGCCAGTTGGCACGCGAACTGATGTACTACGGCGTGAGCGCCATCTGCCTGGCCACCACCGGCTCCTGGCAGGAAGGTCTGCGTGTGTGCACCTCGTTCATCCAGGACCACCAGTACGACATCCTCGATGAGCGCATGGCCATCTTCGCCGAGAACAACCCTATTGAATAAATTAGGAATTAGGAATTAGAAGTTAGAAGTTAGGAGTTAGGAGTTGGCATCCGCCTTCTAAAACCTAAAGCCTAAAGCCTAAAGCCTAAGATGAATTGTTAAGAAACTGTATTTTATCAAATACATGCACATTTCATGCGGGAGACGCCACAACGCCTCCCGCATTCTTTATCTGCCATGTTACAACATACACTAAATAGGGCTTGCTACGACGTGCCCCACGCTAAGATGCGAAAACAATTCATGGGACACGAATGGCCATGAATCTCCACGAATCTTCATCAATTTATTCATGACCCATTCATGGACATTTATGGGCATTCATGTTTTTAAGTACAATGGCTATCATTAATGGAACACGAATGGCCATGAATTTCCACGAATTTTCATCAATTTATTCATGACCCATTCATGGACATTTATGGGCATTCATGTAAAAAAACTATTTGATGGCGGATGCTATTGCCCCTATTGTCTTCCTTTTATAAATAATTGTGGGTGGATTAGAACTCGAAGCCGAGGTTGACGTAGAGATAGACTTGCTTGGTGAGGTCGCTCCAGCTCAGGGAACCGCCCAGAGGGCCGAACATGCTGTTGTAGGCATAGGCGATTTGGGCACCCCAGATGGGCTTGTGCTTGAAGATGCCATCCAACTCATCGTTATGCATGGCGGCATGGCCCTTAATCATCATGTAGTGCTCCTTGTACAGGCGCTGCTGTACTTTGAGGCCTGCAATCAGCACTTTGCTGTCCATGAGATGGCAGTGGCCGTAGCCAGAGAAGGGCAGCTGCTGGGCATAATAGATGCCGCTGCGGTTGCCGCCCATCATGTTCATGGCGGTGGCGGGCACATCTTCGCCAAACATCAGTCGTCCATAGACCATGGGCTGCACATGCGTCGTGCCGCTCAACGGAAATGTCACACGCCAGTTGGCTGCCACCTCGCTGAAGCCTGCATGGCCTTTCCACTGGGCGAAGTTGTCGGTGTAGTAGGCATACTGTGCCTCGGCACGCATGCCATGTCGGGTGAAGTACCAGTTGTCCTCGGTGTTGTAGCGCGCGCTGGCGTGGTAGTTGAAGTAGTGCTCAAAATCCGGGAAATGGTATTCAGAATTATTGAAATACCCAATGCTGTACTGGCTTGACAATATATCATAATGGTGGTAGTGTTCCCATGAGAGACCCAGGTCGAAGTTGAAATTGAGCGCATCGAGCGAGATCAGGGTGGCATTGGCCTTCTGATAAATGAATTTTATGTCCTCAGAACGATGCTTGCCCATATACAGGTCAATGTCCTCATGCCATATTTCATAGGATAGACCAATCTTGCAGTGCTGCTTGGGCATCATGTTCCAAGCCAGGCGGGCCATGGTGCGTCGGCCCAACCTGAGGGTAAGGTCCAGCGTCTTATTAAGTTTGTTGCCAAAGTAGTAGGTGGCACCTACCTGGGCGGCAACCAGTTCCTCGTTGTCATAGCGCAAGCCCACACTTGCCTTGATGGAGTTCTTGGCATTGGCCTCGCTCACAAGCTTGCCGGCCTGAGTGTTGTCGATGTCGCTCAGGCTGATGATGCTGTAGTTGGGCTTGTAGTCGGCAGGGACACCCACCTTTTCCTTCAGCATCATGATGGAGTCCATCTTTGCCCTTGCCGCTTCCTCGCCGCGCTTGATGAGTTCCTTGATGGCCGAGCGGTAGAAATGGGCAGCCGAATAGCCCCTTACCGGGACGCGGATGATGAGGTCGCAATACTTGTCGTTCTCATCGCTGCGGTTGTGGATGTCGGCTCCCACCGAGCGTTCCAGGATATCGGAAGTGGAGTAGTATTTATCGTTCAGCCCCAATTCGGTCCTGACGCCAATAACGATGTCGGCACCCATTTTGCGCGCCAAGTCGGCCGGGAAGTTGTTCTTCGTTCCACCGTCAACCAGAATCATGGAATCCATCCTCACGGGGGCAAAGACGCCTGGCACCGCCATACTGGCACGAATCGACCTGGGCAGCGAGCCGTGGTCAAGCACCACCTCGCTGTCGGTTTTCAGGTTCGTGGCGATGCAGCCAAAGGGGCGTGGCAGCGCCTTGAAGTCGATATCCTCGGGCTGGCGCAAGTAGTGGCGCAGGGTCTTCTCGACGTTGGTGCCACGGATGAAGCCGCCCGCCAGCGTGTCCTGGCTGCTATCCAGGAACAGGCGGTAGTCAAACAGGTAGATATTGTTTTTCTCGCGTTCGTCGAGCGTCTGATTCCTCAACGACAGGCGGTCGCGCAGGATGTCGCCCCAGTCCATACTGTTGACGATGGTCTCGATATCCTCGGCATCATAGCCCACGGCATACATGCCGCCGATAATGCTGCCCATCGACGTGCCCGTGACCATGTCGATGGGAATGCCGGCCTCTTCCAGCACCTTGAGAGCACCGATGTGAATAGTGCCCATGGCACCGCCACCGCACAGGACGATGGCCACTTTCTTACGGTTTTTATATTCGGGCTGGGCGACGGCCTGTGCCATCATGCCGACAACAGCCAGCGACAGGATGAGAGATGTAATGATTCTTTTCATTGCGCAAATCTCTAAAATACAGCGCAAAAATAGCCATTTTTTGAGAAATTCCACTGTTAACCATCATAGAAAAGCGCATTTTTCCCTCAAAACATGCGGTCAGATACAAGACGGTGAGATTTTTGTCGGTTTGTTATTGCCAGTTGGAAAATTTGTTGTAATTTTGCCGCGCTTTTTTGAAGTTTCCATAAACTTAACTGCAATTCGGCAATTCGGGCATGCCCGTTTTGTACTGGTTTTTCAGTGTGATGGGAGATTAAAGGAAGCGTTTTTACGAACCAATTACTTTAATTTTGAGTAACACAACCAATTAAAAAAATGAAGACTTATCAATTGAACGCAGAGGCACGTACTGACCTCGGCAAGAAGGCCGCTAAGGCGCTCCGCAAGGAGAACAAGATCCCCGTTGTCCTGAACGGTGGTAAGCTCGTCGAGCTTGACAAGGATGGTAACTACAGCGGCAAGCTGCTGGCTGGTGAGAAGGTGGTTCCCGTAGGCCGTGACGGCAAGGGCATCATCACCACCGACCTGGTAGTGAACTTCGCTGACGTTCGCAAGCTGATCTACAGCACCGACGTTTGCGTTATCGACCTGACCTATGACGGACAGACCCGCAAGGCCGTCCTGAAGGACCTCCAGTTCCACCCCGTTAGCGACGCGTGTTAAGGCCGGTGGTAAGCTCTACCTGAGCATGAAGAAGGTGAAGGTTAAAGGTCTGTACAAGGACATTCCCGAGACCATCCTGCTCAACGTTGACAGCCTGGAGATTGGCAAGACCATCAAGGTTCGCGACTGCCAATTCGACAACTACGAGCTCGTTAACGCCAAGGATCTGGTTATCGCTGGTGTACGCGCCACCCGTAACAGTGCTGCTGCAGCTGCTACCGCCGACGGCGAGGGCGAAGCTGAGGGCGAGGCTCCTGCTGCCGAGTAACAATTACTTTGCCGCTGCGGCGTGACACGTCGCGCGACACAACCCACCCTACAACCCTATGAAGTATCTCATTGTCGGCTTGGGCAACATTGGTGCAGAGTACCAGGGAACCCGCCACAACATAGGATTCACAATATTGGATGCCCTTGCTGAGGCATCCAATATTGTTTTCTCGACAGGGCGCTACGGCGCTGTGGCCGAGATGAGACTGAAAAACCAGCAGCTCGTGCTGCTCAAGCCCTCGACCTATATGAACCTGAGCGGCGAGGCAGTGCGCTACTGGATGATTAAGGAGCACATCGACCTGGACCACCTGCTGGTCATCGTCGATGACATCGCGCTGCCTTTCGGTCAGATACGCATTCGTCCCAAGGGGGCCGACGGCGGTCACAACGGCCTGAAAAGCATCAACGACATGCTGCAGAGCCAGCAGTGGGCACGACTACGGTTCGGCATCGGCAACGACTTCCCACCAGGGGCCCAAGTGGACTATGTGCTGGGCTACCCCACCCCCGAGGAACTCGCCGTGTTGCCCGAGCGCGCCAAGGTCGCCGTGGACGCCATCAAAGCCTTCTGCCTGTCGGGTGTGACCTTTGCGATGAACAATTATAATAATAAGTAGGCTTTAGGTTTTAGGCTTTAGGCTTTAGGTAGCATACGCCAACTTCTAACTTCTAACTCCTAACTCCTAACTTCTAACTCCTCATTTATAACTCCTAATTTCTAATTAATTAAAGAGCGATGAAGGAAGTGAGAATCGACAAGTGGCTGTGGGCGACGCGTGTGTTCAAGACGCGTACCATCGCCACCAACGCGTGCAAACTGGGCCGCGTGACCATCGGTGGCATGCCCGTCAAGCCGTCCCACGGTATCAAAGTGGGCGACCGTATCGACGTGCGCAAGCCCCCGGTGACCTACACCTTTGAAGTCATTGGGCTGCTCAACAACCGCGTGGGAGCCAAGTTGGTTCCGCAATACCTGAACAATGTCACCAGCCCCGACCAGTTGCGTCTGCTTGAGATGGTGAAAATCGACGGATTTGTTAATCGCCAGCGCGGATTAGGCCGCCCGACCAAGAAGGAGGGCCGCGAACTGCAGGACTTCACCGATGACGCGTTCTTCGGGTTTGATGACCCCACGCCGCTTGACGACGCCTTTGACTGGGACGAGGAGGACAACCCCCTGTGGACCCAGGAGGACGAGGAACGGCTGAACGAGGACATCGCCCGCCGCAAGGGCATAAAAGAGTAACTTTTTTATTCCCACAACAAGGGGAGGCGACGGCAGAAGTCGATGAAACGGCAGTAGTTGCAGGCCTTGGATTTCTCGGGAGCCTGAATAAAGTCGCCCTCATAGAGCGTCTTGAGCGTCGCTCCCATCTGCTCTACAAATGCCCTCGCAACAGGGTTATCCATCGAAAATTCAAACTGCATAGGGGTGGTTCCACGGCCACCCTTCATTTTTACACCACTATCCTTCATCGACGACAACTTGTAGATGACCGGCATGACTGTTTTCACCTCGGGATTCTCGGTCAAGTAAGCATAGCTGTACAGGAAGAGCTGCAGTATGGCCTTGCACCGCTTGGGCTTATTGTTGTCAAACAGGTCAGGCAGGCCATCTGACATCGCAAACGAGGTCTCATCCTTACCCGTCTTGTAATCCACGATGCGCACCGTCCCGTTAGCGAGGCGGTCGATACGGTCGGGTTTATAGGTAAAGTTAAAGGTCTCGTCGGCCATCCTCAGGGCCTTGACATTGTGGGTTGATTCACATTCCAATACCGTAAAAGCGCCCTGGCGCTCAATCAGTTGAATATCGTAGTCGAGCACAAAGCACACGTAGCTGCTGATGGTCTCAATCAGCATCAACGCCTCACCCCTCAACGGTTGGGTGTCGCTCTCCAGTTCCTCGTCAGGCACATGCTGGTAATGCTTCTTGATGAAGCGCACGACGGTCTTCTCGAGCCTGTCACGCTTGAACGACTGGATATAAGCCTTGTCAACAAGTCCCTGACGCTGATGAACCGCCTCACAGTTATAGCACTCGCTCAAGGTGTCATGCACGATGTTGCCAAAGGTGCCATAGTCCATGAAATCGCCTACCTCATTGTCCTCGTTCAGCCCTTGCACATAATGCAGATAGAACATGAGCGGGCAGTTGATGAACTTGTTGATGGCGCTGGCCGACAGGAACTTGTCACCAGCGGCGGGTGAGCCGCCATAACGCTCGCGCAGGTGGGACTCGACCGTGTTAGGCACCTGAATGGGAATCGTCGAGGACGTCTTCACCGCCGGCTCCAATTCGACATGCTTCAGGCGCTTGCCATAGACTTTCTCGAGCTGGGTGATGAAGCGTGATGGCTCGCTGGAACCCATCTTCTGGGCACTGGAGTCGTAAATCAGCGTCACCTGACGTGAACGGTTGAGCAGACGGTAGAAGTTAAAGGCGACAACCGCCTCTTGCTGTTCGATGGTGGACATGCAGTGAGCACGGCGCATATAGTTGGGGATGAATGAGTTGATACTGCGTCGCCGCGGGAAGATGCGCTCGTTCATCGACAGAATGACCACATTGGCAAAATCCAGGTTGCGGGTCTCGAGCAGACCCATCACCTGAAGGCCCTGCAGGGGCTCACCCGTGAATGAAACGACAGCAGCCGATGACAAGCGGTCAATCAGGTAAAAGACCGTGCTGCGTTGTAGCGGCTGACGGCACTCGGCAAGGGAACGCTTGAGTTGGTTGAGGACATCCAGATACATGTGCAGAAAAGCCTGCTGCAAGGGCACCGGAACCCCATCAGCGGCTTGCTGCTCGTCATCTTCATCCACCTCTACATCAGCAGGGTGCATCTTGTTGAGCAACAGGGTGCAGAAGGCCAGCAGATGGTCAAGATAGTCGGTCTCGCCGCTGTTGCTGTCACTGTCCATTGCAGGGACAAAGAGGTCGCTGAAGGAGAGTTTCTCAAACTCCACGGCAGGCACACGGAAACGGTTGGTACGGGCCAATTCGGAACTGAGCGCCAACACCTCGGCGGCAAAGTAGGTCTTCATCAACGGGTGGGAAAGGATATCGTTGACATCCTCGCGATAGTAGGTCCAGCCGACACGCTCCTTGCTCGCCTGGTGATGCAGGCGCGCGACGATGCGCATGAGAGAGACGATGCCCGAGCTGTGCAGGGGGTAGCCCAGTGTGACGTTGAGCAACGGCACATCATGAACCGAATGAAGCAGCGGTACCAGCAAGCCCTCGTCGGGGAGCACTACCGCCGTCTCGATGCCTGGTGTTGTGCCCGGCGCCCTCATGAGTGCCACCTCGTCAAATGCCACCTTAGCCTGCCCCACTGTCGAGGGTACCGACACCACTTTAATCTGCGGCCCTTCACCCTCGAGCGCTTCGACAGGCATCGCACCGAAACGCTTGCAATAGCCGTCGATGAGCAACGCACCTGGATCGTGGGGAGCATTCTCGAGCATAGCCTGCAAGCCCGCAGAGTCCCACCAGAAGTCGGCGATGCCTTCACGCTTGAAGCGGTCAAACAGCTTGACCTCAGCAGCCGAGAGGACGCCGAAGCCCACAAACACCAGCTTGACATATCGTGAGGGGACGCCTTCCTGCTCGGCGACAAGGCGCAACTGCCTGCCAGGCGAAGTGATACCCTTGCTGGTAAGCACGTCATGATAGCTATGGTAAATCGCCTCGAGCGCGTTCCACAAGTTCAGGAACTCACGCTTAACGCTATCGTCGTCTGCTGTGCTTGTTTCCCGTGTCGGCTCTTTGTCATACAGTCGCCACAGGTTCGCGTCGCCATCGGTGTCAAAGAAAGCCGTGCTCAGGCTCTCGCCAAAGATTTTCCTGAGTTTCTCTTTCACCTCAGGCGAGAGGTAGTTGCTGCTCAAGTCGTGCAGGTCCTCAAGGTTGCGATAGATTTCGTGGGGATCGGCAAGCGAGCGGTCAATATCGTTGAAGTCGCTGATTATCAGCTGTGACCAATAGATGAATTTGTCAAATTCCTGGGCCTTGTCGCCCATGGCCTTGCAATAAGCGTCATAGAGGGCAAAGGTCATCTCGATGTCGGTAGCCACAACGGTGCCAGTCAGGTCGGCCACCAACTCGTTGATGGACGTGACACGAGGCAGCAGATGCGGCCTGGACGTGCGGTTGCGCCTGTCGGCAGCGACCAATTCCTGCTGCAAGTGGTGGGTGAAAAACTGGCCACTGCGGCGGTTGGGAAAGACAAAGCAGTAGTCCTCAAGGCGATTAGCCCCGAGGTAGTGACGGGCGACTTGCTGCAGAAATGGAGTCATAATGATAATAGGTTTTTTATTTCGCTATAGATACTATAAATTCTATAGATGCTATAGATTCTATAGATGCTATAGGAGCTATAAAACTGCTTAACGTCTGATGAGTATAGAGAGTCGTATCGTGAGGTCGAACAGGACAATCTTGGCGTTGCCGTTACCGGCGATGTCGGTACTCGCACGCTCAAATTCGGCTACGATGCCCTCGACATTGCGTTCATTTATAAACGGCGAGAATCGCGTGGAAAAAGCCTCTTCCTCGCGGGTGAGGTAGTTCAACTCGGGGTTGTGCAGGTTATAAATGAAGTTCTCGCGCACCTGACGCACGGCATAAGCCAAAAAGCGGCGCGCCTTCTCGCGCTTCATGTCGGCGATGACCTCGCTCCAAGCCTTGAGTTTGGCCAGGTCGTGCTGGTAGGAGAGACGCATCAGTTCGATAAAGCGCTCGCGAAACTCGTGGAACTCGCTACCCGTCTGCACCATGCGCTCGGCGACATTGACGTTGCCGTCGGCAGGCGCGGCAAGGGCCAGGGCATCCTGCATGTCCATGCCGTATCTATCGGCCAGATATTGTGCCACCAGGGCTGTGGAGGGCTTGCGTAACTCGATGCGCTGGCATCGCGAGAAGATGGTCCCGAGGATGCCCTTCGCATTGTCACTCACGAGGATGAACTTGCAGTCATCATAGGGCTCCTCGATAAGTTTCAACAACTTGTTGGCAGCTTCCTCCTTCAGCTTCTCGGGGAGCCACAGGATGAGGACCTTGTACTTGGCGGTATAGGCGCTCAAGGTCATCTTGTGTATAATACTGTCGGCCTCGCGGACAAAAATCTGCGGCTGAGCGTTCTCGTTCTTCAAGAGGGCGAGCCATGTCTGGTAGTCCTCGACAGGATGCTTGGTGACAAATTCGCGCCACTCGTCGATGTAGTCGTCACAGATGCTGCCGGTACCCTTGCTGTCGGTAAACGGGAAGCTGTAGTGTGTGTCCACCTGGTTGAAGGACTGATGTTGGCGGCACATCGGGCACACCCCGCAGGAGTCGCCATCAGTGTGGTTCTTGCAGTGCAGGTACTGTGCCGCCGCCATAGCGATACTCAACTTGGGAACGCCAGGTTCGCCGTACAGCAGCAGGGCATGCGGCAGGCGGTCGGCGTCAATCATGCGCCGAATCTGCCCTATCGCCTGCTCGTTACCTAATACTTCGCTGAATTTCATAGTCTATCTGCTGTTGATCTATTTGGAAGTGTAAAGATACTGCTTTTTCTTGAAACCACACCGAAAAATCCCAGAATAATTCATCCCAACAAAAGAAGCCTCAACGCCAAGGACTGAAAAATGGCAGCGAACATTGCCCGATATCACGAAAATAGCTAATTTTGCCTTTTCTATTCAACACTATAGAAGCTATAGATACTATAGTTGCTATAGATGCTATAGATGCTATAGCGGTAATTAACGAGGTTTATTGTAAACGGGCGATTTAGAATGGACAACAAGAGTGTAAATCACAATGGCAAAAAGGAGGAGTTTAAAAGAATCTTCCGACGAGTGCCTAAATGGCAGGACCTGTGGTTTTATCAGAAGTCGGAAGTGCTCTATCAGATGACCTTTGTCTTCTGTGAACGCTTCCTGCCCAAGTATGGCGACCGCACCGTAGATCAGATGGTGCAGGCTGCCCGCTCGGGCAAACAAAATATTGTTGAGGGCTCAGAAGACGGCAAGACCTCAACTGAGATGGAACTGAAACTGCTCAATGCTGCCCGTGCCAGCGTCGGAGAACTAAGGCAAGACTACGAAGATTACCTCAAGTCCAGGAACTTGCACATCTGGACTCTTGAAGATGTCCGCTTCCAACCAATGCAGGATTTTACCAAGACTCACAACAAGCTAGTCGACTATGAGCCATATTTCCAAAAATGGACCGCCGAGGAGATGGCCAACGTAGGCCTCACGCTATGCTATCAGGTGGACGCAATGATGAACAAGTATATGGAGGGTTTGGAGCGTACCTTTGTCACCGAGGGTGGCATCAAGGAGCGCATGCATCATGCCCGCACGGGCTACCGTCAACAACAGGACGAACGCCTAGCCGAGTTGGAACAGCTCGTGCCTCAACTGCAACAACAGCTCGCCGAGTCCCAAGCCGCTTACCAGGACTTGAAGCAGCGCGCCTTGAAAGCATACTATCAACAACAGGAGGAAATTGAACGATTGAAAAAGCAACTGGAACTATAGAAGCTATAGATACTATAGAAGCTATTATAGAGATTATTTTTGATGGGGGATAGGATGACACCGGAGCAGCGGCATCGTTGTATGAGCCGCATCAGGGGACGCGACACCAAGCCGGAGCTGGTGGTGCGGCGGTGGCTGTGGCACCAGGGGTTCCGTTACCGGCTGTATGTGAAGTCGTTGCCTGGGCGGCCCGACATCGTGATGCGCAAGTGGCGGACGGTGATTTTTGTCAACGGCTGCTTCTGGCATGGGCATGATTGCAACAAGCGGCGACCCGCGACACATGCCGAGTTCTGGCGGGAGAAGATTGAGCGTAACCGCCAGCGCGACGCCCATAATCAGGCACTGCTGCAAGCGGCTGGATGGCACGTGATTGTGGTGTGGGAATGCCAGTTGGCTCCCAAACGCCGCACCGAAACGTTGCGCGAACTGGACCTGGTGCTGAGCCGCATCGTGCTGCAACACTCAGACGCACGTCCATATACCATGCCGCAGGAGGAGTTGCCCGTTGCCGCCGAAGACGCGACGCCCTATCAATAATTCATGTTTCGAGGGATTGTTAAAACGGTCTGTATTTGGCAATATTAGAGACTGATAAACGTTATAATAACGAGTACAACCCTACAAACTAAACACGAGCATGAAGTATCTGAATTTATTTATCCTATGCCTGACACTGGTTGCCATCATGCCCCTGGAGGGCTGCAGTGATGAGCCCGATGTGGTGAGCCTGACTCCTGCTGAATCAAGTGATGAGCGATACACCGACGGAACATTGCGATACATGTTTACCGAAGACCACAAGTCGGTGATGGTGACCCAATGCGACTTGATACAAGATACCATCGTTATTCCTGCCAAAGTCAAGATTAACGGGAAAACCCGTAACGTGACTGCCATAGGAGCGTTGGCATTCAGAAACTTGCCCATAAAGTGTGTTATTATCCCCAATAGCGTAACACTCATTGACTACGGTGCTTTCTCTGGTTGTTTGCAACTCAAATCGATTACTTTGCCCTCGTCGATTACCACTATTAATGAGGGGGTGTTTGCCAATTGCGCAGGTCTGGAAGAAGTGAATTTTGAAGGGCGCATCGACACTATCGGGATAAGGGCATTCAACGGATGCATCAGCTTGAAGTCCTTTATCGTACCGTCATCAAGCGCCTCTATCTCAATATTGGGAGGGGCATTCATGGGCTGCAGAAACCTGACGGCATTTCAGGTGTCGTGCCCCATCGTCGAACTTGGGGACTATGCCTTCCATGGATGTTCCAGCCTTGAATCCTTCACCTTCCCCAAGGGCTCTACTATCACAAAGATTGCAGACAACTGCTTCAGATGTTGCAGCAACTTGACGAAAGTGAACATCCCGGCTACTGTCACCGCTATTGAGGATGAGGCCTTCACGTCGTGTAATAAGCTCGCGAACGTTGAGATTCCTGCCGATAGCAAGCTGCAAGCAATCGGGCAATATGCGTTCTATTCCTGTCAAGAATTGAAATCGATTGCCTTTCCGCATCCGCTGACGTCACTGGGTGCATATGCGTTTGGCATTTGCTATAAGTTGGAATCGGTTGATATACCGGCATCAAGCACCTTGGAGAAGATCGAAAAGGGAACCTTCGATAGCTGCTTTGCATTGAAGTCGTTTGCGATACCCGCCACAGTCACTGGCATTAACGTGAAGGCATTCTACCAGTGCCATTCCCTTGAAAGTCTCACCCTGCCCGAGAATGTCACTTATATCGCCAAAGATGCCTGTGTACGAGTCCCGACCATTCATTGCAAGGCCTTGACCCCACCGTCGGTTTCCGATGACCCTTTTGAAGATGTGGACGCCATCTATGTGCCTGCAAGCAGCCTTGATGCCTACATGGCAAAATGGTGGCCATACACTTCCATTATCCATGCCGAGGAGTAAAGACAATAACCGCTGAGCCACGGGAAAGGATACGGCCTTTCAAACGTCCCCTCAACTAACGGCCAGCCGACCACATGAAGCCAAAACGCCAGTACATACAGCCCCTCGCCACGCTGCAATTTGCAGCCGTCATCGCCATTGTGCTGACCCACTTCTGGCTCCAGAACGGCACTTACCTGCAAGCGTTATGCACGAGTTTCTGCTTTGTATATAGCGGGTTTTTCACAGCGCTCACCCATCGTGATGAGCGCCAGTACCGTCTGGCAGACCATATCCGGTTCATGCGCGACAAGTTGGCAAAACTGTACCCACTGCACGTCCTGGCACTGGGATTGAGCCTGCTTGTCATCTACATCGGCTGGCACTACCAACTTATGCTCAGCAAGGTGACGCTTGCCCACCTGCTGCTCATCAGCCCGTGGTTCACGACACCCAGTTTCTACTTTGGCCTGAATCCCGTGTCGTGGTTCATCTGCGACCTGTTTTTCCTGTACCTCATTTCGCCATGGCTCATCAGGGGGCTGAGGCATTTCAAGTTGGGCTGGCAGATTGCCATCGTGGGGCTGCTCATCGTCGGCGAACTGGTTGCAGGCTATGCCACCGACCCCGGCTCGCCCTCATTGCTGATTTCCAACAATGCCCACTATTACCTGTATGAGTTCCCCTTGATTAGAGTGCTGGATTTCACGACCGGCATTGTCCTGTATCACCTCACGCTGACCCACCGTTGGCGCGCCGCCGCATCACGTCTCACACCCACGAGGGCCACCCTCATCGAGCTGTGCGCCATCGGGGCGTGCGTCGCCTTCTACCCCTTGGGAGAGAAGCTGCTGCACCCCCATTGGTACAGGGCCTTCTGCAGCATGGCGCCTATCGTGGTCATCGCACTCGGGGCCGTGGTGTTTACCAGCGGCAACAAGGGATTTGTGTCCCGCGCCATGTGCATGCCGCCCCTGCCCGCGATGTCCAAAATCGGCGCCGAAGTCTATCTGCTGCAATTTGGCGCCTACCACGGCATCAGGCTGCTCGTCAACAGGCTTGGATTGCCCAGTCACGGGGCACTCTATTTCCTCATCCAGATGGGTGGTCTGCTGTTGCTGGCTTGGGTAGTCCACCACTATGTGACCACGCCCCTGTACCGCCATTTCAAGTCGCATGAGCACCCTTGAAAAAGCACACAAATTCGCCCAATAATGAAATTTCGCCGATAACCGCCCAAAACTGACAAAACGAAACTTAGTTTGGTGGTTTTGTGCCATTTTCTTCATTTGCCTGCTCAAAAACTATAGTTTTCAAACTGCCTAAAAATTAGCCATTTTCGCGCCTCAAAAGGGTGTCAAAAAAAGTGCTGAAAATATTTTGTCAGTATTAAAATAATGCCTAATTTTGGGCGTTTTTTAGAATACTCTAAGCAAACGACTAATTGACTACATTAACAAACTTTTATTAATATTTTTTTTAAATCGTTTTTTTACCAAAACATGGAGATCAAAACGGCAATGGCCGGAACGCTTGAATCCGGCGACATTTTCATCCAGATTGCGCCCAACGACAACGCTGGACTGCACATTGATCT
>CADAFP010000066.1 GCA_902787185.1 uncultured Bacteroidales bacterium | reverse complement strand
GGGAGAGTAGGTAACCGCCCCCTAAGAGAGGAGATGTCAGCAATGATGTCCCCTCTCGTTTTTTTTTATAGAAGCTATAGAAACTATAGAAGCTATAGAAACTATAGAAGTTGAGCGGGAAACGGATGGGACGGATGGGACGGAGGAAACGGATATAACGGATGGAAAAGTGGAAAAGGTGGGGGCTGATGGGATATAGAGAAGGCGGCATCACTGTGAGGTGGTGCCGCCTTTTTGGTGATGATGTGTTGTCGGGAATTACCAGATGATGACACGGTCGGCGGGATCGCGCCACATGTTCATTCCGGGCTGGATGTTAAAGGCATTGAAGAACTCTTCCAGGTTGCGGATGGCTACGTTCACGCGGTTAACGCCCAGACTATGGGGATCAACCTTGGTGCGGCGCAACATCTCTTCCTTGGTGATGTTGGCAGCCCATACGTTGGCATAGCTGAGGAAGAATCGCTGATCGGGCGTGAATCCGTCAATCTTCTTGTCGCCCTTGCCCTGCTCGGTTTTCTTGAACGCGCTATAGGCTACTCGCAGACCACCGTGGTCGGCGATATTCTCGCCCATGGTGAATTGGCCGTTGGCGTGCACGTCATCGGCGACAATCTCGGCACTGTACTGGGCGCCCAGTTTGTTGGCAAGCTCTTGGAACTTGGCGGCATCCTCGGCTGTCCACCAGTCCACCATGTTGCCGTTATGGTCAAAGTTGCGTCCCTGGTCGTCAAAGCCGTGGGTCATCTCGTGGCCGATAACAACGCCGATGGCACCGTAGTTGCAAGCCTCGTCGGCATTGGGGTCGAAGTAGGGAGCCTGCAGGATACCTGCGGGGAAGCAAATCTCGTTGCTTGAAGGCTCGTAATAGGCATTGACTGTTTGCGGAGTCATGAACCAGCGTTCCTTGTCCACAGGCTTACCCAGTTGTGCGTATTCATATTCTGACTGGAAACGGCGTGCAGCCATGATGTTCTCCCAGTAGCTCTTGTTCGGGTCGATGTCCAGATTGCTGTAATCGCGCCACTTGTCAGGATAACCGATCTTGACAGTGAAGCTGTTCAGCTTCACCAGGGCGTTAACCTTAGTCTTGGGGCTCATCCATGCGAGGGTGGCGATGTGTTCGCCCAAGGCCTTCTTGAGGTTGTCTACGAGCAGCTGCATCTTCTTTTTGGAGTCAGCAGGGAAATACTTCTCGACATAGAGCTGGCCCACAGCCTCGCCCAGCAATGTGTTGGGCACGTCGAGAGAATGTTTCCAGCGCGGCATCTTCACCTGCTTGCCCGACATGGCACGGCTGTACATGTCGAAGTTGGCATCGGCAAACGCGTCGCTCAGGTAGGGTGCTGCGGCGTCGGCATACTTGAAGATGAGGTATTCTCTCACGTCTTCCTCTTTGAGGCTTTTCATCATGTTATTGACCAAAGCCAGCGACTTGGGCTGGAACACGCACACCTTGTCAATGCCCTTGATGTTGAGCCCACCCAGGTACTGGTCCCAGTTGATGTTGGGATAGTCAGCCCTGAGCTGGTTCATGCTCATCACATTATAGAGCTTGCTGTAGTCACGGGTGTCCTCGCGTGTCATTGCCACCTGGGCGAGGGCGGTCTCGATGGCCATCACGTGTTTGGCTGCATTCTTGGCATTGCCCTTCTTGTAGCCCATGAGTTGGAACAGCTGCTGGATGTAATTAACGTAGGCGTTGCGCACCTTGACGGTGTTGGCGTCTTTCTCAAGATAGTAGTCACGGTCTCCCATGCCCAGTCCGCCCTGCGTGAGGTAGAGCATATTGGTGTTGGAGTCCTTCATGTCGGCCATGACCGACGAGTTGAAGAAGGGGTCAGCGATGCCGTTGTGCTGGTTGGCGATAGCAGCCATGAAGCGGTCGCGTGTTAAAGCCTTGAGTTCGTTGATACCGTTCTGGAGCGGTGCCATGCCCTCGGTGTTGAGGCGCACGCTATCCATACCCTGGGCATAGAGGTCGCCCACCTTCTGCTTGATGCTGCCGCGCGGGTTCTTCGTTCCCAGGTTGGTGATGATGTCCTTCACCTGGTTACGGCTGTTCTCGGCCAATTGGTCAAAGGTGCCGAAACGGGCATACTGCGGGTCGAGCGGGTTGGCGAGTTTCCATCCGCCACACGCATACTGATAGAAGTTAGTCCCTGGAGCGGTGCTGGTGTCCAGGTTGTTGCGGTCAACGGCTTTCACAGGGTTGCCGGCGACCGATGTCATTGCAACGAGTGCCATGAATAACAATGTGATTTTTCTCATAAGAATAATGTGATATAGTTAATGTGTTGGTAATGTGTCAATGTTGTAGCTGGTTAAGCATCTCGATCAGTTTCACCTCCATCATGTCATAACCTTGGGAATTGGGGTGTACGCCATCTTCGGTAAAGGCCTTGTTCAGCGATGTGCCATCAAGAGTCATCGACGGATAGTAGTCGAGATAGTGCACATGGGGCAATGAGGAAGCGTATTGCTTGATGCGTTGATTCAGGTGAATGATTTTCTCGGAAGCGTTTCTCACCGATGGGTTCCAGCAGAACTCGTCGCACGGCAATACCGACGTGAGCACGACCTCGATGCCGTGGGCGAGCGCCAGCTCGGTCATCGACTGGATATTATCCATGGTGATGTCCTCGTCATAGGGTCCGTTGTTCTCGGCGATGTCGTTAGTGCCGCCGTTGATGACCACAATGCTGGGATTGAGCGAGAGGACGTCTTGACGGAAACGGGCCAGCATCTGGCTGGACACCTGCCCGCTGATGCCGCGGCCCACCAGATGGTGGGCGGTGAAAAAGCTGGGATGCAACTCATACCAGAATTCGGTGATGGAATTGCCCATCAACACAACCCGCAAGGAGTCCTCGGCTGCAGCGCGCAGCATGAGGTTTTCCTGTGCATACCGTTCCTTGTTGGCCCAATCTACAGGTTGGGCGGCGTTGCCGAAAAGTAGGTTCCAAAACATGATGACAAGGATAAGAATTCGTTTCATGTCACAACTGATTAATTTGGATGCTCAAAGGTACAAAGAAATCCCGGTATTGTCACAAATCCCGCATAAAAAAACAAATCCTGACCTGATATTGATAAGGTCTGAAGGCTATGTCGAGGATCAGAGCTTGGGAGTGAGACGCTGGATGTCGTCAACGCTTTTCCTGAACTGCATCGGACTGACGCCAAATTGCTGCTTGAAGGCTTTGGAGAAGTGGGAGAGGTTTTGGAATCCGCACCGGTTGGCGATGGATGAGAGCTGGCTATCCTCGTTCCCGATCATGTGTCGCGCGAAGTTCAGTCGCACCTGCAAGGAATAGGCCACAGGCGTCAATCCTGTAATCGTCATGACACGGTTGCGCAGCTGTTTGCGACTGAGGCCAAGTGCCGCCGCGATGTTCTCCATGTCGAGGTCCTGTTTTCCCATTTGGGCATGGATGATGTCAACCAGGTGGTTGATGAATTCATTCTCCTCTTTGTTCAGAGGTTTCTTCTCTCCGCCCTTGTTGTCGTTACCGCTCACTTGGGCATAGTGTTCACGCAGGGCTTGCTGCTGGAGGATGAGGTGGTCGACGAGCAGGCATAGCTCACTGGAGTTGAAAGGTTTGACGAGAACGGCATCGGCACCAGCGCTGAAACACGACAGGCGTTCGGCCTCGCTGGTATTGGCGGTCATGGCAATAATGGGGATGTGGTTGAGGGCAGGGGTGCCACGCAGTTTCCTGATCAATTCTTTGCCGTCCATGACCGGCAATACCGTGTTGGTGATGACCAGGTCGGGTGCGAGGCCTTGGGCATTGTTGAATGCCTCATTACCGTCATGAGCAAACCTCAGATGGTATTTCCCGCGCAGATGGCTGGCGGTGAAAAACGCCACATCATCATGGTCTTCGACGATGAATACCAGGCGCCTCTGTCCCGTGTCCCCATTCTTGAGTCCACGCTTATCGGCCATATCCTGTGTTGCGCTGACGTCCTCGTTGCGTTGTTGATTGTCGGGTTGTACAGGGAAATCAATAGTGAATGCAGTCCCTTGCCCGATGGCGCTATCCACGGTGATAGTGCCTCCCATCGACTTGACGATGTGGTTGACCAATGACAGTTCCAACCCTGTCTCAACACCGCTGTCCCCGTTCTGTGTCTGATAAAACGGTTCAAAGATGCGGTTACGTTCTTCGGTCGGGATGCCCTTGCCTGTATCCGTGACGATGAGTCTCATTGTGCCGGGCTCGAGCTGAAGCAACTCGACAGTGACCTTGCCGTAGCGTGGCGTGTACTGGATGCTATTGGATATCAGGTTGTGGACAATCTGCCGCAGGTAGTCAGGCACAAAGGTCACCGTCAACGAACTCTTGGGCGATGAGAAACTGAGCGTGATAAAGTGTTGATTGGCCAGTTCGGTGAAGTTGTCCACCAGCATGCGCACATACATCACGATATCGCCATACTTCGGCTCAGGCCTATCGACCGAGGAGTCTACCTTGTCAATATCAATCAGGTTATTGACGTGCTGCAGGATTTTCTTGCTGTGGTTGACTATCATCGAGCCGATGCGCTGCCTCTCGTCGGCATTGGTCTTGCTCTTGTCGAGCAGTTGTTGCCCCGCACTCATGATGACCGATATAGGCGTTTGCAGCTCTTGGGTGATGTTCTTGAAGAAGATGTCCCTCTGGGTTTGGGTTTGCCGCTGCAGGCGCAGTGCTCCTGATGATGTGCGCCAGGCCCTGTACAGGGTTCCCAACAGCAATATCAACAAAATACCCATGGCGATGCTTCCCCACTTGAAGAGCTGACCCATGCGGCTGGAACTCTCGCTGAGTTCCGAGGACTCGATGTGCCGGACGGTGATGCCTCGCACTTGTAACCTTGCTGGTATCAAGTGCTTCATCAGGGAGTCGGTCAGGGCGGTGTAGCGCTCCAGGTGCAGCATCGCTGTGGAGGGGTTGTCTTGCCGCATCGTTTCCCACAGTCCGCGCTCAGCCGTGCGCTCGGCTGTCGGTGAATTGCCCTTGATACTGTATTCAAGTGCTTTCTTGTAATGGTTGATGGCTTCTTCGCGTTTGCCTTCCTTGTTGCTGATGCTTGCCTGCAGGTTAAAGGCTATAGCAAGGCAATCGTTGTCGCCCGCGTTAGCGAGGTGGGGGAGCGCCTCGAGAATAGCTTTGCGTCCCTCGTCATAGCGTGACAGGTATTCCAACACGGCTGCTTTCTGTACTAGGCGACTGGCAGCCTTTGCCATCCTGTTGTCCTTGCTGTCAAGGCTGTAGGCCTCGTCAATGGCTTTCATTGCCTTGTCGGGCTCGTTGTTTATCAAGTAGAGCTCGCTGGCCGTGCCCAGCAGGTTGGCCAATCGGTCTGGCCTGCCGACTTGACGCGCCATAGTGATACTCTTCTCGATGAACGGGATACCAGACTCTGATTCTTCAACGGCGAGATAAATCTTTGCCAGTAAACTCAGATCAAGGGCAACGAGTTGTTTATCGCCCAGACTTTGGTCATTGTCGAGGGCGGTGAGCATGGTGTTGAGCGCATCGTCATAGGCGCCACGCATAGATTGCGCCTTGCTCATGATGCGCAGCACGTCGCCTTTGAGCACGCTTGTCTTTTCCTTGATAAGGGCATGAGCCTGGCTGCTCTCGTTGAGGGAGTAATCAGGATTACACTGGATAAACAGGTGTTCGGCTTGCAGGTAGTGCATGGCGGCATCCAGCTGGGTTTCCTTGGTTGACTGGTCAAATTGATACCGCGTGTCGATGACGCCCTGGTCAAACAGTTCCTGGGCGGTCTTGTTTACCAGTTCGACCTTGGCAAGCCTGTCGGCGTCTTGATAGCACAGGTAGAGCGAGTCAATGTCAGCTGCTACCATCGTCAAGTGGCTGATTGCCATCATGATGATGACGGTCAGCAGGCATGTCCATAAAGGCCTATTTTGTTTTTTTTTGCTCATTCATGGCAAATTTAGGCTTTTTTTGTGAAACACGAGCAATGACGGGCATTTTTTCTCAATAAGTGTCTCAAATGGCGGGCGGTGCATGACATTGTGCCTGCCAGGACTGGCACAATGTCGCTGGTTGGAACGCTTGGCATTATATTTGCTGGAACAGATAAAAATGAGTAAATTTGTGCCTCAATTCTTAACGAAGCATTCATTATGGCAAATGATCAACCCACCCATGGCAGCGGAACCGGAGCGGCAACGCGCGAACGCATACGCATTGAGGAACCCCGCCGATACAAGGTGCTTTTTCACAACGATGACTTCACCACGATGGAGTTTGTCACCGAGGTGCTGCGCGTCGTGTTCAACAAGCCTGCCGATGAGGCGGTGACGTTGATGATGAAGGTGCATCGCGAGGGCCAGGCCGTTGTGGGCATCTATAGCTATGACGTGGCGATGACCAAGGCCGCTCAGGCGACTGCCATGGCACGGCAGGATGGCTATCCGTTACAAATCACCTGCGAGCCAGAATGACACATTATATATATTATCACAACCATAGAAACTGTAGAAAGACGTGGACTTCTCGACCGATCTTGAAAATATCATCACCTCGGCATTGATTCTTGCCGAGACCTGCCATAACAAGCTGGTGATGCCGGAGCACTTGCTGCTGGCCTCGCTGGGTGACAAGGTAATCAACAACATTTTGGAGTCAGCGGTCCTAGACCTGCCCATCGAGGAGGTGAAGGACCGGCTGCGCGACTATCTCGACAGGCAGGAGCATTATGACGAAGAGGATGCGGAGCACCAATTGTATGCCTCGCACCAGTATGGTGAGTTAATGAAGCTTATCGAGCGTGGCTTGGAGTTGTCTCAAGAACCGGTCGCCAATGTTCACCACATGTTCTTGGCGATGATTCACCTCAAGGACTCATTTGCCGCCAATTGTCTCGAGGCGCTTGTCAATGAGGATAGGGAACGATTCTTTAAGCGGCTTGTTTATGTTTATGGCCATTCAGGCAAATCAGGCGCAGATAGTTCAGACGAACCGGTTGACGGCATGATGGAAGCCGACGAGCAGTTCGCTCCCGCCTCCCAGAGGGAGGGACGCCAGACGACGGGCAGTTGGCGCGACTATGTGCTCTGCATCAATGACCACCTTGCCGACCACAATCCGCTCATCGGACGTGAGACCGAGTTGGACCGCACAGTCCAGGTGCTCTGCCGCAAGGACAAGAACAACCCGTTGCACATCGGTGAGCCTGGTGTGGGCAAGACCAGCATCGTCTATGGCCTGGCGCAGCGCATCCAGGACGGCAATGTGCCCGACTCGCTGCAGGGTGTCAAGATTTACCAGCTTGACCTGGGTGCCCTCATCGCCGGCACGCAGTACCGCGGCGACTTTGAAAAACGTCTCAAGACCGTGATGAAGGGTATCGCAGCCGAGCAAGGCGCCATCCTCTATATCGACGAAATCCATAACATCGTCGGTGCGGGGCAGACGGGTGAAGGCTCGATGGATGCCAGCAACCTGCTGAAACCTTATCTCGAGGGAGGACGCGTGCGTTTCATCGGTGCGACGACCTACGAGGAATACAACCGCTATATCATGCGCAACAAGGGCCTGATGCGCCGCTTCCAGCAGGTGCCCATTGATGAACCCACCATCGATGAAACCCTCAAGATTGTGCAGATGCTCAAGGAGAGCTACGAAAAGTTCCACCAGGTGCAGTATGACGACGACGCGCTCCAGCTGGCCGTGACCGGCAGCGCGCGCCACATCACCGACCGCTACCTGCCCGACAAAGCCATTGACCTCATCGACGAAGCGGGTGCCTGGGTGCAGATGAACCGCAAAGCCGACGAGAACCGTCATGTCGATAAGGCACTCATCGCCAGCGTGCTCGCCCGCATTGCCAAGGTCGATGCATTGACGATGGACGAGGCCGACAACGGCAAGCTCGAGACCTTGGAGCCACGCATCAAGGACAAGATTTACGGCCAGGACCAGGCGGTCAAGCAGGTGGTCGAGGCCGTGCAGATGTCCAAGGCTGGCCTCACCGACGAGAACAAGCCGCTGGCGTCGCTGCTGTTTGTCGGTCCCACAGGCGTGGGCAAGACCGAGGTGGCGCGTGTGCTCGCGAAGGAATTGGGAGTCGAGCTGGTGCGCTTTGACATGAGCGAATATGTGGAGAAGCACACTGTCGCCAAACTCATCGGCTCGCCGGCGGGCTATGTGGGCTATGACGATGGCGGCCTCTTGACTGACGCTGTGCGCAAACACCCCGACTGCGTGCTGCTGCTCGACGAGATCGAGAAGGCACACGATGACATCTTCAACCTGTTGCTGCAAGTGATGGACTATGGTACGTTGAGCGACAACAAAGGCCGCAAGGCGGTGTTCCGCAACGTGGTGCTCATTATGACCAGTAACGCGGGCGCACAGTTCGCCCATCAGGCCTCGGTGGGCTTCGCCTCCTCGGTGACGGCGGGCAGCGCCATGCTCAAGCAGGTGAAGAAGACCTTCAAGCCCGAGTTTATCAACCGCCTGTCGTCTATCGTGGTGTTCAACGACATGGACCGTACGATGGCGGGCATGATTCTCGACAAGAAACTGCGGGAACTGCAGGAGATGCTCACCCCCAAGGGCGTGACACTCAAGTTGGGAGAAAAGGCTCACGAGCAGCTGCTCAGCGAGGGTTACAGCAAGGAGTATGGCGCCCGTGAGATGGACCGCGTCATCCATGCGCGCCTCAAGACGCGTCTGGTGCGCGAGATTCTGTTCGGTTCCCTCAAGCAGGGCGGCGAGTACGTGATTGATGAACTTGAGCAGGATAAATAGAGAACCATGGTATATCGACTGAACGAAGAAATTACCTTTCCTGACCCCAGGCTGGGGGATGAGGACGGTCTGCTGGCAGTAGGCGGTGACTTGAGCGAGGAGCGGCTGTTGCTTGCTTACGGATACGGCATCTTCCCGTGGTTCTCGTTTCGTGACAGGCCCTATCCTTTCTGGTATTGCCCGATGCAGCGCTTCGTGATTTTCCCTGAAGAGATTCACATTTCCCACTCGATGCGCACGCTGATGAACAAAGGCACCTATCACATGACGTTGAACCGCGACTTCGACGGCGTGATAGCCGGCTGCAGCGAGGTCGATGGCCGCTACGATATGAACGGGGCTTGGCTGGGCGAGGAAATGATGGCGGCCTACCGTCACCTCAATCGTCAGGGCCATGCCATCAGTGTGGAGGTGTGGGATGCCGACGAAAACCTCGCGGGAGGACTCTATGGCGTGACGGTGGGTTTAAACTTCATAGGCGAAAGCATGTTCTCGCGCCAGCCCAACACGTCAAAGTTGGCCCTGATCTATTTGGCAAAGGTTATGCAGCGCATTGGCGGTAAACTCATTGACTGCCAACTGGAAACGCCCCACCTCAAGTCAATGGGCGGGCGATTCATCCCATATGAGGAATTCATGAAAATACTGAATCCTAGGGGTTGGGATCTGCTGAATCGTTGACGTCGCTGCGAATGCGCAGCACCCAAGCGGTTAACATAGTAAGCAGCCACGTGATGGGGGGAATCATCACCGCGGCCATCGAGGTGACACGCGAAGCGAAAAGTGTGGTGCCAACTGAACTCCTGAGTGCGCTTAGGCCTATACCGAAAATGGCTGACAGCACGATGAATGTGGCTGTGAACAACATCCGTCCCGCATTCTTTCCATTATCCAATAGTTTCCATTGGCGCTGCCACAGCAGGTAGATGCTTTGGGCGAGCAACACCGCCGCCAAAATCATGACAACCATCCACGATTCCTGAGCCATGGTGGTGAAAGTGCCCAAAAACACAGCAAGCGGCAGCAAGCGCTTGGCAGACATGAGTTCGCTGTTCTTATTCAGCCAGTTATAGTACTTAGAGTTGCTGTGGCCGTTGTTGCGGTGGTCCGTGATGTCGGCACCCAGCAGCACGACCATGTCGAGCAGTGCCGCCACCAGCAACGCAAGATTAGCCATTACATTCATATTCATAATCATTTATCTATCGGTTTGGTTATCCCTGCAAAGGTAATTATTCTTTGTCAATCACTGACCATGCTGTTGCCAAAAATGCATCTCCTCCCCCTATATATTATATATAATGTGTAGAAGACTTGTTGGCTGGCAATAGACTTTTCGGAATAACGGGAAACGGTAAGATAAGTACTCCTTTTTAGCCCATTTCTTGGCCAAAAAACGGGGAAATTCGGCTAAAATAAGTTAAATAACGTTAAGTTTAAATAATTTTAATGGTCTTAAAACCGCCTGAAAACCATGTCTTTAGACCTATTATTTTGAAAAACAGGCAGTTGGCTTGAATGCGTCGAGTTACATTATATATAAAATAATTGGGCAAAAGGTTTTGCCATTCGGAAAATTGTTTGTAATTTTGCATCGCTTTTTTGCGCCGATAGGCCCGATTTTGCTGCCTAAACGCTTGAAAACGTGAGCGGTAACGGGGCCTGAAGGGGCGGGAAGCAAACTGAAAAATAAATGTCAAATTAATTAAAAACAAAACAAGAACTAAGATGCCTACTATTCAGCAATTAGTAAGACCAGCAAATCGCCCGCTCTGGACTCGTGTCCGCAGCGTCGCGGTGTTTGTGTTCGTGTTTACACGACCACGCCTAAGAAGCCGAATTCGGCTATGCGCAAGGTTGCTCGCGTGCGCTTGACCAACGGTAAAGAGGTGAACTCTTACATCCCTGGTGAGGGCCACAACCTGCAGGAGCACTCGATCGTCATGGTACGCGGTGGACGCGTTAAGGACCTTCCCGGTGTTCGCTACCACATCATCCGTGGCACCCTTGACACCGCCGGTGTCGAAGGCCGCACCCAGCGCCGCAGCAAGTACGGTGCCAAGCGTCCCAAGAAGAAAAAATAAGACTTGACGCTCAATAGGCCCTGACTTACTAAAACAATTCAAAAAGTAAAATTAATTTCAAACTTAGTTTTCAGTTTTATTGGATTGGATTATTGGTTGAGTAAACGCGCCGCAGCGGCGGGCGTTGAAGAACAAAGCAAAAGACAACCAAGCAGACTTAAAACTACAACTGTGTAAAAAAATGAGAAAGGCTAAGCCCAAAAAAAGGATCATCCTTCCCGATCCCAAGTTCGGTGACGTTCGTGTAACCAAGTTCGTCAACCACCTCATGTATGATGGTAAGAAGAACACGTCTTACCGTATCTTCTACAGTGCCCTGGACCTCGTGGGCAAGAAGATGGCTAGTGAAGAGAAAACCCCTCTCGAAATTTGGAAAGCCGCGTTGGAGAAGATCACCCCTCAGGTGGAGGTGAAGTCCCGTCGCGTGGGTGGCGCTACCTTCCAGGTGCCCACCGAAATCCGCCCCGACCGCAAAGAGTCGGTTTCAATGAAGAACATGATCATTTTCGCTCGCAAGCGTGGCGGCAAGACTATG
>CADAFP010000065.1 GCA_902787185.1 uncultured Bacteroidales bacterium | reverse complement strand
TGTCTATATCGATGACGATGGTCCCATCTACTACCGCGCCGGCGTCATTGACAACGCCTATAATATCGCAAAGAAAGAGGTGTCCGCTAAGACACACCATCTTTCAAGGGCGCAAAGCGGTTTCTGGAAAGCCCTCTACAGCAGCACATCAGGACAGTATGACCAATTCGCAAGATTGCCCGAAGAATCATATTATGATAAAATACGTGGACTGCAACAGAAGGGCAGTATCACCCTGACCGACGCTGGCAATGGGCGACAGATCATTGCCGACAGCATTTGTCAGTTGGGTTACATCCACTGGGATGCAGAGGAGCGCACTCGCACGGTGTCTTTCAATTTAAGTACCTACCGTAATCACATCAAGAACAAGGAGAAACAGGAAAAAGCCGCTAAAAAGGGTAAAACGTTTGTCCCCGACACCGTCAAACAACAGCGCACTTCGACAACTATTTATCAGGTCTATCGCACCGACTCGCAAGGACAACCAGGTTGAAATGAACATCGACGAACTGCGCCGATTCGAGAAAGTCAACAAGATTCCCCCACTGGCTCCGAACATCCAAGAACAGATCAACAAATTCATCAATAAAGACTAAATCCGAAGAAGAAAAAGTGGAAGGTTCTCTTGATGTAATAGACAATCAACGATAACAGTTTCAGTTTCAATTCATGACCCTAAATCAACGCATAACAATACTCAGAGGACTCTCGACGGATGGGAGGGCGATAGACTAGGGCTGTTGTGAAAGAACTTCAAGATCTCGACAAGGCGCAGCACCTTTTCAAGATTGTCACGAATGAATCCGCTTTCGGTAGATAGTCGGTCCAAATATGTTTTGTCAAATGATATCATAATCGTTAGCATTTACTGTGGTCATTAAATCGTCGGGGACATAGAGTTTCCATTGGCTTACGTAATGTGTCGAGTCACTGGAGTTGGTGAGCCGCTTAACACTGTTGCCTGCCTGCTTGCGGCAGAAGCCGATCAGTTCATCGGAGATGTGCGCCTGTGCCTGTATGCGTTCAAGCATGAAGCCAGTTTTCTGGTAGAGAAATGCCTTACCATACAACTGCAAATATCGGCGCAGCTTGTCTTCATCGAGCATTACAATCCCCTCAAGGCAATGGACTAGTTCACCTGCACCTCCCGAGCGGTCGAGCCTGTCACAGCAATCCACAAAGGTGCGTTCAAGGTCAGTCACCCTGACGTGAGGGCTATGGGTGGGCGTAATGACTCCAGATAGGGCATCGGCAGTTATGGGGGCTACACAGTGCTCAAATTCAGTCCCTCCAAATGTGAACCGATTGAACCGACTCTCGCTGCCTACATAAGCGTTATAGAACACCTGATGCGCCAAGCCATGAAACTCCAATGCCGTATGCCAGCCAATATAGGAAGAGGAAGAAACCGATGATCCCAACTCATACTTGTCGACTATAGGCTGCCCTGAGGCAAGATCTATGGTTGTGTACAGATTCTTGCGGATGTGCTGAACGATGCCCTTATCTCGAAGACGCTGCAGTAACTTGGCTGCCGACGATTTTGTGACAGAGAGTGCATCCATCACATCTTCGAGAGAAAAGATCCTCAACCGATATATTGCCATTAAGTCCATAAATAGTTTCAAAATTAACGCAGAAATACCCTAAATATGTCTATTATCGCGCAAAATTAGAAATTTTTTCTTGCTCATGTAAATAAATAAGGCTAAAAACAGACATTATCGTTACCAAGAGGGTTCGGGAAGAGTTTGTTGCTGATTTTTTTTGACGCAATCATGAAAACCACCGAAAACGAAGATTGTTTGTTAGTTTTCACTGAGTCTTCAATCTAAAAATTGCTTTTATTTTTCAGGGCATGGGGAATATCGATTGTAATGACTTATCCCCTCGTTTCAGTAGTTTCTCAGTGTTTTTAATGGCTGTTCCCTTTCATTTAGCCCCGACTAAACCGAAAAAACAGGAGATATTCATTGGTTTTGGTAAGAGTTTCGTTTCTCTATTTTTATTGGATGGTTGGGGGGTGGGACAAAAGTGATTTGTTAACATGAGGTGAGCTTTTCTGATTTAGATGAAATATGTATGGTTTTGCCTCAAAACCTCAAATAAACAAGATGTAAGACCAATTGAATGTCTTTTTTTTAAGAAAAATACTTAATTTTGCGACAAAAATGAGGACTATACATATGAAAAAATATCTATTTCTACTGTTAGGCGTGCTGGCTGTAATGAGTTGCAGCGAGAACAAGAAGGTGGAGCAGAAGGCTCCTATAAGAGTGGAAACACTGGTGGTGTCGCCTAGTGTGGCAGACAATGTGCAGACCTATGTGGGCATTGTTGAGGAGCGGGAGGCCACTGCGGTGAGTTTCACCAGCATGGGAGTGTTGAAGCGGATTTTGGTCAAGGAGGGCCAGATGGTGAGACGCGGTCAGTTGTTGGCCGAAATGGATCCTTCCACATCGAGCAACACTGTGGAAGTGGCGCATGCATCGGTCAACCAGGCTAAAGATATGGTGAAGCAGGCTGAAGCCACCTACAACCAAGCCAAGGATGCATACGACCGCATGAAACTGCTGCATGACAACGGCTCGTTGCCCGAGGTGAAATGGATTGAGGCAGAGACGCGTCTCGCGCAAGCCACATCAGCCCTCAATACAGCCCGCTCCGGGGTGACCTCGGCCACCGCCACCGAGAAGATAGCCCGCAAGGGGCTTGCCGACACCCGTCTGTATGCCCCCGTGAGTGGCGTCATCGGCAAGCGGCAGTTGGTGGCAGGAGAGACGGCGTTGCCTTCACAGGCTGTGGTAAACATTCTTGACATCTCGACCGTGAAAGTGAAGGTGGCTGTGCCTGAGTCTGAGATTGGCAGCGTCAATCCGGGCACCTCAACCACTATCAAGGTGGATGCCATCGGCCGCAGTTATAGGGGAGGCAGGATAGAAAAAGGTGTGGAGGCGGATGCCCTCACCCACACCTATGACATCCGGATCAATGTCGTGAATCGCGACTTTAAACTGTTGCCGGGCATGGTGGCAAACGTCCGTTTCATTCCGCAGGGGGCTCAGGGCATCGGCAACAAGTTGATTCCCGTGACGTCGGTGCAGAAGAAATCTGACGGCACGCTGTTCGTCTGGACGGTGGACAATAATAATGTCGCCCACCGCACCCAGGTGAAGATAGGTGAGACACAGGGCAACTATGTGACGGTTACTGATGGACTGACCACAGGCCAGCGCATCGTGAGCGAGGGATACCAGAAGCTGAGTGAAGGAACCAAAGTAGTGTATTAAAGTATGGGACGCAAGATGAAATGGCTCAAGTGGCCATTGGAACATTACCCGATAACGCTGCTCATCATCGGCATCTTCTTTGTGCTGGGCATCTTTGGCATGTATGACATGCCCAAGGATGAGTTTCCCCATGCTGTAATCCGTCAAGGTGTGGTGGTGGCTGTCTATCCAGGTGCTACGACCGAGGAGGTGGAGCAGCAGGTGGCACGTCCGCTGGAGCGGTATCTCTTCACTTATGGAGAGGTCAATCGTGTGAAGACCACCACGACGTCACAGAATGGCATGTGCATCGTGATGGTGAGACTCAACGATGACGTGAACAATAAGGATGAGGTGTGGAGCAAAATCAAGCACGGTCTGAACGGCTTCAAGTCACAGTTACCCTCTGGCGTATTGGCCATTGTGGTGAACGATGACTTTGGCAACACCTCGGCACTGCTCATTGCCATCGAGAGCGACCAGCGCAGTTATCGTGAGTTGAAAGAATACAGTGATGAACTGAGTGACCGCCTGCGCAGGATACCTTCGGTAGCCAACGTGAAATTGTATGGCGAACAGAAGGAGCAGATATCACTCTATGTGGACCGTCAGCGCTTGCAGGCTTATGGAATCGGACAACAGATGCTCTTTTCGCGTCTGCAAGCTCAGGGCATTACCACGATGAGCGGCGGCATAGATGATGACGATCAGCAGATCCCTATCCACGTCGCGGCTCAAGAAAATAGCGAGGAGGAAATCGCTAATCAGATTATCATTTCCGACCCTATGACGGGCAAGGTGGCCCGTGTGAGGGATGTGGCCCGTGTGGTCAGGGAATACGAGCCGATGTCGAGTCGCATAGAGCAGGACGGGCACCCCTGCGTGTTGCTGTCGATGGAGATGAATCCCGGCAACAATGTGGTGCAGTATGGCCGAGAGGTGGACAAGGTTCTCGACGATTTCCGTGCAAACGAACTTCCTGAAGATGTGAAGGTCACACGCATTGCCGACAAGCCAAAGGTGGTGCATATCAGTATCTCCGACTTCCTGCGCGACCTGCTGATAGCAATGCTTGTCATCATCCTGGTGATGATGGTGCTCTTCCCGTTGCGCTCAGCCATTGTGGCATCCATCACCATTCCGCTGAGCACCTTCGTCTCGGTGGCGTTCATGTATATGTTGGGCATCGAACTGAACATCGTGACGCTTGCAGCGCTGATTGTTGTGCTGGGTATGGTGGTCGATAACTCCATTGTGGTGATTGACGGCTATTTGGAATATTTGGGAAAGGGGTACGACCCCAAGCGGGCAGCGATAGATTCTGCCAAGCAGTATTTCATGCCCATGATGTTGGCCACCGTTTGCATCTGTGCCATCTTCTATCCTTTCCTGATTACCATGAAGGGCGTATTCCACGACTGTCTGAAGGATTTCCCGATTACAGTCACCATCAACCTGATGGTATCGCTGCTGCTGGCTGTGACCGTGATACCTTTCTTGGAAGTCAGGCTGATTAACCCTGAAAACGTGAAAACTGACGGGAATGCCATCACCAAGTGGGTACAGAAGACCTATGACCGGGTGCTTGACTTTACCTTCAGAAAGCCTTGGGTGACCATCGTTGGCGGCATCGCTGTCATCTTGTTGTCAACAATCATCGTCCCGACGCTGAAGATACGACTTTTCCCCTATGCCGACCGCGACCAGTTTGCTGTGGAAATCTTCCTGCCCGATGGCAAAGGACTGGCACAGACCACCGAATTGGCCGATTCTGTCCGTCATGTGCTGGCAAAGGACGAGCGCATCACGGGCATCACTAGTTTCATCGGCTGTTCCTCGCCACGCTTCATGGATGCCTATGCGCCACAGATGGCAGGAAAAAACTATGCCCAATTGATTGTGAACACACAATCAGACAAAGCCACGCTCGACCTATTGGCAAAGTATCAGCCTATGTTGGGAGAAGCCTTCCCCAATGCCTATGTTAAGTTCAAGCGACTGGACTATCTGGAAGTCACTGAATTGGAGTACCGTTTCTATGGTGACAATCTCGATTCCCTCCATGTGGTGGCCGAGCGGCTGATGGAGCGTATGCGCCAGATGCCAGAGTTGGAATGGGTGCATACCGATCACTTTCAGCCCCAACCCATCATCAATGTTGAACTTGACCCTGTCGCCTCGGCACAGTTGGGCGTTACACGCTCCACGGCGCAGTTGGCGTTGAGTGCCAACTCGAGCGACCTGCGTGTGGGACAGGTGTGGGAAGGCAATTATGAGTTACCCATCGTCGTGAAAGACGATGCGGACATGACCTTCTCAGATGTCGCTAACTTGGGCATCGCATCACCGATGTCCATCCTATCGGCAGGACTGAACGAGAGCAATAGCACCGTTCCCCTTCGTCAGATAGCAAAAGTGTCACCCCAGTGGAGCGAGAGCCGCATCATACACCGTGGCGGTGAGCGTTGCATCACGGTGACAGCGCATTTCGCACAGGGTGTTTATACGTCTCCCGTCGAAAAGGAGATAGCCCGCATCATGCAGCAGGAGATTGAGATGCCCCAGGGCGTACGCTCTGAGGTGGGCGGCGAGATAGAGTATGGCGATGAGGCCTTGCCACAGATATTTGGAGGTATCGTCATCGCCTTGATTATTGTGTTCTTCTTCCTGCTGTTCAATTTCAAGAAGTTTGGCATCACGACCGTTTGCATGGTGGCCCTTGCGCTGATGATTCCTGGCTCGCTGATAGGATTAGGACTGATGAACCGTTCCCTGGGACTCACCTCCATCTTTGGCCTGATCACGTTGATGGGAATGATCATGCGCAACGAGATATTGATATTCGAGCATGCGATTGACCTTATTAAGAAATATGTGGCCGAACATGGGGATTGGACTGTTGACCGCGAGGCTTATAACAACGCCGTGAAGCAGGCCGCCTATGAGGCTGGCAAGCGGCGCATGGTGCCCATCTTCCTCACGACAGCCACCACTGCCGTCGGTGTGGTGCCGATGATTATCGCTCAGAGTTCGTTCTGGATGCCTGTGGGAGTCACCATTTTTGCCGGTGGTATCGGTTCACTCATCATGGTGGTAACCATGCTGCCCGTAATTTATTGGAAAGTAAGTCTAAAGTGATTTAATCTGCTATTACATATCCGAATATGATGATGAAAAAAGTGATATTTGCTTTTGTGCTTTGCTCCCTGTGGTGTGGCTTTGCGTCAGCCCAAACCTACACCTTGGAACAGCTGAAGGATTCTGCACTGCACAACAACTTCGCCATCCGTTCTGCACAATATGGCATAGAGGTCGCCAATCAGCAGCGCAAAGAGGCTTTCACCAAATATTTCCCCAACGTCAGCGGTACGGGGTTGTGGTTTAACGCCAATAAGTCCATGGCGGAGACCACCCTGTACCCCTCTGAGATGATTTCCCCCGAGTTGGGCGCGTCTCTGGCTCAGATGTTCCCTCCTGAGGCCCTTGTTTCACTCGCTAATCCCGTCACCGTTTCGATGATGAAAAAGGGCGTCGTCGCTGGCGTACAGGCCGTGCAACCTGTTTTCGCTGGTGGTCAGATTGTCAATGGCAACAAGTTGGCCAAGGTGGGCCAAGATGTGAGCAGGCTGCAGATGCAACTCTCGGAAAACGAGGTGGAGAAGACGGCTGAGCAGTATTTTTGGCAAATGGCCTCGTTGCAGGAGAAGATGAAGACCGTCGAGGTGGTGGAGGCACTGCTCAACGACATTTATAAAGACGTGGATGTGGCCGTACGTGCGGGAGTCGCCCTGCGCAACGACCTGCTGCAAGTGCAACTGCGCCAAAATGACATCGCGAGCCAGAAACTCAAGATACGCAACGGCCTCTCCCTGATGCGGATGCTGCTCTCACAATACTGCGGCCTGCGCGACACGTCGTTTGTCATCTCCTATCAGACAGATGCCGTATCTCCCATCAGTTCAAAGCAAGACCATCAACAGGCCTTGTTAGGAACAGCCGAATACCAGTTGTTGGGAAAACAAGTTGAGGCTGCCGACTTGCAGAAGAAAATCGCTGTCGGTCAGAATCTCCCGTCGGTCGCCGTGGGGGCTGGTTTTAATTATCATAACCTATTGGAAAATGACCGCTCCTTCGGGATGCTGTTTGCCACCGTCAGCGTGCCCATCTCTGACTGGTGGGGTGGCTCTCACGCTATCAAGCGCAAAAAACTTGAACAGCAGCAGGCACAGGAGCAACTCGCCGACAATGCCGAACTGTTGAAAATCAAGATGCAGAGTGCGTGGAACAGCGTGGAGGAATCCTATCAGCAACTGCAGCTTGCCCAGCGTAGCATCGAACAAGCTGAGGAAAATCTGCGGCTGAACCGCGATTATTACAATGCCGGTATGTCGAAGATGAGCGACCTGCTTGAGGCCCAGATGCTCTATCAGCAATCCTGCGACAAGCGGACCGATGCCTTCGCCGATTATCAGACCAAACTGCTTGAATACCGTCAGGCCACGGGTCAATAAAGAGGTTTCGGAGTGGCTTTTTGTCTGTTGGGAAAAGTGTTAGCTAATCTTTAGGGGTATGAAAATAAGTTAAATTGGGGAATTGTGGCGCCTGTTGGAGTGAAATAATTGTTGATTAAGGTGCCTAAAGTCACAAAGTATCACTAATTTTGCAGGTCTTTTCAAAAAACTCAAATGATGGCCACATTAGTGTTGACATTGGTGATTGTGGGACTGGCGGTGTTGCTGCTGGGCGTGAAGATTTTCTTCGTGAAGGGCGGCCGTTTTCCCAACACCCACATTCATGACAATCCCGAGATGCGCAAACGTGGCATCACTTGTGCAAAGGATAAGGAATTTTACAACTAACAACAATACGACAAAGAAAAAGTCAAAAATCAAAAACCAACGTTTGAAATGAACTTCATTAAACATTACACCAAGCTTGCTCTGTCGGCCGCTTTAGTGCTGATGATGACGGCTGCTTCCTGTAACGACAAGCCCGCTGCCGAGGCTCCCAAGGCCAATGGTGGCGTCGCCGTTGAGAATCTGAAGATCCGTTACATTGACGAGGACTCCATCATGGCGAACTATAACCTTGCCAAGGACATTAACGAGGCGATGTTGCGTCGTCAGAATCAGTATGATGCTGCCCAGAAGCAGCGTGCCAGCGACATTAACAAGTTTGGCAACGCCATGCAGCAGAAGTACCAAAATAACCAATACCTCAGCGAGGAGGCTTTCAATGCCGACCAGGCCAAGTTGCAGAAGATGCAGGCCGATGCCGAGAATTATCTTGCCAACCTGCAGCAGAGCATCAGCAATGAGCTCAATCAGAGCCAGATTCAGCTGCTGGACTCCATCGACAACTTCTTGAAGGACTATGCCAAGAAGAAAGGCTTTGACATGGTGCTGCGCAAGAGCGCCACGCTCTTCATCGACGAGAAGTATGACGTGACCGAGGAGGTCATCGATGGCTTGAACAAGCGTTATAATAAGGTGGGTAGCAAGAGCACCCCCGCCAAGGCTCCCGAGACCACTCCCTCCAAACCTGCCGCCGCCACCGGTCTGAGCACCGAGAAGCCTGCGACGCCTGGCAAGGTTGACCTGAAGAAGTAGTTTTTTTTCATAATTATAAATTTATTTGGTTGGGTTGTCCGCTTTCGGCACCATGTGATGCCGAAGCGGACAACTTATTTGAGAGAGCAATTCATACAATCCATAACTTTTTAAAGATGTTTTTTTGCTATGAAGTATTTTATCACTCTTACTGTAATTGCTGCTGCCCTGTTGCTGGGCGCATGCCAGAGCTCAAACAATGACGCCAACAACAACGCTGAGGACAGCACCGAGGTGAAGAAGACAACCCTCGTCGCCTATTTCTCGGCCAGCGAGGTTCGTGCCACCGAAAGTGTCGCCAAGAAGCTTGCCACGGCTACTGATGCCGACCTGTATGAAATCGTTCCGGCCCTTGCCTATACCACCGAGGACCTTGACTGGAAGGATGAGGAGAGCCGTTCCACCATCGAGATGAAGGACAGCACCGCCCGTCCCGAGATTATCGGCAAGGTTGAGAACATGGACCAGTACACCACCATCTACGTGGGCTTCCCCATCTGGTGGTACACCGCACCGCGCGTCATCAACACCTTCCTGGAGCAGTATGACCTCACGGGCAAGACCATCATCCCGTTTGCCACCTCGGGCGGCAGCGACATGGGCAAGAGCGGCGAGGACCTGAAGAAGGCCAGCGCCCCCACAGCCAACTGGATTCTTCCCGGCAAGGTGCTGAACGGCAATCCCCCCGTTGACAGCCTCAAGGCTTGGGTTGAGACTCTGAACCTCAAGTAAAGACTGCAGTTCTTCTTTGATTTAGAAGACAATTAACAAGCAAGCCCTATGTTTAGCATCGTCAAACATAGGGCTTGTACTGTATATAATGTGATGAGCGGGCGTCCTGTGGTTGGGCGCCCGCTCATTGTAGTGGGATAGGGTAGTGTGGAGGATTACCCGAAGTTGTCGTAGTGGATGGATGAGGGATCGACGCCCAGCGAGTCGAGCACCTCGTTGACGGTCTGGCTCATCATGCCGGGACCGCACATGTAGTACTCGCAGTCCTCTGGGGCCTCGTGGTTGGCCAGATAGGTGTCACGCATCACGGGAGCGACAAAGCCTGCGGTGTATTTCACGCCTGCCTCGTCGGCAACGGGGTCGGGACGGTCCAGTGCCAGGTGGAAGTGGAAGTTGGGGAAGTCCTTTTCCAGCTGCAGGAAGTCCTCGAGGTAGAATACCTCGCTCAACGAGCGTGCGCCGTAGAAGTAGTGCATCTCGCGGTCACGCGTGTTGAGGGTGCGCGTCATGTGCAGGATTTGAGCACGCAGGGGAGCCATACCGGCGCCGCCGCCCACCCAGATCATCTCCTTCTTGCTGTCGAAGATGGGATGGAAGTCGCCGTAAGGGCCGCTCATGATAACCTTGTCACCGGGCTTGAGCGTGAAGATGTAGCTCGAAGCGATGCCGGGCATCACGTCCATGAAGCCGGTGGCGGGTTTTGGTTTGAACGGCGGGGTAGCGATGCGCACGGTGAGCATGAAGCGGTCGCCCTCGGCGGGATAGTTTGCCATCGAGTAGGCACGCACAGTGGCCTCGTCGTTGCGGCACTTGAGGCTGAACAGACCGAACTTTTCCCATGTGGGCAGATACTCGCCCAGCGACTCCTTGTCGATGTCCTTGTCATAGTCCATCTCATACTCGGGAATGCGAATCTGAGCATAGCTGCCGGGAATGAAGTCCATGTGCTCGCCGGGAGGCAGGGCCACGATAAACTCCTTGATGAACGACGACACGAGCTTGTTGCTCACGACGGTGCATTCATATTCCTTGACCGACAAGACGCTGTCAGGCACTTGGATGGACATGCTGTCCTTGACCTTGACTTGGCATCCCAGGCGCCAGTGGTCCATCTGCTCCTTGCGGGAGAAGTGGGGCACCTCGGTGGGCAGGATCTGGCCGCCACCCTCGGTGACCTGAACCTTGCACTGTCCGCAGCTGCCCTTGCCGCCGCAGGCACTCGAGAGCATCACACCGTTCTCGTGCAGGGTGTTGAGCAGCGTGTTGCCGCTATTGACCTCCAGCTCCTTGGTGCCGTTATTGATGTTGATTTTCACTTTGCCCGACGGCACCAGATAGTGCTTGGCGACGAGCAGCAGGATGACGAGGAGAAGCGTGAGCACCAGGAACACCGCAGCGCTCGCCAATACCGTTGTTAACTCGGTTGAATTCATAATCAGTATCATAATCGCGTATCCTCCTTATCCTAATCTAATGCCCAGGAAACTCATGAAGGCGATGCCCATGAGACCAGTAATAATGAAAGCGATGCCCACGCCGCGCAGGGGCTTGGGAATGTCGCTGTAAGCTATCTTCTCACGAATGGCGGCAATGCCCACGATGGCGAGCAGCCAGCCAATACCCGAACCGGCACCATAGACCGTGGCAGTCCATGCCGAGGAGAAGTCGCGCTGCTGCATGAACAGGGCGGCACCCAGGATGGCGCAGTTCACAGCAATCAGCGGCAGGAAAATGCCCAGCGAGGCATAGAGCGAGGGCGAGAATTTCTCTACCGCCATCTCGACCAGCTGGGTTGCCGATGCAATCACAGCGATAAACAGGATCAGGCCCAGGAAGCTCAGGTCCACGCCGGCAAGCGACGGGTCAAGCCAGGTGAGAGCGCCCTCTTGCAGGACATACTTGTTGAGCATGTAGTTGATGGGCACGGTGACCACCAGCATGAAGGTCACGGCCAAACCCACGGCCAGGAACGAGCACATGCCCAGGAAGTAGGCAAATATCATGTTGTCGATGAATATCGACTTGATAAACAGATTAAGTTCTTCCATTGTTTCTATTGAATTGAATGGTTAAACATGCTCATTAATCCTCTTGCAGCTCCTTGTTGTGGGCGCGGTGGTACCAGATGATGCAGCCTAGCGTAATCAACGCCATGGGCGGCAGAATCATCAGGCCATTGTCCATATAACCGTGGTCATAGCACCACTGCGGAATCACCTTGAAACCGAACAGCGTGCCCGAGCCCAGCAGCTCGCGGAAGAATGCCACAATCACCAGGATGATGGTGTAGCCCAGACCGTTGCCCACACCGTCGAGGAACGAGGGCCAGGGGCGGTTGTGCATGGCGAACGCCTCGAGGCGTCCCATGATGATACAGTTGGTGATAATCAGTCCGATGAACACCGACAGCTTCTTGCTCACGTCATAGTTGTAGGCGACGAGAATCTGCTGCACGATGATTACCAGCGCGGCAATCACCACCAGCTGCACGATGATGCGGATGTTGGTGGGAATGGTCTTGCGCAGGAACGAGATAATCACGTTGCTGAACGCCAGCACGGCAATCACCGAGATGCCCATCACGATGGCGGGCTCCAGACTGGCGGTGACGGCAAGCGAGGAGCAGATACCCAGAATCTGCACCAGGATGGGATTATCCTTGGACAGCGGGTTGAATAATGCTTCTTTGTTTTTCTTGGATAACATAATCGTGAATGGTTTTATTCGGGTTGATTGTCTTTAATATCACTCTCAGTTTCGGCAATGGTCTCATCGGCCACGACAGGGCTGGCTGCATCCTGCAATCTCTTCAGGAAACCCTCGTAGGGGGCAAGGCAGTCGGCCAATCTGCTCAGCTCCGTTGGTGGCCTTCTGGCCCTTCTTGAGCACGGCAACGCTCTTGAACGCACCTTCAACAAACAGGTGCTTGTCCTTGAACTCGTCCTGGAAGGGCTGCTCGGCGATGCGGGCACCCAGTCCCGGCGTCTCGCCCTCGTGCGAGAAGTTGGCGCCATAGATGGTGTTACCGTCATCGTTCACGGCAATGTAGCCCCAGATGGGACCCCACAGGCCTGCGCCATAGACCGGCAGCACATATTTCACGCTGCCGTCGTCAAGTTTGCACTTCATCACGGGCAACAGACGCTCGTCGGCGGGCAATTTCACGTTTTTCTTCATCTGCACGTCAAAGGCCACATTCTTGGTGCTGTCAACGACTTTGCCATCACCGTCAACCAGCAGGTCTTGGATAATGTATTTCTCATACGTGTCCTTGACTTGGGCATCGCCTGGGGTGGCAAGATGCAGGGAACTCAGGATCTGCTTGCGCGTGTCGTTGGCGATATTCTCGCTCTGCTTGGGCTTCAGCGCCATGTAGATGAACGCCAGCACAGTACCGACGAGCAGTACCATCACGGCAGCATACAGGATCTGATAAGTATTACTGTTCTTGTTCATGACTTATCCCTCCTTATTCTTTAATGGCGGCGCGGCGGGCGCGGCGCTTGATGTTAGACGATACCACGCAGTGGTCGATGAGCGGCGCGAAGGCGTTCATCAGCAGGATGGCCAGCATCATGCCCTCGGGGTAACCACTGTTGTAAACACGAATCAGGATGGCAAACACACCAATCAGCAGGCCATAGATGTATTGGCCAATCTTGGTGCGAGCTCCCGTCACGGGGTCGGTAGCCATGAACACGGCACCGAAGGCGAAGCCGCCCAGGCACAGCTGCGTCCAGGGGTCGAGCAACGAGGCAGGGTAGGTGGCGCTGGGCAGTGCGTGAGCCAGGGCTGCCATACCCAGACCGCCGACAAATACCGAGCACATGATGCGCCACGAGGCGATGCCCGTGAGCAGCAGCAAGGCGGCACCCAGCAGGATGGCAATCATCGAGGTCTCGCCGGGCGAGCCGGGGATGAAACCGATGAAGGCATCCAGGCAACTGATGGGCTCACCCATGATGTTGGTCATGTGGAGCTGGTCGCCCACGTTGGTGGCAACCTGGCCCAGAGGCGTTGCGCCGGTGAATCCGTCAACGACGGTGCCGCCACCCATGCCCAGAGCGCTGTCCAACTTCACGAACGCCTCGTCGCCGCTCATGCGTGACGGATAGGCGAAGAAGAGGAAGGCGCGGGTGATGAGGGCAACGTTGAAGATGTTCATACCGGTGCCGCCAAACACTTCCTTGGCAAAGATGACCGCGAATGCCGTGGCGACGGCTGTCATCCACAGCGGCGTGTTGATGGGGACAATCAGGGGAATCAGGATACCCGTTACCAGGAAACCCTCCTGAATCTCCTTGTGATGAATCTGTGCGCTGATAAACTCGATGCCCAGACCCACGACATAGCTCACGACAATCACCGGCAGCATCGCCAGCAGACCGTAAAGCCACATCGTGAACCAGCCTTCATGGGAGTGGCCAATGGCCAGGTAATGCTGGTAGCCGATGTTGTACATGCCGAACAGCAATGCCGGTATCAGGGCGACCACCACGGTAATCATGGTGCGCTTCATGTCATTGCCGTCATGGATGTGGGCGCCCGACCGCGACGTGGCGTTGGGCGTGAACAAGAAGGTTTCCATACCGTCATACACCGACTCCAGCTTGGCCAGCTTGCCACCGGGGCGGAACGACGGCTCGATCTTGTTCATGAAATTCCTTAATGCTTTCATATCAATGAACTTGTTGAATAGCGATTCTTGTTGACAATTAAATAATGAGGGCTATGGTCACGACATCTCGGCACGCAGGCGGTCAAGGCCTTCACGCACGATGCGCTGCAGCTCCAACTTGCTCGTGTCGGCAAACTCGGCCAGGGCAAAGTCCTCGGGAGCGATCTCATAGATGCCCAGTTGCTCCATCTTGTCGATGTCGCCGCTGATGATGGCCTTGATGAGGAACTCACCGTAGATGTCCATCGGCAGCATTGCGTCATACTCGCCCGTACGCACGATGGCGCGCTCGCCACCCTTGATGCGGCTGTCGAAGCTCACAGGCTTCTTCAGGCCACCAAGCCAGGTCGTGAACGTGCGGTAAATAGAGAAACGGCTGGGACACAACGAGACCCAACCCATGAACTCGTCGGGATGGTTGTTCTCGGGAATGATGGTGATGTGGCGGTAGGGAGCGCGCAGCCACTGTGTGGCCTCGACCTTCACGCCGGTGAGCACGTTGCCGTTGATGATACGGCTGTGGGCCACGTTGGTCAACTCGTTCTTGAGAACGGTCTCCAGGTCTGCACCCATGACGCACTTGACATAACGCGGTTGCTGCACCATCTCGCCGGTGACGGCAACCACGGTGTCGTGGCTCACCTTGCCGGAGGTGAACAGTTCACCGATGCGTGCCAGCGTGACAATGTCCATCGTCCACACCACCTCGCCCTTGTTGACGGGAACGGTATTGTTGATTTGGACACCGACATTACCGGCAGGGTGGGGACCCACAAAGGTGGTCACCACGGCGCCGGGCACCTCAATGTTCTGACCCTCGCGCACGCCGATATAGACCTTGCCTGCGGTCAAGCCGGCGAGCACCTCAACACCCTTGGCGATGTACTTGCTCTTTTCACCGAGCACGACAGCCAGGTCAGGGGCCAGCGGGGCCGAATCAAATGCGGTCACAAACACGTTGTTGGGCTTCACGCCAGGCGCGGGCACCACGTCATAAGGGCGTTGCCTCATCATCACCCACAATCCCGACTCGAGCAGCACTTGCTCGGCGTCGTGTTTCAAGTCATGGGTGATTACGTCATTGCCGCCGTCAGGGGCAATGACGATGGCGTCGATGTGACGACGCTCGCCACGGCGCACCTCCTTCACGGTGCCGCTCACGGGAGACACAACCTTGATGGCCTCATGATTCTTGTCATGATAGAGGGGCTCGCCGCAAGCGACGTGCTCGCCCTCCTTCTTTTCCATGCGGGGAATGATCCCCTGGAAATCGTCGGGAACGACGGCAACGCTCTTGGGCCTATCAGCATCGGACATACCGGGGTTGCTGATGGCTCCCAGGAGCTGGATGTCGAACCCTTTCTTGAGTTTAACAATTGCCATGATATTGTTGTTTTGGTTTATATTTAATTTAATAATGTGGGCACAAAGATACAAAAAATAGTTAATCCCCAATGACATTGTCAATAAAATATCGTTCCATTGACAAAATTCCCCCATGTCCCGCTCTTTTATCGGTTCCCTCAATTCTCTCCGTTTTATCCGTAACATGCGTTCCCTGTCAAGTGGCAAAATGCCATTGTTAATAAAAAAACTTGAAAAATTTCTTGTGAAATGCGGTGTTTTCAAATATTTGTGATAAATTTGCGTTAATTTTTTAGGCGAAATGGCTGCTCACGGGGTCTGTGACAGCCCGTTGCCGCTATGAAAAATGTTGTGTTTCAGTGCCTTGTGATGAACTCATACGGGCCCATGAGATGCCTCGAACCGTAATTGTGAAAACAAAGAACTTTAATAACTAAATAACTAATTTTATTAATCATTTTTTAAACTAATTTAAATTATGGCTGAACAAACAAACATTCAGAAGCCACAGACCGCTGCTAACAAAGGCGTGAGCAGCAACGTTGGTGGTATCAAAAGCGCATTCATCGTAATTGTACTTTGCTTCGTCGTTGCAGTACTGTTCTTCTTGTTCGTACTGGGTAACCCTGCTAACTTCAAGGTTTCGCCCAGCCTGCTGAGCATGGACAAGGAAGGTCCCATCAACCTGCTGGGTACCGTGTTTAAGGGCGGTGTGGTTGTGCCCGTGCTGATCACCTGCTTCCTCACTGTGATTGTACTGTGCGTTGAGCGTTGGATCGCTCTGGCTAAGGCTAAAGGTAAAGGCAACACCACCAAGTTTGTCGAGGACGTGAAGGCTGCTCTGCGCAACCATGACCTCGCCAAGGCTGAGGACCTCTGCCGCAAGCAGAGCGGTACCGTTGGCGCCGTGGTTTATGCAACCCTGCAGAAGTACAGAGAGATGGAGAAGGACACCGTCCTGAGCAAGGAGCAGAAGGTGGCTTCTATCCAGGCTACCCTCGAGGGATCGGTCTGTTCGGAACTGTGTTGGGTATGATCAAGTCGTTCCAGGCTCTGTCCGCTTCGGGTGCTCCTGACTCGACCGAGCTGTCAACCGGTATTTCGGAGGCACTTGTGAACACCGCTCTCGGTATCGCAACCGCTGCCCTCGCTCTGATCGGTTACAACTTCTACACCAACAAGATCGATAACATGACCTATGCTATCGACGAGCTTGGCTTCGCAACTGTTTCTACCTTCTCCGCTACTCACTAATTCTGGGTTAGCAACTGTTTAAGTTATCATTTTTAAACAAACAGATTAAGGTAATCTAGAAATATGGGAAAAGTCAAAATCAAAAAGAAAGAGACGCGCATCGACATGACCGCTATGTCTGATGTGACGGTGCTTCTGTTGACTTTCTTCATGTTGACTTCTACATTCCTTCAGAAGGAACCCGTGACCGTAATCACACCTCCCTCAGTATCGGAGGATAAGGTTCCTGATGCTAACCTGTTGTCAGTGCTTGTAAGCCCCGAGGGCAAGGTTTACCTTGAGGTGCTCGGTAGCAAGGACTCGACAATGAAGAGCGAGACGGTTCGCGCCGACTTACTTAAGAATATGGTAGCCGAATACAAGAAGACTCATCCCAGTGCAAACCTCGCGTTTACCAACAAGGAGATTGAGACCTTCTCTAAACTGAACGCCTTCGGTGTACCTATCACTAAGATGAAAGAATGGTTGAACCTGGAACCCGACCAGAGGGACAAGTTCCTTGAATCAGAACAGAACCCTGGTGTTCCTATCAACATGAACGAAGATCCAAACAACCCTAACGAATTCCAGATGTGGATCAGGGCAGCCTATAACTCGGTGAACCCCGAACTGCAGGAATCAATGGTGAAAGGACGTGGTATTGCAATCAAGGCTGACCAGACAACGCCTTATAGCGTGGTGAACGTGGTAATGGACAACCTCCAGACCATGAAGATGAACAAGTTCACCCTGATGACAGCCCTTAAAACTGCGGAGGACTAAATTATGGCAATTAAGAGTAAAAGTCGTCAGAAAAAGTTCGATACCCGTATCGACTTCACACCTATGGTTGACATGAACATGCTGTTGATCACCTTCTTTATGTTGTGTACCACCATGATCAAGAGCCAAACGCTCCAGATCGCCCTGCCTACCAACGAGAAGGTCGAGAAAGAACAGCAGAACAAGGTAAAGCAGTCCGAGGCTGTGACCATCATCATCGATGGTAAACTCACCGACAAGGGCCTGTCAGACCCCAACGAAGGAATGCTTTACTACTATGACGGTATGCCCGAAACCGACAAGCTTGCTACTACTGGCGAAAGCAACATGAAGCAGATTGAGTTCGGCGAGATTCTACAAGAGCGCAACAAGGAGGTAGTCCTCAAGATTGCTGACCTGAAGAAAGAATGGAAGGAAATGAAATTCTCCAAGAACGAGGAAATCAATGACTCCATCTATCAGGAAAAGGCTAAGAAAATCCGTAACGACTCCACCCTTAAGCGCCCGGTTGTGATTATTAAGGCTACGCCCAACGCCAGCTACGCCCACGTGGTGAGCGTGCTTGACGAGATGCAGATCAATAACATCAGCCGCTACCAGATCGACCGCATTAATGAGGTTGACTCAGCGATGATGATTTTGCTCCAAGGCCAGAACCTTAAGAAGTGATGTTGGATTAATGGATTTGTATAATCTTTAAAAAAAGAAACAATTATGGCAAAAGAAGTTGATCTTTCATCGCGTGAATGGTGTGACCTCGTGTTTGAAGGGAAAAACAAGGACTTTGGTGCTTATGTCATCCGTACCGACTCACCCAAGCGTCACAACAAAGCATTTTGGTACACCCTCATTGGTGCCGTCATCTTCGGTGCTATGGCTTTCGGTTTGGTGAAGGCTAACCAGTACTTCGAGGAGAGAAGGCTCGCCGAGATGGGTGAACAAGAGGAAGTGCTCATCGATATGTCTCAGGAAACTGAGGAACCCGAAGAGCAGCAGGAACGTCTCGAGCAACCCAAGCCCGAGGTTCTTCCCGAGGAAGTCTTGAAGTCAGTGAAAGTTACCGAGCTCCAGATCGTTGAGGACGAGAAGGTGAAGAAGGAAGACGAGATCAAGACTCAGGACGAATTGAAGGAGACCGAGACCGCCTTCGGTCAGAAGGATAACGAGAAAGGTACTGAGGACCGTAACGTTACCCGCACCCTGAAGGAAGAGGTTGTCGTTGAGAAGAAAGAGGAGAAACCCGTAGAGAAGAAGGAGGAAGTATTCCGCTCAGTAGAGCAGATGCCCCAGTTCCCTGGTGGTGATGCCGCACTGACGAAATTCTTGAGCTCACACATCAACTACCCGCCCATGGCTGCCGAGAATAACATTCAAGGTAAGGTTATCGTCCAATTCGTTGTTGGAAAGGATGGTAAGGTAGGTGAAGTGAAGGTTGTGCGCTCGGTGGACAAGGACCTCGACCGCGAGGCCGTTCGCGTCTGCAAGATGCTGCCTAAGTTCACTCCGGGCCGCCAGAATGGTCAGCCTGTATCAGTATGGTACACTCTGCCCGTTCAGTTCAAGCTCCAGGGTACCAACTAATCGACTTTCGGTTAATCCCGTATAGTAAAATGAGGGTGTGTCAATATTCTGACACATCCTCTTTTTCGTAACATGCTGTAAAATGTATGATAAAGCCTCTGCTTTTCCCAAGCGGAGGCTTTGTCGTGTCAAAACAGTTTTAGTGACTCAACATCAATAAAACGGGGTCATCATCAATGCCCAAAATTCCGAATTACCCCCAAATGACCTTTTTATTTTATAAAGTATTGATAATCAGTATCTTGAGTTTTAAAATATGACCATTAAATGCTCGCTGTTTTTCAAGGATCTATAGTAATTTTGCAAGTGAGAGTTAGCCCGTTTTATTAACCTTAATAATGTTTTGTTTTATTATGGTTACAGTAGGAGAAATCGATTTTAAAACAGATTAGCGTGAATATCTGAAAAGGTATCACGACAGAATAAATACTGCTTAATGGGCATTTGTTAAACTTTTAAAATTACAGTATTATGGCAAGAGAAGTTAATTTATCATCGCGTGAATGGTGTGACCTGGTGTTTGAAGGCAAGAATAAGGAATTCGGTGCTTATGTCATTCGTACTGATTCAACCAGGCGTCACAACAAAGCTGTCCTGTGGACCACTATCGGCGCCCTCATCTTCGGCGTGATTGTCTTCGGTATCTCGAAGGCCAGCCAGTATCTCGAGGAAAAAAGGCTTGCTGAGCTAGGCGAACAGGTAGAAGTGCTCATCGACATGACTCAGGACGTAGAGGAGCCCGAGCAGGAAATCCTCGAAGTGGAGAAGCCAGAGGTCATTGAAGATGTCCTCAGCTCGGTTAGGGTAACTGAACTCCAGATTGTTGAAGACGATAAGGTGAGACCTGAAGACGAAATTCTGTCTCAGGACGAGAGGGAAGCTACAGACAAGGCCTTTGGACAAACCAATGTGGACAATGGCCAAGATGACCGAATGAATTTTGAAACGGCAGTGAATGAAGTTGTCGTTGAGACTCGTCCAGTCGAGAAACCCACGGAGGTGAAAGAAGAAATCTTCCGTTCAGTGGAGCAGATGCCCCAGTTCCCTGGTGGTGATGCAGCACTGTTGAAGTTTCTGAGTTCACACATCAACTACCCGCCCATGGCTGCCGAGAACAACGTCCAGGGTAAGGTTACTGTCCAGTTCGTTGTTGGAAAGGATGGTCATGTGGGTGAAGTGAAGGTTGTGCGCTCGGTGGACAGGGAACTCGACAATGAGGCCGTCCGCGTCTGCAAGTTGTTGCCCAAATTCACCCCGGGTCGTCAGAATGGCCAGCCTGTATCAGTATGGTACACTCTGCCCGTTCAGTTCAAGCTCCAGGGCACCAACTAATCAACCTTTCGGTTTGATTTCCTTAAAGTTTAACGGCGTCGCAATATTGCGGCGCCGCTTTTAATTCGGTCAAGATGTCCCTCGTCCCACCCTCGGTCGTGGCCAGTGGTCAACTGGCGGTAGTGCTACGTGCTGGATAATTGCGCCGTGCTGCGTGCTGGTGTGCTGGACTTGCTCCGTGAAGTCCCGTTCCCGGGAATACTGCAGTCCCTTGCAGTGCCACAATTGATGGATTCAGTTCGCCCCACTTACCACAACCTACAATTCCTGATTGATGTGCTGTGCTAGATTAATTCGGTCGAGAAGTTGATGGACTGGATCTCGATGTCCAGTTGGCGCAGTTGTGCCGACAGCTTGTCTATCTGCTTGCGCAGGGCTTTGACATCAACCGTTGTCACATACTTGATCTCGCTGCGAGAGTAGCGCTCGCTGGATGATGACGATGCCTGGTTGAAAACCTGCTGCAACACGCTAACGCGCTTGGTGAGCACGTCGCGCTCGGCCATGAGCTGGGTAAGCGACTTCTCGCCGCTCATGGTGCGCAGGTTGGTCACATTGATGCGGTAGATGTATTCCTCGAGCTGCTTCAGGCAGCTGTCCAGTTCCTTGAACAGGTCCTTGGGGTCCTCGGCAGGCTCGTCGCCCTCCTGTATTTTCACGTTGTTCGCCAGACGCGTTGACAGGTCACTGATGCGCGTCTGCAGGTCCTTGCGGATGCTTAATGCTTCGGCTAGTTTCATATCTTCTTCTTTTTAACGGGTTATCTGTCGCAAAAATAAGAATTATTTGCGATATCATCTCCCATAATGGCCAAGAAAAAACCTGTGGCCCGATGCGTGGACCACAGGTTTGTTTCAATTGAGAAGTATCTTGTACTTACTTGTTGACCTGGAAGCGGTTCCAACCGTCCTTCAAGTGGGCTACCACCTGGTTGGCGGCGGCAAGACCGGCGTTGATGTTAGCCTCGGCAGTCTGGGCACCCATCTTCTTGGGGGTGAACAGCACGCGCTCGGGATACTTGGCCTCGAGCTCGTCGCCGTTAGCGGGCTTCACGTCAGCCACATAGCGGAAGTCGGGACGGGCCTCCATAGCCTCGGCCAGGCCAGCCTCGTCGATAACCTCCTTGCGGGCGGCATTGATGAGCACACCATTCTTGGGCAGCAGCTCGATGAGCTTCTTGCCTACTGAACCGCGGGTCTCGTCGGTAGCGGGGATGTGAAGGCTCACATACTGGTTCTGGCTGTACAGCTCCTCGACGCTGTGAACGGGGTGGATACCGTCGGCCTCCATCACCTCGTCCTTCACCCAGGGGTCAAGGGCGCTGATCTTCATGCCGAAGCCCTTGGCGATGCGTGCCACGCAGCGGCCAACGGCGCCATAGGCATGGATACCCAGCGTCTTG
>CADAFP010000064.1 GCA_902787185.1 uncultured Bacteroidales bacterium | reverse complement strand
CCTCTTGCTCAAACCCGACCTGGCGGCACAGTTTGTGAACGACATGGTGCGCCATCACGACACCTATGGCTACCTGCCCATCTGGGACCTGTGGGGACAGGAGAACTACTGCATGATAGGCAACCATGCCATCCCGGTCATCGCCGACGCCATTCTCGCCAGCCTGCCCGGCATCGATGTTGAGAAAGCCTATCAAGCGATGGTCGAGAGCAGCACAAGGCCACACACCAATTCGCCGTTTGACCTGTGGGAAAAACTGGGCTACATGCCCTGTAACAAGCAGGGATCTTCGGTTTCCATTACACTGGAGCAGGCATTTGACGACTGGTGCGTCGCTGCCGTTGCCGAGCATCTGGGGCACAAGGACGACTATCAACACTTTGCCCAAAGGGCGACATCCTATAAAAACCTGTATGATGAAAAAACGGGGTTCTTCAGGGCACGTGACGACAACGGACAATGGGCTGAGCCATTTGACCCGCTCAGCTATGAGGACAACAGCTATATTGAGGGGAACGCTTGGCAATACCTGTGGTTTGTGCCTCATGCACCCGAGCAATTCATCGAGCTGATGGGGGGCAAGAAAGCATTTCTGAAAAAATTAGATGAGAATTTCAGCCTCACTACCGTCAACCGTGAGACTAATGGCAATGCCTCGGCGTTTATCGGCCAGTATGCCCACGGCAACGAACCCAGCCACCACACCGTCTATTTCTACAACTTCGCCGGTCGCCCTTGGCGCACTCAAGAACTGGTCAACCAAGTGCGCACGGAATTCTACAATGCCACTCCAGCAGGCTATGCTGGCAACGATGACTGCGGACAGATGTCGGCATGGTACATTTTCTCGGCATTAGGCTTCTATCCCTTCAATGCGGGCGCTGCCGAATATGTCACCGGCACGCCACTGTTCCAGAGTGCCACGCTGCACCTGGCTGGCGACAAGGAGTTCACCATCACCCGCAAGGGCGAAAAGGGTATCTACGTCAAGGAAATCCGCCTCAACGGCAAGCGGCTACAGGGTTTCAAACTCAAGCATCAAGACATCATGGCGGGTGGAACCCTGGAATTTGTCATGAGTGAGAGGCGCCCCTAATGCCTAAAACCTAATGCCTAAAGCCTGATACCTGATTATACCGTGGGGATAGAGATGCCATCGAGTTGACGGTAGAGGTTGAGGGCATAGACGTCGGTCATGGCGCTGATGTGGTCGAGCACGGCCTGAACCTGCTCAAAGAGCGTGGGGGCATGCACATCATACTGCTGCGGGAACTTGTTCATCAACAGCTGTGAGTAGTTGCGCTCGGGGTACATGACCGCCTCGATGAGTTTTTCGAGCAACAGGTTGATGATGCGATTACCGGCGAGATCCACATCCACCACATAGCCGGCGCGGTAGAGACGTTCCCGGGCGAGTGCACTGCATGCCTGATAGGCACTGGCAGGCAGCGGGTCGATGCAGTCGATGAGGCTACCCTCGAAACGGCCTTCCATAATATCCTCCTCATGGGCGGCAAAGGCGGCGGCACACTGTTCGACGAGCAGACCGACGATGCACGAGCGCAGGTAGGCGATTTTTTCATTAGGGTCGGCGACGCGCCCCATGTGTTCGCGCAGGTGCGCTTTGCGCTCGTCACTGAAGAAGCCTAACAGCAGGGTGATGGTCTCATCGGTGTCGATGATTCTGAGTTTGTGGCCATCCTCGATGTCCATAATCTGATAACAGATGTCGTCGGCAGCCTCGACGATATAGACGAGCGGATGACGGCAATAGCGGTCCTCCTCCAGGCGAATAAGGCCCAACTCATCGGCGATGCGATGGAAGATTTCCTTCTCGGTGGTGAAAAAGCCGAATTTGCCCTTTTTACCGGCGTGCATCGACGAGTAAGGATACTTGACAATGGAGGCCAGCGTCGAATAGGTCATGGCGAAGCCGCCGGGACGACGCCCATTGAACTGATGGACAAGCGTGCGGAACGAGTTGGCGTTGCCCTCAAAGTGGATGAGGTCATTCCACTGCTCTACCGTGAATTTATTCTTGAACTCCAAGCCCTTACCCTCGCTGAAGTAAGCCCCGATGGTCTTCTCGCCAGAATGGCCGAACGGCGGATTACCCAGGTCGTGCGCCAAGCATGCGGCAGCAACGATTTCGCCAATGTCGCGCAGTTTGTCGCCCCATGGCTCATCCTTGTAGCGCGGCATGAGGCGCTTGACCACCTCACGCGCCATCGACTTGCCCACGCTCGACACTTCCAGGCTGTGCGTCAGGCGGTTGTGAACAAAGATGCTGTCGGGCAGCGGAAACACCTGCGTCTTGTTCTGCAGGCGACGAAAGGGCGACGAGAACACCAGGCGGTCGTAGTCACGTTCAAAATCGCTCCTCACTCCCCCACCCTTATCATCGTGGTAGTGCTCCAGTCCCAGCCGTTTATCCGATATCAATCGGTCCCAATTCATGCGTTGTTTTACCATTATCATCTCTTATTATTGCACAAAATTACGCTTTTCTTCGCAAAAGTGCAAAATTTATCACGAACTGGCTTTAAACCACCTTTACAAGATTACATTTTTTTGATTTCTACCAATTATTATTTTATGATAATCATTTTATGATAATCTTGATAAAACGCTATTTCACAGGAAATTGAGTGATTTACTTTTCCAGTTGTTCGGCTACCCAGATGACCCACTCGTCAATGTTGTCGGTCAAGCGAGAGGGCAAAGGCAAATCGATGCGCACGTCGGGGGCGATACCGTTCTTGTCTATCGAGTTTTCAGGAAGACCGATTGTTCGAGACATGGGGACATGCAACGAGAGTTGGCAATGTGGCAACACTACACTCGACAGATTAGCGAAATCAAGGGCGCCAAGGGTATTGTCCTTTCCATAAACGGTAGTTCTTGCACTGCATCTTTTCACCACTCTCACAATAGATTCACCTGAACTTGCTACATTGTGGTCAATGATTAATGCTGCCTTGTCAATCGACTTATCCGTTTTCTTACTTTTAATCAATCCATTACCTGGCGAGATATATTCAGCCTCAGGATTTTCAGCAGCCATTTTCAGAATATTAGGAAACCATCCTTTCCTCCTTAAGAAATCCATATTCTGAGGCGTGATACGGAATTCAATTCCCGGAAGTATGGTTTCGTGGTCATATAGAAGTTGAAGGTATGGATCAAAAAAACTATCATTGCCTCCTGTGTTTCCCCGTAAATCAATAATCAGGTTCTGTTCTTGCAATGAGATTTCTTATATTGTTTTATTGATTTCTTTATCCATTTCATGTCTGGATTTCCACCACATGAAGGGAAACGAACCAAAAAGGTTTTGTCAGTAACTTTAATGGCAACGGGCTTGGGCTCATACTCTTCCATTTGAGAAGCATAGGAAGTCATGTGCCGTTGATGATAGGAATGCTGATTTATACCATTATAGTTCACTGAGAGATAGAGGTGAAGATCATTAAACCAACCAGTATAGGCAGCGACAGCATCCCATCCCGGGCGTTCACCCCGCTCCACCTCGCCACGCAGTCGGCTTTTAGTCACCTCATAATCTGACCTTGAACTGTCCGTCACCCAGAATGAAAAACCCGAGTAGTTGTCTTCAATATACTTTACAGCAAAGTCATAGTCCTCAAGGTGCTGTTCAAGGGTTAACTCGGGCAATTGGGCAAATGCCAACAAGCCTAAAAACAGGCAAAAAGTGATAAAAATACTTCTTTTCATTTTGATATAGATTTAATGAGTTTTAGCTCAACAAAAATACAACACACGATTTTTAGGTCAAAAACTTTTTCCCAAGAAAACACACTCGTTTCCAAGAAAAGCGAAAAATCGTAAAAAAATTGGACAGTTGGAGCCTCAGAACAAATCTGAATGAGTACCAGTATCAACAAGTATCAAACGTAAGATGATATCATCCTATTGCCATACAAGTAGCCAATCAGGCTGCATGTGACATTCCCAACAATCTTTGTACTTTTTCCCTTTCAGTCGGTGAGGACGGTATTCGGCAGGCAGGGAGCCTGTTTCCTGCAGGATATCAAGCACCTTTTTGAATACGGTAATATCTAAACCGCGACGAACACATAGTTTAAGCGAACGCCGGAATTGGCCAGTATAGACGACTTCATACATTGTCTCAACCCAAGATTTGCTTGATCAAGTCATCGGAATTCTCAGCATGGTAAACATTTCCATTCTTGATATCTTCCAAACCCTTCTCAATACCACTTTTGCGTTGACGCTTTATCGTCCATCCCATCTTCTTTGCCAAAGCCCTCAACAGGCTGATATCGGCATTGGGCAAGGTGATAAACACCCTCTCGGAAGAAACAGTCGTATCCATAATTTTAATCAATTATTCGTTTGTTTTCGACGCAAAGATAATGCATTTTTCTGTAATGAACTCTTTACCTGGTCATAAAATGATAATCACTTTATGATCTACACTTATTGGATAACAGAAATAAAAAAATAAAAAAGCCACCATGAAACAGAGTCCCGTAGCAGCTTTTCTAAACAATCTTAGTCTATCATTGATTCTCAAAGCACAAGGCGAAGGCCAAAACAATAAGCCGAATATGCCCATGCCCCTCCTCGATGAGAAACACGACACTGCTGTGTTCCAGCTGAATAATAGCCACCTCTTATTACATGGTATTCTCCCGTCTCGGGACCAACTGGGTTGACTTGATCTTCACTACTATAAGGCGAGCCATACCAGTCATAACACCATTCCCAAAGTTCTCCGGCCATGTCATAAAGCCCCAACTCATTAGGTTTTTTCAATCCCACTGGATAAGTAACCGAAAATGAATTGCTACTATACCACGCCACTTCATCCAGATTATCGCTGCCTGGGTATAAATAACACTTGCTGTATTTTCCTCCACGGGCGGCATACTCCCACTCAGCCTCGGTGGGCAACCTAAAATTCTCACCTGTTAAAGAATTTAATCGAGCTATAAACACCTGACAATCATCCCACGAAATACCATCCACTGGACGAGTAGAAAGGCCTTTAAAAGTGCTAGGATTGCTTCCCATTACTGCTTCCCACAGTTCCTGGGTCACTTCTGTCTGACCTATGCTGTAGTCAGAGAGAGTAACTTGATGCACTGGTTGCTCATCACTGTAACCATCCCATGCACCCATCATGAATACACCACCTTCAACATTCACCATTTTAAAAGTTACACCATTTACACTAAATGACTGAATGCCGAGTTGCATGGTGTCTGTGTCTTGCCACGTACCGTTCAACAGATAGTCAATTAAACTGGTCACATCTGCTAAAGTTACTTTACCATCCACATCAACATCTCCGCGCAGATAATCATCTGCCATCACACTAATCGGGGTTGTGATCATTAAAAACATCAAAAGTGTCATCACTGTCTTTGTCAAACGTTTTCTCGACTTCATAAATAAAGAAAAGTTTTGGTTGTCCATCTGGCTCAATGGTCAAATTGTTCTATGGTTTCAATTGAGGACATAACATGAAGGTGTGAGCCAGATGACTTTTACTCTTTTATAGCCTCGTAACAACTCCAGTGAGAAAACAAAATTATTGATTCACGCTTTAAGATATATATCATCCAAACATGAAGGAACATATTCTATATCACTATATCGAGTTGCTGAGATTCATAGATACAGATATCAAGCCAAACACTCTTCACAATATGTCCGCTATCCGCAATGATGCAGATAACATCACAAAGATAATTCAATTTCACATCAAATACGACAAAAATGGCAAAAGATTACTTAATCCTCAATATTTGAGAAAATTTCTGTATTTTTGCAGTTTGTAACCAATACAATGATGCATGGAGAAGATTAATGTGAAGATTGTGAACCGTGGGCCGCATGAGGTGCCGCAGTACGGGACAGCGTTGAGCGCGGGGATGGACCTGCGGGCCTGGCTGGAGGAGCCGCTGACGTTGCAGCCCTTGCAGCGTGCGCTAGTGCACACGGGTATCTATATCGCTCTGCCTGAGGGCTATGAGTGCCAAATCAGGCCTCGCAGCGGATTGGCACTGAAGCGTGGCTTGACGGTGCTGAACACCCCTGGCACGATTGATGCCGATTACCGCGGCGAAGTGGGCATCATCCTGGTAAACCTGAGTAATGAGCCGCAGACCATCGAGAACGGCGAGCGCATCTGCCAGATGGTGGTTGCCCGCCACAGCACCGTGGAGTGGACCGTGGTCGAGGACCTCGACGAGACGGAGCGCGGAGCAGGTGGCTTTGGGCACACGGGAACGAAATAACAGTGAACAGAGAACTGAGAACAGAGAACAGATAATAGTTGATGAGACGATTTTTAGTGATATTGACCATTGCGTTGATAGGGTTGACCGCTTTGGCAGGCAAAAAGGAGGGTGCCACAAGTGGTGTCAGCCTGGAGAATCAGCGCAAGGCGGAATACATCTTCGTGCAAGCGCACAACGAGAAATTGAAGGGCAACTATGATGCCTTCTACGACTTGCTGACCTATGCCCACAAGCTGGACTCGACCAATACGGCCATCTCGTTCTACATGGGCATGTGCATGCTCAAGATGGACAACACGACTCAGGAGCGCTGTGAGCAGGGGCTGGAGTTGATGAAAAAGCACTTTGAAGCCCAACCCGAGGATTTCTACGAGACGACCTTCTACAGCGACGCCAACATGCGGCTGGGACATCCCGAGGAAGCCCTGCGGGCCATCAAGCTGCTCAATGAGAGCAACCCTAACCGCCTGGAGTTGCAGTTGCGCCTCGCCGAGGCCTATGCCCGTTCGGGAGACTATGCCCAGAGCAACGCTACCTATGACAGCATTGCCGTTCTGTTTGGTCAGGCCATCCAGATCACTTCGAACAAAATCGACAACTACATGGCGATGAACGACAGCACGGGCGCACTAAGGGAGATGCGCAGCCTGTTGGCCACAGCCCCGCAAAACGATACCTACAACATCGCCATGAGCGGTCTGTTCCAGCACTACGGCATGACCGACAGCGCTCTGTATTACCTGGACCGCGCCCAGGAATATGCCCCCGACAACGGCTACATCTACCTCACCCGCGCCGAATACTACCACATGGCGGGTGACAGCGTAGGCTACGAGCAGCAAATCTATAACGCGCTTACCGCCGAACAGCTGGATGTGGACTCCAAACTGAGCGTCCTGCTGGGTTATATCAGGGGGCGTCTGGCCGAAGAGGACACCACACAGCGCATCAACAACCTGTTCACCGTCCTTATCCAGCAGCATCCCCACGAGGCGAAGATTCACCAGCTCTACAGCGAGTATTTCTTCACCAAGAAAGACTTTAAGGGCGCTATCGAGCAGTTAGGTTACAGTCTGGACGTAAACCCCACCGATGCCGACGGATGGCGCAACATGGTCATCCTCAACATGATGGACGACAACTATCCTGCCGCCATCAAGGCGTCGGAGAAAGCGTTGGAGTACAACCCCGACAACATTGACCTGAGGAGGTATGTGGCTGGCTGCTACCAACAGATGAAAGAGTATGAGAAGGCCTATGAGACCTATATGATAGCCCTTGGCATGGCGGATACAACCGATGTCAAGTTAATCTCAGAAATACTCACCGGGATGGGCGACGTGAGCAGCGAGGCAAACGACCAGGATTCAGCCATGAAATGCTACGAAAAGGCCCTGGAATATGACCCGCTCAACTCGAGCGCGCTCAACAACTACGCCTACTACCTCGCTCAGCGTGGCGAGGATCTCGACCGTGCCGAGCGCATGGCAGCGCTCGCCGTCAAGGACTCTCCCGACAATGCAAACTTTATCGACACCTACGCATGGGTATTTTTCGCCAAAAAGGACTACCAGATGGCCTTGCTCTACATCAAGAGCGCCGTCGAGAAGGACGAGGACAATCACCTGCTGGAGCACTACGGCGACATCCTGTGGTTTGTAGATGACAAGGAAGGCGCCATCGAACAATGGACCAAGGCTCTCGAAATGGACCCTGATAACGAACTGCTGCAACGCAAAGTAAAAGACAAGACCTATTATGAAAATTAAAAGCATCATCATCCTCTCCCTGCTCACAGCAACACTGTTGATGTCATCATGCGGCACCATCAAGAAAGGGGCTGCCGCTACCCTGCCCCAGGGACAGACCACCACCCCGACCACCGTCTCGAGTGACCCGCTCAATGCCCTCATCGCCACGCTTAACGACTGGCAGACCATGCAGGCAGGCGGCAACATCAAGTTGAGCGCCGGCAGCAGTTTCTCGTCGTCTATCCAGGTGCGCATGGTGCGTGACAAGGACATCTACATCTCGTTGAGGCCGGCACTCGGCATCGAGGTGGGCAAACTGCTCATCACTGCCGACAGCATCTATGCCGTGGATAAGATACACAAACGCTTCATCGCCGAGAAGGTCTCATTGCTGACTGCAGGCATTCCAGTCACCGTGAGTGACGTGCAAGACATCTTCCTGGGCAGGGCGTTCATCATCGGCAAGGGCACACTGAGCGACGCCAACAAGGACCAGGTGAGCGCAGCCAAGGCGGGCAGTGGCATCAGCGTCACACCCAATGAGCACTACAAGGGCCACGTCTATTCTTTCGCCTACGACAAGTTGAATAACATCGTCACGCTCAACATCATGCCCGAGAACAGCACCACAGCCACCTACCAAGTCAAATACAGCGACGTGAAACCCACTGATGCCGGCAAGATCGCGCACGGCATCAAGGTCAATGCCACCGTCGAGAAGAAACAACTCGACCTGTCGCTCTCTTACAAGAACATCGACTGGAACGGCAACGTGAAAATCGAGCACGGCATCCCCAGCGGATACAAGCGCATGAGTGCCCGCGACCTGCTCTCGATGTTCAGCAACTGACGCGTTGAGGTGCAAAATACAGGAAAGCACAATTTAGGAGGGTTTTCCTCGTTATTTTATTAAATAACATAAAACCGTCAATGCAATTATATCACCGCATATTGTCACTGATGGCGTGCCTGCTGTGCGCCATCACCGTGTTTTCACAAATCAAGGTTACCGGCAAGGTCGTTGACGTCGCCGGAGAACCCATCGAGTTTGCCACGGTGCGCCTGTTGGGTACCGCTGTGGGCACCAACACTGACACCAAGGGAGCCTATGAGTTGACCGTTCCTAAGGCTGACACGCTCAGGCTCGAATTCTCTTGTTTGGGATTCACGACCGTGACACGACAGGTCATCAAGCCCGAGGGAACGGTAACACTTAACCTGAAGCTTGTCGAGAAGACCCATGAACTGACAGAGGTGGAAATCACCGAGTACAAGAAGCAGACCAATGCCATGCAGGGCATCGACGTGGAGATGCTCAAGCGCACTCCCGACGCGTCGGGCGGCAGCGTGGAAGCGGTGCTGACCACGATGGCGGGCGTGAGTTCCAAGAACGAGATGAGTTCGCAATACATGGTGCGAGGCGGCTCCTATGACGAGAATAGCGTCTATATCAACGGCATTGAGGTGTACCGCCCTCAGCTCGTCAGCTCAGGCCAGCAGGAGGGTATGAGTATCATCAACCCCGACATGGTGCGCAGGGTCGATTTCTCGACCGGCGGTTTCAGTGCCGCCTACGGTGACCGCATGTCATCGGTACTCGACATCACCTACCGCGAGCCCCAGGCATTTGAGGGGGCCATTGCCGCCAGCATGCAAGGCGGTAGCCTGATGCTGGGCCACAGCACAGGCCACTACTCACAGATGCACGGCCTGCGTTACAAGCGCAACTCGTCGCTGATGGGTTCGCTGGAGAGCAAGGGTGAGTATGACCCGCAGTATCTCGACTACCAGACGAGTCTCGTCTTCAAACCCAGCGCCAAGCTGCGTATCGCCTTGCTGGGCAACGTGAGCATCAACGATTACCGTTTCACCCCCGTGAACCGTCAGACCAGTTTCGGTACCAGTACCGACGTGAAGACGTTTACCGTCTATTTTGACGGCTACGAGAAGGACAAATTCCAGACCTACTTCGGTGCTGGCGCAGTCACCTATACCTTCAACGACAAGGGCACCGACCTGACGCTGCAAGCCTCGGGCTACCGCACCGACGAGTTGGTAGCCTACGACATCCACGGCGAATATTGGCTGCAAGAGTCAGGAGAGGAGCAGGGTGTGGGCAAGTACCATGAGCATGAACGCACACGCCTGAAGATGAATGTGTTGGACCTCACGCTCAAGGGCAACATCGGCATCAATCACAACAGTATCTCCTATGGCATGTCGTTCCGCCGCGAGAACATCTATGACCGATCCCGCCAGTGGCAGTGGCGCGACAGTGCAGGCTACTCCCTGCCTCATATCCCTGGTCAGGTCAACGTCATCTTCAGCGAGACCTCAAGCAACGACCTGAACACCACCCGCATCGCGGGATGGCTGATGGACACCTGGCGCTTCAGTTCCGACGCAGGTTACTGGTCGCTGAACGCGGGTGTGCGCCTGTCGCACTGGAACTTCAACAGCGAGACGCTCGTGTCGCCGCGCGTGAGCCTGGGATTCATCCCTGAGCGTAACGGTAACCTGTCACTGCGACTGGCCACCGGTATCTATTACCAGGCACCCTTCTACAAGGAATATCGCCAGCAGGTCATGGATACGCTCAACAACCGTAACATCCTGCTGAACAAGAACATCAAGTCGCAGCGCAGCATCCAGGTCATTTTAGGAAGTGACTACACCTTCCGCGCGCTGGACCGTCCCTTCAAGTTCACCGCCGAGGCCTATTATAAGAATCTGAGCAACCTCATCCCCTATGAGATTGACAACCTCAAGCTCGTGTACAGCGGCGTCAACTCCAACAAGGGCTATATCGCCGGTATCGACATGAAGCTGTTCGGCCAGTTCGTCGAGGGCACCGACTCGTGGATCAGCTTCTCGCTGATGAAAACTCAGGAGGACCTGGACGGCGTGAAGGTGCCGCGTCCCACCGACCAGCGTTACAGCTTCGCCCTGTTCTTTACCGACTACTTCCCCAAGATTCCACGCTTGAAGTTCAGCCTCAAGGGCATCCTGAGCGATGGTTTGCCCACCACCGCGCCCCACCTCACACGCGCCGACTCCTACATTCGCTATCCCGCCTATAAACGTGTTGACGTAGGGTTGAGTTATGAGCTTGTCGGCAAGGAGCACCGCCCCCACAGCGGTCCGTTGAGCCATTTCAAGGAAATCTGGCTCGGTTTCGACTGCTTCAACCTCATGGACATCTCCAACGTGAGCAGTTACTACTGGGTCACCCACGTGAGCGGCACCCAGTACGCCGTCCCCAATTACCTCACCCGCCGTCAACTCAACGTCCGCCTCTCGGCCTCGTTCTGACTTCTAACATCCTCACACACAGTGGAGCACCCGGCAAAGCCGAATGCTCCACTACATGTTTATGACACACCGCCATCATTGATTTGCGTCAATGAGAGGGCATAAATTTTACTGAGCGCGCACGGCACGGACGCTAAGGCCTAACATGCGGGCGGAGCTGAGGGTTTCCACCATTGCCGGATTAAATCCAATGTTGTAGGCTTCGAAAGTTCTGTCCGAATTGAGCGAACGTGACCAGATGGAGGCAGCATTGCCCGCATCGTTGTGCGTGGAGGCATTGATATAGCCCGCAGCCGGGATGAAGATAGAATAACCATTCGGGCCAGTGATTAAATTACCTTGCACACCGTTTTGCGTCGACCATCCCCAATTACAATTGTCAATCAGCTCTCGCATCTGCTCGACGGTCGGCATTCGCCATGATTCTCCCCAAAGCACGTAGGCGGCATCGTCCTCGGGATCAAGCTCGGTCTTATCGTCAACCGTGCCGTAGTAGCTGGCTGTGCAGTACTTGGTCAAGGTTTTGAAGGTGCCATTGCACAAGGAGTAAGTACCCCAATTATAGACTTTCTTGGGCATGGTCTCGCCCCATGCGAAGAAGTCGCCGTATTCCTCAGGGGACTCGGCTCCCACGTTGCATGTTGCCCACAGCGTGCCGCTGGGCAACCCTAAGTCAACCCACTCATGCGCCTCGGGAGGGGTTACGGGGTCCTCGGGCCAAGTACCCTGCAACAGGTAATCAATCAGACAGGTGACGTCAGCGACTGTCACATTGCCATCATGGTCAACGTCACCACGCTCATATTCCACACCAGCCGTAAAAGAAGCCAACATAGATAACATAAACAATAATGTAATCAGTACAGAACTTAATTTTTTCATTGCTTTAAAGATTTTAAAAGATTAATAAAAAATAATAACGATTTGATACCACAAAGGTACCAAAGAAATATCAGATATCAAAAAATAAAGATGCAGAGCCACTGGAAAAATATAGAAAAATAAGCCCAAAGAAGTTGATTCTAACGCGAAATCCGCGTTAGCCCCGCAGGGTTCGGGTTCAACAGACACCTCAACCCCAAAAAAAATGTCGCTATGGTGTGAAGAATGATAAGATTTTATTATCTTTGCCCTTTGACAAAATAACCAAAGTATTATCAACCTAATAATAAGTAAAAGAAAATCATGGCAAAACCTTATGTAATCGGAATCGACATGGGCGGTACGAATACCGTCTTTGGCATCGTTGATGCTCGTGGCAACGTGATTGCCAGCAGTTCTATCAAGACTGGCAAGCATAGTGACTTCAATGACTATATCGATGAGCTGCACACTGAGCTGTCTCGTCTGATTCAGGATAATGAAGCCGAGGGCAAAATCAATGGTATCGGTATTGGTGCCCCCAATGGCAACTACTACACGGGCATGATAGACCAGGCTCCCAACCTGCCCTGGCCGATGCCCATTCCCCTGGCTGAAATGGTAACGAAGAAATTTGGCATTCCTTGCCTGATCACCAATGACGCTAACGCTGCCGCCATCGGCGAGATGACCTATGGCGTGGCTCGCGGCATGAAGGATTTCATCATGATCACGCTGGGCACCGGTGTGGGCAGCGGTATCGTGGTGAACGGACAGATGGTGTATGGACACGATGGTTTTGCCGGTGAGCTGGGCCATGTGATTGTGAAGCGCACCAATGGCCGCGTGTGTGGCTGCGGCCGCACGGGTTGTCTGGAGGCTTACTGCTCGGCAACGGGCGTGGCACGCACTGCCCGCGAGTTTCTGGAGCTGCGCGACGAGCCGTCGAAGCTGCGCGACTACGACATCGAGGCCATCACGAGCAAGGATGTGTATGACTGCGCGGTTGCTGGTGACAAGCTGGCAAAGGACATCTTTGAGTACACGGGCAACATCCTGGGCGAGGCACTGGCCGACTTCACCAATTTCTCGAGTCCTGAGGCATTTGTGCTCTTCGGTGGCTTGACCAAGAGCGGTGACCTGATCATGAATCCCGTCAAGGAGGCGTTTGACCGCAATGTGCTGGGCATCTACAAGGGCAAGGTGAAAATCCTGATCAGTGAACTCAAGGAGAGTGACGCAGCCGTGTTGGGTGCCAGCGCCCTGGGCTGGGAAGTGAAGGAGTAACCGTTAATTATCCTGCAAAAAGACAGACTGATAATGAGGAAGTTAGTTGCGATTATCGCTATTGTGGCCGCTATGGGCTGCATGTTCTCGTCGTGCAATGAGAAGCCTAAGCACTACCATTTTGTGAAAGTGATGCCTGACGGCAAGGAGCAGGTGACTAACATCAACGCCCAAAATGACACCGACGCGCTGAGGCAGTACATGAGCGAGATGGAGAAGGCCATTATTGCCAACATCGACAAAGCGGAATCAGAGCAGTACAAGGCGATGTATGTCATTTCGCCCAATGGTGACACCTTGAACACCAACAATGAGCTGCTGGAGGCTGTGATGAAGGGTGAGACCGGTAAAACCGTGACCATGATGCCCTTGACGCCCGTGCCTGCACCCAAAGCGGAACAAGAGCCGAGCAAGCAGCAGGTTAAGTGATGATGATGGCGTCGCCATCATCAGGCCAGCTGGCTTAATCATATAATATACTACAAGAACCCCATCACCGCACTGGTGATGGGGTTCTTGCAATATGTTGTTAATCGCATGCGCCTGACAGAGGCGCTATCGTGTTGCAGATTGCGATTACTCTTCGGTCTTGGGAGCCTCGGGGGCTGCTTCGGGAGCAGCGGCGGCGGGAGCGGCGGCTTTCTTGCGGCTGCGACGAGTGCTCTTCTTGGCAGCTGCCTTCTCCTGACCCTTAGCCTCGAGCATAGCCTCGTTGAAGTCTACGAGCTCGATGAAGCAAGTCTTGGCGTTGTCACCCAGACGGTTGCCGAGCTTGAGAATGCGGGTGTAGCCACCAGGACGGTCGGCCACCTTAGCGGCAACGGTCGAGAACAGTTCCTTGACGGCCTCCTTGTTCTGGAGGTGCTTGAAGACGAGGCGACGCGATGCGGTGGTGTCGTCCTTGGTCCTGTTGATGAGGGGCTCGGCATACACGCGCAGAGCTTTAGCCTTGGCGAGGGTCGTGACGATGCGCTTGTGCATGATGAGCGAGATGGTCATGTTGGCCAACATGGCATCACGGTGGGCGCTCTTACGGCTCAGGTGGTTGAATTTCTTATTGTGTCTCATTGTTTTTTACTCTTTTTCT
>CADAFP010000063.1 GCA_902787185.1 uncultured Bacteroidales bacterium | reverse complement strand
CGTTGTCCTTGAAGTCCTCATGCTTCATCGACTTGATTTTCACTTCCATCTCAACGCTCCTTTCTTCCAGGCATAAGCCAGACCTAAAACGAGAATAACCAGGAAAGTTCCCACAGCGAACAGGGCCTGTGTGCCGATGTTCTTGCAGATGGTTGCCCACGGGAACAGGAATACCGTCTCGACGTCAAACATCAGGAACAGGATGGCAAACAGGTAATAGCCCACATGATACTGAGCCATCGAATCGCCTCGGGTGGGAATACCGCACTCAAAGGGCTCGCCTTTCTTCTTGGTGTAACTGCGCGGGCCGATGAGCCACGCGATGACCAGGGCGCCGACTACCAGCAACACACCGGTCAACGCCGCCGTAATCGCCATCGTCGTGCTCTGTACTCCGAAAATTGAAAAATCCATAAAAGAAGTTCTTTTGTATTGTTGTTATAATTTTTGGCAGGTTAAAGCACCCAAAGACCCTATTGCACAACCGATTACGCACGCACGCGTGCGAAACATTGTGCAAGAAAGCCCCTAAATGCGGTGCAAATTTACATAAAATCATTGAAACGGCCAACCTTTTACCACCCTATTTTTCCCATTTGTTAACAACTCGCTCCACAAAATCCGCTTCAAAAAATGGCGCTCCTTCACTTTCATATTTTAATTGACGATAAACTGCTTTTTTCCCACAATTTTGAGGCTACAGGTATCAGTTTTTTGCTAATTTTGCTACAGTTTTATGAGTATGCAACCAACCTATTGTTTAATCACTTAATAACCAACTTGTTATGAGAAAACTACACCATCTGAGATTTTTATTGTTTGCTGTAGGGCTGTTGGTGGGCGCATTTGCCGCCAACGCCTATGACTTTATGCATGACGGGATTTATTACAATCTTAATCCCGACAGGTACACCGTCAGTGTAGCCAGTAACGACCAGGGCGGTTATAACGGCATCTACCGTGGCGACATTGTGATTCCCAGCACGTTCACCCACGACGGAGAGACCTACACCGTTACCGGCATCAGCTATGCCGCATTCGACCGGGCCGAGGTGACGAGCGTCACCCTCCCCAGCACATTGACCAAAATCGACAGTTACGCCTTCAACCTATGCCGAAGTCTGACCAGTATCACCCTTCCCGAGAGTCTCACCGAAATCGGAGAAAAAGCTTTTGCCTCTTGCACTGCGCTGAACAACATCAACTTTCCAAACGGCCAGTTTATTATTAAACAGGATGCGTTTGATAAAACAGCATGGTTCGACCATCAGCCTGACGGCCTGGTTTATATCGGCAAGAACGCCTACAAGTACAAGGGCACGATGCCCGAGGGCACCAGCATCACCATCCAAAACGGCACCTTGAGCATTTCACCTCGCGCATTTTGGGGATGCAGTGGATTGACAGCTGTCACTATGCCCGCATCGCTGACCTACGTAGGCGAAAGTGCGTTCTACAACTGCACCAATCTGGCAGAGATTTCCTTCCCCCGGTGGCTCACCTTCATCGGCCGAAATGCCCTTACCAAAACCGCGTGGCTCGAGAGCCAGCCCGACGGTCTGGTCTATATCGGCAAGAACGCCTACCAATACAAGGGCACGATGCCCGACAGCACCGACATCGCCATCCAATATGGCACGACGACCATTTGCCCGGGTGCCTTTGCCGACAACCATTATGCCCTGCGTAGCGTTACCATCCCCAACACCGTCACGACCATTGGAGATGAGGCATTCAGTGGCAGTTGGTCGATAACCAGCCTGACCATCCCGACGTCGGTGACCACGCTGGGCAAGGGCGCGTTTAGCCATTGTTCCTCGCTGGAAGACTTGACGATAGGCCGCTCCATCACCCACATCAGCGACGAGTGCTTCACCGAATGCTATCATCTGGTCCACGTTGACCTCCCCGACAACGTGCAGTTCATCGGCAACAAGGCTTTTGCAAAGTGCTGGAGGCTGCAAAGCGTGAGCATCCCCAACTCGGTCATCTCCATCGGTGATTTTGCCTTCCAGGAATGCAAAGTGATGGAAGCCATCGAAATCCCGAGTTCGGTCATCAAGATTGGCGTGGGCATCACCTCAAAGTGCTATCAGATAGCGTCACTGGTTGTGGCAAGCGGAAACAGTTACTACAACTCGCGCAGCAACTGCAATGCCATCATCGAGACCAAGAGCAACGTGCTGGTTGCCGGTTCGCTCAACAGCTTCGTCCCCTATGGCGTCACGGCCATCGGCAAGTATGCATTCGACGCCCTCAGCATCACCCACCTGGATTTCCCCAGCACGCTCACCATGATTGACGATTACGCATTCAGGGAAAGTGGCCTCACCAGCGTGGAGATTCCCAACGCCGTCACCCGCATCGGCAATTATGCCTTCCACAGATGCTACGTTTTGGCAGGCTTGTCACTATCCACCTCGTTAACCACAATTGGCGCCTATGGTTTCGCCTATTGCGTCAGCCTGCCGTATGTTGAGCTGCCAAACTCCGTGACCAGCCTCGGCTCGGCCGCATTCATCAGTTGCACGGCGATGACCGACTTGTACCTGAACGAAGGGCTCGCCACGATGGGTGCCAGCTGCTTCATGGGTTGCGAACGCCTGACGAGCGTCACCATCCCCAACTCGTTGAAGAGAATCGAAGGTTATTCATTCAATGAATGCACCAACTTGACTGAGTTGAATTTGGGCGATTCAGTCAATGTTATCGGTGTCCGCGCATTCAACAAGTGCGAGAAGTTGTCGGGCATCAACATCCCCAATTCTGTTGAGGCGATTGGTGATTTCGCGTTTGCCGAATGTCGCAGTGCCGCCTACGTGAACATCCCCGAATCAATTACCAAGATTAACTGGGGCACATTCAGCGACATCGACAGCTTGAAGACGGTGGTGATTCCTGATAACGTCCAGGAAATGGAAGGCGCGGCATTCTTTGGCTGCTCCCATCTTACCGACGTGACCATCGGCAGCGGCCTCACCACCATTCCTGACCGCGCCTTCTGCTTCTGCACGAGCCTGAACAATGTTGTTATCCCCGACAACATCACCGAAATTGAGCCGGATGCCTTCAGCGTCTGCGATGCGTTGGATAATGTCATCATCGGCCGAAACGTCCAGACCATCGGCGCCGAAGCTTTCTACCAGAATTCTTTCCACTTGATGAATGTGACCTGTCTGGCAGCCACACCTCCCACCATGCCTAACAGCAACACCTTCCTCGATGCTTGCTACAATGCAGCCACCCTGACGGTGCCGGCCACCTCGATCAGCGCCTACAAATCAGCCGACTACTGGAACCTGTTTGCCAACGTCGCCGCCCTTAACCTCATGACCGGCGATATGGACGGTGACGGCATCCTGAACGTCAGCGACGTGACCGCCATGATTGACCTGCTGGTGGACGGTGCTGACTATGACCTGTCGTTAGTCGATGTCAACGGTGATAACATCTTCTCTATCGCCGATGTCACCGACCTCATCGACATGATCATTTCACGCAACTGATTGACGTTCAATCGATAGAAAGAACACGTTCAAGGGCAGGCCGCTCGCATGGGCCTGCCCTTGTTCTATTTGTATATCCCCATGAGGCGGAAATTATTCAAATTCTTTAGTGTCCGGGGAAAAACATCGAAGTTGTGAGCGGTTCGGAGAACCGATTTCAATGGGAAAGACCATGCAAGAACCTCGAAGAGGTTCGCAGCTTGGTTCCTGAACTTCGACCCACTCGCATGGTGTTTCTCATTTGAAATCGGGCATACTGCCCGATCTGCCTCTTCGAGGCTTGACCAGGCCCCATTATGGGAAACAGCAGTGGATAATCTTATTTACAATACTTTGATGGCGTGTGCGCTGTTTTTACCGGACACTAATTATTCAAATTAAATTATTTGATTTGTATAATCCGAATTAAATAATTACCTTTGCGGCATCAGTCACACATCACAATCGTTATGGAGAATCCGTTCATAGTCACTGGCAAGATAAGGCCCGAATGCTTCTGCGACCGCGTGGAGGAGTCTACGCGGCTGGAGCGCAGCATCCTATCGGGCGGTGAGAATGTTGTCATCATCTCGCCACGTCGCATGGGTAAAACCGGGCTCATCAACTTCTGCTTCGAGAAGCCTGAAGTGAAAGAACAGGTCACCGCCATCATGGTCGATATCCTGCGCACCTCGACGCTCCAGGAATTCACCTATCTGCTGGGGCGTGCCGTTTTCAAGACACTTGGGAGCCGCAGCCAGCAAATGATGAAGGCCATCATCGACACCATGGTGTCGCTGCGGGGCAGTTTCGGGTATGACCCGATAAAGGACACCCCGACGTTTGACATCAAACTGGGCGACATCACCCATCCCGCCCACACACTCGAGGAGATTTTTGATTGCCTCGAGAAGGCTGAACAGCACTGTGTTGTGGCCATCGACGAGTTCCAGCAGATTGTCAATTACCCTGACAGGAATGTGGAAGCCCTGTTGCGCACCCACATCCAGCAGTCATCCAATGCCAATTTCATCTTTGCCGGGAGCGAGCGCCACATCATGGACGAGATGTTTCTCGACCATGCCCGCCCGTTCTATCAGAGCGCGGCCATCATGGCCCTGGAACCCATCATCCAGGAGAATTACGCCGCCTTTGTCACCCGTCATTTCACGGCCAACGGCCTTGAGGTGACGCTCGAAGCCATTGACCTGGTTTACAGCACATTCCAGGGCAACACCTACTATATGCAGAAGACCTTCAGGGAAGCTTTTTCGGCTTCGGTTGAGGGAAGGACCTGCGACAAAGCCCTTGTTGAGGACATCATCAACGACCTGATGCAAGAAAGCGGACACAAATACAGCGAGACGCTTGCCCGCCTCACCTTGCCGCAAAAGGAGCTCCTGTACGCCATCGCCCGCGACGGCCACGCCCAACGTGTCACCTCGGCACAGTTCATCAGGCGCCACCGCCTTCAGTCGGCCAGCAGCGTGCAGGCCGCCATGCGCAAGCTCATGGAGTATGGCATCGTGACCGTCGAGGAGAACCAATATTATGTTGAGGACCAGCTATTCCATCGCTGGCTCCTGTATAGTTGATTTTTGAAACAGACATGAAAAGAAGTATATTAATAGGGATTTGCCTGTGCGCGCTGAGCGCCACGGCCGAAACATTTGAAGCCGAGCCGTTGGCCGTGGCCGACACGTTGTCGCTGAACGAGGTGACGGTGACGGCCATCAAGCAGAGCAGTGACATGCGCACCCAGGCGACGGCATTGACCGCCATCGACCGTCAGGAGGCAGAACGCAACCAGGCCGTTTCCATCAAGACGGCCGCCGACCTGGTGCCCAACCTGTTCATCCCCGACTATGGCAGCCGAATGACCTCGACAGTGTATGTGCGCGGCATCGGCACCCGCATCGACCAGCCCGCCGTGGGGTTGACCATCGACAACGTGCCGGTGATAACTAAGGAGAACTATGACTTTGACCTCCTGGACATTGCACGCTTTGAAATGATGCGCGGCCCGCAGAACACGCTCTACGGACGCAACACGCTGGGTGGCCTGATGAACATCTACACCCTGTCGCCACTCAATTACCAGGGCACCCGGGCCGTCGTCGAGGGCGCCAGCCACGGCACGTGGCGCGTGGGGGCAAGCCATTACCACCTGCTCAAGGAGAACCTGGGATTCTCACTGTCAGCGCAATACAACAGCACTCAGGGCGAGTTCACCAACCAGTATAATGGCCAACGCTGCGACTGGGAGCGCCAGTTCAACGCCCGCGCCAAGGTGGAGTGGCTCAGCCGCGAGGGGTGGTATGTGTCCAATGTGGCAGCGGTGACGTTGAGCCGCCAAGGGGGCTACCCCTACGAGTGGGTCGAGACGGGCCAGATAGCCTATAACGACACCTGTTTTTACTGCCGCACGTCGGTGACAGACGGTCTGACGCTACGCAAGGATTTTAACCGATTCACCCTGTCGAGCATCACCAGCTACCAGTATCTGGACGACAACATGACGCTGGACCAGGATTTCACCGTACGCGACTACTTCACATTGACACAGGCACGCCGCGAACATGCTGTGACGCAAGATTTTATCGCCCGCAGCCACGAGAAGGCCGAGGGCTACAACTGGCTTGCCGGTGCCAGCGGTCTTTACCGCCACTACCGGATGGATGCCCCGGTGGACTTCTATGACTACGGCATCGCGCAGTTGATTGAGAAGCACTTCAACGATGCCCTGCCGACGTATTCCGTCACGTGGGACACCCGCTCGTTCATGCTGGGCAGCCACTTCACCAGCCCCAACTGGGGTGCAGCGCTGTACCACGAGTCGTCCTACCGTTGGGGGCAATGGACACTGCAAGCCGGACTGCGGCTGGATTATGAACACGCACGGCTCAACTACCACAGCGAGACCCACACCGGCTACGACATCCTCGTGAATGCCACCGGCGAGATATTTGCCCACGGCGCCATCGACATTGATGACCACGGCACCCTTGACAAGGACTTCTTTGACATCCTGCCCAACATGAGCCTCACCTGGCATCCCTGGCCGGGCAAGAACCACACCGTCTATCTTGCGGCATCGCGCGGCAGCAAGGCCGGCGGCTTCAACACCCAGATGTTCAGCGACGTGCTGCAGCAACGCCTGATGAAGATGATGGGTATCGGCATGAACTATGACGTGGACAAGATGGTGGGCTACAAGCCCGAGAAGGCCTGGAACTATGAGTTGGGCGGACACTTCGAGTGCTGGGGCGCACGGGTGCAGAGCGACCTGGGCGTCTTCTTCATGGACTGCCGCGACCGCCAGTTGACGGTCTTCCCTGAGGGCACCACGACGGGCCGCATGATGACCAATGCGGGCAAGACCCACAGCTGGGGCGCAGAGTTCGCCATGACCGTCTCCCCCACCGAGTTGACTCACCTGAACGTGAGCTACGGCTTCACCCATGCCACTTTCAAGGACTATAACGACGGCAAGGCGGATCACAGCGGCAAGCGCGTGCCCTATGCCCCGATGCACACCCTGTTTGCCGAAGCCAGCCACGGCATCAAAATCGGCGGCGACAAGGACAAACTGCTCACCCTGGCCGCCAACATGCGCGCTGCGGGCGACATCTATTGGGACGAGGCCAACACGCTGCGCCAGCCCTTCTACGCCCTGCTGGGCGCCTCCATCACCTGGCAACAGCCGCGGTACAGCCTGCAGTTGTGGGGCCGCAACCTGACGGATACGAACTACAAAACCTTCTACTTCGTCTCTATCCAGCACCACTTCCTGCAACGCGGCCACGGTCGCAGCTTCGGCGCCACCCTGCGCCTCACGCTGTAAAAAAAACACCGGCACGAGTGAGCGAGAAACGGTAGATCAATCACCGGAGTTTCCCCATGGTTGGTTTATCGATAAATCATGGGGATTTATCTATTTCAAAGGGTATCGTGGAGAAAAAAATTTGAGATTTGGCCCAAATGATGTAACTTTGTCCGCAAATTACAAATCATCATTAATAAAAATAACTGACAATGAAAAAATTATTCTCAATGTTGTTCATCGCCACCCTGTTAGGCCTGATGTTTACTGCCTGCGGTGACGATAAGAACGAGCCTGAAGTTCCCAAGACGCAAAACCTGACCACTGCCCACGAGAGCGAAACCGACCAGTATTTCGTGTTTGACATCGACATGAGCAAGGAAAATAGCACCATCTACATGTACAACATCCAGTTTGCACCCGGAGCTCCCAAGATGACCCTGCGTGTCCATGTTCCCGTGAGCTTGAACCAGAGCGGTAGCGCCTACATCATGATGGGCACAAACCTGATATGCGAGATGAACATGCCGAGCGCTGGCGGCTGGGTACCGATGCCCGATGAGCAATACCAGTTGAAAAACCTGACGTGCACGGTCAACCCCAAATCCAAGATGTATGTTATCTCCTTTGACGCCCACGGCGGTCACTTTGAGGAGAGCGGCAAACTGCAATAATCGCGATTTTAACGAGATTTAATAAAAAAAATATGACAAATGGCGCAAGATTCAGTGCGCCGTTTGTTTTTTAGGTGTATTTTTGCCTGACGGCGAAGACAGGCGGCGCCTCAACAAAAAAAAAGAATGAATTCTTTTGCTTTGTTTTCGGCTTGCACTATCTTTGCCTAATGGCGAAGGCAGGCGGCGCCTCAACAAAAAAAAGAATGAATTCTTTTGCTTTGTTTTCGGCTTGCACTATCTTTGCGGGCTATTATAACACATAAGATTAGATGATATGAAAAAGACTCTTTTATTGATCGCCATGACGGGCGCCCTTCTGCTGGCCGTCTCGTGCAGCAACGACGATGAGCCCAAGCGAGGCGATGGCGTGGCTACCGTCATCTACCCGATGATCAACCACATCACCAAGGATGGCGGCAACACTGTCGTCGGCATCTTCAACACCCAGAACAAGCTGGTGCTCGACACCGTCAACCATAAGGCGACGCTCGAACTCAACTACAATGATGGACAGGGCGACAAGCAACTGGTGCTCGAGGACGTCGTCGCAACCCCCAAACGCCTTGGATTCTACGAACTCTCCTCGCCCACTTACCGCTCGTTTAAGGGCTATGCCGATTTCAACGAGCAGTCCTATCGCTACAACTTCACCACCACCGGCGGCCTGCACGTCATCTCGATGACGCCCGAGGTTTTCTTCTACAAGACCACAACCACTGTGACCTATGACGACACGACCAAGGCCAGCACGACTGGGGACGTCATCTACCAGTTCAATATCACACCTGGTACCCAGAAGACGACCATCCTTGTGGAAAAGATTGTCCACACCAAGGACCTGAAGTCTTTCAACTATATCACTGCCCGTAACGTGCCCATCACTGTTACGCCCAGTGGCTTCACCATCAGCGGGACCAACCTGTCCACCGAGGCTGAATATGTTTCCTTTGACTTCAACACGGGCCACGATGCCAAGAAAACCGACAAGTATCCGTTCAAGACGTTCAACGCCACCATCGACCTGGTGAACGACCATCTTGACGCCAACTTCATGATGGGCGGCAGCGCCACCGTTGTGGCATCGGGCAAGACCTATACTGAGTGAACAGGGAAGAGTTAACAGTTAACAGTTAATAGATAATAGATAATAGGGAACTGTCGACAATTTAAAGTTGACAGTTAACAGTTGAGAGTTAGAATATTGAAAATTAATTAATTAAGCTATAAATAATAAAGGTATGAAGAAATTATCATTTTTGCTTTTCACACTATTGGCAGTGACGATGTTCACCTCCTGCCTCAAAGACGAACCTAACAAAGACATATTTACTGCCGAAGTCACCATCAACAGCCGTACCAGTGGTGACGCCGACAACATAGTTTTCTCAAATAATCTCGGCGTCATCGAGATTGACAACGCTAATATGACCATCAAGTTCACCACCGGCTACAAGAATGTTAACGGTGTGGGCCACAACTTGACGACCCCAGCCATGCCCCTGACCCCAGTTGGAGGTGCAATCTACAGCTTCAGCGACAGCGGTTCCTCCCTTAACGGGATTACCAACCTGAATGGCTACATCGACATGTTAACCACCACAGCATGGTATTCGTTCACACTTAATGGCACCGAAAAGGTCATCAGCACCACAGACCTTATCTTCAGTTATGCCACGATGACCGTCACCAACCCCGACAATGGTAACAACAACAGCTATTACAATTTTCAATGTGCGTTTTTCCTTGATGAAACAGGCAAGAAGTGCTCCATGGTGATCACCAACTTCACCCCCAACCTGAATGGCCAAATCGTAGCCGATCAGATTGAGTGGAAAAACCTGACAGTAACGCCCACCGCCACTGGCTACCACATCACTACCGAGATGGCCGAGTCGGCCATTAATAAGGGCTTCAACACCATCAAAAACCTCAATTTCGATATCACGCTCACTGACGAGAGCCGTCGCATCGATGGTAGCTTCATGTGCAATGACCTCAACATCAAGATAGAGGGCGACCTGTTCCCCAAAGCACAACTCTGAACTAAACGCCCACTATCACAACACCATTAAAACCAATAATGGCAACGATGAACCAGTTATCGAAATTATGTGTCCTTGTGATAGCCATCCTTATAGGCCTGACATCCTGCAGCTTTGAGGAGCCCGAAGGCAAATGGGATAAGATGAAATGGAAAAACATAGATAATCTGTCTAAAGTCAACAATATCTATGTGATTCCAGAAGAAGGTGGCACGTTCACCTTTGAATGCAAGAACTATACCCCATGGTTGGCCGATGTGATCATCAATGGCGAACATCAGGATTTGTTGACGCACGAGAACAGGAAATCGTATAAAAACGATTGGTTTGAGGTCAAGATAACCGACAAGAATGTCGTTTTCACGTTTGATGAAATTGAAGAACCGATGACAGCGAGAGGAGTGGAAGTCGTCGCGACCGCTGGAGACATTTTTGATACGTTCCATTTCCAGCAAGAAAAACGCCCATAACTCAACCGCCCCTCCTGTACGCTTTGTCACTACATATCGTCTGCGTTCAGGACGATTGTGTCTCTTAAATTACGCAAGTTTGCGCTACGCAAATTTGCGTAATTTTGTTATCATGCGTGAATGTTTTGGCCAAAAACAGTTTTTGGTGCCAAAATATCGTCGATTTCAGTATTTTTGCGTCTTATATAGTGGAACGCTTTATGGGCGTTTAGCAATCATGTTTGGCAACAGGCGCAGAAATATGGATAAGGAGATAGAGGCAAACCTTGACGCACTGGTGAGGTTCGCCTATTACCGCGTCAATGACCGCGCCGAGGCCGAGGATATTGTTTACGAAGCGGTGCTGCGATTGCTTGAGAACAGCGATAAGGTCAACGATGTGCGTAGTTATTTGTTCAGAATCGTATATAACCTCATTCAAGACAAGTATAGGCAAGGTCACGCTACTATGATTCCCTGTGATGGCATTGACATGCCCGAGGTTGATGAGAACGACCTGCTCGATCATGAAGAAATCCTTCGCATCAATCGCCTGCTGGACGGCCTGCCGCCCAATGAGGCCGAAGTGGTGAGGATGAATGTGGTTGACGAACTCTCGTTTGTCGAAATCAGCCGATTGCTGGACGCGCCACAATCCACCATCAAATCCCGGTTCTACTCGGGGATGAAAAAACTGAAGCACAAGTATTTCACCGACAATCAATGACTGTTATGGAAGATTTTCAAGACATAAGAGAGATGTTGAAACCTCGCCGCACTATCGTGGCGACGAGCGAACTGCGAGAACGCATAGCCGCCGCGACGGGCAATCGCCGCAACGCCACGGGGAAATGGCTGCGGCATGCTGCAGCAGGTGTCGCGATTATCCTTGGTGCCACTCTGCTCGTCAAGCATCATGACACATCACTCAATGATGAGTGCATCGTGTATGCCGATGGGAAGCAGATGAGTGATGACGCTGCCCGCAATATCGCCGAGGCCGATATCGCCAGGATGGAGCAATTCATGCAGACTGTGGCGCGGCAAAGGGCCGAGGAAGAAGCTAAAGTCAATCAGTTCATGCAACATAAAACCCTATCACAATGAAACGACTTCTCATCATCATAACGTGCATCTTGACAGCCATTGCGGCCTATGCCAACCCGCCCAAATTGAACGTGGAGAAACTGTTCGACGGCAGGTACAACGGCTCCAAGGACGTGACCACTACCATCTACAAGAGCAATGGCAACTACTATCGCGGAATAACAGTCAAGAACAATCCTGACATCATCAAGAAGATTGCCGAAGCCATCTCGAAAGACGTGCCCAGGGCAAAGGAATATTCCGACTATAATGGACCTGACGGGCAATACACCTCACTCCAGATAGTCAACAATGGCGAAATCATCTACATTGGCATGCAACGCGACAAGCATGGCGGAGCGTTCTTCTTCATACAAGGCAAAGAAAAAGCATTTAAGTAACTAATCAATAAACCATTATGGACAAACTTTTGAAAGTCATCTTATGGATGGCTCTATTCCCTGCACCCCTTTTTGGACAGGAAAAATGCGACTCAACGGCTCTTGATTCCATTGCCGACCATTGGGATAAAGTGCTGGAATTGAACGAAGTGGTGGTGGTTGGCCATCGCACAGTGCTCAAGCAGGAGCCCGACCGCATCGTGTACCTCACCAAGAATGACGCCTTCACTCAAGGGCTGAACGGCATCGAGTTGCTTGACCGCATCCCACGGGTGACCGTCGAGGGCGATGCCGTGACAGTTGCAGGCAAATCGTCGGTACGTTATATCGTCGATGGACGGTTATTGGAGATGCCTGACGATGCCGTCGCCATGCAACTCAAGAACCTGCAGGCATCGGGCATTGAGAAGATTGAAGTGCTCACCTCGCCTCCAGCCAAATATGCCGCCGGCACCAATGTGGCATTCATCAGCATCACGACCCGCAACGAAACGCTGGGCACCCGCGGCAACCTGTGGGGACGAGGATTGGCAAGGGAGGATTTCAGCTATATGCTAGGGGGTAACCTGTCGCACACGACACGCAAGGTGGAGCTCTCGGTCGATGCCAGTTGGGCAGACACACGGGGCATCAATGACCTTGACCGCACCTACACCTTCGCCGACCACCAGAAGACGTCAAACCGCCGCACCCACTTCACCAATAGGAATTTCGGGACCAATGCGCTCTTCAAGTATAAATTCAGCGACATGATAGCAGCTGGCGCCATCGTCAACCTCAGCACCATGCGGATGAACAGCGACCTCAACGATGTGACAAACGAGAATGGCGATATTTCCCGGTCTCACAATCATTCACCGTCAAGGCCCAACAATGCGCTCACGTTGACCGCGTTCACCGATTGGAGGCTGGACAACATGGGGAAAATGCTCAGCCTTACCTACAACTACTTCAATCGTTCAACGCGTTCTTGGGCCGATGTGACCACAACTTGGGGCGAGAATGCGACAAGGCTGACCAACGAGGGCCACAACAAGTATCGCATCCACTCGGCAAAACTTGACGCCACGTTGCCTTTTACAACATTCAAGATGGAGACAGGAGCGGCATTCACCGGCATCGGAAATAACACATCGCTGTTTGTGGGCACCTATGATGGTGAAACTTGGTCTCAAGACCTGGCCCAAAGCAACAGTTTCAACTATGAAGAGAAGACGACCGCTGCATATGTCAGTGCCGAAAAAGGATTCTCCAATTCATTTTACGGGAAACTGGGGTTGCGATATGAGCACACCGATGTGAAAGGGCTTCAGGCTACGGGCAACGGGCGGCACGACAACAGCTATGGTTATCTCTTCCCGTCATTGAACTTGAGTTGGAACAACGAGAATGCGGGACGCTTAACGCTATCCTATTCCATGGGCATCACACGACCGAACTTTGCCGACCTCAACCCGTTCCGTTATTACACCACAACCAGCGACTATGTGGCGGGCAACCCCGATCTGATGCCAAGTACGGCGCACAACGCCGAACTCAGCTATAGTTTCAAGGGATTCTACGCAGTGCTCTACAACTCCTATAACCGCAACTCCATAGGCTATGTGACGCGTTTCAATGATGACGGCTCGCAATACACAATCCCCGAAAATTGCATCGACAACAACAAAGTCGGGCTTTATGCGTCCTATTACCGTTCGTTCTTCGACTGGTGGAATGTGAATCTGGGAGGCGAGGTGTTGAACACCTACGCCAAATCCAGGATTGCTGATTTCAGAGAGCATGACGACAATAGTTGGAGCGGAAAGCTGGAACTCAACACCTCGTGGATGCTCAACCGCCCACGGTCGCTTATCTTCAACGTGCGGTTCAGCCATTACTTCCCCTATCATGAGCGAATGGTGAGATATGAGGCAATGTCATTGATTGGCTTCGAACTCCGTTACATGCTGCTCGACAACCGCTTGACGCTTACGGCCGCTGTGAGCGACCCCTTCGGCTGGAACATCACCAAATCAACGGCATTGTATAGCGACTACTGCGTCTGCACCCGCAACAACATCCACAGCCATGCCGTCTCGTTGCGCGTCTCCTATTCCTTTGGCAGCAACAAGGTCAACAACGTCTATCGCGACACCAAAGAGCGGGAATCCACCCGAACCAACTGAGCCCTGCAATGGCCAGCACATACAGGCAATGTATGAATAAAAATATCGAGACCGCCTTATGGCAATCCCGATAATGAGTTGTTGTGTGACGATGAGATCAATATTTCAGCACATCTTTAACCGAGTAGATTTTGCTCAAGCCGTCAAAGGAGAAATACTGGTCGTCCATAATCATGTAGTCTTCACGTTGAGAGCGGGACAAGCGCTTGATGTCGGGGAACATCGATACAGGGACAATAACGACTCTGCTATCGGTCAGATAAACGGCCATAGCGCCCCGCTTCATACCGAAATCAAGTTTCTTGATACCCAAATTGGTGTCCTTGTACTTGCACATAATCTTATCACTTAAATATTTTAATGGTTATTTTTTTACCAGCAAACACGTCATCAATGCTACGGTTAAGATCTTCCCAATGCTTGTCAATAGCGAGAAGGATGGTTTGTTCCTCATTGGAGGAAAGTTCAGACCACGCTATTTCAATCTTTTTCTCACCATTTTCCTCAATCCATATTTTGGCAACAGTTTGACCCCTATGGGACCGTTTGCTCCCGGGGCGCACAACATGAATGTGACGCCTGTTTTCGGATGCATCAGCAGGGAAGACAGAGAGTATGAAGCTCAGAATGATAGCAAGTTTGCCCTTATCAATGATGTTCGTTTTTGCAAAGTTAACAAAAATTCATGAACCGCACCGTCTAATTAACGTATTATCTTAAATATTTAGGCTCAATAAAAATTGTTTATTTTCTCCTGCACGCATTTTTCTATGATTAACGATTAGCATCAGCCATTTATGTTAAAGCACATCCATGCATAATAACGGGAGTGCGCGAGATTCGGGAGTGGGGATTAGCCAAGGAGGAAGCGAGCAGCGGGGCGACAAGATTCACTCGCTGGCGCTCGTGCATCTTGTGCGCTCCCGCGGGGCCGCTGCCAAGCCGAGAAACCGCGCCCGTGAGGGCGCTCTATCGTTTTTTTGTTGGTGCCCATCAGCAAGCGAGCTTGCATTGGGCATCAACAAAAAAACGATTGCAACTGAAGATTCGAACTTGCGGTAGAGTTACCCCTACGGCAGTTTAGCAAACTGCTGGTTTCAGCCACTCACCCACCTCTCCGGAAGCTAGCTGAAAGTATTTTTCAATAGCGACTGCAAAGGTACTGCTTTTTTTGATACCTGCAAGCATTTTGACGTGTTTTTTTCAAAAAAAGTATCGAAGGGGGACTCCAGAGGCTTTTTTCGGGTGTTTTAAGTGCCGCTATCACAATTTTTTGTATCTTTGCAGCCCAATAATGGACAGGGTTGTCCGTTTACTAAAAATAAGGAATAGAATAATGGCAGACATCACTATCGCGGGCGTCATGCGCGCCGGGGCCTATTCGCCCAACCACATTGGCAACGACACCGCCATCTTTAACCTTGTCGCCGAGCAGCTGCGCAAACGCGGTTGCCAGGTGAACGTATATAGCGAGGACCAGTTCAACCGTCAGGAGATTGAGGAGCCTGTTGTGCTCGCCATGTGCCGCGAACGCGAGAGCATCGCCAAGCTGCAGCGCCTGGAGAATGAGGGCAAGCTGGTCATCAACTCGGGCTACGGTATCGAGAACTGTACGCGCGAACGCATGACACGCATCCTGTTGGGCAATGGCATTCCCTACCCCGACAGCCTGATTGTCAACACCAACGAGAACATCAAGGACCAGCTGAAAAAGGCCGGTTTCAAGTCGTGCTGGATCAAGCGCGGCGATTTCCATGCCATGCACAAGGAGGACGTGAGCTATGTGCGCCATCCCGAGGAGGCCCAGGAGGTCTTGCAGGAGTACTTCTACCGCGGCATCACCCGTGCCGTCATCAACGTACACCTGACGGGCGACCTGGTGAAGTTCTACGGCGTGAAGGACTCGCAGTTCTTCTTCTGGTTCTACCCCTTTGACGAAGGTCACAGCAAGTATGGCTGGGAAGAGGTGAACGGCCACTCACAGGGCATCGACATCGACCTGAAGGAGCTGAAAGACATCTGTGCCCGCGCCGCCGAGGAACTGAACATCGTCATCTACGGTGGAGATTGCATTGTGGATCCCGATGGCACCATCCGCATCATCGACTTTAACGACTGGCCCAGCTTCGCTCCGTGCCGCAACGAGTCGGCTCCGCACATTGCCAAGGCTGTTTTGGCTCTTGCCAAGGCTCACCTGGGACTTTAATTAGTTAGGAGTTAGGAGTTAGGAGTTAGGAGTTAATGCTAACAACTAGGGACTAGGGACTAGGGACTAAGGACTAGGGACTAAGGACTAGGGACTAAGGACTAGGGACTAAGGATTAAGGATTAAGGACTAAGGATTAAGGATTAAGGATTAAGGACTAAGGATTAAGGACTAAGGACTAAGGACTGGAAACTAAACACTAAAACTGAAAAACATGACATTAAAAGAAGAATATCAGGCTTCGCTCAAGTCGTCGGATACCGAGGAGTGGTTTGACTTGCATTTCCACCGCCCTCTCGGCTTTCTGTGGGCAAAGCTGTTCGCCAAGTTGGGCGTGAGTCCCAATGCCATCACTATTGCCAGCATCTTTATGGGCGTAGCGGGTGGCGTGTTGCTATACTTTGGCCAACCCTATCTGGCATGGCTCAACTTGGTGGGTATGCTGCTTATCACATGGGCTGACACCTTTGACAGCGCTGACGGCCAGTTGGCGCGCCTCACGCAGCAGTATTCCCGCATGGGACGCATCCTGGACGGCGTGAGCGGCGACCTGTGGTTTGCCGCCATTTGCTTTGCCATCGTGTTCAGGGAACTGGACTTCGGTGACAGGATGCTGGGCATGTATTTCTCAGAACACGAGTGGCAGATATGGGCACTGGGCATCGCCGCGGGTGCCAGCCATGCCCTGCAGGCCGCGATGGCCGACTATTACCGCCAGTTCCACCTGTTCTTCCTCAAGGGACAGCAGGGCAGCGAGCTGGACAGCACCGCCAAGCTCAATGAGCAATACAGCCAACTGGAATGGGGCCGCAACTTCTGGAGCAAGTTGACGTTGTTCTTCTATCGTGGCTACACCGCCAACCAGGAGCGATGGACGCCCAACATGCAGCGCCTGCGTGCCGCGCTCAAGGAGCGTTACGGCGAGGACGGCGTGCCGACACAGGAGTTCCGCGAGTACTTCCGCCAGTTGAGTCTGCCGCTGATGAAGTACACCAACATCCTGACCTTCAACACACGCATCATTGCCTGCTTTATCGCTGTGCTCATCAACATCTCCTGGCTGTACTTCGCCTTTGAGGTGGTGGTGCTCAACATCCTGCTCATCTACATGGTTACCCGCCACGAGGGCATCTGCAAGAAAGCCCTTAAGAAATTAGAAATGAGGAATTAGGAATTAGGAATTAGGAGTTACAGGGGTTCCGCTGCGCTCCACCCCTGCCTAAGCTGAAGTGGACCTCTAAAGTTTTGTACAACTTTAGAGGTCCACTTCAAAACATACCTTCAACAATATCTTACTACATCACTGCAAACGATTGAGATTGAAGGAATTGCTGCCAGTTTCGTCAAGCACGACGACATTACCGTTCTCGTCGATAGTAGCAAGGATATTCTTTCCATCAGAGAATCGTAGACCACTAAAAGTGATTTTGTTGTCAGATCCTACCACAAAGGAATATATTTCATAGTTATTGTCACGAACAATTGCCTCGCTTTTAAATGTGTACGGGTCAATGCGCAGCAATGAATAGCGACCATTTTGCTGACCGCAACAATAGATATATGAATCATTGTATTGTAAGGAAGATATCTTCAAGCCATGTGTCACGTCAAACCTCATGCCAGTAATTAGTGACCGGTCATTCTTGCTATCTATAATCAAAGCCTCTCCATTACTGCTGAAAATCAGATAATAATCGCGCATCTTTATAAGATAAGGAGGATAAGGATAGTTACACATAAAATAAACTGTGTTGCTCAAACAATACATAGAATGAACTCTACAATTATCGGTGACAATGTCATCTACATAAGCATCTTCTTCATTGAAGTTTATGATGTATATGGCACGGCGGTCAAAAACATGGATTTTATCATCAAAACCACAGAATGCGAGGTACTCCCCTTCTCCGCCACTAATGTCGAAAGGAATCAGACGGCCTGAAAGTGAACGAAGGCGATGAAGATCGGTGCCATCGTGATAAGTGCGATAGAACAGTTCGCCTTCGCCACTAACCACAAAGTCATTTGCGGAGGTTAGGGATTTATCAGTGATGTTGTTTACGTCAGAGACATCAATCATGTGAACCCGTCCATCGGAGCACCTATAGTAAACATAGGGCCCCTAAGGTCTCAACGACCTTAAGGACCCTAATATCTAAACTGCTAATCGCTTAATAGCCGAAGATTTCCTCGAGGGTGAGGTGACGGATGGGAGCAATCTTCTGCAGGCCCTCGATGTCGAGTTCCTTCTCGTCACCCAGGATGAGGTAACGGTAGGGCTTACCTGCCATCGACTGCTGCTCAAACTTGACGATGTCGTTGAGCTGGAGGTTGGGCAGGGCATTGAATACTACCGAGTTGATGTCATAGTCCAGACCCAGACGCTTTGCTGCCAGGTAGCTGTTCAGGACACCAGAACGAACGACACGGCGGCTTGCCAACTTCTTCATCAGCGACTCCTTAGCCAGGGCAAAAGCGGCCTCGCTCTGGGGGATGGTGCCCACGATGTTGTTGAACTCGCGCACGCAGTCCATCATCTTGTCGTTCTGGGTGATGATGTAGGTCATGGCATACTCGGGATGACCCATCTCATAGGGCTGACGATAGTAGGCGGCAGCCGAATAGGCCAGACCGCGTGCCTCGCGCAGCTCCTGGAAGACGATACCGTTCATGCCACCGCCAAAGTACTCGTTAAACAGGTTGATGGTAGCGGCGTGTTCGGGAGTCCATGCGGTACCCTCGTTGTGGTACTGTACCATGTAGATGTTCTTGGCCTCGTAGGGAGCCATCAGGATCTCGGTGTTCGGGGTAATCTGCTCCATGTAGGGAACGCCCACGGGAACGGCAGCCAGGTTCTTCTTGGTCTTGTGAACCTTGCTCAGGCACTTGTCGAGCTCCTTCTGTGTCATGGGACCGTAGTAGAGCACGGTGTGCTGCATGTCGCGCATGCCCTTCACCAGCTTGAGCAGCTCGGCGGGATTGGTGTCACGCAACTGCTGAGCACTCATGATGTTGGTGTACTCGTTGCGGGGACCGTACATGCCATACTCATTCAGGCGGCTGAAGCATTCGTCCTGACTCTGCTTGGCGTCGTTGCGGCTCTTGAGGATCGCGTCAACCATGCTCTTGTAAGCCTCCTCATCAACCTGGGCGTTCTGCATCAGGTCCTCGGCAAGTTTCAGAGCCTCGGGCATGTTCTCGCTCAGACCGCTCAGCGACAGGTAGGTCTCGTTGTCGCTAACGTTCATCGAGATGTTGCATGCCAGCTTGTACAGGCGCTGCTTGAACTCGGTGGCACTCATCTTCTTGGTGCCCAGGTAGTCCATGTAACTCAGCGCGATATCGTAGCGGTTGTCGGCCGTGTTGCCGAAGTCATACTTGTAGGTCAAGGAGAACAGGTCGTCGAGCGTGTTCTGCTTGTAAAGCAACGGCAGCTTCTTGCTGGTCTGGCCCACGGTCATCTCCTTGCTGTAGTCCACAAACTGCGGCTGGATGGGCTCAACGATTTCGCTCAGGATATTCTTCACGAAGCTGCTCTGCATGTCGCGGTTGGTGGGGATGGGAGTGATGACGGGCTTGTCAATCTTCTTCTCGGTGGTGTCAACACCCATGCGCTTGTAAACGCACACAAAGTTGTTGTCCAGCAAGTGGCGGTTGGCAAAGGCTACAATCTGCTGCTTGGTCATGCCGGCCATACGGTCGAGTTTGCCGACCTCCTGAGCCCAATCCACATGATTGATGAAGGCGTTGACCAGTTGGCGGGTGCGGGCCTGGTTGTTGTCAAGCGCACGCAGGTACTGGAGCTTGTTGTTGTTCACCACGCTCACGAGCAGGTCATCGTCAAATTCGCCAGAACGCAACTTAGCCAGTTCGCCGAGCAAGAGCTCGCGCACCTGCTCCAGGGTCTGACCCTCGTTGGGATAACCCAAGAGCAAGAGCATCGAGTAGTCGGTCATCTCATCGCTGTAGGCGCCAGCGCCCATCACCTTGAGGGGCTGGTTCAGATTCAGGTCGATAAGACCTGCAGTGCCGTTCGAGAGCATCTCGGCCACCACGTTCATGGTGTCGATCTGCAGGGAGTTGCCAGCGTCAAAGCGCCAACCCAGAGCCACGAATTCAGCCTCCTGACCCATGACGGTGGTGTCGATGGGAGCCGTGATGGGCTTGAGGGGAGCGAACTCGGGACGATAGAGGTTGTTGTTGGGCTTCCAGCTGCCGAAGTGGCGCTCCAGGATGGCGATCACCTCGTCGGGGTCAAAGTCACCGGCCATACAGATAGCCACGTTGTTGGGGCAGTAGTAGTTGTGGAAGTAGTTCTTGATGTTGGTGATCGACGGATTCTTCAGGTGCTCCTGGGTACCGATGGTCGTCTGGGTGCCGTAGGGGTGAGTGGGGAACATCTTGGCGCTCAGGGCCTCAAAAATCTTCCTCTGGTCCTGTGCGATGCCGATGTTGTACTCCTCATACACGGCCTCGAGCTCGGTGTGGAAACCGCGGATAACCATGTTCTGGAAGCGGTCGGCCTGGATGCGTGCCCAGCGGTCCACCTCGTTGGCGGGGATGTCCTCGGTATAGCAAGTGACGTCGGTGCTGGTATAGGCGTTGGTGCCCTGACCACCGATGCCGGCCATCAGCTTGTCATACTCGTTGGGGATGTTGTACTTGGCAGCAAGTTGCGAGATACTGTCAATCTCGTGATAGAGCACACGGCGACGCTCGGGATCGGTCACACGGCGGTACTGCTCATAGCGGGCCTCGATGGTGTCGAGCAGGGGCTTCTCGGCCGCATAGTTGCTCGTGCCATACTGCTGCGTGCCCTTGAACATCAGGTGCTCCAGATAGTGAGCCAGACCGGTAGTCTCGGCGGGGTCATTGCGTGAGCCGGTGCGCACGGCGATGTGTGCCGAGATGCGGGGGCTCTGGTGGTTAACACTGAGGAACACCTTGAGGCCGTTGCTCAGGGTGTAGCATTGAGTGGCCATGGGGTCACCGGGAACAGTGGTGGCCTTAGGCGCGGTTGCTGCCATGCCCAAGCATACCAGGCCAGCCAGCAACGACATTAAGATTCTTGTCATTTTCATGCTTTTTCTTAAACGTTTAAGTTATTGAATATTAGGTTGTTTCGTTTTTTATCTTTACATGAAATGCACCTCCTCGGAGCACGATATTCGTCATAAAACACCAAAAGTAGTAAAATAATGTGTTATCGACTTGCCATCGCCCAATTATTTTACATTTATTAACTATATCTCGCCCACCCATGGCTATTCAGCCGGCGGGGGCGGTGCATCATTGGGACGGTTCTAACTGATAGCGCCGCTTCGCTTACCGCATCATTAGAACCGTCCCAGCTGATGGCACCCGTGCTCTCACTGGGGGAACGTGTAATACAGACAGTCCTAATAATTGAATATTAATCTCTTAGCGGCTTGGCGCCTTAGCATGGGGCGTTTCAAAAGGCGTTTCGGTAAATAGTTACCACCCGCCCTGACTAAAAACAATCCCACAGCTTGACGAGGCTGCGGGATTGTCAACAATTTAATGCTATGAAAAATCACTATTCCTTGTGTGCTCTTACTTCTTATTCTTTTTCTTACCAATCATTTCACGGGTGAATTTCAACTCGGTCTGTTTGAGTTGGAAAAGCTGCTTCTTGGAGAGAATCTTGGAAAACTTCTCGAAGTATTTGGCCTCAATTTCTCCCTCGCGGATGCGGGTGTTGGACAATGCCGCTGCAGCAGTCTCATAGTCGCGGTCGCTGGGGTTCTTCTTTTTCTCCACCTCGCCGGCGAGCGCCCTGGCGGTGCGGTTCACCTGATAAATCTCGCGTTCCATCTGCTCATACAGGGGCATGAACTGCTTTTGCTGCGTCATGGTCAATCCCAGTTCCTCGATGATCATCTCGTGCTTGGCTTGATACATATCGGCCGCAAATTTCGTGCGCCCGTTCTGAGCTATGGCAGTAGTGGAAATCGCCAGTACAAGTGTCAATATCGCAACTATTCTTTTCATAAGACCAACTCTCCTTTCGATTGATTTAATCGTTATCGACAGGAAGTTCCTCATTGCTCATCGCCACCGAGTCCTCATAGTTGATGATGTCGTAGTCGCTCACGCCGCTCATGATGAAGTCATCGAGGTTTTCCTCGTCCTGCAACTTCTCGGCCACGGCGCGCACACTATCAAGATTATCGGATGCGACAAAGTTGCTGAAGACCTGCATCATGCACCATACACCGGCAAACATCGCTGCCATATAAACCAACGGCCTGACGCGCTGCCACATCGTGGGCTTAACGTCAATAGGCGTGATTTCAACATCGGGCAGCATTTCGGTCATGCGCTTGTTGAAGTCTTCAAAGTAATTCTCCGGCACCTTAAAGCCCGGATTCTTACCGTATTTCTTCAATATTGTGGAGTCGTCCTGTTTCATAACGCTTGTTTGACTCTGAAATGCCAAAAAAGTTTAATGGGTCAACAAAAAATTATTCTGTTTCTCCCAAATATTGTTCGATTTTTTTCACCGCATGATGATACGACGCCTTCAAGGCCCCCTCGCTGGTGCCCAGAATCTCACTCATCTCGTCATACTTCATCTCGTCGTAGTAGCGCAGGTTGAAAACGAGCCGCTGCTTCTCGGGCAACTTGGCAATCGCCTTCTGCAGATTGATTTGGGCCTGATCGCCGTCAAACCACTCGTCACTCTCGAGCTGGTTGACAAGGAAACTCTCGTCATCGTCGATCGAGAGCTGGTTCATCACCTTCTTCTTGTTGACAAACGTGATGGACTCGTTGATGGCAATCTTGTAGAGCCACGTCGATAGTTTGGCATCACCACGAAAATTGTCGATGCTCGTCCATGCTTTCAGGAAGGTGTTCTGCAGCACGTCGTTAGCGTCGTCATGGTCGATGACCATACGGCGGATTTGCCAGTAAAGCTGCGAGCTGTAATGCTCGATAACCTTACCGAACGCCGCCTTGCAGGTTGCCTGGTCGTGCAATTGCTCGACCACAGCCGCCTCGTCATATTTTTCACGTGCTGCCATGCGGATTCTTGCTTTGAGCGTGTAAAGTTAACAAAAATATTGCCAAGATACCTTTTTACACTTGTTTTTTATGTTTTTTTTAGCATTCTGCCTTTCACTGGTATGTATTCAGCTGTTTGGCCCCACGCAAAGGCGCAAAGACGCCAAGCTTTTATCTTATAGTTGTTTGTGGACATAAAAATGTGCATCTAATACGGCATGGTCTGGAATGAGGCTCGACAGAACAAGCGTTCTGTGAGGTCTATCATCCCATCAGGGCGCGAGAGGCTTCGTGAACAGCCGTTCCTGCGAGATAAAACGGTCATACAGGAAGAGGACGATGTCAAACAGCAACAAGGCGATGATTCCTACCAATCCCGCCACGCCTATCACAAGGTCGTTCATCGGCATGACAAGCACATTGGCCAAGGGTATCACCGCATTAAACGTGCCATGCATAATGGCAGGCACAATCACCGAGTGCCCCTTGAGCCTGAAGTACAGGAATATCGGCGTTAGACATACGCACATCACGATCATCATGAACACACCGATGACGGGATGGTCGGGATAGTTGTGCCCATTCAGGACCAAGGGGAAGTGCCAGGCACCCCACACCACACCGATAAACAGCGCGGCCCAGAGAAATTTCTTTCCTGCCAATTCCCTGACAAAAAAGCCTCGCCAAGCGATTTCCTCACCAAAGGCAGCCAGGGCGTTGAGCGTGGCCCCGGTCAACAGACCGTTCACTATCGTGATGCCAATAAAGCCCCATATATTCATTTTTACCGGCGCGTCTTCGGTCAACTCGTCAAAGACCTCGTTGGATAGGTGCGCTTCAGGCACCAGCAATGACATGCCCATCACGACAAGAGACAGCACCGGCATCAACACCCATCCCCATATCCACCAATTATTGAACTTGAAATTGATACCCAACCCCCTGAGCACGGGCTCCTTGAACAGCAGTTGAGTGAAGATAACCGACAACAGCGGCGTGAACATGGAACCTATCACTGCCAACTGATTAGCCGTGTCACCCGCATTGCCATAATGCATGAACAGGCCGATAGCAATCATTTGCAGGAATGCAAGCAGGATGAAAACCCCTATTTTCTTCATGCCGAGATTATTCATAAGACGAATTCGTGTTTTAGCCGATAAATAATAGACCGTGCGCCATCACTCAACTAAATAAAATCTAACCGCCCGTTGGGCGGGAAATTATATTTAAAATTGAGCATATTATTTAAGGAATAGATAATTTTAATTTAATAATTTGTTTAATTTCCCGTGCGATAGCACGGTTATAGTTCCATCATTTGAGTTATGACACACGGCCAGTGTTGATCACTTCAACAGCTCACCGACACTGGCAGTGAGGTTGAACATCATCGTCATCGCGCCGCTATGCGGACGGGCAAAAGCGGCACCAACACCGAAGGCTCTCACCTTCAAGCCACCACACACCGACAACCCCGACATGAAGTCGCGCTTGTAGGTCGCCATGTCGGTGCGCATGCGGTAGTTGTAACCGAGGCCCAGATAGATGTTGTTGGTGGGGAGCACTTCCACGCCAAAAACGAGGTGACGCAGCAGGTTGCTGCCGAAGGATTCTTCCTTCACCAGGTCGCTGTTGGGGTTGTTGATGTCCTTGATTTTATAATAAGGAGAGTGCCAGCGCGCAAGTTCATAGGCAGTCAGGTGCAGGCGTATCGGCGCCTTGCCCAGCATCTTGCTCACGCCCACCTGGATATCCCAAGGCAGGTTGTCCTTAAACTCGTTGAACTTCTTCACCTGACCACCCAGATTCTTGGCCACCAGCGATGCCGAGAACTCGTGCGACGGGTCATAGAAACTCAAGCCCACGTCGGCGGCCACTGCGCCAGCGGTGTAGTCCTCATACTTGGAATACAGGTACTTGAGCGTGATACCGCCACGAAGGTTTCTGGTGACATCGTGACTGTAGGAGACGCTGAAAGCGATGTCGCTGGCAGTGAACTTGCCCGTGCGCACGCCATCGATAGTGGCGCCCTCAATGTCACCGTATCCAAAATACTGGACACCAGCGGCAAAGGACCCGTTCCTGCCAACCCCTTGACCATAACGCAGACCGGCAAAATTGGTCTCGCCGATGTATTTCATATAGTTCAATGCCACCTGATGGTCAAACTCCGCTCCCAGCAGAGCAGGATTCTGCTCGACCAGGTTGACGTCGTCATCGATGAGGGAGATGTTGTGTCCACCCAAGCCATACACGTGACTCGATACGGGCACGCTCAAGAAATGATAGGCGGTAGTGGTTGTGCCATCACCAGCCGTCGCATATAATGCCACAGCCGCCACAGCCATCAATATCATGTGACGCAAATAGGTTGTCATGTCTTCGCTATAAAATGTATTTTCAATATTATAACGAAATGAAGCGGGATTTAGTATATTTCTCACAAGTTTCTAAAGCGGCTTTGCCCCTTTTAGGAAACTTGAAGATTAGGGATTAGGGATAGGCCCATAGGGTCGAAAACCCGCAAACTTTGAAAAAGTATTCTTCACTAATCGCTAATCACTAATCTTCAAGTCCTGAAGCTTCAGGACTTGAATACCTCACGACAAGCTGTCCTTGATTTTGTTCAAGGCCGCGAGATCGCCCTCGTCAAAGGCAAGACGCGCCTGGTTATACAGGTCACGGCACTGCTTGCCGCACAACTCGGGATGGAGCTTTAACGCCAGCTCGCAGAAGACTTGGTTGCACGCCTGCATATTCTCGAAGGCGAACCTATCCATATCATCCTGGTAATCCTCATATCGCAGCTCACCGCCATAGAGCACCTTGATGGCCTCCTCCAGGTCACGCCTGAAGACCACGACCCGGATGGCGTCCTTCCACAGGTTGTTGGCAAAGCTGTCGCCAATCACACCGGCGGGAATTCCGGCAGCCTCGAGGGCTCCCTTGACGATATTGGCGTCAACAGGGTTGCCGTACTTGTTGAATACTATTAATTTTTCTTCCTGTTCCATAATTGTTTAGTTTGTTGGGCCTCGCCGTGGCGCGGCAGTCAGTTGGCAAATATAATCACTTGATACCGCGGGCATTGAGGGCTGCCTGATAGCGGTGGGCGTTATCCAGGTGGCTGGCATAGTCGCGGGTAAAGTCGTGGTAACCGCTGAAGTCGGCACGGGCACACATATACAGGTAGTCATGCTGCGGCGCATTGAGCACGGCATCAATCGTCGATTTCTCAGGCAGGCGGATGGGGCCAGGGGGCAATCCGTCAACACGGTAGGTGTTATAGGGCGAATTGACCTGAGTCATCTGCACGGTGATGCGCTTGATGGTGAAGTCACCGATGGCATATTTCACCGTCGGGTCGGCCTGCAGGCGCATACCCTGCTGGTAACGGTTCAGGTACAGGCGGGCAACCTTGCCACGCTCGTCGGCCTTGCTGGTCTCCTCTTCGACAATCGAAGCGACGGTGGCCACCTGGTCGGGAGTGAGGCCCAACTTTTCGGCCTTCGCCTTGCGCTCGCTGGTCCAGAAGTCGTTGTAGTAATCAAACATGCGGTCGAGCATCTTCTCGGGCGTCACGGTCCAGTAGAACTCGTAGGTGTCGGGCATCAGCAGGCAGGCAATGGTCTGCGGCGTCTTGTTGTATTTGGCACACATGGCACTGTCCTTCAAAGCCTTGCGCATCTCATCAGGACCTGCCATAAAGGTCTCGCCCCATCGATTGGTCCACTCATCAAGGGTGCGCACGTTATTGAAAGTGAAGCGGATACCGTCCTGCACACCGTTCTTGATGCGGCGGGCGGCAGTGAAGGGGGACATCCCTGGCGTGACGCGGAAAGCGCCCTCGCGGTTCTCGACCTTGGCGCCCATCATTTTGAGCATGGTGGCGACACGCTTGCCGTAGGTCGCATCGACATGAGCCTGAACGCTGTCACTAATCATGTCGATGGTGCTGCCCTTGCGCACCTTGACAAGGCCCTCGGCGGGCGCGCCGACGAGGAAATAGGGGGCTGCACAAGCCAAAGCAATCACAACCAAGGCGACTATGGCGCAGATAATCCATTTTGTTTTGTTCATATTGTTTCAGTTTTTCGGTTGTCAGTTTTTCAGTTGAAGGAATCTCAATCCGTTAATGGCGGGACCGTCGTCAGCAACAGGGTGGCAGCAGCGGTCATCTCTACCCTATCGACCACGGCGGGCACCAGAGCGAGCTCGCCTTGGTGCAACTCCTGTGGCGGCATTCCCTCGACGCTGAGCATCGTGGCTCCCCTGGCGCAGAACAGGGCGACAAAGGAGTGAGGCTGAGGCATCTCCAGGACATAGCCGTCATCGAAGTCGAGACGGTTGACCTCAAACTCGGGACACCGCACCAAGCGCTTCATGCCCTTGGCGATGCACGGGAAATCGTGCACCTGGCAATCACGGGCAGTGAAGTCGAGCGCCTCGCGCGCCTCCTGTACGTGCAGTTGCCGCAGATTGCCGTCAGCGTCGCGGCGGTTATAGTCCCACACGCGGTAAGTGATGTCGCTGGACTGCTGTATCTCGACCACCATGTTACCGGCACCGATGGAATGAATCTGGCCCGCAGGGATGAAGAAGACATCGCCCATGTGCGACGAGTCCGCATTGACCACGTCCAATAAGGTTCCATCGGCAAGCTTTCTGTCATATTCATCCAGCGTGATAGTGCTGTTGAAACCGGCATGGATGACGGCACCGTCATCAGCATTGAGGATATACCACATCTCATTCTTGCCGTGGCAGCCATGGCGACGCAACGCCATCTCCTCATCGGGGTGTACCTGGATAGACAGGTCACGACGGGCGTCAATGAGCTTAATGAGCAGCGGGAAACGGTCACCATAACGGCGATACACGTCCTCGCCCACAAGGTCGGCACCATAACGCTCCACCAGTTGGGGCAGCGTCAAACCACGGTCCTCACCGTCGGTGACGACCGACTCACGACCAGGAAATGCCGACAATTCCCAACTCTCGCCGATGGGTTCATCGGTTGCTGGCAGATGCTTGAACCTCACCAACTTGTCACCTCCCCACAGGACAGGTTTCAAGATACTATTGAACTTATAAATGTTCATACGCGATACTATTAATCGACAAAGGTACGAAAAACTTTTTGCAAAGCCGCAACATTTTCAATAAACTTGAAAAACCAATCCTATCGATCCACATTACTGAATAGAGCAGCATCCGGCACTCGGTGGCTGGTGGCTGGCATAGGATTCAAGCGCAAAACACAATTACCGACATATCAGCAACTTAGTTCATCCAGCATGGCTGCTTTTTAGGATATTTCAGTTTTTTATTTGGTTTTTTCACAGGGAAAAGAATGACTGTTCACAAAAAAAGTTGTAACTTAGCGGTGAAAATAGATTTGCTTTGACAACAATTCTTTTAACAACTTTATAACTAACACATTAACCATTATTTTTACAATGCAAGTAAAAGATCTGAATCCGCAAGCAGTATGGTCGATCTTTGATGAGATCACCAAGGTGCCCCGCCCCAGTGGCAATGACGAAGGCAAGTTAGACAAGATCCGCGCATGGCTCGTGGACTTCGCCAAGAAACACAATCTGGAGTACAAAATCGACAAGACCGGCAACGTGGCCATCTTCAGGCCCGCCGCTCCTGGTTACGAGAAGTGCAAGGGCATCGTTCTGCAAGGTCACATGGATATGGTCGCCGAGAAAGGTCCCGGTTCGACCCACAACTTTGACACCGACCCCATCGAGACCATCATTGATGGCGAATGGGTACGCGCCAACAACACCACGCTGGGTGCCGACGACGGTATGGGCCTGGCTATCGCTCTGGCTGCCGTTATCGAGCCGACGCTGCAATGCGGTCCGCTGGAGGCCCTCGCCACCGTTGACGAGGAGACCGGTCTGACCGGTGCCAGCAACATCGAGGCCGACATGCTCGTGGGTGACTACCTGCTCAACCTCGAC
>CADAFP010000062.1 GCA_902787185.1 uncultured Bacteroidales bacterium | reverse complement strand
AACTCTCTGACCACAAAGGTAATAACTAAACTTGAACTGATGAAGCCAGAAAGTTAAAAATGTTAATTACCTTGGTGTGCAACATAGAAATAAATACAAATTGGCATCCGCGTACTTTTATTTATAACGACAAGAAAGACAAGAAGAACAATTTTTTTTGAAATCAGAACCGACAACTGATAGGCGGGGTTAACAACACAAATTGAGCCAATTGGCATCCGCACGCCCATTTATAAAGGGATACGGATGCCAACTGTTCACTGTTAACTGTTCACTGAACTTACCAGGTGCCGCTCAGGATGTAGTCGATGATGGATGTGGCATCGGCGATGCCCACGTTGCCGTCGCCATTGACGTCGGAAACCGACAAATCGACGGCTGTGGTATCTCCATTCAAGATAAAGTCGATGAGAAGCGTCACGTCGGCGATGCCCACGCTGCCGTTACCGTCCACGTCTCCAACCAGTGCGTTGCCCAGGCGGACGTCATCGATAGCGAAAAAGTCGCCTTCGGGATCGATCAAGGAATCCTTGATGTAGCTCCACGCCAATGCATGAATGCCGGCGGGCAGTACATACGAGTAGGTTGACCACTCTTGGTTCTGTTCAGCACCGGCCTGCATCACAACGCTGCCGTCAACGGAAAACTCACACTTGTCGTAGTGTACAGTGCCCGACGAATTAGTCTCACCCCAAGCTTTATAGTTAAACGACAAGGGGGTATCCTCAGGAACGTCCACGATGGCTGTCAGCGTCGAGACTCCGTAACGCACGCCCGCATTGCCCGACATGGCATAGTAGTCATCCGATTCACAAACCACTTTCCAGGGATAGTCGCCTGTGGACTCGAAATGGATGGTGCCGCCGCTCACATTAAGTGCCTCGTCAAGTGACCAGCTCTCATGCAAGTTCATGAAATCGCGCCAATACTGCTCCTGAGCATAGTCAGGCCAACTCTCTTTGGGCACATACACGTGAGTGTTGTTGTAATGGCCGTCATCAAACACGTTGCGTTGCCTTAGCGTGGGCGGGACGACGGCATTGCAGGTGATGGAACCCGTCTCCAGGGCCGTGCAGCCATGGAAGGCCATCAAGCCGATGCTGGTCATGCCGCTGCCGATGACCACATCGCTCAACGACGTGCAGTTTTGAAACGCATACAAGCCCATGCTGGTCACCGAGTTGGGGATGGTGACGTTCTTCAGCAAGGGGCAGTTCTTGAAGGTCGTGTTGCCGATGGTCGTCACTGTTTCGGGAATCACCACACCCGTCAAGTTGGGGCAATCAAAGAAGGCCACATTGTCAATCGCCGTCACCGTATAGGTCACCTGATTGCTGGTCACTGTCTCGGGAATCGTCACGTAGCCGCTGTAGGTCTTGTAGTTGCTATCCCTGTAGGTCACGTTCACCGTTCCCTGACCGGTGATCTTGTAGTAGAAATCGTCTTTCTTGATGCTGTAGTTCAGTTCCTCTATTCCGCCAAACACATCCCAATAAGTCCTGGCCTCATAGGCCGATTTCTTGCCATTGGGCACATAGAGCGTCATGACTTCGGTGTCATAGGGGTTGAACGCGCTGGGCGATATGGTGGGCGGCAACAAGGCCATGCATGTGACAGAGGCGCCGTTCACATTGTAAAACGCATCCATGAAGGCTTCATTATGGATGATGTCCACACTGGCAGGGATGGTCACACTCTTCAAGTCAGTGCATTGGTAGAAGGCACGCTCGCCGATACCTGTCACATGATACAATAAGCCATTGTCAGGATTGATGACTTCCTCGGGAATCTCCACTGTGTCGCTGTAACAACCATACTGCCCGAGGCCGTTGCTGGTCACCAAGACAGTACCGTAACCGTCATCCTTGTAGTAGATGCGGTCCACCTCAAAGACCCCACCCGTGGTGAGTTCATGGAAATTACTAAAGTCACTCCATATGTTGGCATTCTCATAGGCCGACCTGAAGCCCTGGGGCACATGAACCGTCACAAGTATGAAGTGGGAGGGCATGAACGAACTATATGTCAGGGTGGGTGGCGTAGTGCTCAAACAAGTGACATTAGTCAAATGATAACAATCCTTGAACGCATTAGCGTCCAGCTCGGTAATGCCGCTGCCCAAAGTCACATCTTGCAAATTGGTGCATTCAGCAAACATATTACTGGAAAAGCGCAAAACGGACGCGTTGAAACTGCTCAAGTCAAGACTCGTAAGGGTCTGGCATCTCCAGAACATGCCTTGCATATCCTCCACGTTAGCCGTGTTGAAGTGGCTCACATCAAGGCTCGGCAAACTATCACAGAGGGCGAACATATACCCCATGTTGGTCACTTGACTGGTATTCAGGTAATTGATGCCCTGGATGGACTTTAGGCTGCGCATATAGTAAAACCATGAGTAAGTCGTCGTCGGGCGGGCATTGGCAAACGAGGGATCAAAAACCACCCGGGTCACATCAGCACAGGTGAGGTCATTTACCCAACCGGGGTTGATAGAACTTTTGTTCAAGTCGTAGTCATTGCCCGAACGGTAAATGCGTTGGTCATCAAAGTAGAATGTCAACGTCGTGTTCGACGGTGTGTAGCAGGCATAGGCTTCGACAGCGCTGGCGCTGAGAGCGCACATCATGGCCGCCACCAGGACGATTATCCGATTGAGTAATGATTTCGTTTCCATAAGCATCTGAGTTTAAAAGTTGATATCTGCCGCAAATATAATAAAAAATCAACAAAAATGAAAGATTTTTAGGTTTTAGGTTTTAGGTTTTAGGTGGGAGTCCGTTACCGAATTCCCCACGCTAAGGCGCGAAGACGCTAAGCAAGGTTCGCCATTAAGGTCGAGAAGTGATGGTAATTACACTTGTGAGATTTTCTGGTTATGGTGACAGCAGCAGGGACGGTGCATCATTGGGACGGTTCTAAGTGATAGCGCCGCTTCGCTTGCCGCATCATTAGAACCGTCCCAGCTGATGGCACCCGTGCTCTCAGTGGTGGAACGTGTTTTATAGAAACAAGAAATAAAAAAATGGCATTCGCATGCCATTTTTTGTGGGGATGCGAATGCCAATTTATAAAATCTTTGCGCCTCGGCGTGGGGGCAAGAGCGGGCTGATGCCTTAGTTGCCCATCTCGCTGAGGAACTTGATGCGGACGAGGCGGATTTCCTCCTCGGTGTAGTCATCACCCAGTTCCTGCATAGCGGTCTCGATGTCGTCGCTCTCACTCTCCTTGAAGTACTCGAAGATGTCCTCCTCGATATCGGTGTCGATGGCCTCTTCGATGTAGTAAGACACGTTAATCTTTGTGCCGCTATAGACGATAGCCTCCAGTTCGTCGAGCAACTCATCAAACTCCAGGTCTTTGCTCTCGGCGAGTGCGTCGAGCGGCACCTTACGGTCGATGGCAGTGATGATTTCGACTTTGAGTTTGCTCTTGTTGGCGACGGTGCGCACGCGCATGTCCTCGGGGCGCTCTATCTCGTTCTCCTCGACATATTTCTTGATGAGGTCGATAAAGTCCTTGCCGTAGCGTTTAGCCTTGCCGGGTCCCACGCCGGGAATGTTCTGCAACTCCTCGATGGTGATGGGATAGGTCGTGGCCATCGCGTCGAGCGAGGGCTCCTGGAAGATGACGTAGGTGGGCAGGCCATGCTGCTTGGCAATCTTGCGGCGCAGGTCCTTGAGGATGCTGAACAGCTCGGCATCGACAGCGCCGCTGCCACCGCCGCGCAACTCCTCGTCAAGCATCTCGGTATATTCGTTATCCTCGACAATCCAGAATTTCTCGCGGCTCTTGAGGAAATCCTTGCCCGCCTTGGTGACCTTGATGACGCCGTAGTTCTCGATGTCTTTGGCCAGATAGTCGGCAAACACGCCCTGACGTATAACGGCCATGAGGAATTTCTCGTCACGGTTCTCGGCACAGCCAAACACGTCCAGTTCCTCATGCTTGTAGCCCTTGATTTCGGATGTGGCGTCACCCATCATCACATGGGCGATATACTCGGGCTTGAAGCGCTCACGCAGGGTGATAATCGTCTCGATGGCGGCCTTGAGTTCCTCGCTGGCCTCGACACGCTTCTTGGGCTTGAGGCAGTTGTCGCAATTGCCGCAGTTGTCCTTGTCATAGGTCTCGCCGAAGTAGTGCAGCAGCGAGCGGCGACGGCACACCGACGACTCGGCATAGTCTCGCGTCTCGAGCAGCAGCTGCTTGCCGATTTCCTGTTCGGCGATGGGCTTACCCTGCATGAATTTCTCCAACTTGTCCAGGTCCTTGCGGGAGTAGAAGGTGATGCACTTGCCCTCACCGCCGTCGCGGCCGGCACGTCCCGTCTCCTGATAGTATCCCTCCAGGCTCTTGGGGATGTCGTAGTGGATGACAAACCTCACGTCGGGCTTGTCGATGCCCATACCGAAGGCGATGGTGGCGACGATGACATCCACGTCCTCACTCAAGAAGGCATCCTGGTTGGCACTGCGCACCGCGCTGTCCATACCGGCATGGTAGGGCAATGCCTTGATATCGTTGAGGCGCAGCACCTCGGCAAGTTCCTCGACCTTCTTGCGGCTCAGGCAGTAGATGATGCCCGACTTGCCCTCGTTGGCCTTAATGAACTTGATGATTTCGCGGTCCACGTCCTTGCTCTTGGGACGCACCTCGTAATAGAGGTTGGGACGGTTGAACGACGACTTGAAGACCGCGGCGCCGGTCATGCCCAGGTTCTTCTGGATATCATGCTGCACCTTGGGTGTCGCCGTGGCCGTCAGCGCGATGATGGGGCGCTCGCCGATGCGGTTGATGATGGGGCGGATGTTGCGGTACTCGGGGCGGAAATCATGTCCCCACTCCGAGATACAGTGAGCCTCGTCAACGGCATAGAATGAGATGGGCACATCCTGCAGGAAGGCCACATTCTCCTCCTTGGTCAAGGACTCGGGAGCCACATACAGCAGCTTGGTGCGACCGCTGCGCACGTCGGCCTTGACCTCCTCGATGGCCTGCTTGGTGAGCGACGAGTTCATGAAGTGGGCGATGCCGTCCTCCTCGCTATAGCTGCGCATGGCATCAACCTGGTTTTTCATCAGTGCGATCAGTGGTGAAATGACAATAGCTGTGCCTTCCATCAGACGCGCCGGCAGCTGGTAACACAATGACTTGCCGCCGCCTGTCGGCATGAGCACAAAGGTGTCACGCTCAGCAAGCAGATTCTCGATGATTGCCTCCTGATTCCCCTTGAACGTCTCAAAACCGAAGTACTCTTTTAGAGCCGATGTCAACTTACTGTTCTTCGCCATAATCTTAGGTTTAGGGTTATAATGATTTCACAAATTTAGTGGTTTTTTGTGAACTGCACAACCTTTTGTGAAAAATATTTTTTCTCTTATTCCAATTCCCCGTTACCTCCAGCCTCAAAAAAATCAGCCTAATGCCTAAAGCCTAAAGCCTAAAGCCTAATTACTCGAAGCCAAAAGTTCGAAATTGGATTTGGAGAGTTGCCGTTCGGCAAACTCACGCGTGAGCACATAACGTTTCTCCTTCATCGTGGGCGCCTGATACATCACATCAATCATGATGGTCTCGAACAAGCTCCTCAAGCCGCGGGCTCCCAATTTGTACTCGATGGACTTGTCCACGATGAAGCCCAGCACGTCGTCCTCGATGGCCAGTTCCACGCCGTCCATCTCAAGCAGCTTTTTGTATTGCCGCACGATGGCGTTGCGGGGCTCTGTGAGGATGCGCAGCAGGGCATCGCGGTCCAGCGGCTCCAGGTTGGTGAGGATGGGCAGACGGCCGATAATCTCGGGGATGAGGCCGTAGCTGCGCAGGTCCTGCGGGGCGACAAAATGCAACAGCTTGTCGCGGTCGGCCTTGCTCACGTGGTTGCCCGAGCCGTAGCCCACGACGTGGGTGTTCAGGCGCTGGGCAATCTTGCGCTCGATGCCCTCAAAGGCGCCGCCGCAGATGAACAGGATGTTCTTGGTGTCCACGGCAATCATCTTCTGCTCGGGATGCTTGCGCCCGCCTTGGGGCGGCACGTTGACCACCGAGCCCTCGAGCAGCTTGAGCAGGCCTTGCTGCACGCCCTCGCCGCTCACATCGCGCGTGATGGACGGGTTGTCACCCTTGCGGGCAATCTTGTCGATCTCGTCGATGAAGACGATGCCACGCTCGGCCTCGGCCACATTGTAGTCACAGACAGCGAGCAGCCTCGTCAACAGGCTCTCTATGTCCTCGCCCACGTAGCCAGCCTCGGTCAGCACCGTGGCATCGACGATGGCAAAGGGCACCTTCAGCATGCGGGCGATGGTCTTGGCCAGCAAGGTCTTGCCCGTGCCCGTCGGTCCCACGATGATGATGTTGCTCTTCTCGATGTCGATGTCGTCGTCACGCTTCTGGTTCAAGCGCTTGTAGTGGTTATAGACCGCTACCGACAGGTAGCGCTTGGCGGTCTCCTGGCCGATGACGTACTCGTCGAGGTAGGCCTTGATTTCCTCGGGCTTGGGCAGGCTATCCATGTCCAGGTCAGACAGGTTGGATGCCGACACCTTGGCGAGGTACTCGCGGGTGAGCTCCACGGCGCGCTCGGCACAGTCGTTGCAGATGCAGCCGTTCATGCCGGGCAGCATCAGTTCCACTTCACGGTCGCTACGGCCGCAAAAACTGCAGTACAGTGTCTCGTTTGTTCTCTTTTTTGCCATTATTTCTCGCGGATGAGCACCTTGTCAATCATGCCGTATTCCTTGGCCTCGTCGGCAGTCATCCAGTAGTCACGGTCGCTGTCGGCATACACCTTATCATAATCCTGTCCCGAGTGGTCGCTGATGATGGTGTACAGTTCCTTCTTGAGCTTGAGAATCTCGCGTGAGGTGATCTCGATGTCCGAAGCCTGTCCGCTGATGCCGCCCATGGGCTGGTGAATCATCACGCGGCTGTGCTTGAGGGCAAAACGCTTGTCCTTCTGTCCGGCCACGAGCAGCACGGCGGCCATCGAAGCGGCCATACCAGTGCAGATGGTCGAGACGTCGCTCTGGATATACTGCATCGTGTCATAGATGCCCAGGCCGGCATATACCGAGCCACCAGGCGAATTGATGTAGAGCGAGATGTCCTTACCAGGGTCGGAGCTGTCCAGATACAGCAACTGGGCCTGGATGACGTTGGCGGTATAGTCATCGACTTGGGTGCCCAGGAAGATGATGCGGTCCATCATCAAGCGAGAGAACACGTCAAGCTGTGTGACGTTGAGTTTGCGCTCCTCCATGATGGTGGGCGAAATATAGTTGTTGGTCACGCCGGCGGCAAATTGGTCCAGCGCCAGCCCGTTCATGCCGAGGTGATGCACGGCAAATTTTCTGAAATCATTCTCCATAAATCAAAAATTGATATCGGTTAATTAAAAATTTTGTTCAAAGATAGTATTTTTTTTTCAACCCGATGACATGATGAGGCACTTTTTTGCCTTCATATCATTTTTTTGCTTTTCATCAAGCAAAAACCGCGCCACCCGACATCTTGTCACCCATTGGCATAAAAACCGAGGCAGGGTCGGCACAATGGCTGATCCTGCCCCAATGGGTTTCCCTAAAAAATATCGGGTTTTACTTCTCTTCGGCCTCGTAGAGCTTGCGGAAGTCCTCGACGCTGATTTCCTTCTCGTTCACCTTAACGGCGTCCTTGACAGCGGCATAGAACTTGTTGTCGATGGCATGCTCCTGGATGGCCTCACGGGCGCGGTCGTCCTGCATGAAGCGCTCGGCCTGCTGACGCACGAGGTCCTCGGGAGCGTTATAGATGCCATACTGCGACAGCTGCTGCTGAGCAAAGATGAAGGCGGCGGTGTCGATGTCCTCTTTCTCGACCTTGATGCCTAGTTCCTGAGCCAGGTGGTCCTTGACGAGCTGCCAACGCAGCTGCTTGAACATGTTCTGGGCCTCCTCGTCGGTCACCTCGGCGTTCTCCTTCTCGTCCTGCTCGCGGCGCAGCTTCAAGAAGCGCTTCAGGAACTCCTCGGGCAACTGCAGGTCGCCAGCCTTCTCGGTGAGGATGCGCTGAGCGTCCACGGTGAAGCGGTAGTTGCTCTCGGGAACGTTGGCACGCTTGATCATCTCACGCACGGCATCGCGGAAGGCAGCCTCGTCCTTGACATCGGTGTCGGTGCCCAGCACGCCCTTGAAGAACTCCTCGTTCATCTCGGCCTCCTGGTTGACCTTGATCTCCTCGATGGTGACGCGGAAGTCGCTCTTCACGTCGGCCTGGCTACGCTCCAGGTTAAGCATCGAAGCCAGCTCGGCGATGTTGCCGCCGTTGGCCTTGTGGGGGTTGAACACGAAGGTGTCACCCACCTTGACGCCGACAAACTTGGCAGCCTCGTCGTCATCGGTCATGTAGCGGGGCGAAATCACGGTGCGCTCCACCTTGATGCCGTCCTGCTTGTCGTTACCCTGCTCGTCGAGCTCGATCATCGAGCCACGCAGCAGCGACTCCTTGTCGCTCACCTCGCCGTCAACCAGGGTACCCAGGCGCTTGCGGTCGTGTGCGATGGCGTCATCGACCATCTGGTCGGTCACCTCAATATTATAATAGGGCACATTGATGCGCTTGTTGAGCTTGAGGTCGATGGCGGGAGCCAGACCCAGGTCATACTTGAAGGTCATTTCCTCGTCCTTCATGATATCGACCTTGGTGTCCTCGTTGGGCAGAGGCTCACCCAGCACCTGCAGCTTGTTCTCACGGATGTAGTCATAAATGGCCTTGCTCACCTTGCGGTCAACAACGTCGGCGGTCACACTGGGGCCGTAAAACTTCATCAGCAACGACTTCGGTGCCTTACCGGGGCGGAAACCCTTCAACGGGTGGCGCACTCCCATCTGTGCCACTTCCTTCTGTACATCAGCGGCAAAATCATCTCTCTTGAGCTCAACGGTGAGCATTCCGTTCACCGCATCAATCTGTTCAAAATTTACGTTCATTACTTGGTTTCTATTGTATGATAAATGTTTAGTCCTTTAAAAAGCGGCTGCAAAGGTACTACTTTTCACCCGACCGACAAAATTTAACGAGGAAATTTGCAAAAATAATAAAGAAAACAACAAGTACAACAAACACAATGACTGTCTGACAGGCAGACTATTTGCATTTATTGTACTTGTGGTTTTCCCTTGCCACAAGGGCAGATCACATCGTCAGGACGATGTTGTTTTCCTCGGCCAGGCGGCGCATGTTCAGGATCGCATAACGCATGCGGCCCAGGGCGGTGTTGATGCTCACGCCGGTGGTGTCGGCGATCTCCTTGAAGCTCATGTTCTTGTAATAACGCATCACGAGCACCTCGCGCTGACTGTCGGGCAACGCCTTGATCAGGCGGCGCACGTCGTCATGGATCTGTGTGGTCACCAGGTTGTCCTCGACGGTGAGGTCCGACAGTTCCTTGCGGTTAAGGATGTTGACGTCGGTGTCGTCGGTGGACTGCAGGTTCTCGGCCTTGGTCTGGCGGAAGTAGTCAATAATCAGGTTGTGTGCAATGCGTGTGATCCAAGCGGGGAAATGTCCGTTCTCGACATATCGGCCCTGCTTGATGGTCATGATGGCTTTTACAAAGGTATCCTGGAAAATGTCATCGGCGAGGTCTTCGTTCTTGACCGCGTGATATATGTACATGTAAACACGGTCCTTGTGACGCTCCAGGAGCTCATCAAAGGCCTCGTTCTTGCCATCGACATACAGCGATATCAGTTGTTCATCGCTCTTGTCATTGAATATCTTCATTACTATCTATTTTTGGTCAATAATAGGTAATGTTTGTCGATAGGCAGATATGTTTTAGTTCTTTATATTCATTAATTTGTTAACACTCTCGGTTGCAAAATCGACAGATTTCGCGGTGCAAATATAGATAAAATCAAAAAAACAACAACTTTTTTTTAAAAAAAACTGAAAAAATCGCCTGTTTTTTTCGATTTTTCGGGGTGGAGAGCGGAGGGATAAAACGGAATTGACGGATAAAACGGGGGGTAACGAAGCGCATCAAAGGCGACGGCGGCGACGGTTGTTGCGCAAGCCCAACAGCCAGCGGGTGACACGGAAGCCCAGCAGGACGTAGTCGGCGGTCTTCAGGTGGCTCACCGTGCCCGGGCTGAACATGAGCGCCCTCACGCCATTGTTCTCGACGTTGCTTTTCAGGCCGTCGATGCTGTATTGCATCGAGGCTCGTCCCACCTCACGCCGCACCAGCGCCTTGCCACGCGCACGGCGCAGCTCATCGAGCGTCATGCCGCGCCAGGTGTCGGGGGCATCGGGGGTGGCGACGGGCAGCTGTTGCTGCGTGTTGCCGGTCGGGTTGATTGTCTCGTTACTCATTGGTCATCGGGTTTAAGGAACAACTTGCTGACAAAGCGCGCCACGGGATCCACAATCAGCTGCTTCTTGAAGGCACACACCACCAGCAGCAACACGCCCAGAATGGCGGCGGCTATCAAGTGAGCGCCCCATGTGCACCCGAGTGCCGAGGCGAGCACGCTGATGAGTGCCGAGAACAGGTATAGCATGATAAAGGTGCCGATGATGATGACCACGGCGACAAAGGCCACCGCCGACAGCAACACCGCCAATTTCTCGACGGCCGTGAGCTTGGTGTAATCCCACTCCAGCGAGAAGTACTTGCGGGCCTCGGCAAATAATTTCTTATAATCTATCTCGTTCATTAGATGTGTTGAGGGTATTGCAAAAACTAATGTCTCTGAAATAATCGCGCTATGCGCGAGAAATCAAATAAAATTAATCAATTTATATAAAAATCTGTTTTTGATTTCTCGGCCGTTAGGCCGATTAAAAATATACCAAGTGACGTTTTGCAACTGCCTCTTGATTAGAGATTAGTGATTAGAAAAGTCACAATCAGGCACCTTACTGCAGGCGGTGACGCACATGACACCGCCTGCCAGCAACAGTGCTATTTTGTCAGTCCTCGATCTGGGCGCTGATCTGCTTTACCAGCTGCTCCACCTCGTCGTCACTGAAGTCGATGCCATTCTTCTTGAGCATCTCCTTGATGCGCGAGCGCAGGTCGGAACCCTTCTCGGGAGCAAACAAGATGGCAGCCGAAGCGCCTACCAAAGCGCCACCGAGGAACGCATACAATAAACTCAATCCTTTCATATCGTCAAAAATACATTAAACTGTTATTAATCGATTCTGTCTTTAATCTCCTCGGCGATGTCGTCAACGAGGTTGTCGAGCTTGGAGCCTTTGAGCTTCACGCCCTGTTCGCGCAGCGCGTCGGCGATGCGCTGACGGGTATCGTCACCTTTCTCGGGAGCAAACAGCAGTCCCACTGCGGCGCCAGCGATGGCACCACCCACTACAGCCATAACAATGTTAATCGGTTTCATATCTGTCAGTGATTTAAAGAATTAATAAATGTCTTAGTATGGTCACAAAACTTGCAACAACCGTGCCACAATGAGCTATTGTCACTGTTTCGGGCAATAAAATTACAACTTCTTTTCAATTCAGGCAAATTTTTTCAAAAAAAAGTTCTTTTTAAGCATTCGACAACCGGCCCACATCGCCCCACTCTAAGACGCCAACAACAAAAAAAACTACAATCGTTCTTAGACTACAGACGTTCTTAGAAAAGGAAAACAAGCCCTATGTTTGCACCGTCAAAGTCAAACATAGGGCTATTTGACTATTCTTCGGTTTAATAAGAATGGGCATTTAGTTTTTGTTTGTA
>CADAFP010000061.1 GCA_902787185.1 uncultured Bacteroidales bacterium | reverse complement strand
TGTGGCGATTTTTGCTGCGTTGCGCCCTCTTTTGCCGCAGTGCCGCTACCTTTTTGACCTCTGTGTCATCTTATGAGGGCGGTTGCGGATTTGAGGATAGAAAAAAACTCTTTTATGTACTGTACAAGTCTTGCGCACCTGTTTGTTCCAGATTCCGTCGAGAGTATGGACTGGGCATTTATGGGCTGCAATAACTTGCAACAGATTGTAATTGGCAAGGGAATGCGTCGAATGAAAGGCGCTTTTAAAAAGTGTCCAAATATTTATAATGTGACTTGTTGGGCCGAAATTCCTCCAGAAGTCGATGAAGAAACATTCGAGAGCAACGTCTTTCATTCAACTTCAACGCTTATTGTGCCCTATGGATCAGTGCTTTTGGTGCCCTACAAATCATTGGATCTGTACAAGAACCATAGAATCTGGGGCAAGTTCAGGAATATTCAGGAAATACCTGATACTATTCCCGAAAGTGTTCAGCGTGAACGTATGTTCCATAGGATGAAAGATGGTATCCGCTACAAAATCGACGAGGTAAAATTGATGTATGGCCATAAAGAGGCCTCGGTGGTTGCACTCGAAGGCGGCCAAAGGTATAGCCAAAAAGAGGTGGTTATACCTGTACAGGTGGATGATTTCAAAGTCGTCGGCATCGGCGACAATGCTTTCCGCTTTGCCGAAACCACAACCATCAAGTTGCCAAGTACCATAACGCGTATTGGCAGTAACGCGTTTACTGGCTCACTATTGTCAAGTATCTCATTGTCCAAAGAGTTGACTGTGATAGAAGATGCCGCCTTCCAGGGCTGCCCATTACGGGAGATTAATGTTCCCGGGAGTGTTAAGTCGATTGGTAACTATGCCTTTGGGGGTTGTGATCAATTGAAGGTAGTGACACTGAACTCTGGCTTACAGAAAATTGGCATTGGCGCCTTTTCGGGTTTGGTGTCGTTAAATTCGCAGATGCTGACGATTCCTGAAACGGTCACTGAAATCGGTGATAAGGCCTTTGAGAGTATGGTCGCAGGCATTATTTGCTTAGCGGAAAATCCTCCTAAGATTGGACCTACCACTTTTAATCCGGTGTTATGGCAGTCTAATATTCGGCTGATGGTGCCTTATAATTCGATTCAGAAGTATAGAGAAGCTCCTTACTGGCGCTATTTCTTGGATACTGTTTACATCGAGGGCACCAAGCCCGTTGAGGTGCCCAAGAACGGTGATACATTTGAGTATAAAGGCATTTACTATGTGGTAAAAGACGCTAAAGCCAGACATGCTCATGTTACATCTCTGCCAGGTCATCGCAAATATGCAGGCGATCTTGTCATTCATAACAGTGTGACATATTTGAACCGGAGTCTTGCTGTTACAGGCATCGACGACATCAACTATAACGCCTACTTGCATGATCATGGAACAAATACTGAATTGACGGGACTCAGCATTCCCAATGGCAACTCGGTTACTTCTATCGGGGCTCACGCCTTGATTAACGTAGTAAATCTGCAGAGTTTCGTCATTCCCAACAAGGTTACTTCGATAGGTGAAGGTCTCTTTGAGGGTTGCAGCAGTCTGGAAAGGATATCCATCGGCAGTGGGGTGAACACTATTCCGGCCAATTGTTTCAAGGGCACGGCTCTGGCAGGTTTGGTGGGCAAGACTGATAAGAAAATGACTCTGCATGGCAATATCAAGCGGATAGAAAGCGGTGCCTTTATGTCATGCAAATTCATCGAAATAGAGATTCATGATAGTGTGGAATTCATCGGTGGAAGTGCTTTCTGTAACTGTGAAAGCTTGATAAATGTCTATATGGGAACAGGAATGAAAGAAATCGGTGGAAGCGTTTTTGAGGGATGCACAAAATTAAAACGTGTGTTATGCCCTGCAATGACACCGCCCAAGATTCTCGACAATACTTTTGGCCAGGAGATCTACGAGAATGTGACACTGTATGTGCATGAAAATGCGCTCGCTGCCTATCAGGCTGACAAATACTGGAAAAAATTCAAAGATATTGTCACTACTGATGGTAGAGTTGTATTCCCCACTACGAATATTTCCGTAGCTCACCCAAGTGGTGGTAGTGGTCGTCATCCTGGAACAGGCGGCATAAAACGCCCTAAGAAATAAACTGAAGAGTAATTATTCCAGGGTGCGCGCCGACGTCGGTGCGCACCCTCTTTTGCTTGTCGTTAGCGGGGTTGTTCTGCTGACTTCTTTTCCCCGGTCAGGGCAATAAGTAGGGCGCGTACACGTTATTATATAATAAATATAAAAGGGACCAGAAACTAGTGACAAAAAATTAGTGACTGGAAACTAAACAACTGTGCGCACTATGAATAAGAGAATGATCATGCTCATGGCGGCCGCGCTGGCTTTGTTGTCGGCGAGCGGCCAAGTGACGTTTAGAGGTGTGGGCGAACACAAAGTCATCGAGGTGACGCCCGATATGAATACCGGCTTGAATAAGATTTATGTCGTCTATGATACCCAGGGGGTGAGTATGAGCTATCCCTCGACCAACGGTAAGCGAGCAGAATGGTACTCCTTTGACTATAAAGGTATCAATATCGATGAGATTCCAGGTGTGCGATGGGATGGCCGTTCAACGACGCTCAGCCAGGTGATTCCCAACAAGGGTTACAAAATCGAGGAGACTGGCGGCAGGCCCTTCTATTGCTGGGTGGTGAACTATGCCGACTACATGATGTCGCTAAACGATATATTTTGGGACAATGACAAGCCCTGTAGCCTGTTGACACTCAAGGTTGACGGCATTGCACCAGCTATCCCTTATGCCTCTGTCAACTTCCGCCCGATGGTGCTCGACCGCGAGCTGGAACTGACTTATTATACCAAGGTGCGTGACGATAGCACTGACTGGCAGTTGAAAAAAGTGATTGACTATTACGAGAGCCTGAACAGCACGATTCAGATCAACCAGCCCTTATGTGACACCAAATTCACCCTCAGGGGAGACCGCTTCCTCAAGGAGTGGGGACTTGAAGAGGTCGTCGAGTCGCGCGACTATGTGACTCATGCGGTGAGCTGCGGTGCCACAGCCGATCAGGAGGACCGCGGCTATGACAACGAGAAGGGCAACAAGGACGGTCTGGGTGGCTCGGCGCCCGTCCACATCCTATTCACTGGCTATTACACCGATGCCGTCGTATATCGCGTGTGGGAAATCGCCACCGATCCGGATTTTGAGAATATTATCATGAGCTTCCCATACCAGGACGAGTTGGACTACACCTTCAACGATGCGGGCGCTTACTATGTTCGCTACAGGGTCGCCAATGATGACGGTTCGTGCGAGGACTTAAGCGAGATTGGCCCGATCACCGTGAGCGAGAGCGAACTGCAGTGTCCCAACATCTTCTCGCCTGGCAGTACCGAGGGTGTGAACGACGTGTGGAAGGTGTCTTACAAGTCACTCATCGAGTTCCACTGCTGGATTTACAACCGCTGGGGCAACCTGGTGTGTGAATTCACCGATCCCGGCAGTGGCTGGGACGGTACCTATCACGGGCAGCTCGTTGACACCGGCGTTTACTACTATGTGGTGACGGCAACGGGTAGCGATGGCGTGAAGTACAAGAAACGCGGCGACATCACCATCCTGCGCTATACCCGCGGTGCGGGAGCTGCAGGTGGCGATGGCGGCGGCGGAATGGGCGGCGGCTCAGAGTATTAATACAAATTGCGGCAAAAGCCGCAATTTGTTGATTAGTGCAGCCCAGTCCCCCCGATGCCGAGGCTCAGCCTCGGCCCTAAATAAAGAATGAGAAACTAAAAAACCGATGAGAAAGATACTATTGATGGTTGCGCTGCTGGTGGCCGCATCGACGACAGCCCAGGCTCAGCTCAAACGAGAATACAGCAAGCCCGCGGCGTCGCCGGTGTTCAGCACCACAGCGAGCCCCGACATACCGATGAGCGTCAACTTTGCAGGCGAGACCGTGAGTTTTGACCGTCTGGACATGGCCGAGCGTCTCGACCGTGAGATGACGGGTGTCATCTACGGCCAGACCACGACCGAGCTGTGCTTCAAGCGTGCCAACCGCTATTTTCCCGCCTTGGCCAAGATATTGAAGGAGCAGGGCGTGCCACTGGACTTCCTCTATCTGGCGGTGACCGAGAGTTCGATGGACTATAACGCCTACTCCAGCGCCAGGGCTGCCGGAATGTGGCAGTTGCTGGCAGGCACCGCCCGTGACTACGGACTGGCGGTGACCGACGACGTCGATGAGCGCTATGACCCCGAGAAATCAACTGTCGCCGCTTGCAAATATCTGAAGGCCGCTTACAAGAAATATGGGCACTGGCCCACCGTTGCCGCCAGCTATAATGCGGGGATGCAGAAAATCGCCAGTGAGTTGTCCAAGCAACAGGTGAATAATTCATTTGACCTGTTTCTGGTTCAGGAGACGTCACGCTATGTCTTCCGCATCATCGCTTACAAACTGCTGATGGAGAACCCCAAACGCTACGGCTACCGTTTCTCGCGCAAGAACCTGTATCAGCCCGTGGCCTACACCACCGTCGATGTCACCGGTTCGGTGGCCAGCTGGGTGGATTGGGCCAAAGGCAAAGGCATCACCTATGCCCAGCTGCGCGAGGCTAACCCGTGGATACGCTCCACCAAGCTCACCAACGCGTCGGGCAAGACCTACAAAGTGCGCATCCCCAAGCAGAGCGACCTCTACCGCAGCAAGCGCTCCTACGCGGTTTACAACAAAGATTGGGTTGTGGATTAGTTGACAGTGAACAGTTAATAGTTAATAGTTAACAGTTAATAGTTAACAGTTAACAGTGAACAGTTAATAGTTGACAGTTAATAGTTGACAGTTGGCAGATTGATGGATAATGTGTTCTATATCAAATAATTGAATACTGAAAAATGAAACTGAACGGGCAGGATATATCGTGTGTCGAGGTGCTGGGCGCAAGGGTCCACAACCTCAAAGACATCGACGTGGAGATTCCGCACGACCGCCTCACCGTCATCACGGGACTGAGCGGCAGCGGCAAGTCATCGTTGGCCTTCGACACCGTGTTTGCCGAGGGGCAGCGTCGCTATTTAGAGACGTTCTCTTCCTATGCCCGCAACATGATGGGTGTGCTCGAGCGCCCCAATGTGGATAAGATATCCGGCCTGTGCCCCGTCATCTCGATAGGGCAGAAGACCGTGAACCGCAACCCGCGCAGCACCGTGGGCACGACGACCGAGGTCTATGATTACCTGCGACTGCTGTATGCCCGTGCTGCCGACGCCTATTCCTACTTGTCGGGCGAGCGTATGGTGAAATATACCAGCGAGAAAATCCTCAGCCTGATTCTCGAGCGTTACCAGGGGCACCGCATCTATATCCTTGCCCCGCTGGTCAAGAACCGCAAAGGCCATTACAAAGACTTGTTTGAGAACCTGCGCAAGAAGGGTTACATCAACGTGCGCATTGACGGTGTCATCAAGGAAATCACCTTCGGGATGAAGCTCGACCGCTATGTGAACCATAGCGTGGAACTTGTCGTGGACCGGCTCAAGGTCAGCGATAAGGACAGCAAGCGACTGGCCGACACGGCAGAACTCGCCTTCAAGCAGGGCAACGGCCAACTGATGGTGCTGGACGCCGAGACCGATGAGGTGGGCTACTACAGCCGTTCGCTCATGGACCCCGCCACTGGTCTGTCCTATCTGGAGCCGGCTCCCCACAACTTCTCGTTCAATTCGCCGCTGGGCGCCTGCCCGCATTGCAAGGGCCTGGGATATGTCAACCTCATCGACCGTGACAAGATTATGCCCGACATGTCGTTGAGCATTCGTGCTGGCGGCATCCTGCCGCTGGGCAAATACAAGAATGTGCAGATCTTCTGGCAGATCTCGGCGATATGCGAGAAATATGATTGCACACTCGACACGCCGCTGTGCGAGTTGCCCGAGGAAGCCCTCAACGACATCCTCAACGGCACCAACGAGCGCCTGAACCTGCGCACCGAGACGCTCTCAACGAGCAACTACTTCCTCGCCTTTGACGGCCTGGTCAAGTATATCGAGATGCAGCAGGACGAGACCGCCACCAGTGCGGCTCAGAAGTGGGCAGGGCAGTTCTTCTCGCGGGCTGTGTGCCCCGACTGCGGTGGCGCACGCCTGAACCGCGAGGCGCTCCACTTCAGGCTCAATGGCAAGAACATCGCCCAACTGGCGGCGATGGACATCAGTGAGTTGCGCGACTGGATTGAAGACCTCCACAATCACGTCACCCCCACGCAGTGGGAAATCGCCCGTGAAATCGTCAAGGAAATCAGCTCAAGGCTGACCTTCCTGCTCGAGGTGGGGTTGGACTACATGTCGCTCAACCGCAATTCGGCGTCCCTGTCGGGCGGCGAGAGTCAGCGCATCAGGCTGGCGACCCAGATCGGGTCGCGCCTGGTCAATGTGCTTTATATCCTTGACGAGCCTTCTATCGGATTGCACCAGCGTGACAACCAGCGTCTCATCGACTCGTTGAAGACCTTGCGCGACGACGGCAACACCGTCCTGGTTGTCGAGCATGACAAGGAGATGATGCTGCAGGCCGACTATGTCATCGACATCGGCCCCCTGGCGGGACGCAAGGGCGGCAACATCGTCTTTGCCGGCACCCCGCAGCAACTGTTGCAGCAGCATACCCTCACCGCCGACTACTTGAACGGCACCCGCACCATCGAGGTGCCCAAGCAGCGACGTCCGGGTAATGGCAAGAGCCTGTCGCTGACGGGCTGCCGCGGCAACAACCTCAAGGGAGTGGATGTTACTTTCCCGCTGGGCACCTTCATCTGCGTCACCGGCGTGAGCGGCAGCGGCAAGTCAACGTTGGTCAACGCCACGTTGCAACCCATCCTGAGCCAACGCCTGTATCGCTCCCACACAGCCCCGATGCCGTATGATAGCGTCAGCGGTCTGGAGCATGTGGACAAGGTGGTCACCGTCGATCAGGCGCCGCTGGGACGCACACCGCGCTCCAATGCCGCCACCTATACCGGCGTGTTCACCGATATCCGCAGCCTGTTCGTCAACCTTCCCGAATCTAAAATCCGCGCCTATAAGCCGGGCCGTTTCTCGTTCAACACCAGCGGCGGCCGTTGTGAGGCTTGCGGCGGTAACGGCTACAAGGCCGTGGAGATGAATTTCCTGCCCGATGTGCTCGTGCCATGCCCCGAGTGTGCGGGTAAGCGATATAACCGTGAGACGCTCGAGGTGAAGTTCAAGGGCAAGTCTATTGCCGACGTGCTCGACATGACCATCAACCAAGCGGTGGAATTCTTTGACGCCGTGCCGTCGATCCTGCGCAAGATCAAAGTGCTGCAGGATGTCGGGCTGGGGTACATCAAACTGGGACAACCCTCCAGCACCCTCTCGGGCGGCGAGTGCCAGCGTGTGAAGTTGGCCTGCGAACTCGCCAAGAAAGATACCGGCAAGACCGTCTATATCCTGGACGAGCCGACGACCGGATTGCACTTCGAGGACATCAAGGTGCTGCTGGGCGTACTCAACCGACTCGTCGAAAAGGGTAACACGGTCATCGTCATCGAGCACAATCTCGACGTCATCAAGTGCGCCGATTACATCATCGACATGGGACCCGAGGGAGGGCGGGGTGGAGGCCAACTCGTCGCCAGCGGCACCCCCGAACAGGTCATCCAGTTTCCCCAATCCATCACAGCCCGTTACCTCGCCACGGAACTCAACGGCTAACAAATTCCCCTTCCCGATACCATCACGAGGGGCATCTACTAAGTGTGTCGAGGCGCAAAAATTTTGCGCCTCGGGGTCGTGATGCGTTACCAAGGTGCAACCTGGATGCCCAGAATTTTGCGCCTCGGGGTCGTGATGCGTTACCAAGGTGCAACCTGGATGCCCAGAATTTTTTGACCTCTACAGGATGGAAAAATCTGGAAAGAGCTCTCGTTTTTCGTCATCATCGCTATGAAAAGTGAGGTGCAAAATCTTGCGTTTTGGAGCCGTCACAACCCCTTGTTGGATGTCCAGCGAGAGGGCGGCAGGGTGGAGCAGAAGCCTCGTTTTTTAGAAAATGAACCGTTTTTGTGCCAGAAAAATCGCTCTTCGGCCCCAAAATTTTAGAGTTTTACCCAGCTTGAGGAACCTGATAGCGGGTCAAAAAACATGAAATCCCAAGCATTATTTTCAGGTGAATTTAGGTCCTAATTGCCTGTAGGGTGGGCGAGAAAAGCCCCCGAGAAGGAAGATGGATAATCCTTGAAAAATGGTCAAAAAGTACAATTTTGGGCATTTTGAGCCCCAAAAGCCGAAAAATCGCGAAAAAACCGCAAATCTCAGAAATTTTCAGTTTTTTGAGCTAAAAAACCGCCCTCAAAAAATATATGAAAAACCACTCAAAATACCTATAAATAAAAGGATATTGTCAATATTTGACAACTATTAAAAGCATTAGAATCGCTTAAAATCACGTATTTCGTGTGTGATTAGGGTGGGGTGGAGAAAAACGCAAGGAAATCGAGTTGAGCTGTCAGAAAACCAAAAATGGTAATTCACCAACGCTGGATTTCGCTTTGTGAACCCCTTTTGGTTTGCGTTCATAAACGGCAGGGTGGGGACGCAAATCGCATGTTTTTGCCCCTCTGGCGGTGTTTGCATTTGCATCATAGCCTTAAAAAACGGGAATTAACGCCTGCAAAGTTTACAAAAACACCCAAAAATCTCATTAACATTCTTTAAACTATGCTACAAACCACTGAAAAACAACTAAATACGTCGAAAAACTCGAGTACTGCTATAAATAATGACGAATATTGCAACAGATTGATTTTCCACTGATTTTTATAACATATAAAACACTGAATTATAGTATAATATAATATTAATATTAAAGTGTAAATTTAATTAGGTAAATTTACTTTTGAAATTGGCCTGGATTTGCGGGTTTTTGGAAAATTTAATTGCAAATTTTAAAATTTCCGTTTAGAAATTTGGTGGATTAAAATATTCGTTTTAAATTTGCAATCCCAAAATTAAAAAACGCAAACAGGCAGTTTTGAGATGATGGGGTTGAATTTGGGGGTTTTCAAAGCCCATGTTTGGTGTCAGAAAATTTTCAGTTCGTAAAGTTGACCATCTCGCGCAGTTGAGCGAGCCCTAAAAATTGTTCTTTAATGGATATTGTGACACGGCTAAAAATGTTTATGGAGCAAGCGGGAATATCGAGTTCCCAATTTGCCGATACTTGTGAGATTCCTCGTCCCACATTGTCGCAGCTGTTGAATGGCCGCAACAAGAAAGTGAGTGATGAGGTGATTGGCAAGATACACCGTGCTTATCCTTCCCTGAACGTCATGTGGCTCATGTTCGGTGACGGTGAGATGTTGTTGAAGGGCGGTGATATTGCCCAGGCTGGTGATGCCGCTGCCGTACCCTCTGCCCGTGATTCCCATGTCGAGGATCCGGTGCAGCGCGCGATCTCGTTTGATGACGAGGAGCCCTCGGGTTATTCGCGCGCGATGAAGCAGTCCCCTCGGGTGGCCAGTGCCACCTCGATGAGCGAGACCATCCAGAGCATCATGCGCAGCACCTCGGCTGGCCGTGGCCAGCAGCGCGGGGCGTCGGCTGGCGACCGCCGTGTGGTCAAGATGCTGGTGTTCTACAGTGATGGACGTTTTGAGGAGTTCAGTCCCACCCACCCCAGTTAACTCAGAGAATTCATGTAATAATGTTGATATTTACTCGCAGGCGTTGCCGGTTGCCAAACACACTTTAAGTATGAACAACGACTTTTGCCGCACATTAATTAATAATAAAACAAACCATTTAGAATAAACCAAGACAGACCATTGCTATCGAGGGCAACCGGCAAGCCCTCCTGTGAGTGACATGAGTTGACCCGTTGCGACCGCAGCGGGTCATTTCTTTGGGGCCATTTGAATCATCATGCTCAGGGTCATTCACAGGCATGAAAAGACGTGTATAGGGAATAATAGTAGTCCGGGTATGGAAACCGCCCCTTGAGACCTCTACACAAGGCTCAAGGGGCGGTAATGGAGCTGCGGGTAGCTGATGGGCGGCGATGCCCGTGGGTGAGGTTACTTGGTGGCGTTGCCCAGGATGTCGCGCAGGATTTGACGTCCGGCCGCGCTGGTGGCGTTCTTGACGGCACGTCCGGCGGCGTCCTTGACGCTGTTGTTCTTGCTCTTCTTGCCGGTGATGGCATCTGAGACGGTCTTGCCCAGGATGGTGGCCAGCGTGCCTGTCACAGCAGTGATGACAGCCTTCTTGACCTTGTCCCACACGGTCTTCTCCTTCTTGCCTTTCTTCTCCTCTTTTTCGGCCTGCTTGGCTGCGGCGGCTTCTTCTGCGGCCTTAGCTTCGGCCTCGGCCTCGCGGGCGAATACCTCAAACACGCTCTCCCTGTCCTGCACCTCCTTGTACTTGGCGTTGATGTCCTTGCCCTCGTTCATGATGTCGAGGCGTTGTCCCTCGGTGATGGCACCAATCTGGCTGAGCGGGAACAGCACCTTGGCACGCTCGACGACGCTTGGGGCGCCCTTCTCGTCGAGGAACGATACCAGGGCCTCGCCTGTCTCCAGTTCCAGGATGGCCTCCTCGGTCTTGAACGCGGGGTTGGCGCGGAAGGTCTCGGCAGCCACTTTGACGGCCTTTTGGTCACGTGGCGTGTAGGCTCGCAGGGCGTGTTGCACGCGGTTACCCAGCTGGCCCAGGATGATGTCGGGGATATCGGTGGGCAACTGCGAAATGAAGAAGATGCCCACGCCCTTACTGCGGATGAGTCGGATGACCTGCTCGATTTTATCGGTCAGCGCCTTGCTCGTGTCCTCAAACAGCATGTGCGCCTCGTCAAAGAAGAAGACCAGTTTGGGCTTCTCCAGGTCTCCCGCCTCGGGCAGGGTGCTGTACAGCTCGCTGATGAGCCACAGCAGGAAGGTGGAGTACAACTTGGGCTGCAGCATGAGCTTGTCGGCGGCAAGCACGCTCAGTACACCCTTGCCGTCGCGTGTGGCCATCAGGTCGTCGATCTTGAACGAGGGGATGCCGAAGAACTTGTCGGCTCCCTGGTTCTCGAGGTGCAGCAGGGCACGTTGGATGGCACCGATGCTGGCGGGAGCCACGTTGCCATACTGGGTGGAATACTCCTTGGCATGCTTGGAGAGCCAGTCCAGGGCCGAGCGCAGGTCCTTGACATCATCGAGCATCACGCCCTTCTCGTCGAGGATGCGGTACAGGATGTTGAGCACACCCGTCTGGGTGTCGTTCAGTCCCAGGATGCGGCCCATCAGGTCGGGTCCCATCTCGCCGATGGTGGCACGCATGGGGATGCCCTGCTCGCCAAAGACGTCATAGAACCTGACGGGGCTGCCTTCAAAAGTGAGGCTCTCCTTGTCGATGCCGAACTCGGGCAGCCTCTTCTCGATGAAGCTTGACAGCTTGCCTGGCTGGCTCACACCCGACAGGTCGCCCTTCATGTCGGCCATGAAGCAGGGCACGCCGGCCTTGCAGAAACTCTCGGCAATGACCTGCAGCGTCACCGTTTTACCAGTACCCGTGGCGCCGGCGATGAGTCCGTGACGATTGGCCATGTTGCCCAGGATGCTGATGGGTCCGTTAGGCCCGTGGGCAATGTAGAATCCGTTTTCTTGAGTGTACATGATAGATGCTATATTTATTGGTTTTTATATTCTTTTGTGTCAACTTGGTCACAAAGTTAAGCTTTTCTCTGCATAAATCCAAATCAAATCTGCAATAACATTGTTTTGTTGATGTTCTTAAGCCTGAATTCATAGCCTGACAGTGACCGATTCTTGTAGTTCTTCATGTCCATCGGTCATTTTTTCCCGTTTTTTCTTGGTTGCAATCAAATTGTGGTTATATATTTGCAACGCTAACATAAATATGAGATAATAGTGGCAATGAAAAGGTCTGTCGTTCTCGCGACAGGCCTTTTAAACATTATTAATAATAATACAAAAGCAAGATGAGACAAAAGAGATTTATTCTGCAAGAGAACGAGTTGCCTACCGCATGGTATAACATCCAGGCCGACATGGCCAACAAGCCCCTGCCACCCATCCATCCTGCCACCCGGCAGCCTCTGGGTGTGGACGACTTGGCGCGCATCTTTCCGCGTGAGTGTTGTGTACAGGAACTGGACACCGAGCATGACTTTATCCCTATCCCCGACGAGGTCATGGACAAATACAAGGCATATCGTTCGACGCCGCTCGTTCGCGCTTATGCCCTCGAGGAGGCATTGCAGACTCCAGCCCACATATATTTCAAGAATGAGTCGGTCAATCCGTTAGGCTCACACAAGATTAATTCGGCACTCGCCCAGTGCTACTATGCCAAGCAGGAAGGGACCACCAACGTCACTACCGAGACTGGTGCCGGACAATGGGGCGCCGCCTTGGCTTATGCCGCCTCGGTCTTCGGGCTGGAATCGGCGGTCTATCAGGTGAAGATCTCGATGCAGCAGAAGCCCTACCGCTCGTCGATCATGCGCACCTTTGGCGCGGCAGTGACAGGGTCGCCCTCGATGTCCACCCGTGCGGGCAAGGACATCATCACCCGTGACCCTCAACACCCGGGCTCGCTGGGAACAGCCATCTCGGAGGCGGTGGAGCTGGCCATGACGACGCCTAACTGCAAATATACCCTGGGCTCGGTGCTCAACCACGTGGGCCTGCATCAGACCATCATCGGCCTTGAAGCCGAGAAGCAGATGGCCATGGCCGGGGAATATCCTGACGTGGTGATTGCTTGTTTTGGCGGCGGGTCAAACTTCGGTGGCATCGCTTTCCCCTTCATGCGGCATAACCTGAAGGACGGCAAGCATACCGAGTTCGTTGCTGCCGAACCTGAGAGTTGCCCCAAGTTGACAAGAGGCGAGTTCCGCTATGACTTCGGCGACGAGGCCGGTTACACTCCCTTGTTGCCGATGTTCACGCTGGGCCACAGTTTCAAGCCTGCGAACATCCATGCGGGCGGCCTGCGCTATCACGGAGCCGGTATGATTATCTCCCAATTGTTGAAGGACGGGTTGGTGCGTGGTGTGGATATTCCGCAACTGGAGTCCTTTGATGCCGCGATGCTGTTTGCCCGCACCGAGGGCATCATCCCCGCCCCCGAGTCCGGCCATGCCATTGCCGCCGCCATCCGTGAGGCCGAGCAGTGCAAACAGACAGGCGAGCACAAGGTCATCTTGTTCAACCTCTCGGGGCATGGCCTGATTGACATGAGTGCCTATGAGCAATACCTGAACGGCGACCTGATGAACTACCAGATTTCGGATGCCGACATTGCCCGGACCCTCAAGAGCGTGCCAGAATAGGGACAAAATTTTAAGTTAAACAATAAAGCTGAAAACGAGGGCGGAGAGTATTTTTCCGCCCTTCATGATGCTCTTGTGGACGGGATGTTGTACCTTTGTGGCACTAACCAATCCAATATTAGAGAAGTGGCAGAGAGCAGAAAAAAGGTTTTTGTGTCGGGGTGTTATGACTTGTTGCACTCGGGGCATGTGGAGTTTTTCAGGCAGGCGTCGCAGTATGGTGACCTGTATGTGGGCATCGGCAGTGACCGTACCATCGAGGCGCTGAAGGGGCACAAGACCCTCTACAGCGAGCGGGAGCGCCTGTTCATGGTGCGTGCCATCCGCTATGTCAAGGAGGCTTACATCAACCAGGGCGAGGGTATGCTGGATTTCCGGCCCACGCTCGACATCGTGCGCCCTGACTGCCTGGTGGTGAACGAGGACGGCGACCGCGAGGAGAAACGCCAGCTGTGCCGTGAGCGCGGCATGGAGTATATCGTGCTCCAGCGTGTGCCCGCCCAGGGCCTGGAAGCCCGCTCGAGCACCGACCTCAAGCAGGCCACCTGCCAGCTGCCCACCCGCCTGGACCTTGCCGGCACATGGATTGACCAGCCCTATGTCTCGTGTCATGCCCCTGGCTGGGCGTTGACCATCTCGCTGGAGCCGACGTTTGAGGTGCGTGAGCGTTGCGGCCTCTCGACGAGCACCCGCAACACCATCAAGCGTGTGTGGCCCTATCGGTTGCCCGACATGGACCCCGAGATGCTTGCACGCCTCATCTTCTGCCTCGAGAACGACCCCGAGCGCAGCGACGGCATCGTCAGCGGTGCCCAGGATGCCATCGGCATCTGTGTGCCAGGCCTCGCCCGACATTATTACAATGGCAGCTATTGGCCCGAGAAAATCGAATATACCTGTGACCCTGCCCTGCTGGGCTGGCTGGAGGACCACCTGTGCATGATTCCGATGTTCCCGCGCCGCCCGGGGTGCAGCGTGGTCGAGGGCAAGGACATCACGCCCGTCAAGGTGCGTGCCCTGGCTGGCGCTGCCGACAGCTGCTGGGACGCTATCCAACGGCGTGACCTCGACGCCTTTGCCGCAGCCTATCGGGCTTCGTTTGAGGCTCAGGTGGCGATGTTCCCCGCGATGATTCAGCCTGGCGTGCAGGACTACATCGACCGTTACAGCGCCCTTGACGGCGTGCTGGCGTGGAAGATGCCCGGTGCCGGCGGCGGAGGCTACCTCGCCCTCGTGTGCCGCGACCGTGCCCACTTCCCCGACGGCGCCATTTCTTTAAAAATTAGGAGTTAGGAATTAGGAATTAGGAGTTGGCATCCGCCATTAAGGTCCCTAAAGTCCTTAAACCAGTTATACCGATAACAATATGAAACGCTATTGTCAAACCCTTGAATTGCGGGATGACCGCGAAATGATTGAGAAATACGTCGAGGCCCACGCCCATGTGTGGCCCGAGATTCAGGAGGGCATCCGCAGTGTGGGTATCCTCGACATGCAGATTTACATTCTGGGCAACCGCCTGTTCATGATCTGTGACACGGTCGATGACTTTGACTGGGAAAAGGACAACGCGCGACTGGCCACCCTGCCCCGCCAGGCCGAATGGGAGGCCTATGTCGCCCGTTTCCAGGGCTGTGACCCCAACGCCCCCTCTACCGCCAAGTGGCAACTCATGGAAAAGGTTTTTCAGTTAGAAGTTAGGAGTTAGGAGTTAGGAGTTAGGGGTTGGCGGATGCCAACTAGGGACTAGAAACTAAAAACTAAAAACTGAAAAAATGACTGACGACAATAAGAAATCTCGATTGTTGGTGACACGTGAGGGCGTGAGCTATGTGCTGCCCTTTATCGTGGTGACCTGCTGTTTTGCACTGTGGGGCTTCGCCAACGACATCACCAACCCGATGGTGAAGGCGTTTTCCAAGATTTTCCGCATGAGTGTGACCGACGGCACGCTGGTGCAGGTGGCCTTCTACGGCGGTTACTTCTGCATGGCGTTGCCCGCCGCGCTGTTTATCCGCCGCCACACCTTCCGCAGCGGCATTGTGATGGGACTGGCGCTCTATGCCTTGGGTGTGTTGCTGTTCATCCCTGCCTGGGCGATGGGCAGTTTTGCCCCCTTCCTGCTCGCCTATTTCATCCTCACCTGCGGCCTGTCGTTCCTCGAGACCACGGCCAACCCCTATATCCTGCTCATGGGTGACCGCGAGACGGCGACGCGCCGCCTGAATCTGGCTCAGTCGTTCAACCCCATCGGGTCGCTTGCGGGCATGTTTGTGGCAATGCACTTCATCCAGGCACGTCTGTCGCCACTCGACACGGCACAGCGCGCCACGCTCGACGATGCGCAGTTCGAGGCGTTGAAGCAGAGCGATCTGGCTGTCCTCGTCCAACCCTACGCGTTGCTGGGTATCGTCATCCTGGCCTTGCTGGCAGTGATGCTGCTGGTGCGCATCCCTGCCCTCAGGCAAACCTCCCGTACGGGCCGTGAGCCCCTGCTGCCCGCCGTTCGCCGTCTGTTGTCCAACAAGCCCTACCGCCGTGGTGTGGTGGCCCAGTTCTTCTATGTGGGAGCACAGATCACCTGCTGGACCTTCATCATCCAGTATGGCACCCGCGTGTTTATGGCCGAGGGGATGACCGAGCAGGCCGCCGAAGTGCTGTCGCAGCGTTACAATATCGTGGCGATGGTGCTCTTTTGCGTCATGCGCTTCATCAACATTGCCCTGATGAAATACGTCAAGCCCGGCAGGTTGATGGCCTTCTTTGCCGCCGTGGCGCTGGTGCTGCTGTGCGGTGTCATTCTGGTCGGAGGCCGCACGGGAATGTGCTGCCTCGTGGCTGTGTCGGCATGTATGAGCCTCATGTTCCCCACCATCTACGGCATCGCCCTGGGTGGTGTGCAGGAGGATGCCGAGTTGGGCTCGGCAGGCTTGATAATGGCTATTTTGGGAGGCAGCTTGTTGCCCGCACTGCAGGCGATGATTATCGACAGTCAGGTGACCGTGTTGCCCTCAGTCAACCTCTCCTTTATCGTCCCCGCCGTCTGCTTCGTCGTGGTGATGCTCTACGGCATCCGCCACAGCAGGGCATGATAAAGCCGTGTTCTTTACCCTATTGATTACTTGGCTGTTGCTGACCTGCTCAAGATGATGTCGATGAGGGTGGTGATGTCGGCGATGGCGATGATGCCGTCTTGATCGACATCGGCCGCCTCGAGGTTAATGCCGCTGCCGTCACCCTGCAGCAGGTAGTCGATGATGATGGTGACGTCGGCGATGCTGGCCATCCCGTCGCCATCCACGTCACCCAGCATGACGTCATCGTGGGGTGACGCGGCGATGCCCGTGATGACTGCCCGCTTGATGGCCCCACTGCTGATCAAGTCGCCCGTCCATGAGACAAAGCGCAGTCGGCCGGTCCCCATCCCGTTGGGAACGGCAAGCCGCAGTTTGAGCGTGCGTGAGCTGCCGGTGGTCGTGGGCACGCAGGTGACCGAGTCCACAGGCTCCCCCAGGGCATTGTCGATGGCCATGGTCAAGGTCGCGCGTGACAGGTCAAAATCCTCATAATGGAACGTCCCGGTGTACCACAGCACGTTGGCGGCAATGCTGTCGATGCCGTGGCAGTCAAATTCGGGCGAAATGAGCGTCAGTGCCACATCCTCGCTGTTGACATACAGAACCACCCTACCGCCAGCGATGTTCTCGGTTGACAGTTCGATGTTAGGGTTATTGTAGCTCCACCCCTCAAAACTATAACTGTCAAATTGAGGCACCTCCTGCCCCACTACCGACAATGCCATTAAGGCAACAATAACCACCCCAAAACACTTCCTCATTGTCTGTTGGGTAAAACGGTTGAATAGCCCGATAGATAGTCTTTTTTTCATCGTGAGCAGGTTTGATAGGGTATTTGCGTTGGTTCTCGTCAAATCCTAACTACAAGTCTGGTTACTTGTAGAGGATGTAGGCGGTCATGGGGGCGAGGGTGGCCTTGAGGATGCCTTTCTTGACCTGGAGACGCTGGCGGGTGACGGCGTCGCGGTATTTGCCGTTACTCAGGGTGACGGGGATGGCGACCTGGCTGGGCTGCTCGTCGAGGTTGATGACCACGGCGGCTCGGTTGCCGCGCTCGACGATGATCTGCTTGCCGTTCTCGCTGAACACGAGGTTCTCGGGCTGGTTGATGTTGCGGTGGCGGAACTCGTTGACGGCCTTTACCACGGGGTGCTTGAACTCGTCGTTGCCCACCTTGCCGATCTCGTTGTCACCCCAATAGTTCTCGCGGGTGCTGCCGTGAGGACGGGAGTAGAACAGGGGCGTGCCATACTTGCGGGCGGTCAGGAAGACCCAACCGAGGCGGATGAGTTCGTCGCTCATGCCAGCCGAGGCGTGTTCGTTGCAATAGGTGTCGTGCGACTCGACCCAGGTCACGAGGTGGGCGGGGTCCACCGAGTGGTGCCATGTGAGCAGGTTATCGGCCTGGGCATTGTGCTTGTTGAGGACGTTGCGCAGCACCCATCCGTAGTTGCTGGCGGTGAGGTCCATATACTCGGCATAGCCCTGCTCGGGCACATTCCTGTCCTGGAGCACCTCGCCATAGATGAACAGCTGCTCGCGGGGCACAGCGAGCCTGAGGCCCTTGACGGCCTTGCGGCCCATGGCGACGTCCCAGAAGTCGTTCTGCGGTGACTTGGGGTCGCGCATCTCGTTCGGCAGGCCGATGTGCTTGGCCGTGTCGTAGCGGAAACCGCTGGCACCGCAGGCGAGCACGTCGTTGACATACTGCATGTAGTAATACTGGAAGTCGGGGTTTTCGGTATTGACGTCGGGCAGGGTGCCCATCTCGCCGGTCGTGCACTGGTAACGGTCGCTGTAGTCCTTGATGGGCCACAGACCGTTGGCATGGAAGAGGTTCTCACGGCCATGCACGGCACTATCGAGGCGGGCGTTGATCTGGGTGCGGTCAATCACCGTGTGGTTGGGCAGCACATCCACGATGACGCGCAGTCCCAGGCTGTTGGCCTCGGCACACATCGCCTTGAACTCGTCGCGCGTTCCCAACTGATAGTTGCCGATGGTCCAATCGGTCGGCTGATAGTGGTAATACCACTTGCCGTGGCCAAAGAGTTGGCGACCGCCGCCTTCGCCCACAACGCACTCGTTGATGGGCGACGTCTGCACAATCGTGTAGCCCGCATCCTTAATCTCGGGCAAATGCTCCTTGATGGTGTTGAACGACCACGACCAGGCGTGGAGAATAATCTCGTCATTTCCTTGAGGGGCATCGGGAACCGATGCCATACAAGACAACATACCGATGACAGCAATCAGAGCGGTAGAAATAATCTTTTTCATATACACTATAGTCTTGTTTAATACAGTCACTAACTATGGGCAAATGCCCGAGTGTCACCCAATCAGTCGCAAAAGTAATAAAAAATACCTCTAATCGCAGCAGCCCACCCCTTTTTCTTCACTCTATCCTCCCAAAATTAAGACTGCAATCATAAAAATCAGCCCAAAAATTGTGATTGTAATCATAATTTCAACTAAATTTGCAGCAATTCATTGACGGATCCGGTCGCAGCGGCGACCACTACAACCATCCGCCAATGAAGACATATTAGATACAGGCGTTTACTGTAACGCTTTGGTTTTGACACCTTGAAATCCGGAAAATTTCAGAATACTCTGTCAAAAACAAAGCAACGTGAACGCCCCAATAGGTGTATTATATCCATCACTCAGGTCTCTTTGTGGAGATTTGAGAGATTAGATATACACATCCTCGTGGGGCTTTCGACGTTGCTCGTTCTGACAGAGTGGGCACTTTCCGGAGCCTCAAGGTGTGGAACTGAGCAGCAGACTTGGCTCCACGCTTTGTATTTATATGTATGACCTCTAATCATCAAAACTCTGGTTGCCGAGAGCCACAACCAAAATTATAATCGTTTCAATAATTAGATTGAAGTGATTAGAATACACCCATTATATTTGATTGTGATGGAAAAGTCTAAATATTCAATTAAGGAACATCTTGAAGTGTTTACAAGGACAAAGATTGAGGATAGATTACGTTCTCTTGGGTACAATATGGATGAAACTGATATTAACTGTAATATATATCGAGAGCGTGCAAAGTATCAATATCAAGATGATGCTTTAAATGGTAAAAATCCCGATTTTTTAGTCTATAAACAGGGATCAGGTCAAATACTGGCTGTAATTGAGGCAAAAAGGCCAAATGTATCTCTTGAAATCGCAATAAATCAAGCAATTAAGTTTTACGCTAGCCCGTTAGATATTCCAATTATCTTTGTTTATAATTCAGGCTCATTCTACGCATGCACCAAGGATAAAGGTGCTATCAAAATTGATGGAATTGAGATAAATGATTTTGTTGACGAAAACACTTTACTGCGTTTAATAGAGGGTGACTTTGATATTGAGAGTGTACCATCAGGTTTTTCTATTTCACGTGCCGATTTATTGACTAAATTTAAAAGGGCAAATAATTTATTGAGGAAAGCAGGTTTAAGAGACGGCTACGAGCGTTTCTCTGTCTTCTCTGATTTGATGTTTTTAAAATTAAAAAATGATTTTGATGATATCGGTGAACTATCTGGTTCAGATACTCTTGACAAATCTTGTAACTGGCGTAAACTGATTGAAAAAACTCCATCTGTAATAGGCCCCAGTTTTAATATTGAAGAATCTGAGGTGAAATCTTATTTAGAGGATACAATTAAGAAAAAATTAAAAGACGCATATGGAGATGTCTTTGAATCATCATTAAATATTAACGATGAGAAAATTTTGATTGATCTCATTGAATTAATTGAAAGTATTCCTTTTAGAGACGTTGATACTGATGTTAAAGGTGATGCTTTTGAATTTTTTCTCCGTAATGTCACAAATGGAAATAAAGATTTAGGTGAATATTACACACCGCGCCATATTGTTAAAATGATAGTTAAACTATTAAATCCCATATTTGGCGAAAAGATTTATGATCCTTGTTGTGGTACAGGTGGTTTCCTTTTGGAGTGCTTTAAACATTTAAGGAATTTTACAGATGTAAAAGAATACTCTACCGACTCAGCCGAAGTTAAAGAGGAAAAGAAAGAAAAGCGCAGGATTATTAGAGAAGAAAGTGTTTATGGTCGTGAAATAACTTCAACTGCAAGAATTGCCAAGATGAATATGATTCTTTTTGGCGATGGACACACCCATATTCGTCAAATGGATTGTCTTTCTGAAGTAGAAAAAGAGAATTTCGATATTGTTATTTCCAATATTCCTTATTCTCAGAAAGTAGAACATGGTGCTTTCTATGATTATCCAACCAATAATGGAGACAGTTTATTTATGCAACACATTTGGAAAGCTGTTAAAAAAGGAGGAAGAATTGCTGTTGTTGTTCCCGATACGTTTTTATACGGGACTGACACTTATAATATAAGAAAGAAAATTATTGATGAAAGTTCAAGAATTATCGTTGTTTCACTTCCAAGAGGCGTATTTAATCCTTACACACCAACAAAGACAAGCATAATATTTGCCTATAAAAAACAAAATCTCGATCAATCAGGCAAACCTAAGGATATTTCAATGTACGTCATTAGAAATGATGGTTTTGAATTAGGAGCAAGAAGACGTCCTCTTTGTGGTCAATCTGATTGCAATAAATTTTTAATGGATTATAATTTTGAAAAAGAATTACGTATTGTTGAAGCTCCTAATTCTGTAAATGTTTCATACGATATGATACTTGAACATGATTATAATTTGTTCCCGTTCGTATATATGGAACATTTTCCAACTGTGAAGAATCCATCTTCATTAAAAACTATTGGAGAATACATTGAAGAACGTACTGAAAAGTTTGATCTTGATATATTTAACGATGATTCAGAAGAATGCGTTATCTTATCTGTGACCAAAAATGGTATTTATATCGGTGAGGAGCTAACGGCAGCCGAGTTAAATGCTAAATCTCAAAAATATAAACGCGTCTATGCTGGAGATTTTACCTATAACCCTCACCGTATAAATGTTGGAAGTATTGGAATTGTGCCTCAACTTGCTAACAACATGTATGTATCAAGTATCTATCCTGTTTTCAGAATTATAAATATTAATGAAATCCCAAATTACTATCTTCTGAGATTGCTTAAGTTGGCTGAATATAAAGTTATAATAAATGACTATTGCTTAGGAGGAGCTAGAGCGGACTTAAAACTCGAATGGTTATCACGCATAAAACTGGAATTACCATCAAAAGATGATATCCAAAAGATTTCTAAATTATCACAGAAAATGGATGCGGCATATAATCGATATAGACAATTATTGAAAGAACTGATTAATTAAAAGCTTACATTGAGTAGATGTTCAAGTCGTTCAAGTGTTTACTGTAATTGACATTAAATAGCCTTAAATGTCGGTAAATGTTTTATGCTTGATTTGCCGTCATTCGTGTAATTCGCATAAAAAAAGCGAGGATGCCAAGAATTAGTTCGATTCGTGTAATTCGTAGTATACATGCTTTTTGGTATTGACTTCTTGAGGTGGTGGATTGTACCTTTGTCGCTGAGAGGTAAAAGTGATTTTAACATTCGTTATCAATTCCCCCTCACCCCATTGCTTGTGCAACGAGGAAAAACATCACTGAAAACCAACGGGTTGAAAAAGAAGTGCCATAAACGCCATATTGCTTTTTGACACAAAACGGGCGGTCACGTCAGCCACGTCACGCCATCATCGCAATATAACCCTACTGGCCTATGCGGATGCCAAAGCAAAAGGTTATACCTATTGTTTAAATACTTTTGTCCTTGTTGTCTAAAAAAAAGGCTATGTACTAGAAACTAAAAACTTTTTTACTATATTTGCAGCCGTAATAGACTACATTCTTTTTAAACCTAATAAGACATTAACAGAATCAAGAAATGAACGAAATTGAAAAACTGCAACCGACGTGCATCTGGCGCAATTTCTATGCGCTGACGCAGATTCCCCGTCCCTCGGGACATGTTGAGAAAATCCAGCAATTCCTGCTCGACTTCGCCAAGAAGGTGGGCGTGGAGGCCTTC
>CADAFP010000060.1 GCA_902787185.1 uncultured Bacteroidales bacterium | reverse complement strand
TGCAGCCGACCGCGCTCGTTGTTCAGGTCCTCGATCACACCGCGGTACACCTCCTGCGCGCTCTTCATCGCGTCAGCCTCCTGCTGACGTTTCTGCGACTTGATGGTGAACATCCACCCCAAGCCGCCGCCGCTCAGCAGCGTCACCACGTTGCTGATGATCATTAACAAGATGTTGCTATCCTCCATCATAACACCACAAAGGTATAAACCACTACTCCCTCAATTAAAGGACAAGCCCCGCCGCGTCTCGCGCCAGGGCTTGCATGCATTATGAAAAAGTATTACTTTTAATTACTTCCTTCGTCAGATCCGCCAGCAGCGCCACTCAACGCCTCAAGGTCGCCCTCAAGCATCGTCAGCACGCGCACCAGCGACAGGTTCTCACTCGGCTCATACTCGTCATCCATGATAAGGCGGGTCTTCACCGACTTCAGTGCACGCAGGTACATATCCGCAACACCGTTCTCACCACCAGTCTGCAACTCGTTAAGCACTTCAGCCTGGCGCTCACTCATCTCGCGCTGGACAACACCAGCAGTATTAATAGTTTGTCCGTCTCTCATAACAATTTATTTTTAACGGTTATTAATTGATTCAATTAGTCTGACTCGTAGTTACAACCACGGCCGCGGTGGCGGGGACTGCTTTTACTTCTTCCGAGCGAGGGGCAACAGCCCCGGCCACGCGTCAGGCCTTGTGATTGCTTTGTTTAACTCAAAATTAATTTACATTATGACCCCCTCGCACGGGCACTTTCGTTTGTTTTTGCAAAGATAGTAAATAATTCCATACTAAGGAAAATTTTACCTCACTTTTTCAGATACCACGGTTTTTCTAAAGGACTTTTCGCTTTTTCATCCTCGGTAGCGCCGGGGGAAGAATCCTTTTCGCCTCTTTTTACCCCCATCTTGCTCAGGATTTGAGCGATGCCACTACGGCTTCGGCCATAACGCTCGGCAAGCATCGGGACCGTATCGCCAGCTCGGTAAGCGCGCGCTATCTCCGCTTTCTCCTCTTCAGTATAGGCATTGGCCTTCATCTTTTTGGCTGCTGTTTCGGAGGGGGGGGAGTAACTTCATCATGTCTCGTGGGCCGTGGCTCTGCCACGGTCGCTTCTCCTCTGTCTCTCACATTACCGCACTCCGCCAGCAAGGTAATACTCTGCTCCCTGCCGTCAGCAAACTTCTGCTGATAAGTGATCGTGATCGATGTGATGTTCACCATGTTCAGCCTCCTTTCTTCTTGGCGAAATCCAATCCCATGAAATCAGACCTGATCTCGCATGGCTCGCCCCAGGCGTTCGTGTAGCGCATATTGCCCTCAAAGCGGCCCATCCGTTCCCAGCGGTTCACTGGGTCGTTGTAGCAGTACAGGTCCACCGGGCCTATATCGTCAGCCATCTCGTTGCCCGAGCGGCGCACCTCCACCCAGTCGCACTCAATCCGCTGCACCAGCTTGGCGCCCTTCTTGAACTCAAAAACATGCATCTCATGCTGACTCATGACTGCTCACCTCCTTTCCTGGAATACAGTTCCGTGATGTCGAAGTAGGGGAACGGCTTGTCGGCTCGATAGCGGTTGATGCGGATGCCGCCAAACACCTTGAGCGCCGCTTTGGTCACCTGGTTCTCCATCGCACGCACCTTCTCATAGTCAGCAGGCTCGATCAGGGCAAAACGTTGTTTCGTCTCGCGATGGCGGCCGCTGATGATATACTGATTGGCTTCACTCATGGCCGTCACCTCCTTCCTCTGGCTCAAACGCGATGGTGCCGGACTCCTGCTTATCCATGTCAATTTCCCCGGCAAGAGGGGCCAGCAAGATGACTGCGGCCTTGGGCTGGCCGCTCATCGATGTGGGGTCGCCGCAATAGACGGTGATGTGGTTCACATCTCCCTGCAGCGCGTAGGACTGCACAATCAGCGGACGGGTTCGCGGGAACTTCTTGTCCAGGACCTTGCAGTAGTCTTTGATGGACTTAACCAGCGCGATCGCGGGCTTTTTCCCCTTGATGAGCGTGTGCTTGAACCGCTGGGCATAGTCATTAACCAGTACGCTTTTCTGGTTTTTGGCATTGTAGGTAATCACCTCGGTGCAGATATAGGTCTTCATGCCTCAGCACCTCCTTCCTCATCAGGGACGAACATAATCAAGTCTTTGGGCGTTTTTACATTCGGTCTGGTGTCGGATTTGCCGGTCAGCGTCCACTGATGGGCGATATCACCCAGTTCACCTTGGATTAGCCCAACGAGTGGGAATGGCCCATTGGCATCATTGCACAGAATCCTGACATTCTCCCCGCTCCTGGTGCGGATAAAGCCCTTGATTGTGCCATCGGTGATGCGGCGAGCTGTCTTGTCATTAAACGGCTTGACGTTGTATTCCATTACACCTCACCTCCTTCCTCTGCCTCACGCAGCTGGCGGTTCTCCTCCACATGCTGCAGATAGGCCTCCTGCAGTTTAACGGCCTCGTTGATGTAGTGCTTGTTGATGGCACGGCGCTCCTCGGCGATGTCCTTGCAGCGCAGGTTGAACTTGGACTCAGCGTCCTGCAGGGCGACGGCCTGCTTGCGGTCGATGCCGATGAGCTCCACCTGCAGGTTGTTGATTTGCATCGTCAGGTCGTCAAGGTTGCCCATGCCCGACGTGTCGGCATCCACGCTCAGGGCGTGACGCACGTTGGCACGCTGGTCTTTCAGGCACTCAATCTGGGTCTTCAGGTTCAGACGGCGCAGCCGGTAGTCCTCCTTGATGCCGATGCGCTCCATGTTGTAGGCCCCACGCAGCAACTTGTGGCGGTCGTTGAGCTCCTGCAGGTCATCCTCCTTAGCCTGGCGCAAGGCACGCAGGTCGGCGGCATGCTTGGCCTCGGCCTGCTGGGCACGGCGTTGTCTGGCGGTATCCATCATAACCTGGCACCTCCTTTCGCGATATCAATGATGGCCATGACGGCGAAGTGCAGCACCCAGGCGCAGCACCATGTGGCTGTTCCGTGGGCGGTGGCTCCGCCACCGTCAATGAGCCAGCACATGACGCTGATGAGGGCACACAGCGCCAGCAGCGCATTGATCTTAAAGGTTAAAAACTTCAGCACGGCATGGCCCAGTGCTGTGGCCAGAGCTTCTTGTTGCTCTCCCCGGGATTGGATTTGAATCGATGTGTTCATAACACTTGTTGGGTGTAAGCAATAGGCAGAATATAAAAACGGCTGCCTGTTCCGTTGCTTACACCCAACAAGTGTCATCTCCGGAGAGCGCCATGTATGGATCGGAAAGGCAGCCTTCTATCGGCTGAAGCGGGCATAAAAAAAGCCCGACTGATTCTCGAGCGGATAACCGACGCTCAGGCGGCGATGACAAACATCGTTGAGTGTAAGCGCTGCAAAGATAGGACAGAAAAAAACTTCCCGCCAAATTTTTGACAGGAAATTTTCAAAAATATGCTGTAAAACATGTTTTCTAAATCACTGCATCGCTTTCCATTTTGCCGGAATCCTCAAGTCAAATTTCTCTGCCTTGAGGTGCACAACATCAGGCAGCAGGCTCTGGTTGAAGCGGGCTTTGTATTTAGACATGAGGATGGGCCTGCTACTGCCCAGCGCCGCCAGGTTGCTCGAGTAGTGGTTCGGCGGGAAGAATACGAATACCTTATGCCCGGTGGACTTGGCGATCTCAACGGCAGGGATCAAGTCGCTGTCTGCCGACACAACGATGGCGACATCGCAATTGTCCTCGTATGCGTCGCTGACAATCTGAGTCGCTATCCTCACGTCAGTCTCTTTCTCCTCATAGGTGTTAATCACATTGCCGCAATTGAAGCATGTAATATGTTTGCTCAGGTATTTGCCCAGGATGAGCCTGAACTTGGGATTCTCTTTGTTTGCCTGGAAAAGCGCATACTGTCGCTGGTTCTTCCCCGGCTCTGTCGGCCTGGCTGAAAAATACTTCACGGCAATCAGTTCCTGGTTCGGTTTCATGAATTTCTCGAACAGCGCGACAAAATCAAGCCAATAGAAGCGCTTCCACTTGGCCTCACTTTTCAGACCATAGAAGAAGTTGAATCCGTCGATATAAACTATAACTCGTTGTTTCTCCATATTTTAAAAAATAGCCACCTCAGCGAGGTGGCAAGCCTTAGCCTTTTTCATCTAAGGGGGATAATCTAGTTGTTAATCAAGCCACCCGAAAGCGGCCATGTCTCTACAAGAAAGCAGAGCGTTGATTGATTGGTTGATGCAAAATTACATCGTTTTCCCGGATCCCGCCAAATTTTTGTGTCTAAAAAATCCGAAATATGCTCAAAAACATACAAAATCAGCGACAATTAGGGCCATTCCCGTCCAGTACGCGGCGATGCCATCGACGCTCAACAAAAAGTGCCGGAAAAGTTTATTTCCCCCCTTTCGGCACCTTTAAGCAGTCTCAATCCCGCTTATTCTCTAATCTTGAAAAGGCCGACTCTGAATCATTCTATGTCGCCAATTTGTTATTGCCTGGATATCTGCGCGAACCAGGTGGACGGGGATAACTTCTTGTAGCCACGCCGGCGATCAATTGACTCGCGCTCGTTTGATTATCCGATTTCAACTTGTCATTCAGCCTACAGGCCCCCATTAGGTCCTTGATATCCGATTGTGCGACTTCGCATTCCTTCTTTTTGTCCCCCTTCAATTTATAGATTTCATTAAGGAATCCAAGAGACTTACTCCGTATCTTGATTACAAACATCACAAAATTGAGGTAAGAGACAAAGAGAAACGCAAGCAGAACTACCCACCAATACCCTTCGACATTCTGGATAAATGATGAGTTAATGAATATTATAGCCAATACAACTGCAGCAACTGTCAGAACAGCCATAACGCCGACACTATACATCGGATGCTTCAATGACATAAAATTGCACAACTTTACCGGATTTTTCTTTTCGCCAAGGCTCCACCCAAAGGCTAAATAAAGAATCGAGAAAATGCATAACACGATGCAAGCGACATGGGTATATAGAGCAAAACGGCTCTCAAGGCAAGCCAAAAACAAAAGCAGAGTGTTAGACATGAACAGGAAGAAACACAGAGATGACATGCTGTGAGCACGACACACCGAACCAATTGCTGCCAAGTTCTTTTCCTCAAGATCTATAATTTCCTTACGCAGCGTTTCATTTTTTAGTTGTGCCTCCTGGACGATGTTGTTTGTGCTTTTGCCGCTAATCATCGGTGGCGTGATCTTTTCAAGTGTTTCTGTGTCAGTCAGGCACTTTAGACATTCGGCAAATGCATCTTTCACAGTCTTTTCTAAACCGAAAATACGATTGCACACCACCCGCGTATAAGACTTGACATACTCCACCGCGACAAAGGCTATTGTAAGCGTGGCAGTCAATTGAATCAGAGCTGAAAAATCATTTATCTCCATCCTCAAACAAATTTTCGACATCAATCTCAGTAGCATCTTCGCGTTTGAACAACGAGTCAAAGAACTTCGCAGTCTCATCTGCCATCTCGGGTAAGTTGAAATTGCAAACAGCGGTTCTATTCACAATATCAGTCTCAATACGGAATGCCTTCCTGTCGCCAACAGTAAAATGCACTTCTTTCTTATCTTTATCACTCACTATATATGGATGAGCTGGCGTGCTTTTGATGAAAATCGGTTTGCCCAAAGATTTGAAGTAGGCCAATCGTTTGAAAAGATTTGAGCCCTCAGCTTTCTTTTTATCATAATTGTTCAAAAGGATGAACAATTTTCCTCCCCGCTCGACAAATTCGCTCAAGGCAATGATATATTCCGGCTTGTCTCCTACATGCTCGCACAAATTCCCTGCAAAAATGCGCACCTCTTCTGTAGAAATCTGAAACAGGTTGACCAGCACTTCAACGGCTTTGTCTTCGTCGGAATTCAAAAAAGTTCGACCATCGCCAGACCTGGCCAACGATCTCACGAAATCAGCATATTGTTTATCTACAGGCATCTCTTTATGTTTAATTGGTTGGTGAAGCTATTGTACAGTACGGGAAAGAGGCATCAATCTGATGAAGAGTAATGTCACACGGGTAACAATTCTCTTGCAAAGATAATGCCATCATTCTTAATTTTAAAATAACTACTGCTAAATTTACCAAAATAGGGTAAAATTACATCGATATAGTATCTATGACTGACGCACAAAAAAAGCCGCCCGGAGGCGGCTGGTTCCCTGCATGAAAGCAGGGCGGAGCTCTTTAATGTGTTGTTTCTTCTACATCACTGACATCAGTGAACGGCCAATCTTGTGCAGACCGTCCACGATGCGCTGGCGCTGGGGCTTGCGGGGCTTCTTCGTGCCGTTGGCATAGTGGCTCAACTGGCGCTCGTTTACTCCGCTGGCGCGCGAAATTGCAGCCAAGGTGGCAAATTGGCTGCAGACCTGGAGCAGGGCGGCGGTGTCCAGGTCCCACTCGAACTCGTAGTCCCCCTTGGCAAGCCAGTCGGGAACTTCCTCGTCCTCGTCTTCAAGCAGCCCCTCGACGTGGAAGCGCAAGGTCTCGGGAACTGCTTCCTGTAATTCTTCAAATGTCTTGGCCGTAAGCACCACGGCACCGGGGACTTCATCCCCAAAGGCGGCACCGAAGTTCTTTTCGTACCATGACACGTGTACTGTTAATTTTTTCATTGCTACACCTCTTGTTTCTTTAGGTTAATGGTTAATAAAATGTTTGCTCTTTTGTTGGCAGATGAAACGAATACGTTAGATTGCCAGCACCAGGCTGGGGTGGTTTATTATTTCCACCCCGCCTGCTTCCAGATGCTGTTCAACAGTTCTTGGCCCAACACATCGCTGAGCTTTCCACAAACTGTGACGCGACCTTTCTTGGTCGGATGCTTGAATTGACGGTGGTCGAGCATTTTAATGATCTCTCTAACTGTATATCGTCTCATAAAAATATTAATATTTATTTTGACGATGCAAAGGTAGTAAAAATAATACTATTTACCAAATGTTTTGACAACTTTTTTCCAAAATAATATCCCAAAGTAAAATAACTCCAGTTTGAATCCCTAAAAGTGATTTTTCCCGCCTGTTTTGGCCGAAAACGTCCAATTTGCGTCCAAAAAGCGTCCAAAATGGGGTGGAAATCGTCCGAAAATGCACGTTTACCGTCCCGAAAAACGCGTTTTTGGGGGTAAAATTTTGAGGTCATTGCACCTAACACGCTGATAATCAAGAAAAATTTTTGAAAAAAACAAAAATCTTTTTGTTTCATCTCGCTCCGAAGTGCCGAACCGCTCAGAATCGCAAAGGCAATTACCGCCTCTCCGATGGTGAAATGTGAGCCATCGGGCGGTTTGCAACCTGTAACCGAGAGGGTGACGGTGAGGTGATTCTTTCCAGCCGATATCGGATTGGAAAGAATTAACCCCGCCGGGTCTCACGACTGGGCGGGGCAAAGAAAGGATGGTGAATAAACCACACTGTGAAATCAAGGTTACTATTTCTTTTTTCTTCGGTCGGCCATGAAGCGGTCCACAAACGAATCGGTGGGCACTTGGGGCGCGCCCTTGAGGGCCTGCAGCCAGCGGCGCCGCATCATCAGGTACTTGAAGGCGTCGCTGAAGTTGGTGGACAGCATCGGCAGCTTCTTGGGTTCGAGCTTCTCGCTGCGCTTCACCTTGGCCACGATCTTGACGTTGCCCCGGTACTTGACCTCCGCCTTGGCTCCCTCGATGCTGCTGACCATCTCGCGGCAGTTCACCGCATCGACCAGCAGCGCCGGCAGCATCTTGTTGTCACCGCCCATCAGTTCCTGCATGAAGGAGTACTCGGCAGCCTGACGGATCGTCGCCTGGTGGCGGCTCATCAGGTTCACCGTCCAGCCGGTGCGACGCCCCGAGGCGTCATACTCGATGGCCTGCTTGATCTTGCCGGCATGGTCTTCGCCCTGGCGCTGGTAGTTGTTGCCGGCACGGTCATAGTACAGGTTGAGTTCCCGGCATTGGTGGTAGCGGAAGAAGTCCAGGAACTGGTCGGCCAGCTCACGGAACCAGCGCGGGGGAATCTCGAACAGGTTCTTGTGGATGCGGTAGGTCTTGCCGTCGGCCTGGCCGATGACCAGCGACAACATGTTGCCGAAGTCCATACCCCCATCGATGGGCTCGTTGGCATCCAGATATCGCAGCTCACGCGAGTAGTAGGCAGCCTCTCCGCTCACGGTGCCGTCGGTGTACTTGTGGCGCTCGCTAAACTGGACATAGAAACGCAGATCCTTGCGCAAGCCCGGGCGCATACCCAGCACACTCTTCAGGAACTCGTGCAGCTCCAGGGTGCCGTTGTACAGTCGCTCGATATACTCGGGCGTCAGAATCTCGATGTTCACCAGGCTTGACGTGTTGATGAAGAAGGTCTGGCCCTTGCGCAGCTTCAGCAATGCCCGGTCATAGTAATCCACCTTCTTGGCCAGGCGCTTGACCTTGGCACCGTCAGGCGTCTTCTTGTGGCGCTCGTTCACCAGGGTGGTGAGTATCTCGTTGCGGATGGCGGCAGCCTGGATGATCAGCTCAATGCGCTCGGGGTCCATCTCACCGGCATAACGGAAGAACCAGTCAAACTCCCCCTCATTCACGTCCGGCATATCGGTGGTGATGGTGATTCCCAGGAACAGGTGGCTACGGCCGTAGGTGATGGCGTCGCCACGCAGGATGGGCATCGCACGGTTCACCTTGGTCTCCTTGGCATACTTCGCCTCGTCAAAGAACAGGTGGATAACCGACTTACCCGCCAGCAGGCTGGGGTTATCCAGTGAACCCAGGAAGAGCACCGAGCCGTTAAAGAAGGAATACACATACCTGTAGTCATCCACGATCACGCTGCAGCGGCGTCGCCACTCATCGGGCGGGCGCACACCTTTAATGTAATGCACCCCCTCAATCATGCCCATCAGCTTGAGGCCGTTCTGCACAGCCGGCATGATGTTATTGGTCAGGTTACTGTAGGTATTGGCGACAAAGGCGAACGCCCCGCCCGGCATGTCGTACACGCAGCGGTAAAGCCGTCGCGCCTGGATGACCGTCGATTTGGCGGTACCACGTCCGCACACCGCCACGAACACCGTCGTGTCCACCCAGTCGGTGAGCACCTGCATCCTCGATGTCATGCAACATGCGTTTCTTGAGGTTGAACTGACTGATATTTGCATCCTCCTTCACCGATTCACGCACGAGCTCGGGCACCTCGGGGATGGCATCGATGAGCTGCTCCACCCGGCGGCGGTCGGTGGCCGGCAGACCCAGGTCACGGCGGTTGGTGGTGTAGATGATCGTCTGCTGCTGGTTAAGCAGTTCTTCCGGAACACCGGGCGCTTCCTGGTCGAAGCAGCCGCGCAGCTCAGCCGCCAGCTTCATGTAGCGCAGCGCGTTCTTGGCATCACCCTGGGTGAACAACAGGTTGGCCCAGTTTTCCAAGCGCTCAGCATAGAAGTTGCTCCAGGCACGGGGTCGCACCTCATCCTGGGAATAAAAGAAATTGAGTGAATCGGCATACACCCGACGCGCCATGTAGTCGCTCAGGCCGTAGGGCTCGCTCTTCAGCAAGCGGATGATACCGGCTTTGGTGACGACCTTGTTGTTGAACTTGAGGCGGGCACGCAGTCCCCTCACCAGCTCCATCAGGTCATAGTAGCGGCGCTCAGCCTCAGGCAAGGCGTCGAGCGAGCCGGTACTAAGTACCTGCTCGATGAGCGCCATGTCGATGCTATCAAAGTCGATACGCGCCAGCGCTTTGGTCTCTTGATTACTGGTAGAGGGTAAGTTCATCGTCGTCCATCTGGTCTATGAGGTTGTCGAATTGGTTGCGCCGCTGCACCTTCTGCAGCTCGGCAAAGGCATCCACATCGCCACTGGAGGCTGCACTGTGGAGGCTTATCTGTGGCAAGGCTGCCGTCTCGATCACTCCCTGACGGATGAGTGCCGACACCGATGTCCCAGGTGTGGCAGCGTCACGCTGGAACATCAGCGACTCGGCACGGTCGAGCTTCAGTGCCGCCGCCATCCGGGCGGGAGTGTAACCCAGCGCCGCCAGCCGCCGGATATTTTCAGCCTGGTCTTCGGTCGGACTGAACAGGTCAGCCGGTAACAGTTCACTCTTCGCCATCGATGATGTGGTTAATCTCGCTGATCTGAGCACTCAGGGCATCGCGCCGTTCCCGCAGCATGATGACCTGCTTGCCCACCTCCGAGCGGTCACACGGATGCGATGACCGGCGGTTGATCTCATTCCATCGTTGCAGTTGGGCGTTTACCTGGTCACGCTCAGCAATCAATTTTTTTTTCGCTTCTCCAGTTCATCACGCAGGGCGGCACTCTTGGTCTCCCATTTGGCCAGGGCCTCACGGGCGGCCTCGATCTTGGTCTCGTCCTTGGACTTCTCGGCCTCCTTGAGGCGTTTGCGCTGCTTGCTGGTGTTCGCCTGGGCACTGCTATAGCGGCGCGTCAGTTCCAGATCATCCAGGGAGGCAATTTCCTGAGCCTCCTTCAGAGCACGCAATTTGGCGCACTTGCCCAGCACCTCGCCGTGTTTCTGGTAATACTCCAGCTCTTCCCACATCTCGCGGTTCGCCAGGTAATTCTCCACACATTCCTCAGCTAGGCGGGCGGCCTCTGCCAGGTCGGCATCGTCGGGCATCGCCGCCAGTTTGGCGTGGGCATCCTTGTATTTGCCCAGGGCCGTAAACATGTCGCTCACCAGCACCTTCAGCTCATCAGGACAGTCCGGAGCGTCCAGGAACTTGAACTTCTCCCTGAACCGGATCATCTTCTTCACCGTCGGCGACGCCTCAACAGCTGCTGGCTTGGTTTCGGTTTTCTCCGGCTCCATGGTTTTCCCAGTCCCTTGTGAGGCGGTGCGCTTGAGCTGTGACAACTCGGTGGCACTCAAGCCAGCCAGCTTGCGCAGCTCCTCGATGAGTGTCACTCTCAAGTCGGCCGTCTCCATGCGGTGCATGAACGTCTTACGCAGCATAAGGTTGTGGCCATACTTCAGATACAGGGCAACACCCGCCGCCCATGGGCGCGGACCCTTCAGGTAATTGATAATCTCCTTTCTCATCACTTTTTTGTCTTTTGGTTCGTTATCCTGGCGCAAAGTTACACCCCGGTAATTACCACCCAAAAGACAAAAAAAGCGCCCCGGGCCTCAGGCCAGGGACGCCGATCAATGGTGGCTTAGTCGTCAAACAGAAGCAACCATCCTATGCGGTTCGGGTGAAAGCCGATATTTGGCTCTGGATGTCCTGCAGCGCGCTTGTCAAGGTGGCCTTTTCCTCATCGGTCATCGAGGCACGCTTCCCGTTCACCACGCTGCCGTTCAAGCGCTGGCTCAGCCATGAGCGCGACTTGCCGAAGTAGGTGCGGGCGATATAGCTCATGTTCAGCGCTTCGGCCAGCGGGCCCAGCTGTTCACGCAGCAGGTGCTCCTCGATGGCCCGCTCCGCGCGGTCAAGGCTCTCTCGTGACTCGTTCATCAGCCGGGCAGCAAGTTCATCCAGGCGCGACTTGTCTTCAGGCGATGTGGCTTGAGCCGTCACCTCTGCCAGGTAATCCATCACGGCCGGGTCCCCGGCTGCTATCATCTCTTCAAGTTTCTTGATTTTCTCGTCCATATCCATTTGTGTTAATGGCTGGGGGTGCTTGCCCCCAAGCCTGTTAATGTTGTTTCTCCAATTCCTCAATCAGCCGTTTCAGATTGTCTCTTCGCTCCAGCAATTCGTCAAGTTCCGCCTCGTTGACCCTCGCGCCGCTCTTCAGCAGGAAACTCACCACCTTGAGCTTCAGTTCCACTTGCGTGAGCTCGCTGTAAGTGGTCTTGAGCAGATTTCTTAAGTTCTCATTCATTGTCGTTTTGTTTGTTGGTTTAACTTCTGTTTGACAATGCAAAGATAATAAACATTTGTTTATTGACCAAATATTTGAGCTGTTTTTTTTGAAAAAAAGACAAAAAAAGCCGCCCGAAGGCGGCTGGTTCCCTGCACGAAAGCAGGGCGTTGTATCTCAAGCAGGTTACCTGTTTATTTCGGAACCGAAATCCTTTGCATGAAACATTTTCCTTTATGATTCTCAACGATTTTGGAAACATTGACCATGTCAATAAGAATCATATAACAATGATGGAGGCTCAAAACGCTGTCTTGAAGATTCTGGTCTTTTTCCAAGTCAACTACATTAAGACCGGCTCTTCTGCAATCGTCCTTAGACAGGTGGCGTGAATGCGAATAACTGTTGTTGTGGTCCAGGAACGTCTCCTTAATGAGATCGATGTCCACTTCTGGATTCACTTCCTGGATCCATTTTGTTGCCAGGGTCTCAGACCACTTCAAGGCATCACCGCATGCCGTTAAGAAAGTGGGGTTAAGTTTCCCGATGATACATTGCCACAGGCCCAAGGATGCCGGGTTGCGTTGTACCTCGACAACAGCCCTGTTGAACTCATCAATAACTGCCTGGCAGGCGACACCGCCCATTTGAGGATCGATGGGGCCCAGCGAAGATTGATTGCCCATGATGATCTCTTTGCATGACATCGCTATCATCGTTCCTGCCGACATACTGATTTGAGGCACAATTGCACGGATGTCATTGTTGAACATCTTCTTTAGATAGGTGACGATACTTTCAGTCGCAGCAATATCGCCACCAGGAGTGTGCAGAATCAAGTCCAAACCTTTAGAGCGATCCATCTGATGAACCGCATTCATGAACGCGTTCTTGTCATTGTCATTGATGTCAATATTCGGAGCTTGATTGTATTTCAGCCAACCAGAATAGTAGGTAATGACATTCCTCCCTGTAATTCCTGAGACTTGCTTCAAATACTCATGGCGCAATTCGCTCAATTTTACTAACGGCTCCTTATGAGCATTGACCTGATCTAAAATATCGCTCCAGCCTGGCATTATTTAACGCTTAAAATTTGTTCTACATTTGAATAGGTATGAACCTCATATTTTGAGTGGTCATACAAAGAAAACAACTCAAAAGGGTGGTGCACATCAGTGGAAACACCCTCGTCTAGAGGATCTATACCCATGAACTGGCAGAAACGGTCACTCAAAGAGGGTTCCCGATCATCTGTCACTGGCGCATAGTTCTTATTCGTGTTATTCGTGTCCACTACTAAATCAGTTATCCTGTTAATGAAAGGTATTTTGGTGCTGCAAAGATAATGCCATCATTCTAAATATTAAAATAAATACTGCCAAATTTACTGAAATAGAGTAAAATTACACTCGGATAGTATTTTCACAACAGAAATGACAAACATGCCAAAACGAGAGGGCGTGCCCGTGATGAGCACGCCCCGACTGGGTAATCCGCTCGAAACAGATACCTTATTACTTCAACTCAACAGTGATCGCCTTGCCGCAATGTGGACACACAAGCGGGGAGGCATTCATGCTTGACGGGTCTTCTGGAGAATCGTCGAGGAGCGTCCATGCCGGTACATCAATTGCTGACGCAATGCGCTGCAATGTGGCTGTACTCACACTGTCGCGGTTAATGGTCTGTTTAATACTCTGCTCTGACAATCCCATCCTGGATGCCAGCTCAGCATAAGTCACCCCCTTGGATTTCAGTATATGTTTGATTCTTTCCATGTTTCTTATTTTTATCGCAAATATACGTTAATTTCCTTTTCGTATAGATTTTTATATACTAATTAATGTTAAAGCGGTAACTTTTTTATACTATATTATTTGCAAGGTATAAATTTATATATACCTTTGCAGTGCTTCAACCATCAAGTGTCGCATTCGCGCCAACTTATTATTGGAAGGGTAGCTTTTATCCCAGTTCCGTTGCTACGAAAAAGCCGCAACCTGTTTCAACAGGAAGCGGCTTTTTTGTCGGGGTATGTGGGGGACTAAGCCTCGTAGCGGCTCTGCTCAATCCACACAATGGTGTCAGCACCACTCTTGAAGGCCTTCAGCGTCAGCAGCGAGCCCTCGCTGCCGGTCCACGTCTTGCCCTCCTTCAGCAGGATGCCGGTGGCTGCGGCTACTGTCGGCGAGGTGCCGCCGCAACCCACCAGGGTCACGATGGCGCCATGCACACCCTCGGTGATGCCGGCAATCACAGCCTCACCGCTGCTCAGCTGGTAACGGCCGTCGCCGCCATAGGTAACGCTCGTCGAACCACCGGTGACGGTGGCAACAGGCTCGCTCAGGGGAACAGTGCCCTCATAGATGGCAATGTCGTCGCCCTTCATCGCCTGGGTCAGCGTCATCTCGTTCATGTTCTGCTCGTTGTTGCCCGTGTACGACGACGTCAAGCGCATCGGGTTACACGGCGAACCCAGCATGTCCGTGGGCTTGCCGCTGCAGTAGCGCACAAAGGCGATGCAGTTCCTGCCCAGCCAGTTGGTCTTGAACTCGCGCACCTCGCGCTCGTTGCCCGGGTGGTTGAACTTCAGCGACGGGGTGTAACCCTCAGCGTCGGGGTCGCCCTCGCTCGCACTGGTCATCTCCACAGTGCCGGGAGTCATGTAGATCTCGATGCCATAGGCACCGCGCTTCAGTACCACGTCTTCCTCCACAACCACGCCGGCCTCGTTGCGGCTGGGGAAATATGCGATGTCGTCAATGTCAATCAGCACCACGCTGTCGCGCGGGTTAAGGCCCTTGCCAGGGGCGCCGCTAGGGCGCTTCACATCAGCTTTGATATACATAATCTGATAGTTTTAATCATTAAACGTTAATTCTTTCAGTCTTCAGTTCCTGGTTCCCAGTCCCTAGCTGTCGGCGGATGCCAACTAAGGACTAAGGACTGGGGACTAGAAACTCGTCAGGTTAGCCGCGGGCAACCTCGTAGAACTTGTTGTCGTCGGCCTTCACGAGCTTGATCCAGTGACCCTCGCTCAGCGTCATCGCTTTAGTCAGCTCAAAGTTGTCGCTGTTGGCGATCGTCGATGCATTGGTCGAACCGTTACCGTAGATGGTGTAGACCACACCCTTCACGGCATCTTCCAGGTCGGTGATGGCAGTCGCCTCGGTGTTGGCGTTGGTCACAAAGGTGTCAGCACCGGCAACGCTCGGCGTCGTGTCGTTGGCATCAAACTGGAACGCGTCGCTCGACGACGTGCCGCGCTCAATCTCGATGAACTTGCCATCCGAGCGCTTCATCAGCTTGATCCAGTCACCCTCGCTGGGATTCCAGGCGGCGCTCAGCAGCGAGAACTTGCCGCTCTTGGCGATGGTCACACCCGCATCGGTGCTGCCGCACTTCAGCGTGATGACCTTGCCCACCTGGGCGTTCTCGATGTCGGTGATGGCCAGCGTCGAGCTGTTGGCAACGGTCAGGATGCTGGTGTGCAGCGTCGCGTTGGGCTGCTTGTCGGGCTCAGCCTGGACAAAGTAGCTCTCGGGACGGTCATACTCGTTACACCAGATCAGCTGGCGTGAGCCGTCCATCTGGCTCTTGTCGGTGTACTTGAAGCCGACGGCACGCGCCCAGATAGACTCCTTCCAGTTGCTCCACACCTTCAGCGTCCAGTCCTGCTGCTCCAGCGAGAAGCGGGTCATCTCGCCGCTCAGGTGCTCAAAGCAGTGGATGTTGCCGTCAAGCGTCCAGATTAGGCGGTGGTGGTTGTCGGCGTTGGGAACCGACACGATGCGCACGCTGGGATACTCCTTCACGTACATGATGTCGGCGGTGTAGTCCTGGTTGGTGCCGTAGTGGGCCTCGTTGTACTTGTGGTACCACACGATCATGTGGCTCGGCATGTACAGGCGCAGGTTGCCGCTGTCGCGCACCACGGCGGGAATCTGGCTCGTCATCTGGTAGATCTTCTCACCGATGTTGCCCACGTTCAGCTCGCCGCCGATGAAGGGCTTGATCTGATAGACGGTGTTGCCGTTGTTCACGTCAACAAAGCCGTCAACCTTCTTGCGGATGAACTCATACAGGCCATCAGCGGCCTCCATGGCACGACCGGGAGTGTTCAGGTCGGGATCCTTGCGCACGCCGTTGATGCGGCGCTGCTCACGCTCGTTGTGAAGCTTCTTGGCGGTCTCGGCAAGCAGGTACTCGATAAACGACCACTTGATGGGGTTCGAGCCCTCCATGTTCAGCGAGCCGATCCAGATGCGCTCCAGCTCCTTCAGGTTGGTGAACTTGTGGGCAAACATCACGCTGTACATGCGCAGCGTCTCGTTGTCAAACTCGTAGTTGCCCTTCACCACCTGGTCAAAGTCACTCGCGGTGTTGTCGGCCTGCGAGAACTCGCCAAGCCATACGTTAACGAGGGTGGCCAGGTCCTGGTAGCCGCTCTCCAGCGGGAAGATGCGCTCCAGGCTAGGCAGCGTCATCAGCAGCGACTGCAGGCGGTCCTGCCAGGGAACACGGTAGAACGCGCCCAGGTCGGCCTGCAGCCTCGAGTAGTCGGTGCTCGATGCCATGGGAGCCGATACCATGATGCCACGACGCGCAAGCAGCGCGGCACGCGCACGCTGGTTGTAGGCACTCTCCATCGAGTACATCTCGCCCTCAAGGCCGCCCAGCTGGCGCTCGTCATCCAGGTTGAATGCTTGGGCGGGAGCAGCGGCGGCATGCTGGGCACCCTCACCGGGGTCGCGCTCGGCAGCGTCGGTCAGCGCGGTGATGCGGGCCTTCAGCTCCTCAATCTCTCGGGTCTTGGCCTCGATGGTCGCCTGAGCGGTGGCCTTGTCGGCCTGCAACGCCGTCAGTTCGTGCTGAGCGGTGGCAAGACGGGTGGCGTTCTGCGACAGCAGCCCGCGCAAGGTCGCCAGCTGCACGTTCTCAGGCTGATCACCGCCTTCGCCGTTCTCTCCACCCTCGCCCTTGAAGTCCTCGGCCAGGGCCTTGGTGAAGCCGGCAAGGAACTCCTCGCTGAAGCCCATCGTCTTCAGCTTCGCAATCTCCTCATCGGTCACCGTCTGCGTGCCACGCTCATCCTTGTGCCACTCGCTCAAGCCGAGCAGCGCCAGGATCGTGGCAGCGAAAACTTTGAATTTCTTCATTTCGATGATGTTTTTAATTGTTTATAATTCTGTTAATAACTCATTTTCCTTGTCTCGTGGGCCGTGGCTCTGCCACGGTAACAGGTGTCATCACAGCCCTTCCAGCGCGTTGGCACGGTTGGCAGTGGCACGACCCAGCACCCACGTCACGGCGTCCTGCAGCGTCCCCAGCTCGTCAACATAGCCCAGCTCCAGCGCCTCAGCACCCGAGAACACCTCACCGCGGAACAGCGGCAGCTCGGGGTCATACTCCACCCCCAGGTGCTCGGCCACGCTCCGGGCAAACACCTCATGCAGCCGCGCCAGGTGCTCCTTGATGGGGCCTTCGTCACCATCATCCTCCAGCGCACGGTACTCGCGGTTCTTCAGGTCCGCACTGTCAGGATAGATGTCGCGCACGTCGATGCCGTTCTTCTCAAAGAATTTCTTCCAGCTCGACCACGTCACCATCACACCCACGCTACCCACCTCACACAGCGGTGAGGCGACAACGATGCGGTCAGCGGCACTGCCCAGCCAAAAGTGGGCACTGCACATCATCCCGGCAACAAACGTCGCAACAGGCTTCGTCATATCCCGGATGGTCTTGGCCACCACGTCCACATGCGCCACCATCCCGCCGGGACCGTTCACCCACAGCACCACGCCGCAGATCTTCTCGTTCGCTTCGGCCATCAGCAGCCAGCGCTCCAGCGCAAACGTGTTCCAGCTGTACAGCACGCCCTCCAGCTCGATCACCGCAACGCTGCCTTCAGGCAACGTCTCGTCATCAAGTTCCCAGCGACCCGCCAGGTACGTCGGGTCGGTGGCATATGCTTTGAGTGTGCTTTTATTGAGTTGTGATTCCGCCTGGTCCAGGTTCCCCTGCATCACGCACGGCAGCAGCAACGCGCTCAGCGCCTCAAAATCCTTAGGCGTGATAGACCATGAACCCGTGAAAATTTCCTGTAAATGCTTCATAGGCGTAACTTTTTACCGCAAAGCTACACCTATATATAATGTCAAGAAAAGACTGCCACCCCAAGTCAGCCTGCCAGATAAGGCGTCGCCTCAAGCCCTCGGCACTCCAGCTGGCACTCATACAAGCCACCCGCCATCGAGAACGTGAAGCGCATCGGCCACTCCAGCGACCCGGCAACACGGTTCCGGCCCTGCTCGTCAATGTAGATCGCCACCAGGTCCTCGGCCGTCAGCGACTCCAGCAGCAGCGTCCGCTGTCGTGACACCCGCCCCAGCCTGAAGGCTATCAACTTGTGATACAGGCCCTCTTCGGCAGTGTCCGTCGGTTGCACACTGCCGGGCACCGCCTTCAGCTCAATACCCTGGTCAATCGTCAGCAGGTGGGCCTCGCCATGCAACACGCCCATCGAGAAAATCTTCCCGCAGGCAATCACACGCAGGCTGTGGGCACCCGATACCAGCAGATTCTTGTTCGTAATCGCTTCCATTTTCGTTAACTCTTTAGTAATCAACTATTCAGCATTTTTACCGCAAAAAAAGGACAAAACACCCCGTCAGGTCGGTGTTTTTCTGCCACGAGAGCGCCCCTTTTGATAACCCCGCTTCAACGAGCGGCGCTGCTTGTCGCGCCATCGCTGGTAGTTCTTCAACAACGCGTCCTCGCTGATGCTCTGCAGGTCATAACGCTTCATGAACACATACACGCTCTCCACAAACTGGATCCCCCGCAGGTGCTTCGCCTCATCCAGCGTCTCATGAAGCTCAGCCCACATCATCACCTTCATCCGCCGCTCCAGGATCTTCACGCTCTCGCCCGAGAACCAATTGTAGGTGTCCGGCGACTTCCCGCAAGCCTTGTTCGCCTCACGGCGCTCCGGCAGGCACAACGTCAGGTTGCCCCGGTCCACGCCCGCCGATTTCGGACGGCGCTCCATCAGGTCATACAACGTCACATACAGGTCCGACCCGGGTGGAAAATGAACCGCCGCATATTTCGCGTCGAAATATTTGCCGCGGATGTACTCGGCAACATAGGGCTCTATCTGGATAGTCGTCGTGATCATAACGGGGAAATAATGTGCAAATATAGGAAAAATTTCCCCTATTCTAATCAAAAACAGGAATATTTTACCCTGCAATACCTGTCTCGTGGGCCGTGGCTCCGCCACGGTGGCTTCTTTTTGGTACAAAATTTTTGCAACTTTGCAACTTTGCAACAACAGCACCTAAACCTTTGAAACTCTGTAACTTTATAACCGTTACACTTTCCGCACCCCTTTCTGTAACCGCATTTCAACTTTGCAACCGGCCACCACGCGCGCCCGTTTTGCCCCCCTTCAAGCCTGCTGTTACAACCACGCGATTTTTTATAACCATTTGTAACTCCTACTTGTAACCTTTTTGTATCTCTTCAATAGCTTGTTTATCAACACCTTTTGAAAAAAGCGAACAGACGTTATAAAGTTACAAATATTTCGGACAAAATAACAGGGTGGGGAAGGGGGAGGTCTCGGCCCACCGGGGGCAAAAAAAGAGCCGGGCGACAACCATCGCACCGGCTCGACACAACCTAAAACAAACCAAACCCGAGCGGCACAGCAAGCACGCTGTCGCCTTCTCTTTAAAGTTACCTATCTCGCTCCATAATAGTTACTGCAGCCTGACCTTAATACGGCGCCGGGCCGTCATCTTCCTCGTCATCCCATAAATCGCGCTCTTGAGGAACAGGAGCCGATTTCGGCTTCGGGTCCTCCCACAGTGGCGTCTCATCTTCTTTCTTGATAGCAGCGCCCACTCCCCGCAAATATATCATGTCCTTGGCAACACCATCAACCTTCCTGACAATGCGACGGCCCTTGGCATTACACATCTCCAGCGGATTCAAGTCTTCAACATAGGGGCATAACGCCACAAACGCCTTCAGCGACTTGGTGAACTTCTGCATCGTGATCTTGTTCACGCCGGCAAACATCTTATACGCCAGGAATGCGTCCTCGCGCACAATCTCCTTATTGATGTTACCGCTGCTCTCCGAGAAATAGAAATTCGCCCAGTCCTCAAAGTTCGCGCCCATGTCGGCCTTCCACTTGCGCTTCACGATGTTCCCCATGGGCGGCAACAGCTTGATGCTCTCGCTCGCCAGCGACAGGTAAAACTGGGTGCACTGCAGGAAAAAGTTGATATCCTGGTTCCATTCCTCGTCAGTATAGTCCTGCCCGAACAGGTCCTTGCCGAAGTCGTCACGCACGCCACGGCTCTCCAGGTAATCGTTCGTCTCCGTCTGGATGTGATAGTAGTCGCCAAACACCATGTACAGCAACCTCGCGTCAGTCGAGGGGTCGAAGTTATAGGGCACATAGTTCGTCGAGAAGGCCAGCTTCGGACTCTCCTGGAACGGGATGTTATACGACTGCGAGTACTTCGGGTTCACCGTCATCTCACTCGTGATCAGGTCATAGAACAACCCGATATTCAGGTAACGGTCACAGTCGTCGATAAACAGCAGGTCAGTATGGCGCGTCACCTGCTCGTTCCAGTGGTTGTTGTCCATCAGCTTGGGATTGCGCCCCGAGAGCTTCACGCTGTTCAGGAACGTCTTAATCAAGGCAAAAATCAGCGACTTGCCGCTGCGCCCGTTGCACTCGCCCTCATCGTCGATCTTGTTGTCCATGGCATAAGGAGCCCAGGCTCTCGACGGCGACTTGAAACGGTGCAGCGTGTACCCGATAGAGAAAATCTTGTTGATCAGATTCTGCTTCTGCTCGGCAATCTGCTCAGCATCCAGGTTGGGACCCTCGATGTCAAACTTGTGCTCGCGGCGGTACTCGGCGGCTTCGTCATCGCTCAGGTTCTCCAAGCCCTTCTCCAGCTCCTCGCGCCAGTAGATGCGGCTGCTGTTGATGATGTAGTCAAACACCTTCGACCCTCGCGACTCCACCTTGATGTCAAAGCGCGGACCGTTCAAGGTGTCCTCCCTGGTGATGCTGAACAGCGGCGGCAGCAGCTTCACCCGGTGAGGCAGCACGTTCTTGGACCACACGTAATGGTCCAGGTCGGTGCTCGTCCCCCGGTGCTCGCGGATGCCCTGGCCCGTCACCTCCATGCTCGACCCCTCAAAGAAGAAAATCTGACTCTTCGCCGTGTAGTTTGTGAAGTCCAATTCAATCTTCCCCATGTTGTCAAGCACCAGGTCGCTCAGGCGCGTCGTCGTCATCAGCACATTGCGCAACTCGCGCGGCAGGAAGTTCTCCTCGGCCCACTGGTGGATGAAGTCACGGATCTCGCTCGTCTTCACCTCGGTCACAACATTGCCCACAATACGCACATACTGCGACGTGCCGGCCATACGGTCATGCAGCTTGGTTCAGCCGCAGGAAATACAACAGGCACACCGAGTCCACCGTGTATTCCTTGGCACCCGTTTTGCCGTTCACCTTCTCGGTCCAGAACTTGGCCGGCAACGCGACGGCCGTCAGGTTCTTGAAGTCCTTGTATTCGTGGCGCAGCTCAATCCAGTCACGGAAGTCCTTGCGGGGCTTACCCCGGCGGTCACGGTACTGGCCAATCCATTCCGGCAGCCACACCGTGTGCACGTCCAGGAAACGCAGCGCCAGCTCAGTGCCCTTGGCACGACCCGTCGCATCGATGTCCGGGATGTTGTAAAGCACCTCCACGTATTTCATGATCTCGCGATACTCATCGTCGCTCAGCTTATACGTCTCCGAGTTGAACCAGATAGGGAAATAACCCAGCGAACGCACACAGATCGCGTCACGCTCCCCCGAGCAGATGAACGCCTCAGGCAGCTTTTTCTCGCGGTAAGGCTTGTCCTCGTTCACCGGGTCGCTCTCCCACAACTTGCGCTCGCTAGCGTTATAATCCGTCCAGCGCTGCCGCAGCTCGCTCAGGCCGTTGATGTAGTCCTTGGGCTTCACGCCGGGAGGCGTGTAGCTGAAGCGGAACTCCTTCTTGGGATTCAGCGGTTCATAGATCTTATAGAAGATCACGTCGGGCTTGCCGTCCTTGCCTTTCTCTACCAGGCATTCGCGCATGAAGATGGGGTAGGTGTCGGTCGAGTGCTTTTTCTTCAGCACACGGTTTTTGACAGGCAAACTCACCCATTTGGCCAGGTACCAGTGCAGCGCCTTCATGTGCTCTGCCTTGACACGTGGACCCATCACGGCAAGATGCTCTGCAGTGAAGTCCTGCGAGAGCTCGTAATAGCGTTTGCCCTCGAGCTCGTCTTGGTTGGCCGCGCGTTCGCTGAACTCAGGACAGTTGACCGACTTGTCCAACTCATCGGTCACGTTAAAGATGCCCGCCAGTTTGATGATGGCCTCGCTGAAGCGCAGACCGTCAACCTCCATGCACACCTCGATGGGGTCGTGTTCCCTGGCGTCATCGCCAAAGTCGATGAATTTCCAGACGCCATTCTTCCCCTTGCGCAGCATGGCAGAGGCGTCATCCTCGCTCTCGCGGGCCTTGAACTTGTTTTTGGTGCCAGCCACCTCCCTCGCTTGAGGAAAGTAGTATAAGAGAATATCAAGGCCGTCACCGGTGGCCTCGTATAGCATTCTGGGCGTAATCATAACGAGTCGGTTCGATTAGGTTGGTTGTATCAGGTTGTTTGAAAGGATTAGCAAAGAAACGTACAAAGCACAGCGCACCAAAAGACCGTTACCCCCCCCCATTTTCAGCAAACAGGTGTAGCATGTTATACTCTATGCCGTAACCGAGGGACACAAGGCGACGCTCCATCAGCTTTGACCGGTTTGCAGGGTCATCAGGCATATAGCAATAATGATTGCGGCCATCAAACCGATAGCCCCTCTTCTTCATGCGGTAGCGCAGCCCGTAGATCTTACGCTTTCTCCTGTCAATACTCATGCCTCTTCAAGTTTTAATTCCGCTCCAAAAAAAAGTCCGGCAGCTTCACATACTTCTCCAGGTCCATCGAGGCAGAAGTCTGTGCCTCGTCCCGAAAACCGGATGACACAATAATTGACGCCGCTGGTGTGAGAACGGTTCTTTACCTCTTGGACCAGTACGCCACACCGTTCAACAGCATCGATGAGGCAGTCGCGAAAGCGTCTGTCCCCGTTATCGGAATATGAAAACGAAATCGTCCAGTCATTCTCGATGTGGACCATCCTGACCAAGATGTCGCCATCTCTATTTTTGATCAAATAAAACTCCATAATGAAAATAGAAAAGCCGGCAGCCACCATCCTTTCGCCCAGTAATGGCAGCCACCGGCAAGAATTAAAAGACGGAACAATCTGTAATACTATTAATGGTTGATTTACACAACTCGGGAATGCGGCATTTTCCTGAACGCCAGTTGTTGAATGTCGCATAGCTGATCATACAGGCCTCTAGTATCCTATTGACTGCTGCGCGATACTCGCCATGAGGAACACTGTTAAGATATTCCGCTAACTTCTGCGCGTCTTGACATGCTTGTTCAGAAGCTTGTGATTTTTTTACCCTATTTTCTTGCATAGATTACTTATTTGTTGTAATTTTACTGCACAAAGGTAGAATTATTTCCCATAGTAGGGTAAATAATTCCTGTTAAAAAATATTAATAACATCAATTATTTTTTTGTCTGTATGGCTAATTTCCTGTTAATCCGTACTTTGTGCGAGGAGCGCAGAATCACCATGCGCGAGTTAGCGCGGCGAATTGGCCGCGACGAGTCAACAATCCAGTCCGCCATTAGACGGGGAACCACCAACACCAAAACAATCGAAAAGATTGCTGAAGTGCTGGAGGTCCCCGTCGGCTATTTCTTTGACACGGAACCGAAGGCGAGCTTAGAAAAAGTGAAGGCTCTGCCGGAAAACGAGGAGACGATTAACTACCTCAAGCAGATCCTGGCAGAGAAGGAGCGGACCATTAAGATTCTGATGGCCGAGAAAGGCCTGTAAGACATTTACACGGGCGATGTCGGCACAAAACCGGCACAAAAAAACGATAAGAGGTTAAGGGCCAACCCCTCAGTGAGTACCGGAGGTACCACATCAAAAACACGAAGCGACCGACTGCCCGCGCAGCCGGCCGTTTTTTCTTTTGGATGTATGGAAAATGGGCATGCCTGTGATGAAAAATGAATATTCTTTATTATCTTTGTGGGTCAAGCCTTTAAACAACGATTCAATCAACCGGTGTTAACTTCTAAAATTTTTTCAATGAGGCTGATGCAAGATTTCCCATCGATGTTGTTTATATGATAGAAATATGTATTACAACAAATAACTGAAAAGGCTATGAAACAATTCTTCCGCTTTTCCCTCCTGCTGCTGGCACTCCTGCTGCCAGCCACAGCATCTGCCTACGACTTCGAGGTAGACGGCATCTGTTACAACATCAACGGTAACGAGGCTACCGTGACCAACAATGGGTCAGTGTATTCAGGCTCTGTCGTCATCCCAGCCACCGTCACCTACGATGGAACCACCTACTCGGTAACTTCTATCGGTGAAGAGGCGTTCTTTGATTGCACTGGCCTGAGGAGCGTCACGATTGGGAATTCCGTCACCTCCATAGGCACTTTAGCATTCTATGGCTGCACTCGTCTGAGGAGCGTGACGATTCCGAATTCCGTCACTTCCATCGGTGGTGAGGCGTTCAGTAATTGCACTGGCCTGACAAGCGTGACGATTGGCAATTCCGTCACCTCCATCGGCGAACGTGCCTTCATGGATTGCACTCGTCTGAGGAACTTGACGATACCGAATTCCGTCACTTACATCGGCAGGGAGGCGTTTGATAATACGGAGTGGTTTGATAATCAACCAGATGGTCTTGTTTACGCTGGCTTGGTAGCTTATAAGTACCAAGGCACGATGCCCGAAGGGACACATATCATTCTAACTGATGGTACGAAAGGTATCGCAGATGCTGCGTTCGAGTGGTGCAGTAGGCTTACGAGCGTGACGATACCGAATTCCGTCACCACCATCGGCGAAAGAGCGTTCTATGAATGCGATGGCCTGACAAGCGTGACGATTGGCAATTCCGTCACTTCCATCGGTGGTGGTGCGTTCAGTCATTGCCGCGGCCTAACAAGCGTGGAGATTCCTAATTCCGTCACTTCCATCGGTGGTGAGGCGTTCTATTCGTGCAGTGGCTTGACAAGCGTGACGATTGGCAATTCCGTCACTAGCATTGGCGAATGTGCCTTCATGGGTTGCACTCGTCTGAGGAGCGTGACGATACCGAATTCTGTCACGTCAATTGGTTCCGGTGCGTTCTCTGGTTGCAGTGGCTTAACCAGTGTGAACATCCCTAACTCAGTCACTTCGATAGAATCAAATACGTTTTATAACTGCAGCGGCCTGACAAGCGTGGAGATTTCGAATTCTGTCATTTCCATCGGTGGTGAGGCGTTCAGTAATTGCAGCGGCCTGACAAGTGTGGAGATTCCGAATTCCGTCACCTCCATCGGCGATCATGCGTTCTATTGGTGCCGTGGCCTGACAAGCGTGACGATTGGGAATTCCGTCACCTCCATCGGCGAATATGCGTTCGGTGGTTGCACATCATTGGATACCCTCAATTTCAATGCAGTAGAGTGCGTTGATTTCGGTTCAACTTGGTAATAGTGTACAGAAGATTCCAGCCTATTTTGCATACTGTTTCACCCAATTGACGAGCGTGACTATCCCGAATTCCGTCATTTCCATCGGCGAATCTGCCTTCATGGGTTGCAGTAGGCTTACGGGCGTGGAGATTCCGAATTCCGTCACTACCATTGGCGAATATGCGTTCTTTAGTTGCAATAGCATGACGAGCGTGACGATTGGGAATTCCGTCACCTCCATCGGCAATTTTGCATTCCAACGTTGCACTTTATTGGATACCCTCAGATTTAATGCTGTTTCATGTGACAATTTCAGATTATTGACAGATGACGGTTCTTTATATAGTTTAGATATCTCGACCATCATCATAGGTGATAGCGTTCAGAAGATACCCGCTTATTTTGCAAACGGTTTAACTAAATTGTCGAGCGTGACGATGGGGACTTCTGTCACTACCATCGGCGAAAGAGCGTTCTCTGGTTGCGGTGTCCTGACAAGCATCACCCTTCCAAACTCCATTACTTCGATCGGTGCCGCGGCATTCAAGAACTGCAGCGGACTGACTAACATCACCATTCCAAACTCCGTTACTTCAATCGGTGCCGAGGCATTCGAGTACTGCAGCGGTTTGACAAGCGTGACGATTGGGAATTCTGTCACCTCCATCGGCAATGCTGCGTTCCGTGAATGCGAAGGCCTGACGAACGTGACGATTGGGAATTCCGTCACTCATATCGGAGATGAGGCGTTCAGGTATTGCCGTCTTCTGGCAAGCGTGTCGATGGGCAATTCTGTCACTTACATCGGCGCTTCAGCGTTCGTTGGCTGCTGGGGCCTGACCAACATCACCCTTCCAAACTCCGTCACTTACATCGGCAATAGTGCGTTCTCTGTTACTGGCCTGACAAGCATCACCATTCCAAACTCCGTTACTTCAATCGGTGCCGAGGCATTCGAGGACTGCTGGGCCCTGACGGATGTGTATTGCTATATTGCTGACCCCTCGAGAGTATTTATCGATCATGGACAATTCGATTTGGATGATGGTGATTACTCTGGTCGTACGTTGCATGTGCTGCAGGGGACGGCTGATGCCTATCGGGCAGACGAGAAATGGTATCCCTATTTTGGGCTGATTGTTGACGATTTGAAACCTGATGTGCCTGGCGACGTGAATGGCGACCGTGTGGTCAACATCGCAGACATCAATGCCGTCATCAACATGATTCTGGGCGGAAATGGTAACACCATTGCCGCCGACGTTAACGGCGACAAGACTGTCAACATCGCCGACATCAACGCCATCATCGACATCATCCTGAGCGGCGCCTGGAATTAGATATACCTGGTTGTCAAAATGGTAACCGAGGGTTGATACTCATCCGTCCGAGACCGGAGGTGCCACATCAAAAAAATACGAAGCGACCGACTGCCCGCGCTGCCGCTTTTTTGTGTGGATGTATGAAAAAAATGCAAGACTATGATAAAAAATGAAAAATTATTATTATCTTTGGACGAAACTTTAAATCAAGGAATATATTAACCTTTATTAATTTCTAAACATTTTGAGTATGAAACAGTTTTTCAGTTTTTCCATCTTGTTGCTGGCCATCCTGTTGCCCGCACTCGCCACGGCCCACGACTTCAAGGTTGCTGGCATCTATTACAATAGACTCAGTAGCGATGAAGCCGAAGTAACCTATAGGGGAAGAAGTCCTTTTTACCTTAATGATGATTACTCCGGCACGGTGAATATCCCAGCCACCGTTACCTACAACGGAACTGCCTACTCGGTTACTTCTATCGGTCAAGAGGCGTTCTATGGCAGCGAACTGACCAACATCACCATTCCAAACTCGGTCACCTCCATCGGCGACGATGCGTTCAGATACTGCACGGAGCTGACTAGCATCGACATCCCCAACTCTGTCACTTCCATTGGCATAGGGGTGTTCAATGACTGCAACAGCCTAGCAAGCATCTCAGTAGCTGGTGATAATCCAAAATACGATTCTCGCAATAACAGCAACGCCATTATTGAAACAGCGACCAACACTTTGATTGGCGGTTGCAAAAATACGATGATCCCCAACTCGGTAACTGAGATCGGAGAATCTGCTTTCTACGGACTCGATAGCCTAACCACCATCAACATCCCAAACTCGGTAACCACCATCGACACCTGGGCGTTCGGACATTGCCCAAGCCTGACCGGCATCGACATCCCCAACTCGGTCACCTCCATCGGCGACTATGCGTTCAGCAGCTGCTCTGGCCTGGCCAACATCAGCATCCCCAACTCCGTCACTTCCATCGGCGGCGATGCGTTCTCGTTCACCGCTTGGTATAACAACCAACCAGCCGGATTGGTCTATGCGGGATTGGTCGCTTACAAATATAAAGGCACCATGACTGAGGATGCAATGATCACACTAAAAGAAGGAACCACTGGAATTGCAGGCGAAGCGTTCATGGGCTGCCCCAGACTTACCGCTATCAACATCCCCAATTCCGTCACCTCCATCGGCGACGATGCGTTCAGGAGCTGCATCAGCCTAGCAAGCATCACGGTGGCTAGCGATAATCCAAAATATGATTCTCGCAATAATTGCAACGCCATTATTGAAACAGCGACCAACACATTGATTGGCGGTTGCAAAAACACGACTATCCCCAATTCCGTCGCCTCTATCGGCGATAATGCGTTCGCTGGCTGCAATGGGCTGACCAGCATCGTCATCCCCAACTCGGTAACTGAGATCGGTCACAATGCGTTCGATGGCTGCACTGGGCTGACCGGCATCGTGGTAGAAAGTGGCAATCCAAGATATGATTCGCGCAACAACTGCAATGCTATTATAGAGACCGCCGATAATACTTTAATTTTTGGCTGCAAGAACACGATTATCCCCAACTCGGTAACTTCTATCGGTTGCCATGCGTTCGAGGACTGCACTGGACTGACCAGCATCGCCATCCCCAACTCGGTAACTACTATTGGTTACGGGGCGTTCCAGGGCTGCAAGGGGTTGACTAGCATCGTCATTCCCAACTCGGTAACTTATATCGAAGACTATACGTTCTGCGGCTGCACGGGGCTGACCCGCATCGTCATCCCCAACACGGTAACTGCTATCGGTCAACAGGCGTTCTATAATACAGCATGGTTCAATAACCAGCCAGGCGGATTGGTCTATGCCGGCATGGTCGCTTACTCGTATAAAGGCATGATGCCAAGCGGCACAAGAATCGCCTTAAAAGAAGGAACATTAGGCATAGCTGACTATGCGTTCCAAGACTGCAGGGGGCTGACTAGCATCGCCATTCCCAACACGGTAACTTCTATCGGTGAATCGGCGTTCTTTGACTGCGCAGGACTGACCAGCATCGCCATTCCCAACTCGGTAACTGCTATCGGTCAATCGGCATTCTTGGACTGCACAGGCCTGACCAGCATCGTCATACCTAACTCGGTAACTTCTATTGGTTCCGGGGCGTTCTATGGCTGCACAAGGCTGACGGATGTGTATTGCTTCATTGCTGACCTCTCGAGTGTATCGAGCAGGAATCATCTATTCTATTTGGATAATGGTGATTACTCTGGCCGTACGCTGCATGTGCTGCAGGGAACGGCTGATGCCTATCGGGCTGACGTGAGATGGTCTTGGTATTTTGGGCAGATTGTTGACGATTTGAAACCTGATGTGCCTGGCGACGTTAACGGCGACAGTGTGGTCAATATTGCTGACGTGAATGCTGTCATAGACATCATTTTGGGCGGAAATGGTAACATCATTGCCGCCGACGTGAATGGCGACAAGACTGTCAACATCGCCGACATCAACGCCATCATCGACATCATCCTGAACCGTACCCATAATTAGATATAACAGGTTGTCAAAATGGTAACCGAGGGTTGAGACTTCTCCGTCCGAGACCTGAGGTGCCACATCTATAACACGAAGCGACCGACTGCCCACGCAGCCGGCCGTTTTTTGTTTCTGGAAATGTCGAATGGGTACTGGTCTTGTTTTTTGGGGGCTATGGTGACGATTTTGGTTCTTGTTGAAAATGAGTTTTCAGGAATGATGTATTTTTTTTGATGATTTTTACTAATTTTGTGGCAAAAATTATTATTCACATGTTAAACAGCTTGTATTATGAAAAAATTATTACTTTTTCGACTGGTTGTCCTGGTGACGGCCATGATGTGTGCCCTTGGTGCCAGTGCCCAGGAGGCCTATGCTGTGTACACGGCGGATAACACGACGCTGTCGTTCTACTACGACAACGACCGCAGTAGCCGCACAGGCACGACCTACGACCTGAACGATGGCCCTGTCGATCCCGGCTGGGTGAGCGATTTCACCTATCTCAATGTGAAGCAGGTGGTCTTTGACCCCTCTTTTGCCGGTGCCCGCCCGACGAGCACCTTCTACTGGTTCTCAGGAATGAGGAACCTTGAAACCATCACTGGCATGGAGTACCTGAACACCAGCGAAGTGACTCGCATGGATGACATGTTCAACCGCTGCTATAAGTTGACGAGCCTGAACTTGGAGAAGTTCAACCTCGCGAAGGTGACCGACATGAGCGATATGTTCAGGAGCTGCAGCGCTCTGCAGACCATCTACGTTGGCGATGGCTGGAGACTGAGCGAGATGGCTCAATCCAGCTCTCATAATGTGTTCAAGGACTGCACCAGTCTCGTGGGAGGCAAGGGCACAGCCTATGACGCCGCTCATGTGGATGCCGACTATGCACACATCGACGGCGGAACCGACAACCCGGGCTACCTGAGTGCAGGCACCATGTCCTATGTCTGCTACACGCCCGAGAACACGACGCTGACGTTCTACTACGACAACCAGCGCGATTCCCGCCCGGGGACAATCATCTATGACTTGAACGAGGGCATTATTCCTCCCGGTTGGGTAAATGACAACACTTATCAACAGGTGACGCAGGCCGTCTTTGACCCCTCGTTCGCCGATGCCCGCCCGA
>CADAFP010000059.1 GCA_902787185.1 uncultured Bacteroidales bacterium | reverse complement strand
CAGCCTACTTTCGCCTGCTAAACGGCAAAATTACTCATAATATTTCAAACCAAAGTGCCGTTTCCCCGATATTTGACCAAATTTAACCACAACACCCCCATTATTAACAGTTTCATCCCATCGATAAAAGGCTCTCTATAACATAATTGTTGTGACGCACCCGAAGGGTGTCCTCTGATATAACCCCCAGTGAATCAGATGCCGAGCTATAGCGAGGAACTCTGATTCACTGGGGGCAGACATCTCTAACTAAGTCGCCGATGGCGACCCCAACATATCAAAGGACACCACCCCTGCTCTCACAACGGCAACCTGATTTCCTCTCAAAAAACCGTGTAAATCCGAAGCACTACTCCCGATTTGCAATGTAAATCCGAAGTGCCACTCCCGATTTGCACAAATTAACCATATAAAAATCAATGAAATATAAAAAATATTGTCAAAAAATTTTTTATTAGATAAAATCATTGTATTTTTGCAGAAAATCAATAAATGATAAGCGATGTATCCAAGAATAATTTCCCTTGATGAAATTCAGGATAATAGCCTTTTTTTGTGGGGTGCCCGACAGACGGGTAAAAGCACCTTGTTAAAGGCATTGTTCCCCAAAGCGAGGTATTATGACTTGCTGAGTTCCAATTTGTTCCGTTCCTTGTCACGCAATCCGTCATTGATGCGTGAACAGCTCATGTTATTGCCTGCAGGCTCGATAGTGATCATTGACGAAGTGCAGAAAGTGCCTGAACTGCTTGACGAAGTACATTGGTTGATTCAGAATCAAGGACTGCATTTTATTTTGTGTGGTTCCAGTGCCCGGAAGTTGCGTCGCAGCGGTGCGAATTTATTGGGCGGCAGGGCATTGTCTAATACGTTGTATCCGTTGGTCAGTGCCGAAATTGACGATTTTGACGTTGAAAGGGCACTCAACTATGGCACGATTCCACCACATTATCTTGCCAAGAATCCCATGCGGCGCCTCCAGGCCTATATTGATGACTATATTCAACAAGAGATTGTCGCCGAGTCGGTTTTGCGTAACCTGGCGGCATTTACACGGTTTCTTGAAATTGCGGCATTGAGTGATACCGAAATTGTCAATTACACCAATATAGCTACCGAATGTGGTGTGTCGGCCAAAACCGTCAAGGAGTATTTCTCCATACTGGAGGAAACGCTATTTGGCTTTATGCTACCTGCTTATACCCATACTGTCAAGCGGCGAGTCATACAGAGTCCAAAATTCTATTATTTCGATGTTGGGATTCCTAACTATCTGCTTGGTCGCACGCCTCTCAAACCCGACACAACCGATTATGGGCATGCTTTTGAGCACCTGATGATTCAGGAACTGAGAGCATTTTTGGACTATAACCATTCACGAAAGCGACTATCTTATTGGCGCACTTCGAGTGGCCTTGAAGTGGATTGCATCATTGGGGACGCCGAGGTGGCCATTGAGTTCAAATCATCAACAGAAGTCCGCAAATCACAACTAAAAGGTTTACGGGCCTTTGTCCAGGAACATCCTCAAGCCAAATGCTATGTGGTGGCTCGTGAGACTTACCCACGCCTTGCCGACGGCATAGAGATATGGCCCATCCGCGACTTCCTTACCAAACTCTGGAGCCACGAGATCGTCATCCCCTGACACCAACGCAATGTGCTCTATGTGGCAAAAGTGATAGCATAACCATAACCCGTAGCGGGGATTACGTAATTCCCACAACGATACTATTTGTTCAAAAACTATTCTGAATTACCAGTGGCCTCTCAGCAGGTAGTCGATGATGGAGGTAACGTCGCCGATGGTCACCACGCCATCCAAATCGACATCGGCAGCACCAATGTTGATGGGCAAAGCGTTGTTTTTGTTGTTTAAAAATGAATGCGGATGCCATCCAATAAATCCGCTTAATTCGCCGACAAGCCCCCAACCACACAAAAGTCCACTAATCCCCATGAATATCCACAAATACACTTCAAAATCAATTTTTTAATTAATAATAATTAACTTTGCAGAATAATCTCAGTCTTGCATCATGTCATTTTGGCGCAAAATCATAGGGGACAAGCGTACCGAGGACTCTAAAATCGTTGTCGGTAGCACATCACGTGACGCTTCCCGATATGCAATTATTGATCTTGAAGTCGGCTTGAAGGATTCCAAAATTCATGATATAGGAGCACTTCTGTTTGATGGTGCGATGTATCACAGTGCCTCAAAGGATGGATGTCTGGAATTTATTTCAAACGTCGATTACGTCTGTGGCCATAATATCGTTCATCATGATGCCAAATATTTGTTTGGAGAGGAGTCTCATCGATGGATTTTGGTCGATACACTTTACATGTCTCCATTGCTTTTTCCAGAAAAACCATATCATAGGCTTGTGAAGGATGATAAGCTGATGGATGATCAGATGAATAATCCAGTCAATGATTGTAAAAAAGCAAAGGATTTACTTTTAGATGAAATATCGGCCTGGAACTTGCTGCAAGATGAAAAAAAGCGGATTTTTGCCTCTCTGCTGAAAGACAAGAATGAGTTTTCTGGTTTTTTGGACATGGTTCATGCCGATAAGAGTGAGGAGAATTTAGCGTCATTAATTAAAGTTGTATATAACGGAAAAATATGTGATCATGCCAATCTTGATTCATTGATTCAGCAGTATCCTTGTGAACTGGCTTATGCGTTAGCTTTAATTGATACGACTGACCATCGTTCTATAACCCCTGGGTGGGTACTACGCAATTTCCCTCAAGTAGAGTATGTTGTGAGATTATTACGGCACACCCGTTGTCCTCAAGGATGCCCATATTGTAATGTTCAACTTGATGAGTATTACAATCTTGAGTTATTCTTTGGTTATAAGAATTTTCGCACATTCGAAGGTGAAAATCTTCAAGAAAAAGCTGTTCAGTCCGCTGTTAGGAATGAGTCATTGTTAGCGATTTTTCCTACAGGAGGAGGAAAATCTCTAACTTTTCAACTTCCAGCACTCATGGAGGGCCGTTCGGTTCATGGTCTCACCGTCGTTATTTCTCCGTTGCAATCATTGATGAAGGATCAGGTAGATAATCTTGTTGACCGCGGAATAACCGACGCAGTGACAATTAACGGCTTGCTTGATCCCATCACAAGGGCATTATCAATACAGCGAGTTCTTGACGGTGAAGCATCCTTATTGTATATTGCCCCCGAAATGCTGCGTTCTAAGACCATCGAAAGGATTTTGATGGTTCGCAATGTGGTTAGATTTGTGATTGATGAAGCCCATTGTTTTTCATCATGGGGACAGGACTTTAGGGTTGATTATCTTTATATCGGAAAGTTTATTAAAGATTATCAAAACAAGAAAGGGTGCAAACATCCAATTCCCGTGTCATGCTTTACCGCTACGGCTAAACAGAAAGTAATACAGGACATCTGTGACTATTTCAAGCAGACCTTGAATCTAAATCTTAAGCTATTTGCTTCCACGGCCTCAAGAACCAATCTGCGCTATTCTGTCATCCACGCTGATACAGATGAAGAGAAATACATGAAACTGAGGCAACTTATTGCAGAATCACCATGTCCAACCATCGTCTATGTGTCTCGTACTAAACGCACAATAGATCTCTCAAACAAGCTGACACGCGATGGTTATAAGGCTTTACCTTTCAATGGCAAAATGAAATCTGACGAGAAAATTGCCAATCAGGAGGCTTTTATGAGAGATCAGGTGAGCATCATAGTAGCCACATCAGCTTTTGGCATGGGTGTTGACAAGAAAGATGTGGGGCTTGTGATACATTATGATATTTCCGACTCTCTCGAGAATTATGTGCAAGAAGCAGGTAGGGCAGGTAGAGACCCCCATTTGAACGCTCGTTGTTTTGTGCTATACAGCGACAATGACTTAGACAAACATTTCATATTACTTAATCAGACAAAACTCAGTATCAGTGAGATACAACAAGTGTGGAGGGCGGTAAAAAGTTTAACAAAACAGCGAAATAGAGTGTGTTGCTCTGCGTTGGAGATTGCCCGTCAAGCTGGATGGGATGATTCGGTATCTGACATTGAGACACGGGTACGCACAGCTTTATCTGCCCTTGAGCAAGGAGGATATCTTGAACGTGGTAACAATGTGCCCCATGTGTATGCAACTGGAATCACCGTAAAAAATATGGATGAAGCCAGAAAGCGAATTACTGATTCATCCTTGTTCTCCAGTGACGAGATTGAGAAGGCTGTTAGAATTATTAAGTCCTTGATTTCACAAAAGTATATTTCTAAGGCGCAAGATGCCGAAGCTGAATCAAGGATTGATTACTTAGCCGATATATTGGCTCTGACCAAGAGTGAAGTGGTTTCGGCTGTTGAGCGTATGCGGCAGGAGGGGATTTTGGCTGATAGTAAAGATATTTCAGCATATCTTCAAGATGCTGGTGATTCTGAACGCAAATCCCGCATGCTTCTTGAGCATTTTGCTAAACTTGAGAGATTTATCCTCGACCAGATACCTGATGAGACTTTGAATATCTCATGTAAGCAACTGAATGATAATGCATTGAGCGAAGGTATCACATACTCCAAAGAAAAAGATATCAGAACGTTGCTGTATTTCCTCACGGTGAAAGGATATACCCGCAAGAAGGAGGATTTTGGTCACAATTTGCAACTGGCTCGACAAATGAACATGGCAATGACACTAAACCGTTTTGAAAAGCGATTGATGATTAGTCGCCTTGCTGTGGAGTGGCTATATAAACTGGTGGCAGAATCACCAGATGATACCAACCAAAACCATGCAGTGCAATTCTCGGTTGTCGAATTACTGAATTATATCAAATCAAACCAGAACTCTCTGTTTGTCGATGCTGATAGTCTGCAAATCGATGATGTTGAAGAAGCATTATTGTATCTCTCCAAGATAGGGGCTCTAAAACTTGAAGGTGGTTTCCTTGTCTTGTATAATGCGATGGATATTCGCCGAATCAAGGATAGCAGGTTGCAATTTAAGCAGGAAGACTATAAAATGCTGAATGAGTTCTATAAACAGAAAATTCAGCAGGTCCATATCGTCGGTGAGTATGCCAATTTGATGGTTCGTGATTATGATGCTGCATTAGTTTTTGTGCAAGACTATTTCCATTTGGATTATAAAAAATTCATTGCTAAATATTTCAAGGGAGAGCGAGTTAATGAAATTGAACGTAATCTAACCCCCGAAAAATATCATCAGTTGTTTGGGCAGTTGTCTGATAAGCAGATGGAAATTGTCAAGGACAAAGATTCACGATGCATAGTTGTGGCAGCTGGGCCTGGCAGTGGGAAAACGAGGGTGCTTGTCCATAAATTAGCGTCGTTGCTATTGCTTGAGGATGTGAAGCATGAGCAATTATTAATGTTGACGTTCTCACGTGCGGCTGCTATAGAATTCAAACAGCGCTTGATGGGTTTGATTGGCAATGCTGCCCATTTTGTGGAGATGAAGACGTTTCACTCTTATTGCTTTGATTTGTTAGGCAAAATCGGTAATCTCGAAGATGTTGACGGTGTTGTATCCACTGCAGCCCAAATGATAAATGCGGGTGAAGTGGAACCAAGCAGAATTGGTAAAACTGTGCTTGTCATCGATGAGGCTCAGGATATGAGTGTTGACGAATATACACTTGTCAAAGCATTGATGAACCGCAATGAGGAAATGCGTGTGATAGCTGTAGGTGACGATGATCAGAACATATTTGAGTTCCGTGGGTCGAATTCTTGGTATTTCAATCAACTAAAACAGGAACCCAGAAGCCGGTTTATTGAAATGACCGAAAATTATAGAAGTAGCCGTCACGTCGTTTCTTTTGCAAACGCTTTCGTGAAAGGCATTCACGGTAGGATGAAGACCAATATGATTGTCTCGAAGAGAGACAATGACGGATGGGTAGGGGTGACTTATCACACTTCTCAGATGATGTATCAGCCGCTGGTAGAAGAGTTGATTCATAAGAAGGCGGGTGGCACGTCATGTGTATTGACTCAGACCAATGAAGAAGCTGTAACACTCGTGGCTCTATTACGTCGTCATGGCGTGGATAGCAAGTTGGTGCAATCGATGGATGGATTTAGATTCTGCAACTTGATTGAGGTGAAATACTTCCTGAAACACCTAAAAGAGAAGGTCAGCACACCAATCATTCCAGATGCAATTTGGGAAGAAACCAAACAAAAAACCATATCCAAATATGAAAAAAGTCAAAGTTTGCCTTACCTTGAGCGCTGCTTTGAATTGTTTGAACAGACCAATGAAAAAAAGTATATTGGAGATTTTACAACGTTTGTGTTTGAATCATCTGTAGAAGATTTTTGTGACACTTCTGATGCCGAGATTGTTGTATCAACAATTCATAAGGCTAAAGGAAAAGAATATGATGACGTTTACATGTTGATCGCCGATGGCTTTGTGAGAGATGATAACCTGTTGCGCCGATACTATGTGGGAATGACTCGAGCGAAGAATCGACTGTTTATCCATACAAACACAAATTGCTTTGAAAGGTTGGATGTTGACCAGTACATGGTTGACCAACATCAATATCCGATGCCCGAAGAAATCGTATTGCAACTGTCTCACCGTGACGTGAATTTGGGATTTTTCAAGAGCCGTAAACGGGACATTTTATCAATGAGGAGTGGTGATAAGCTAAATTTCAATGATACGGTGTTCTATGAGACTGAAATTGGAAAAGCGGTAGCAAAATTGTCAGCTAATATGGAAAAGACGTTGTCTGATTGGTATGAAAAAGGCTATCAATTAAAATCGGCTTCAGTTAGGTTTATTGTGGCTTGGAGGCCTAAAAACAGTTCTAAGGATGAGCCCGAGACTGCTGTTTTGCTACCGGATATGGTTCTTATTCGGCAGCAGGATTAAAAGGAGCACCTATCAGATACTAAGAGTTTGAATCTGTGGTAAATTTGGGTTTTAGAGAAATTGTTTTTAACTTTGTGGCTTGTTATTAGTCTAAGAGATAAAATGTTTAAAAAACATACTTAGGAGGAGACGATTATGAAACGGATTAGATTATATGTGATGGTTGTGGTGCTGGCACTGGTCGGCATGATGGCAACCCAGGCGAGCGCACAGGTGCTGCGTGACGCCGACTTCAACAGCATCGGCCGCATCAATGGCAACGGTGTGGTCAGGGATGGAACAGGCCGTTCGGCAGGGTCGTTTGACGCCGATGGCACGGTGCTCGATGTCAAGGGCACGGCCGTGGGAGTCATCAAGGACCTTGAGATTTTCAATACCGAGGGCACCCGCATCGGCTACATCAGCACCGATGGCACGGTACATGACGGCGAGAGCAAAGTGCTGGGCTACATCAGCATCAATGACGGCAAGGTGACCGATGCCGAGAAGAAGACCATCGGTTTTGCCCGTGGTGTGCGTGTTGACTGGATTGCCTGCTACTATTTCTTCCACTTTTTCGATAAATAATAAAAGGAAAACAATAAGTACAATAAATACAAACTAATCACTATCAATAGATTAGGTACTTGTTGTCTTCCTTTTAGAGGTGACGATAAATGAAGAGAGTATTGGTGACATTGGCTATTGTGCTGCTGGCAGCCAGTAGCCTTTTTGCTCAACTGCCGCCCGACTCGGTGCTGCGCCGTTATGCCGCGGGAATGCTCATGGTGGGCTTCAAGGGCGACAGCGTCACCGACGACTGTGACGCGGCACGCTATGTGCGCGACCTGCATGTGGGGGCCATCGTGCTGTTTGACATTGACGTGACGGGCGACGCCACACTGGGTTCACGCAACATCACGAGCAAGGAACGCCTCACGCGCATGACAGCCCAGCTGCAGGCGTGGGCCGACTACCCCTTGCTCATCGCTACCGACCAGGAAGGCGGCAAGGTGGCACGCCTCAAGCCGCAATACGGCTTCCTGCCTACCGTCACGGCCGAGTACTTGGGCACCACCGACAGTGAGGACACCACCCGCTACTATGCCTCACGTCTGACCCGCGAGATGCGTGAGTGCGGGGTGAACGTCAATCTGGCTCCTGTGGTCGATGTGCTGAACCACGACTGTGCCGCCGTGGGCCATTACCTGCGTTGCTTCTCGGTCGATACCGATGTCATCGCCCGCCATGCGGGATGGTTCATCGACGAGAGCCACCGTCAGGGCGTGCTGTGCACCCTGAAGCACTTTCCGGGCCACGGCAATGCCATCGACGACTCGCACTACGGCTTTGTCGATGTGACCAACGGCTGGACCGAGGCCGAACTGGAGCCCTTCGAGTCGCTCGTCCAGGCGGGCAAGGCCGACCTGATCATGACGGCCCACCTGTTCAACCGATACATCGACGATGAATATCCCGCCACCCTGTCCGCCAAGACCATCAACGGCCTGCTGCGCGGGCAACTGGGCTATGACGGCGTGGTGGTGACCGATGACTTGTACATGCAGGCCATCCGCAACCAGTACAGCATCCCCACAGCGCTGGAACTCGCCATCAATGCGGGCGCCGACCTCATCTGCGTGGGCAATAACATCAGCACGGGCTTTGAGGCCGACCGCCCCTTCAAACTCGTGGACATGATTGTCACCTCGGTTAAGGAGGGCCGCATCCCTTGGGAACGCATGGAGCAATCCCATCATCGCCTGATGAAACTCCAAGAAAAACTGAACAAATAACAAAACATTTCCGATATGAAACGCATTCTTCTTATTGCAGCAATCGCATTACTCACATCGATGACCGTAGTGGCAAGTGACAGGGCGCCTCGCCGTCACAAGATGCCCAGTAAGCAAAAGCCTGTGGCCCTCACCATGCCCGCCGCGCTCAAGGCGGGTGACAAAGTCGCCATCATTTCGCCTGCCAGCACGCCAGGTGACAAGAACCCCGAAAAGGCTGCCGCCACACTGCGCGCGTGGGGCTTCGAGCCTGTCATCGGCCAGCATGTGTTGACAAAATATCACATGTATGCCGGCACCATCAGGGAGCGCTGTTCCGACCTGCTGTGGGCGCTCAACGACCCCGACATCAAGGCCATCGTGTGCACCCGTGGCGGCTATGGCTCGGCGATGCTGCTCGACCCGATGACGTGCGCCGATTTCCGTCGCAACCCCAAGTGGATTGTGGGCTACAGCGACATCACCGCCCTGCACAGCGCGATGGTGTGCAGCGGTGTGATGAGCCTGCACGCCAACATGGGTGGTGCCCTGGGCGAGCGTGGCGAGGGCGACAGCATCAACCTGATGCTGCGCGACGTGCTGATGGGTAAACTGCCCAGCTACACCGTCCCCGCCCACCCGTTGAACAAGATGGGCAAGGCCCGGGGCATGGTCATTGGCGGCAACATGGCGGTGTTCACCAACATCGGCGGTAGCCGCGAATGGGATTTCCTGGATCGTGACAACATCCGTGGCAAGAACATCATCCTCTTCTTTGAGGACGTGAGCGAGAACATGCCGCGTGTCAACAGCATGTTGCAGCAACTGCGGCTCAAGGGCGTGCTCGACCACGTCAAGGGCATCATCGTGGGACGTTTCACCGAGTATGAGCCGCGCGACGGCTATGCCGACATGAACGAGATGCTCAGTGAGACGCTAAACGGCTACGATATCCCCGTATGCTACGACTTCCCCGCCAGCCACGACGAGGACTGGAATTATCCCCTCATCGAGGGGTGTCCTGCGACGTTGAATGTAACTCCCGAAGGCGTCACATTAACCTTTGAAAAGCGATGACCCGCAACGACAAATTGCTCTTACTGGCCATCATCGCCGTACTGGCGCTGGTGGCGGCCCACGCCTTCCTGTCGGTGGACTTTGTGAAGGGGGGACGGAAAGTCATTTCGCGCGTTGAGCTCAAGAACCTCGACCCTGCCAACAACGGCATCAACATCGAGGTCACCAAGCCCTGGTACAACCCACTGAAGGAGCTGTCCTTCAATGTGGGCGAAGCCGATGAGCGCAACTTTGACCGTTTTGATGTCACTCGTTGCCTGCTGCAATGCGCCCAGCAGCTGGGAGAACAGGATTTCTCACGTATCTACCTGTGCAACAAGGGCGACCGCCTGTACTATATCAAAGCCGAAGACTTCAAACAACTGGGAGAGCAGTACAAGACCGGCGAGACGCTCAACACGCTCAGCCTCTATGTCAAACTGCCCCAGGTGACCTATACCCTCAACGACAGCCTGGCATTTCCCGCCCACGGAGGCATACTCAGCAGCATCGCCGATGCCCAGGACTGGAACACGATGATGGGCAATCTGTTACGATAGGTATTAGGTATTAGGCTTTAGGCTTTAGGTTTTAGGCATTAGGCATTAGGTTGCAGGGATATATCTATTATGGTAATGATATTGATGTTGGCCCAAACCCTGCGGGGCTAATTCGAATTTTTAATTATTCGTGTAATTCGCGTTTTAAAAAAACAATGGGCCAATTGCTATATCGTTCCCTTTATGCATGATGCAGCGCCGCCGCTCGAGAGTGAACCTCGAGCGGCGGCGTGCCATAGGAAAAGATTCTTTTTATTGTCTTTCTTTGTTAGCTTAGAACTTGAAGTCGATGCCGGCACCGAAGACCTTGTTGGTGCGGCTGTAGGTGTCGCTACCGGGCAGCGTGGTACCGAAGTAGTCGGTCTCGCTGCGCTTGTAGTCCTTGTAGGTGGTCCAGAAGTAGCCCACGTTGACCTTGACCTTCTCGGTCACGTTGACAGCGCCACCAAAGCCGATGGAGTAGCTGTCGCACGAGAATGAGGTGTGGGTCTGGAAACCGTCGGCCAGGCCGTAGTCGGTGTTCTGGGCGCCAGCGCTCACGGTGAACATCTTATTGATATCCCACTCGACACCTGCCAGCACCTCGTGGGTACCGTGCCTCAAGGCCTTCTGCTTGTCCTTGGCCATCTCGGCATGCTTGTCGTCATAGTAGTGGTACTCGACGGTGGCGCGCAGTTTGTCGGGGATGAACTCATAACCCAGAGCGGCATAGAATACTGCCGGCAGATCGTTGGGCGTGTTCACACCGTGCTTGTAGTCGGCCATCTTCTCTTTGAATGCATCGGGCACGTCATTCTCAAAAGTCTTATTGTCATTCTCGATGTTCAGATTGGTCTTGAACTCATACTTGGAAGACAGGGTGAAGCCTTTCCACTCCAAGTCCACACCGATAATGGGAGTGATGCCCCATCCCGTCTGGGTGCAATCGAGAGCAACTTTGGCAATGCCTCCCTCGCCAGCCATGCCTTGCAGCATCGGCACATATTGGGGAGCCATTTGCTGTATCACTGGCAGCATCATACCAACGGCAGTAGTCATGTGATCATTTGCGCTTGCGATGATGTGGCCCGAGTAATTGCCCGAGAAATAGTTCATGCGGAAACCGGCATAGGCGCTCATCCAGTCCATAGCGCGGTAAGTGGCTCCCAGTTGCAAGCCATAAATGTATTGGCGACCCTTCATCGACGTCTCGATGTCATAGAACGAGGGGTCAACATATCCCTGAGGGAACAAAGCGGCAGCTTGGGGAAACTGGGAAATCAGCGGTTTGGTCTGGTTGGCAACACCTGCCATCACAGCAGCGTCAAACATGGGCAGACCATCGTCAAAGTTGCACTTGCCGCCACCACCGGTGAAGCCGAAGAAGCCCGAGAACGTCCAGCGGTTCTTCTTGTAGGCGCCATAGAGCGACGGGATAACGGGAGCCTCGGCCTTGCCCTTGTACAGGCGGGTGTGGTCAGCTTCGGGGAACAGGGGGAACGTCGTGAGCACGTCACGCCTCTGTGAAGCGCTCTGGATATTCAGCGACAGTGTCCAGCCGTCGTGGTCCATAAAGGCCAGGCCGGCAGGGTTGGTATAAACGGCATCAATCTCGTGACTGGCACCACGCGCCATCATGCGCATGAAGGCAATATGCTGGTTGGTGTTATGCAACAGGCCACCGGCCCAGGCCGACAGACCGACTGCTGCGAGAGAGAGCACTAACGTTGTAATTCTTTTCATTGCTATACCTAATTTAATTAATAAACAAACCTGAAATGGAGATTTTTACTCGTTTGAGGCAACAAAATTACTGCTATAGCGCAACACAAATGGCCAAAAAGTCACAAAAAATGGCGTTTTTGCCCCAAATCGCCACATTGTTACACTTTTTAACAGTCCCAAACTGTTAAAATCGCAGGAAATCACATGATTGAAGACAAAAAAAAGACAATAATGTTGATTACCAATAGATAATCAAATAATCGTCTTTCTTTCTATGTTGCACACCAAGGTAATTAACATTTTTAACTTTCTGGCTTCATCAGTTCAAGTTTAGTTATTACCTTTGTGGTCAGAGAGTTGAAACGGAA
>CADAFP010000058.1 GCA_902787185.1 uncultured Bacteroidales bacterium | reverse complement strand
AACGGGCCAATTGTTCATATAGTTTACTCTCCATGCCGCAAATATCGGCATTTTTCAACTTTTCACAATTATTTGCCCCCACCTTTTATCGGGTGAGCCCAAGCATCGCTAAGTAGATACAAGCAAGGCTTACCAGCTCACCCGATAAAATGTGGGGGCTGATATACGAAGATGCGATGCAGGCCGAAGGTCTGCACAAGGCCAGTAGGCCTTGACTTGAGTGAACCCCAGGGCGCGTGAGTCGAAGACTCGCGTGGCCTGGGGACAAAGGCAAGTGTAGCTATGGGCCTCGAAGAGGGCCACTCACCGAAGGCAACACATTTTTGCAGTATTACAAATTCTTTGTACCTTTGGCGAAATAACGTTTTTATCATGAGTGCAGTAACAGCCATATACCACATTGTCATCAACACCTATAGGCGCGAGATGACCTTGCCGATCACGTCATGTGACAACCTTTACCGTTACATCGCACGGGTAGTGGAGAATTCACAGTCTACACTGCTCGCCATTAACGGCATTGAGAATCACATTCACTTACTGATTAACCTCCATCCGTCGGTGCGATTGTCAGACCTGGTGCGTGACATCAAGCTATCTACAAACCAATGGATTAAACAGAACAGGGTGGCTTTTCCCCAGTTTGTTGGTTGGGGTAAGGAATATGGCGCCTTCACTTATGCTCTGCGTGACAAGGAGATGGTGGCAAACTACATACGCAACCAACGGACACATCATCAGCGGGAGAGTTTTGAGGACGAATACCGCAAGCACGTTACGAATGCCGGGCTGGAATGGAATGACTATCGCCTGACGTGAGTGGCCCTCTGCGAGGCCCGTGAGATGTGAGCCCTGAATCCCCAGGCCACACGAGGTCTTCGACCTGTGCGCCCTGGGGTTGCCTCAAGTCAAGGCCGCTGGCCTTATGCTGGTCTCCGACCAGCTCGCCTAAAATAACGTGCTATATGAGCATGTGAGTAATGATGTAAAACAAATTTAGTCAAGATAATATGAAGAACCGTGTATTAGTGACAATGATGCTGGCTATGGTGGCGGCGATGCCGTTGCTGGCGCAGTCGTGGCTGGGAGGGGACATCTCGATGATGACGTCTAATGCCCGTCACGGGGTGATTTATAAGGATTCGTGCGGCGTGACCGTGGACCCCTATGACCTGTTCAGGCAGCAGGGGTGGAACATGATGCGCGTGCGTCTGTTTGTGGACCCGCAGAATGCGCCGGGGCAGCATCATGACGAGGGCGTTTGTCAGGGTTTGGATTATGTCATCGACCTGTGCAAGACCATCAAGGCGCGCGGCTTTGAGGTGATGCTGGATTTCCACTACAGCGACACGTGGGCCGATCCCGCCAAGCAGTTCACGCCCAAACGATGGGAGGGGCTGGATGGTAAGGTGCTCGCCGACAGCATCTACCGCTACACCCGTCATTGCCTGCTGGCGTTGAAGGCCGCTGGCGTCGTGCCCGCGACGATTCAGGTGGGCAACGAGATAACCTACGGCATGGACTGGCCTGTGGGGCGCGTTGACCCGTTGAGCGATGAGAATTGGGACGTGTTCACGGGCTTGCTCAAGGCGGGCTGCAAGGCATGTCGTGAGGTGTGCCCCAGCGCGGGTATCATCATCCACACCGAGAAGGCTGGCGTGTGGGAGATGACGCGCGGCTATTATGACCGCTTGGCGGCAGCCGGTGTGGACTACGATATCATCGGCCTGAGCTATTATCCCATGTGGCACGGCACGATTCCCAACCTGGGCCTGACGCTTGACAGGCTGGCGGAGCGTTTTCCTGACAAACCCGTGATGATTGTCGAGGCAGCCTATTACTACCTGCACGATGGCGTGAACCGTGGCGAGGAGGATTTCTCTCACTGTCTGCCCGGCACCATCGGGGGCCAGCGCGAGTTCACCGCCCAACTGGTGAGGGAACTCAACCGCCACGACAACGTGACGGGCCTCTTCTGGTGGTACCCCGAGGAGAATCGCTATGGCACCCGTTTCGAGCACAGCAGTTGGGGTTTGAACCGCGGCCTGTTCAATAGCGCCAACGGTCAGGCTTTGCCTGCCCTCTACGAGATGAGCCGCTTCAAGCGTTAGTCGTCAACAATCGCTTTAAATCTCAATACAGATGAAAAAGAACAAATCCATCGGCATTCTGTGTGCTATCTTGTCGGCGGTGTGCTACGGCACGAACCCCTTTGGCGCACTGCCGCTCTATGAGGAGGGAGTGAATACCGCGACGGTGCTGGCTCACCGTTTTGGCCTCGCCGTCATTCTGCTGGCCATCGTGATGCTCATCAAGCGCGAGAATTTCAAGGTCACGCGTCATGAGTTCAAGGTGTTGTTCTCGTTGGGCATCCTGTTCGCCGCCTCGAGCATCACATATTACCAGAGTTTCCACTTCATGGATGCGGGCATCGCCTCGACCATCCTGTTCGTCTATCCCGTCATGGTCGCGGTGATTATGGCAGTGTTTTTCAAGGAAAAAGTGACAGCGATGACCGTCATAGCCATCGTGATGTCGCTGGTGGGTATCGGGTTGCTGTATAAGGGCGAGACAGGCGCCTCGTTGAGTGCCGTGGGTATTCTCCTGTGTGTCCTCTCCTCGTTGGCCTATGCCATCTATATCATTGTGGTGAACCAGTCAAGCATCAAGATGTCGTCGTTCAAGGTCACGTTTTATGCTATGTTGGTGTGTGAAATCACATTGATACTCTATTCCTTCACCTCACCCGAGTTGTACCTGCATGTCCTGCCGTCGGCCCGTGCGTGGTCATTTGCCGTGTGGTTGAGCATCGTGCCCACTATTCTCTCGTTGGTATTCATGACGGTCGCCGTGCATCATGTGGGCGCCACACCAACAGCCATCCTGGGCGCATTGGAGCCCTTGACGGCAGTGGCTATCGGTGTTGTGGTCTTCGGTGAGATATTGACGCCCCGCCTCATCGTCGGCATCCTCTTCATCCTTTTCGCCGTAATGCTCGTCGTCTTGGGCAAGGATTTGCATCTGCGCACCATCACTCACGCCGTCTCCCGCCTCTGGCACTGGAGGTAAAGTCAGAGGCAAGGTCTTGGTTTACACACCCAACTGGTCGCGCAGGATGTCGAGGGCTGCAGTGACGTCGTCGGGGGTGACGGTCTGGTCGATGCGGTAGTCGCCGATGACGGTCAACAGCGTGCAGGTGATTTCGCCGTCGCGGCTTTTCTTGTCGTGGCGCATCAGGGCCAGCAGGTCGTCGTAGTCGTCACAGTTGAAGGGAAAATCCCTGTAATTGTCACGCACGAAGTTACCCAGGCGGTGCACGTCCTCGCTGGGGAATTTCAGCAGCAGATGCGAGAGGACGGCTTCGGTCACCAGTCCCCATGCCACGGCATAGCCGTGCGGCACGGGTTTGCCCCGTTTCATGGCCAGGCTCTCAAAGGCGTGTCCCACGGTGTGTCCCAGGTTCAAGGCCTTGCGCTCGCCCTGCTCGTTGGGGTCGCGGGCGACGATATCCACCTTGACCTGCACCGAGCGCCGTAGCCTCTCCAGCAGGTCGTCGTGGTTGATGGGAGCGCTGAAATCATGGTCCAACAGGCGTAGGAACTCGTCGTGGTCGCTCAGCATGGCATGTTTGAGGACCTCGGCAAAGCCCGACTTCATCTCCTGCAGGGGCAAGGTGTCAAAGAAGCAGGTCGAGATGATGACGTCGCTGGCGGGGGCAAAGGCGCCGATTTCGTTTTTCAGCCCCCCGTAGTTAATGCCCGTCTTGCCTCCCACGGCCGCATCGACGGCGCCCAGCAGGGTGGTGGGCACATTGATGAACCTCACGCCGCGCTTGAACGTCGCCGCGGCCCATCCGCCCAGGTCGGTCACCATGCCGCCTCCCAGGTTGATGACCAGCGAGTGGCGCGTCACTCCCATTCGCTCCATTTCGTCCCACACGCGTGTGACGGTCTCCAGCGTCTTATTTTCATCACCGTCGCCGATGGTGATGAGGTGGGGTGGGGCTGGCGATAGTAGGCGAGCCGTGTTCACGTCGGCTATCCACACGGTTATGTTGTGGGCGCCGTCATGCTCCAGCCGCTCAATCGCCGCCTTGACTTCGTTGGTGAAAATGAGGTTCTGCATCAGTCATTGGAATTGTAAAAGACAAGAAGGACAATTGATGGATAGAATCATAGCGAATTGTCCTTCTTGTCTTTCTTGTCTTCTGAAAAAATGTCAAGCCTTGACGACGGTGAGCGCCACAAGCAGTGAGGGCAGTGCGGCAGCCAGCTCGTCCATGTTCTTATAGACCAGGTCGGCACCGGCCTTGAGGAGGTCTTTCTCGGGGATGGGGCCCGTTGTCACGCCAATGGTGAAGCATCCAGCGGCATGGGCTGCCTGCACGCCCAGCGGCGCGTTCTCGATGACGATGCACTGGTTGGACTTCTTGTTGGCCTTGGCCATACCTTTAAGGAAAGGCTCGGGATTGGGCTTGCCCTTGCGCACGTCGTGTCCTGTGACTTTAGCCTCGCCAAAGAGTCCGGGGAAGTCGTTCTCGATGCGTTCCAGCAGCGCGTCCTGCTGTGAGCCGGTCACCAGCACCCTTTCCACACCAACCTCCTTGAGGGTTTCCAGCACCCTTTTGGCGCCAGGCATCACGGGGGCTTCTCCCAGCTCTCGGAAGTAGCGCGTCTTCACGCCATACAGGGCGAGGGCCTCGTCGTCGGTAATGTTTTTCCCGACACCTTTCTTGAATTTCGTCTTGATGATTTCGGTGCCTGTCATGCCCTCCATCTCATAGAATTCGTCTCGGGTACACTTGATGCCGTTCTTCTTCATGAGTTTCACCCAGGCTTGGGTGTGGAGTTTCATCGAGTCATAGAGCACGCCGTCGCAGTCGATGAGGGCGGCTTGGATGTCAAAGCCTTTGTGACCTGTATATTCCAGGTATGCGGCTATGGTCTGTTGTAAGGTCATTGGTTTGTAGTTGTTTAATTATGGATTGTATTCTTTCGTTTTTTTTTATCTCACGGTAACGTGCAGGCAACCCGACTTGCGCTCAAAGATGGCGTAACACCGGCTTTGCCGCCTGAAGTCCTGAACCACCTCGGCGAGGATGTTCTTCAGGTCCTCGAGCGAGACGACCATCGTCGGGTCCAGACAGTCAAACTTCACCCAACTGATGTCGAATGTTGTGCCGTACTGGTGGCAGGAGTTCTCGGTCGCGGCGCGGTTGCGGCGCATGAGCTTGCCCACGCTATACACCGTGCGCGTCACGCTGGTCACCTTGATGCGGTAAGCCTTGCCGCCGCGCTTGCGGACAGAATCCTGGAACGCGTAGCCGATTTCCTTGAGCAGCTGAGCCGCCTTGGGCACCAGGTAGGGCACCGACGCACTCAGGTCGTCGAGCATATAGGCCTCACAGGAGTAGATCCTGATCAGCGGCCTGTCGATGTGCCAGGCTTCGCTCAGCGTTCTCACGGGCTGGAAGCCGTTCTGCTCGGCGGCGACCAGTTGCAGGGCGTTGCTGTCGTTGAAGATTTCCTTGAGTGGGCGTTGCTCGATATAGGTGGGCAGACGGTGAATCTCGGCATCGTCAATCAGGCCCATGCTGTCGCCCGTGATGGCGCGGTTGATGGGCATGGCCGGCGGTGCCTTGTAGTCCCATGCCGTGGTATCTTGTTGCTCCTTGCTGCCATGTCCGCACGACGTGACGCTTGCCACGGCAAGCCCCATCAGCAACAGTATCGGCAACAATCGCAAGATGTTCAGATTCATTGATGATATATAGTAGACGCCACCCAACGGCGGCAGTAGTTTCACATTTTAGAAGGCAAAGATACACATAAATCATGTAAAAACCATCACCAAGTCACAAATTTCATAAAACTTATTGTATCTTTGTGGGAATACGAAAGAACACCGACACCTGTAGCAATGATCACGACATCCTATCGTCCCCGCAATCCGGGCCACGACTACTACGGCAGGGGCACCTATCTCATCACGCTGGTGGTGAGCGATAGGCTACCCTTGCTTGGACGCTTGGGCGATGACGTCAAGCACCCCGGGGTCGCGCTCTCACCGCTAGGCAAAGTGGTGCAGCAGGCTTGGGAAACCATCCCCGGGAAACAGGCGGCTCATGGCAATCGCGTGGCGGTGCACGCCTGCGTGTGCATGCCCGACCATTTCCATGGCGTGCTCGAAGTGCTGGAGCCCATGCACTGGAGCCTGGGCGACATCATCCAGGCCTTCAAGGCGGCATGCACCAGCCACTGGCAGCGGCAGCAAGGCCACGGCCATTCCATCAATCGGCCGATATCGGCCGATTGCTACAGCCTCCTCGCTCCGGCATGGCTGCGTGAGAAGGCCCGCCTCCACGACAACGAGGGCGCGCTCATCCGCGCCATGTCCAAGCGGCAGCGGCAGGAGTACTTCGCCCTGGTAAGCCGTGAGCAGCGGCCGCTGTTCGACGACAATTACGACGACACGGTGTGCCTCGACCAGCGGCACCGCCAGGCCATGATTGCCTATGTCCACGATAACCCGCGGCGGGCCATTTTGCGACGCGCCATGCCCCAGTTGATGCAACGCAGCCTCCATGTCCAGATTGGGCAGCGCGACTATGGCATCTTCGGCAATCTGTTCTTACTGCGGTGGCCCGGCAAGGTGCAGGTGCAATGCCACCGCCTGCATCCCGTCAGCAGGGAGCCCTACGAGGCCACGGCCGACTATGCCCGCCTGCGTCAGCAATGGGTGGACGCCATCATGCAGGGGGCCACCGTGATGGTCACTCCAGGCATCTCACGGGGCGAATTGATGATGAAAAACGAATGCCTCAAGAACGGTTACCCTCTCATCCATATCCAGAAAGAACCCATCACGGCCTATTGGAAACCCGAGCAGATGCGGTTTGAGGCCTGCGCTAACGGCAGCCTGCTCATTCTCGCACCATGGGGTCTCGACGCGATGTCAGCCGTCAACGGGGTGCCTGCCACCACCGACTACAGCCGCTTCCACAACATGAACCACCTTGCCGCCGAGATTTGCGCCTTCAACGGCACCGCCACCATCTTGAGATAACCGCCATGATTAATGCCTCGACAGATTACTGCCGATATCGGTAGTAATCTTTTGGGCTGTTCCCTGGGTGCCGTCTTTTTAATTGAGTATTATTCTGGTGTAAAACAATGTCATTCAAACAGAAATTTGTATCTTTGCAGGTTCAGAGCCTGTAAACTAACACGGGCTGGAATTCTCTTGGAGTGGATATCAACATGAAATATAGCGTGCTTTTTGTGTGTCTGGGGAATATTTGCCGGTCACCGGCAGCCCAGGCAGTGCTGCAGAGTATGGTCGATGAGCGGGGGCTGACTGACCGCTTTTACATCGACTCGGCGGGCACTGGGGGCTGGCACATCGGTGACCTGCCCGACAAGCGCATGAGGGTGCATGCCCGTCCGCGCGGCTATGAGTTGACGCATCGCGCACGCAAGGTGCAGCCCTCTGACTTTGAGGATTTTGACCTGATTGTGGGCATGGATGCCGCCAACGTGGATGACCTGCGTGACATGGCGGCGACCATCGAGCAGCAGGACAAGGTGGTGATGATGGGTGACTACATCCGTCAGTTCCCCAACTATGATTATGTGCCCGACCCCTACTACGAGGGCAGCGAGGGCTTTGAACTGGTGCTTGATCTGCTTGAGGATGCCTGCGACAATCTGTTGAATGAGGTTTTAGGCATTAGGCTTTAGGCATTAGGTTTTAGGTTTTAGGCATTAGGCTTTAGGTAATTGATAATTAGTAAAAAACAAGATATCAAGATGAAAAGAATCCATTTATTGACCACGATGGCCCTTACCGCTGCAGCGCTGTCGATGAGCGCTCAGTCACCCATCGCTGTGGACTGGCACATGGGACAGAACAACACCGCGGCTAACAACTACAGTTCGCGCTTCGTCATCAAGAACGTGTCCAAGCAGCCACTGGCTGCCGACTGGGTCTTCTTCTTCAACCAGTTGTCACGTGCGGTGACGCTGCCCGCAGGTTGCCCTGTTGACATCGCCGAGGTTTCGACGACTTATTACCGCATCACCCCCAATGCCAATTACAAGCCTCTGGCTGCCGGCGATTCGCTGGTGGTGGAGATGGTGATGAGCGGTACCTTCCTCAACAAGGGCTACGGCCCCGTCGGTGGACATGTGGTGATGGGCGGCGACATGGCTCATCCCATGGCCGTGAACATCAACCGTGCGCCGCTCGACAAGCCGGGACAGTGGCGTGACCACAAGGCTTACCCCGACGGCAACTACATGTTTGCCTACAACGATGCCATCAACGGCTTTGGTGACGCCTACACGGGCAACGACTACGATATCTTCCCCGCTCCCAAGCAGGTGGATATCGAGGACGGCTTCACCCAGGTGGGCAACCTGGTCACCATCAAGACGGGCAAACTGTTCCAATGGGGTGGCTACCGCCGAGCCAAGAATCTGCTCGTCAATGAGTTGCAGAACCGCGGCATCTATGTCACCAACGATCAGAATACCGTCATCGAGTTGCTGCTGGACAAGAAGTTGAGCGACAACCGCGAGTATTACAGCCTGCGTGTGCATGACGGCAAAATCACCATTCTGGGCGTTACCCAGGCTGCCCTGATCAACGGCGTGAAGACCCTTGTGGCCGCGCTGGACCACAGCAAGGGCCACCGCCTGCAGAACTGCTTTGTCATCGACTGGCCCGACTTTGGCTACCGTGGCATGATGCTTGACGTCGCCCGCAATTTTGTCATCAGTCCCGACAATTTCAAGCGTGCAATCGACCTGCTGGCCTACTACAAGTTCAACGTCATCCAGTTCCACTTCACCGACGATGAGGGCTGGCGACTGGAAATCCCCGGTTTCCCCGAGCTGACGCAGGTGGCAGCACGCCGTGGCGCCACGCTCGACGAGAGGGGCTACCTGGCACAGATTTTTGACGGCAACGGCAACCCCGACGACCTGTCACAGCCTGGCAATGGCTACTTTACCCGCGCCGAGTTCATCGACCTGTTGCGTTACGCCTGGCAGCGTGGCATCCGCATCATCCCCGAGATTGAGACACCTGGCCATGCCCGCGCCGCCATCGTGGCGATGAAGAACCGCGCCATCAGCAATCCCACGGCCGAGCAGTTCCGCCTGTGGGACGACAAGAACGAGAGCGTTTACACCTCGGCCCAGAACTATCATGACAATGTGCTCAACGTGGCCAGCGACGACGTTTACCGCTTTATCGACCGCATTGTGGGCGAGTTGCAGCTGATGTACAAGGAGGCTGGCCTCAAACTCGAAATCGTCCATCTGGGCGGCGACGAGGTGCCCGCCAACGCCTGGGCCAACAGCCCCGACGTGCAGGCGCTCATGCAGCGTGAGAACCTCAAGAACCAGCACGAGGTGAGCGAATACTACATCAAGCGCATCAGCACCCTGCTCGAGGCCCGCAAAATCCGCATCGAGGGCTGGCAGGAAGTGGCGCTCGACCATCTGCAGGAGTTCAACTTCGTCATGGCACCGCGCGTGGCTGGCGTGAACGCCTGGAGCACCGTGGGCTCGCGCAGCGAGGTGCCCTACCGCCTGGCCAACGACGGCTACCCCGTTATCCTGTCTAACGTGACCAACTTCTACATGGACATGGGCTACAGCTGGCACCAGAACGAGCAGGGATTGCACTGGGGTGGCAAGGTCGATGAGTTTGACGCCTGGAACGCTCTGCCCGCCAACATCTATGCCAGTGCCCGTACCACTGTTGACGGCAACCCCATCAACATCACCACTGCCGGCGACGGCAAGGTGAAGCTCGAGAAGCCCGAGAACATCATCGGCGTGCAAGGCCAGTTGTGGGGCGAGACGCTGCGCTCATTTGACGAGGTGCAGTACATGTTGCTGCCCAAGATGATGGGCGTGAGCGAGCGTGCCTGGAATGCCGTGCCCCTGTGGAGCAAGGATCTGACCGACGTCAAGGCCTACAACGAGGCACGTCACCAGTATAACCTCAAGATCGGCACCCGTGAGTTGCCCCTGTTGAACAGCATGGGTTACAACTTCCGTGTGGGACCTCCGGGCATCAAGGTGATTGACGGCATGTTGCACATCAACACCCAGTACCCCGACGAGATGGTTACCTACACCCTCGACGGCAGCGAGCCCGCCATCGACTCCCCCCGCTGGACGGCCCCCGTGCCCGTCAAGAACCAACCTCAGGTCATCAAGGCCAAGGCTTTCTACCTGGGCCACGAGAGTGTAACCACTTATCTGTTCAAGTAAGGCGCAGATGGCCGATGCCCAAGCAACCTCTCAAGGGCGGTGTGTCATAAATCAACTAAATTAAACATAACCGCCCGTTGGGCGGGAAATTAAGCAAATTATATTTAAAATTAAGTATAATAATATTTTAATTTTATTTTAAAATTTGCTTAATTTCCCGTGCGTTAGCACGGTCATGCTACCGAATCAGATTTATGGCACACCGTACTCGTTGAAAGAATGATAATCTAATTAATCATTATACCAATATGAAAAAAGTATTTATTCTCCTATTGTCGGCGTGCGCGCTCATGATGGTTGCTGGTGATGGTGACGTCGAGCAGCGCATCGCAGACCTGATGAATCAGCAGAAGGCCCTGAAGAAGCAAGTGAATCAGGCCTTTAAGAAAAAAGACTATGTCACGGTTGCCGAGTTGAATTATCGCGCCCTTGCGATGGTGGACAGCAATAGGGTGTTTTTGGAGCCCTTGGTGGGTGCCGACCAAGTCGATGCCGTTAAGTCCGAATTCCATTACTACCTGGCTTGTTCCTACGCACTGCGCAACTATACCGAGGGCGCCTTCTACCATCTGCAGCAGGCTGCCAATCTGGGCTTTAACAACTGGAAAGGCATGCTCGACGATCCTGACTTGAACAGTATCCGTCCTGATGCGAGATTTGACGCGATTGTCGATGCTATCCGAGCCCGTTATGATTACCTCACGATCTTGAAAAACGCGGGTCCGTACGAACGAAACGAACGAACGGACACCTTGCCCCAATTCACCTATCAGTCGGCTGCCGACACCAATCTGCAGCGCGTCAAGGACTATTTCAACCTCGAGAAAGTGGCTGGAAACGGGGATGAGATTTCCAAAATCAAGAAAATCATGACCTATGTCCACAAACTCATCAAGCATGACGGTAGCCACGGTAATCCCGAACACATCAACGCGATTGACATGGCCGAGGCTTGTAAGGACGGCAGTAGGGGCTTGAATTGCCGCGGGCTCGCCATCCTGCTCAATGAGTGCTACCTGGCCATGGGCATCCCTTCGCGTTATGTGACCTGTATGCCTAAAGACTTTATCAGCGATTGCCATGTGATCAATGCGGTTTGGTCAAGTCAACTCGGCAAGTGGCTGTGGATTGACCCGTCGTTTAACGCTTGGGTCACCGACAAGCAGGGGAACCTGCTGGGGATTCAGGAAGTGAGAGAGTACATGCGCAACGGCACCCCCGTGTTCCTGAACAAAGACGCCAACTGGAACAACTCGGTGAAGCAGACCACCGAGGAATACCTGTACAATTATATGGCCAAGAACCTCTATTATCTCATCGTGTCGCACAATCAGGAATTTGGCCTTGAGGACCGTGCCATTCCCAACCAAGCCCACGATGTGGTGCTGCTGCCCACGGGCTACACGCCTGATTATGCCGGCTACGCCGACGACCTCCTGACTAACGATGACGCATGGTTCTGGCAAGAACCCAAGTAACCCCAATCACCGCATCCCTTAAAAAATAGGCGGCCACGGCCCCCGTGTCCGTCAAGAACCAGCCTCAGGTCATCAAGGCCAAGGCTTTCTACCTGGGCCACGAGAGTGTCGTCACCTATCTGTTCAAGTAAAAAACAATCGGCCCATTTGAGAACTCAGAGATCTTCAAGATCTCGGAGAACTCAGATGGGTCGATTTTTCTTTCTTTGTCTGTAAAAAGTGTTGAAAAAGTGTTGTTAAATATAAAAATCATCAAATCTGTGTGTTAAAATACACACAGATGTTTTAATATTTGAAAAATAATGTGTATGTTTGTAGTTCCATCTGTAACCTATCAGGAATTACAATATTTCTAATCAATAAAACCTACTACAGTAATGAGAAAACAAATCCTATTGCTACTCTGCCTTAGCCTCTTGTCACTGCCGGGACTGGCCCGTGTGGTGACAGGTGTGGTGACGCAGTCGAGCGACGGCGAGCCGATTATCGCACGGCGACCGACTTCGACGGCCGTTTCTCGATTGAGGCTAACGACGGCGACGTGCTCGACGTGAGCTACGTGGGCATGAATCCCAAGAGCGTGAAGATAGGCGCCGGACAATCGGTGGTCAACATCACGCTTGAGGAGAATGCCCAATTGCTGGGAGAGGTCGTGGTGACCGCCATGGGCCAGACCCAAGAGAAAAAGAAACTGAACTTCGCCGTTCAGTCCCTTGACGAGGAACAGGTGACCGCTGGTGCTTCCACCAACTTCGCCAACTCGCTTCAGGGCAAGATTGCCGGTCTCCAGGTGAGCACCGGCGGTAGCTCGCCCATGGTATGGCCATTCGCGGTGGTGCTTCAACGCTCGCCGACATGAATCCCAACGACATCGACAACATTACGGTGCTGAAGGGTGCTGCCGCATCGGCCCTCTATGGCCAGGAGGCGGCAAACGGTGTTATCATGGTCACCACCAAAAGCGGCGGTACCAATGGCGAGGTCACTGTCTCGGCTTCGGCCTCACTCGAGTTGAATACTCCCTACAGATTGCCCAAGATTCAGAGCACCTTTATCCCTGGTGCTAAGGGTATGTACAAGGAAAACATGGGCAGCGGCGGCTGGGGCCCCTACATGAACGAGAATGACACCTACTACAACAACTTGAAGGATTTCCTCAAGACCGGTATTCTCCAGAAATATGACGTGAGCGTGAGTGGTGGTTCCGAGAAGTTCTCCTCTTATGCTTCGGTGTCTTACTATGACAATCAGGGAATTGTTCCCCTTCATGAACCGCAAGTCGCGTGGTTCCGGTAGCTCGATGTCCACCATCTACAACTGGGGTATCAACAAGAACATGAGCGACTACCGCACCCTTGAGGGTCATGTGAACTGGTGGGCCTACTATGACCACTGGGAGAACCTGCTCGACACCGAGCGCATCAATGGTGCCGTGTCACCCTATTTTGGCCGTTACATGGACTGGAGCCAGACCGAAGGCAACCGCTTCGTCATCAATGGCCAAATCAGTTATGAGCCGATTAAGAACCTGGTGTTCACCGGCAAGATGGGTTATGACAAGAGCTACTCGATGTATGACTCCTATACTGTGCCCCGCATCTATGACGGCGACCTGGTCGATCCCACGGCCGATGATGTACAGACCAAACTTTCGGACATGCAGTCCAAATTCGGTTCATACAGTTTCCAGCCCTCACGTGGCTCATTGCTGAACATGCAGTTCCTGACCACCTATCAGCACACCTTTGCCGAGGACTATACGGTAAGTGCTCTCTATGGTCTGGAATACAAGGAAACACGTGGAGTGGAAGCCTCAATGTATAACGAGCACTTCCAGCTGGGTGGTGAGTTCTACAGCTTCAACAACACCGACTTCACTAACGGTGACCTGCTCATCAGCAACCATCCCACGCTCTACCACAGCAAGAGGAACATCTACGGACACTTCGGTGAACTGCGATTTGACTACAAGGGCATGGCCCAGATTTCGGCTACCGCCCGAATGGACGGCTCATCTACCTTGAGGCAGTCCACGCAGACAACATTCTTCTATCCGTCGGTCACCGCCGGTGTCATCTTCAGCGAACTGTTTAACCTGAGCAACGATTGGTTCAGTTACGGCAAGTTGCGTGGCAACTGGGCCAAGGTGGGTAAAGACTGCCAGGCCTTCCTGTTCACCGACACCTACAAGCAGTGGACCCTCTTCCCCGATGGTGGCTATGGTGTGGATCCCACCACATCGCGTGCCGTTGACCTCGTTCCCGAGATGACCAAGTCGTGGGAGATTGGCGCCGACCTACGCTTCTTCCACAACTGGACACGTCTCGACATTGCCTACTACTCGACCACGGTCGATAACCAGATTGTGACAGTGCGCGTGTCGCCCGCTTCGGGTGTGATTCTCCAGACCCGCAACGAGGGTAGCCTGAAGAACCATGGTATGGAAATCTCGTTGAACCAGGACATCATC
>CADAFP010000057.1 GCA_902787185.1 uncultured Bacteroidales bacterium | reverse complement strand
TTATGAGCAACTTCTCATAATCCGTCTTTCGATTGTCATACTTCATAATTAGTCCTGTTTTTTGTTTACAATTTTGTAAACCTATTTCAGGACAAGTCAGATTTAATGAGATAATAATAATCTGTTTAATCCGCGTAATCCGTGGATATTTTCATCCGTGTGATACTAATCTGTTAGAAGGGTTTGCGGTATTTGTTGTTGGGGTCCTCGTCGAGGATACTCAAGTAACTGGTGAACCGTGTTGGGGAGATTTCACCCGCCTCGACAGCGGCGAGGACGGCGCATCCCGGCTCATGGGTATGGGTGCAGTTATTGAAGCGGCAGTCACTGGAAATCTTGAAAATTTCGGGGAAATAATGGGCCACCTCGGCGCGTTCAAAGTCGATGGTGCCAAAGGCCTTCACACCCGGAGTGTCGATGATGGCACCACCGCCTGGCAGGTCCAGCAATTCGCTGAAGGTGGTCGTGTGCATACCCTTGTGATGCGTCTGGCTCACGTCACCCACACGCACGTGGGCATCAGGAACCATCAGGTTGATGATGGATGACTTGCCCACACCGCTGTTGCCCGAGAGCAGCGACATCTTGCCGGCAAGCAACTCCCTTAACGAATCCGTGCCCTCGCCAGTAGTGGCCGACATGGTGACAACCGGATAGCCGATGCGTTCATACATCGCTTTCATTTCGGCCAGGTATTCATGTGACTCCTCGGTAATCAGCAGGTCGATTTTGTTGAATGCTAACACTGCAGGCACCTGATAGGCCTCGGCAGTGGCAAGAAAGCGGTCGATGAACGTGGTGCTTGTCTCGGGGTGGAGAATCGTGGCGACAAGCACTGCCTGATCGAGATTGGCAGCAATAATCTGGAATTCCTTAGAGAGGTTGCTGGAACGGCGGATGATATAGTTCTTACGCGGCTCGATGGCTCCCACTACAGGCGACTCGCCGCCCTTGTCCTCGACCTGAACGAGGTCGCCCACAGCGACGGGATTGGTGCATCGCATCCCCTTGAGGCGCAACACGCCACGCATCTTGCAATTCACCGCGCTACCGTCCTCGAGACGTACGGTAACCCAGCTGCCTGTATTCTTTATGACTAATCCCTTCATGAGTTAACAGTGAACAGTTAATAGTGAACAGTTATCTAATCCCAGGCGTCCAGGTCATCAGCTACCTCGGGAAGGTCACTGCGGTGGAAAACGGGGTTCTTGATGCCGCGGCGCTTTTGGTCTCGATAATTTTTCAGCAACTTGAAGGCATATTTGCTAAGGAATGCCAAAGCCACCAGGTTGCACAGGGTTACAAGTGCCATGAATAGGTCGCCCAGGTTCCACACGAACTCAAAACTGGCCACAGCACCAAGGAGAACGAAGGCGCCGCCCGACAGGATGCGGAAGACCGTGAGCACCCACTTCTTATCGGTCAAGAAGCGGATGTTGGCCTCGCCATAATAGTAGTTGCCGATAATGCTGGTGAAGGCAAACAGGAACAGGGCAATGGCCACGAATATCGTTCCCCAACTGCCTACCTGCGACTCCAGAGATGCCTGCGTGAGTTGGATACCCTCAAGCCCCTCGGTCGTGTAAAGTCCACTGATGAGTACCAGAAATGCGGTACAGCTGCACACAACCAGGGTGTCGGTGAACACACCCAAAGCCTGGATGAGACCTTGCTTAACAGGATGCGAGACATCGGCCGTAGCGGCCACATTGGGGGCACTACCCTCGCCCGCCTCATTACTGAACAGGCCACGTTTGATACCGACCATAATGGTCATGCCCAAGCCGCCGCCAGCCACCTGTTCAAAGCCGAATGCGTTCTCGATAATCAATCGCAGCACATGAGGTATCATGTTGTAATTCATGATGACTACAACCAGTGCAAGGATTAAATAGCCAATGGCCATGAAAGGCACCAGGATGCTGCTCACATGAGCAATGCGCTGGATACCGCCAAAGGCAATAAACAAAGCAATCACAGTGATAATGCAGCCTACCACCAACGGGTCGAAGCCGAAGGCCTTGTTCAAGGCCCCACAGATGGCATTACTCTGGATGGAATTGTAGGAAAGGCCAAAGGTGAGTGTGATGAGCACCGCAAACAAGCCTGCCATCCACTTGCTGTGCAAACCACGGCTGATGTAGTAGGCAGGGCCGCCGATGAAGGAGTCACTCGACGGGCGCTTGAACAACTGTGCCAGCGTTGCCTCGACAAAGGCCGTCGCCGAGCCGAAGAGCGCAATCAGCCACATCCAGAAGATGGCACCAGGACCACCCACGGCAATGGCCGTCGCTACGCCAGCCAGATTGCCCGTTCCCACGCGTGTCGCCATCGAGACGGCAAAAGCCTGGAACGAAGATATGTGCTTTTTACCACTCTTTGAGGACGAGTCCACGAGTTGGCGGAACATATCACCAATCATGGTGAATTGGACGAATCCAGTGCGAATGGTGAAATACAATCCACACAGAATCAAAGCCCCTATCAGCAAATAGGCCCATAGAGCATCGTTGATCGATGTGATGACAGTATTCAGTGCGTCGAGGTTAAAGGTCATATCAATTGATTTGAAATTTGACCCTAAAGGTACTGCTTTTTCTTGAAACTGATAGTGTTTAGTTTTAAATTTGACAAGAAATGATTATATTTGCGACTTAATTGCAAGAATTATGAAACAGAATCATCACATCTTAATATTAGTAGCAGTACTGGCGTTGGGAGCCACAGCACAAGTAAAGAACCGCCCCATCGGACAATATCCGGGGAATCCGAGTGAGTACTACGGGCCAACTCTGGTTCAAGACACCCGTTATGGTAGTCGTAATGTTGCACTCTACCGCACTGTCTATCAATCCTCATCATGGGATTTTAACCTGACGTCACAACTGCTCACCGACGGCATCTATGGTGAGAAATCTCCCGCATGGCTCAATGTCACCACACCTGATGGGCCATTGCCACCTCACAAGCGTGAAGCCTGCTTCGACGGCAACGATTGGACCTGCAATATCCTGATGGGTGGCAACACTTGGCTGCAATATGACTGGCAGGGCATGGATATCGACATCGATGAGGTGGAACTGGTGTGCAACGTGGCCTATCGCGAAAACGAACCAGAGAATTACACCATCAGGTTGCTGACATCCAATGACGGCAAACACTGGAAACTCGGTACGTCCTGGTCTGACACCACCCTTCCCGGCACGGCATCAGGACGCCGCGTCCACAGCGACCCCAACAAGAACTCAGGCGATGACTTGTTGCCCACGCGCAATATCGACTACAAGTTCTCGAATAGACATGGATCTTTCAAACACATGCGACTCGAACTGATTATGCCAGCTGCCGCACATTGGACCATTACTGAGCTGAAGATGCTCAAGAACGGCAGACCGTCCAAAAGAATCCTGCCGGCGACAAGTTTCTCCAGCGCTTGGCGTAGCTTGGGTTCGCAAGGCGAGTGGGTAAGCATCGACCTTGGGGCTCAATGCCATTTTGACAAAGTCGTTTTGCACTGGATTGACAAGCCAACAAAAGGTGTGATTCAAGTGAGCGATGACCAAGTCAACTGGAGACCTGTGGGCCACTTCACCAACAAGTCCGGAAAAAATCATTGTCAAGAAATAGTCGTTGGCCAACAAACCGGGCGTTTCGTGCGCTTGTCTTTTGAGGGACAACCCCTGCTCAGCGAGGTCGAGGTGATGGGTGACAGCGGTATGAATGCCCAAGCCCCTGCCGAGGGCGGATGGCAAGAGGGCAAGTGGTTGCTCAACGGTGGCGACTGGCAACTGACACGAGCCTCACATCCCGATGCCAAGCCTCTTGTGGCGACAGTTCCTGCCACGGTATTGTCGAGCTATGTCAATGCTGGGGCGTTACCCGACATGAACCATGATGATAACCTGATGTTGTCGTCGGAGTCGTTCTTTAACGGGGACTTTATCTATAAGCGCTCATTTGATTTGCCACAGGAGATGCTGGGCAAGCGCGTTTTCTTGAATTTTGACGGCATTAACTGGAAAGCCGAGGTGACGCTCAACGGCACGAATCTGGGACGCATCGAGGGGGCTTTCAAGCGAGGGAAAATTGACATCACGCCCTACCTTAAGCCTTCTGGCAACGAGTTGCAAGTGCTCATTATCGCTAATGCCAATCCTGGCGGTGTGAAGGTCAAGACCGAAAAAAATACCGACTTCAATGGCGGCATCCTCGGGGCCGATAACCCGACGTTCCATGCCACCATCGGCTGGGACTGGATTTCATCCATACGAGGACGCGACATCGGCATCTGGGACGACGTTTACCTGACGGCATCGAGCGACGTGACCGTGAGTGATCCTGTGGTGACCACCAAGCTTGGAGAAAGCGATACCCTTGCCACCATGACACCTGCAGTAATGCTCACCAACCATAGCGACCGCACCGTGACGGGAACACTGCATGGTCATATCGGTGAAATCTGCTTTGATAAGCAAGTCACCCTTGCTGAAGGTGAAATGATTGAGGAATCTTTCAATCCCAATGAGTTCCCGCAACTCAAGAATCAACGCATGCGCCTGTGGTGGCCCAACGGCTACGGAGAGCCTTACTTGTACGATGCCAGTTTCTCTTTCACGGTTGATGGCGTGCAGAGCGATGCCGTAGATTTCAAGGCGGGCATCCGCGAGGTCAAGACGGTGGATAAGGACACCAAACTGCGTATCTATGTCAATAACAGGCGACTGGTGCCCCTGGGTGGCAACTGGGCTTTCAGCGAGAACAACCTGAACTACCGTGGCAGGGAGTTTGACGCCGCCGTGCGCCACCACCGCGAGATGAACTACAACATGATTCGCAACTGGGTGGGCATGACAGGCGACAAGGAATTCTTTGAGGCATGTGACCGCTATGGCATCATGGTGTGGCAAGACTTTTGGCTGGCTAACCCTGCCGACGGCCCGGACCCTGATGATGAGGCGATGTTTATGGATAATGCCCGTGACTTTGTGCTGAAAATCCGCAACCACCCCTCTATCGGCATCTATTGCGGCCGCAACGAGGGCTACCCGCCCAAAACGATTGACAACGGCTTGCGCCACACCGTGGCAACGCTGCATCCCGGGCTGGACTATATCTCCAGTTCAGCAGACGATGGCGTGAGCGGTCACGGACCCTATTGGGCTATAAGTGCCAAGGAGTATTTCGAGAAGCAGACGGGCAAACTGCACACCGAGCGTGGTATGCCCAACGTGATGACCATCGAGGGCTTGAGCCGCACGCTTGATGCCGAACACCTGTGGCCTCAGAACATCTATTGGGGCCGTCATGACTACACGATGGAGGGCGCTCAACGTGGTGCCTCGTTCAATCAATTGATTGCTGACAATTTCGGTGAACCGACATCGGCTCAAGAATTCTGTGACTGGGCCCAGTGGATCAACTACGAGGGCTATCGCGCCATGTATGAGAGCGGCAGCCGTGACCGCATGGGACTGCTCATCTGGATGAGCCATCCCTGCTGGCCGTCGATGGTCTGGCAGACCTATGACTACTACCTGGAGCCGACGGCTGCCTACTTTGGCGTGAAACACGCCTGCGAGCCGCTGCACGTGCAATGGAATCCCGTGAGCAACTATGTCGAGGTGGTCAACCGCTCTGCCGGACATCAACGCGGTACCGCAAAGTCCAGCATCATCGACCTGATCGGCAAGACAGTATGGGAATCAACGATGGATTACGTCTGTGACGAGGACATGACGCTCGACATGATGCAGGTCAATGTCCCCGATGAGATTGCCGGAGCCTATTTCCTGCGTCTTACGCTGATGGATGAAAAGGGCAATATGCGCTCGATGAACGATTATGTGAACACGACCATCGAGGGCGACCGCACCTCGCTGCATGACCTGCGGATGGCCAAAGTGACCGCGGCGGTTAACGGTAAGACGATCACATTAACCAATACCGGTCAAGTACCCGCCGTGATGCTGCGACTGAACCTGAAAGGCGACGACGGTGAGCAGATTCTACCTGTCATCTACAGCGACAACTATCTGCACCTGATGCCAGGCGAGAGCCGCACCATCGACATTGAATGGAAAAACGAAGATGCCCGCGGCGCCAAGCCCATTGTTGAAATCACGGGCATGAATGTGCCTAAGAGTACGATTGAATTATGATGAAACGATTCCTTGTAGCAGGGCTACTGCTATTGTCGTTGACAATGGCTGCCGCAACCAAATATCCTTATCAGGATGCCAATTTGCCCGCCTCAGCTCGTGCCGTGGATTTACTCTCACGCATGACGGTTGAGGAGAAAGTCGGGCAGTTGGTGTGCCTCATGGGCTGGGATTCCTACGTGAGAAACGGCAATAAGGTGACCGTCAGCGACAAATTCCGCAACGAGGTGGACAGCCTGCACATAGGCATGTATTGGGCCGTATTCCGTGCCGACCCGTGGACACAAAAGACACTCATTAACGGGCTTAACCCTGGACTGGCTGCCGAAGCGGCCAACGCCATGCAACGCTATGCCATCGAGCACTCACGGCTGGGCATACCCATATTCCTAGCCGAGGAAGCGCCCCACGGCCACATGGCCATCGGAACAACGGTATTCCCGACAGGCTTGGGTATGGCCGCAACGTGGAATCCTCAGTTAATGGAACAGGCAGGCGCAGTTATCGCCAAAGAAATCAGGCTGCAGGGCGGCCACATCAGCTACGGGCCTGTACTGGACCTGTCACGAGAGCCCCGCTGGTCACGCGTCGAGGAGACGATGGGCGAAGACCCCTTCCTGATTGGCGAGATGGGAGCCGCTATGGTCCAGGGGCTGGGCGGTGGAGACCTGAGTCTGCCCTACTCGACCATTGCCACCCTGAAACACTTCATCGCCTATGGCGTTAGCGAGGGTGGTCAGAACGGCGCCCGCAGCATCGTGGGGCCACGGGAACTGAAACAAGTGTTCCTGGAGCCATTCAGGCGCGTCATCAACGCTGGCGCTTTGTCAATCATGACGGCCTACAACTCATTGGACGGCGTGCCCTGCACCTCCAACAACACCCTGCTGGATGAAATCATGCGGTTGCAATTGGGATTTAGCCGCGGTTTTGTCGTGAGTGACCTGTTCAGCATCGACGGCCTGCGTGGCACTCATCACATCGTCACGACAACCCAGGAAGCCGCAATCGCCGCCTTGACGGCTGGCGTTGATGTGGATTTAGGTGGAAATTGTTATCCACAACTCATCGAGGCCGTCAAAAACGGCAGAATAAAAGAAAGTCAGTTGGATTTGGCTGTGTTGCGCGTGTTGAATCTGAAGTTTGAGATGGGGCTGTTTGAGAATCCTTACGTCAATGCCAAGACGGCACAAAAGGAAGTCCATACCGCCGCTGCCGTAGCCACGGCTCGTCAAGCCGCACGAGAGTCCATCACCCTGCTCAAGAATGACGGCATCCTGCCGCTGAGCAAGGGCCAGAAAGTGGCTGTCATCGGTCCCAATGCTGACAATATATATAATATGTTAGGCGATTATACCGCTCCCCAGGCTGATGGCAAGGTAATCACCGTCTATCGTGGCATCAAGGCGATGTTGGGTGAAAGACAATGCCTGTATGCCAAGGGTTGTGCCGTGCGCGACACGATGGATTGCGACATTCCTGCGGCGGTTGAGGCTGCTATGCAAGCCGATGTGGTGGTTGCAGTGGTGGGCGGCTCGTCGGCGAGGGATTTCAAGACTTCCTACGAGGACACAGGTGCCGCCAGTGCCGAGCAACAAGCCATCAGCGACATGGAGTGCGGCGAGGGGTTTGACCGCGCAACGCTTGACCTGTTAGGCCGCCAGATGGAACTGCTTGAGGCATTGAAACAGACTGGCAAACCACTGGTAGTCGTCTATATCGAGGGACGGCCGCTCAACAAAAATTGGGCAGATGAAAACGCCAATGCCCTGCTCACAGCCTATTATCCCGGCGAACAAGGCGGTAACGCCATTGCCGATGTGCTGTTCGGCGACTACAACCCTGCCGGCAGGTTACCCGTGAGCGTACCGCGCCATGTGGGCCAGTTACCCGTATATTACAACCAGCCCGCACCCGTCGCCCACGACTATGTGGAAATGAGCGCACAGTCGCTCTACCCCTTCGGCTACGGCCTGAGTTACACCTCGTTTGAGTACAGCGACCTGAGCGTTACCGCATCGGGGATTTCCTTCAACATCACCAATACAGGAACCCGTGCAGGTGAAGAAGTGGCACAACTGTACGTGAGAAACACCGGGGCATCGGTCGTGCAGCCTGAGCGCCAATTAAAAGCCTTCAAGCGCGTTACGCTGATGCCTGGAGAGACCAGCACTGTCACCTTCTATTTCAAGGATATCGACCTTGAAATTGTCAACGACAAAATGCAATGGGCGACCGAAGGCCAATATGAATTCCTTATCGGAACCTCAAGCACCGACATCCGCCTGACGCATCAACTAAAAAGGAAGACAATAAGCACAATAAGAACAATTTAATTTATTGATTATCAATCACATAATATCATAAACATTATGAAAAGAACTATTATCTTCAGACTTATTGTCCTGCTCGTGGCCTTGATGGCAGGCGGGGCTGTCGCCAGTGCTTACGACTTTGAGGAAGGCGGCATCTTTTACACCGTGAACAGTAATGGCACGACCCTGACTGTTGCCCGCAACACCGAGTCGCCCTATAGCGGCGATGTCGTCATCCCCAACTTCGTGTCCCACGATGGTACCACTTACACGGTAACCGCCATTGGCGAATATGCCTTCATGTACTGCACCGACTTGACAAGCATTGTAATTTCGGATAGTGTAAATACAGTTGGCATAGCTGCTTTCAGGAGTTGTACAGGTCTAAGGAATGTTACAATAGGCAAATCCATAACAACACTACGTTACAAAAAAGGCTCAGTAATTTTTTATGCTTTCCAAAATTGTGACAGCATCACTTCGCTGACGTGGAATGCAGTGAATTGTGCTGACAATGGCTATATGGGTACCGCTAATATCGAGCAGGTAATTATCGGTGAAGAGGTGGAAGTGATAACTAACGGTTTAGCGGAGGGATCACAGATTGAAGAAATCACCATCCCCAACTCAGTCAACACCATCGGCAACTCTGCTTTCGCTGGATGTACTGGATTGACAGGAGAATTGACCATCCCCAACTCAGTCACCACCATCGGCAACGCTGCTTTCGCTGGATGCACTGGACTGACAGGAGAATTGATCATCCCCAACTCTGTCATCGCTATTGGTGGTTCAGCCTTTGCTGGATGCACTGGACTGACAGGGGCATTAACCATCCCAAACTCCGTCACCGCTATTGGTGGCTCAGCCTTCGCTGCCTGCACTGGACTTGAAGAATTGGTCATCCCCAATTCCTTAACCACTATTGGTGTCTCAACCTTCGCTGGCTGCACTGGTCTGAATGGCACATTAACCATCCCCAATTCTGTCACTACCATTGGTGAAGGGGCATTTAGTGGATGTATCGGGATTGAGGAAATCACTATCCCAAATTCTGTTACTCAAATATACGCTGGCGCTTTTAATGGTTGCGATAATCTGTCAAAAGTCAATATCTCAAGCCTAGAAGCATGGTGCGGCATTGTTTTTGGTATGGGTATGATGGGTGATTATTCAAGGGAATCCTCCAATCCTATTTATTATGCTCATCACCTTTACCTGAATGGCCAAGAAGTTACCGATTTAGTCATTCCTGAATCCATTACCGCTATCAACAGCTATGCATTTTATGGCGGTAGCGGGTTTACCAGTATCACTCTTGGCAATGCCGTTACCACCATCTGCAATTATGCATTCTCGGGATGTACGGGGCTGACAAATTTAACTATCGGTGATGCCGTTACCACCATCGGCGAGAGTGCGTTCGAGGGGTGTACAGGTTTGACAAGTCTCACCATCAGCAAATCGGTCATTAGTATTAGTGGAAATATTATAGTGAACTGCCCAAGCCTAACCAGTCTTTCTGTGGAGAGCGGCAATCCCATTTTTGATTCGCGTGACAACTGCAACGCGATTATCGAAACAGCTACCAACACCTTGGTTGTCGGCAGTCAGACTACCGTCATTCCCAATACCGTCACCGCCATCGGTGCCTCCGCTTTCACTAGTTGCGACGGACTGACAAGTATTGTCATTCCCAACTCGGTAACTTCAATCGGTGTCGAGACTTATGTTAACGAGTACCAAAATGATACCACGTTTTACTACTATAATCCATTTATGTTCTGCACCAATTTGAGAACGATTATAGTAGAGAGCGGCAATCCCGTTTTTGATTCGCGTGACAACTGTAACGGTATCATTGAGACGGCAACCAATACACTGAAATTCGGTTGTAATGCCACTATTATCCCCAATACCGTCACGGCCATCGGTGATAATGCATTCTGTGGAAGCGGTTTGAAAAGTTTCGATATTCCTAACTCGGTCACCACCATCGGTGAAGCCGCATTTTCGGGGTGCAGCGCATTGACGAATATCGACATTCCCAACTCGGTCACCTCCATCGGTGACTATGCATTTGGTGCCTGTCTGAGTTTGAAAGAAATCACTATCCCAAACTCTGTGATAGTATCGCAAAGTTATGCCGCAACAGGATGGTTTCAGCATTGCTGGAGTTTGGAGAGAGTGACAATCGGCAGCGGCATAGCTCGTATGGGAGTGATGTTTAATGATTGCCCTAAAATCACCAGCGTGACTTGCTTACGGACAGCCCCACCTGGATATGACTCTTATTATAACTCTCAAACCCACGAAAGTGTCTATAACTTCGATAATGCTGTTTACACCCAGGCGACCTTGTATGTGCCCGTCGGGTCACTGGAGGAATATCAGTCCAAACGTGAATGGTCATTTTTCCAGGATATCCGGCCGTTGGGTGATGCTGACGGTGATGGCATAGTGGGCGTTGCCGATGTGACAAGGATAATTGATTACATACAGTCCGGAAGTGGGAACGGTTTCGACATAGGAGCCGCCGACACTGATGGTGATGGCAATGTAACCATTGGCGACGTGACAAAACTCATCGACGCTATCCTCAATCAAAGGTCAGTGTGAATTCATCATCGGGCCGTCAAGCAGTGACATCAGCCTGACGCATCAACCAAAAGGAAGACAATAAATACAATCTATTTTATTGATTATCCGTAATTTACAACATTACAGTTTGGAGATAATATATTAATCGACAACACAGGGCGCAGCGTCGGGAATTGGCTGCGCCCTGTGTTTAATGATATATCAGGTGATATTATTCCTCGTCGTCGAGGAGGATGTGCATCACCTCGATAGCACTCTTCATGACGTTGGTACCGGGGCCGAAGATAGCGGCTACACCTGCCTTGTACAGGTAGTCGTAGTCCTGCATGGGAATCACACCGCCAGCGGTGACGATGATATCCTCACGACCGAGCTTCTTGAGCTCCTCGATAACAGCGGGCACGAGGGTCTTGTGACCAGCGGCGAGCGAAGAAACGCCGAGCACGTTCACGTCGTTCTCGACAGCCTCGCGGGCGCTCTCCTCGGGAGTCTGGAACAAGGGACCCATGTCCACGTCAAAGCCACAGTCGGCATAGCCGGTGGCAACAACCTTGGCGCCACGGTCGTGACCGTCCTGACCCATCTTGGCAATCATGATACGGGGCTGACGGCCTTCCTTCTTGGCAAAGAGGGCGGTCAAGCGACGAGCCTCCTCCAGGTCGGGATCTGATTTGGTTTCTGCTGAATACACGCCTGAAATGGTTTTAACGACTGCTTTGTAACGTCCCACGATTTCCTCGCAGGCATCCGAAATCTCACCCAACGACGCACGGTCCTTGGCGGCCTCGACGGCAAGTTCGAGCAGGTTGCCCTTACCCGTCTTGACGCACTCGGTGATGGCGGCGAGGTCGGCCTTAACCTTAGCCTCGTCACGGTTGGCACGCAGTTTCTCGAGACCTTCAACCTGTTCCTTGCGAACCTCGGTGTTGTCGATCTCCAGGATGTCGATGGGAGCCTCCTTCTCGAGGGCATACTTGTTGATGCCGACGATAGTCTGGCGACCACTGTCGATGCGGGCCTGGGTACGGGCTGCGGCTTCCTCGATACGCATCTTGGGCACGCCGGTCTCGATAGCCTTGGCCATACCGCCAAGCTTCTCGATCTCCTCGATGTGAGCCCAAGCCTTCTGCACCAGTTCGTTGGTCAGCGCCTCTACATAGTAGGAACCTGCCCACGGGTCGATGACCTTGGTGATATAGGTCTCCTGCTGGATATAGATCTGGGTGTTACGGGCGATACGAGCCGAGAAGTCGGTGGGCAGTGCGATAGCCTCGTCGAGGGCGTTGGTGTGCAGCGACTGGGTGTGACCCTGT
>CADAFP010000056.1 GCA_902787185.1 uncultured Bacteroidales bacterium | reverse complement strand
TACCATAACGGTCTCACCGAAGATGTTCTTGCGGCCAGCAGCGGCCCACTCGTCCACGTGCTCGGCCATCGTTGATGACGGAGTGATGGGGTAGATTGCAGCTACCTCAGTGAACATGTAACTGATGTGGGCGGCAGCTTGGTTACCGTCACACGTCATGAATTTCTTTTCTTTACTCATAAAAAATTGAAAAAACTGATATAGTTAGTTATTAGTCGTTTTATGCTAATCGGTTTTACAGGGTGCAAAGGTACGCATTATTTTTTTAATAAGGTATATAATCGCTGAAAAATAGGTGTTAGGCTATGCGACAAAACGTAGCGCTACCCATATTGTGCCTTTTTCAATAAATCGTTGATATTCATTGGATTTGTTTTATGTGATTCTTAGAAAGGGGGTCGGGGGGAATGTTAACGAGTTGTTAAATCGTTGTTTTCGCCTCTTTGGCACAAAGGTAAAACATAACTATGTTGCCCGTCAAGGGTAAAAAGCATGAAGCTCGCTACGTGAGCAGTTTAGAGTTTAAGGTTTAGAGGGACGTTTGTATCGTGCGAGCCGAAGGCTCGCAATACACCGACAATATCCCCCTTGGACGCCATAACGCTGATAGCGTCTCCTTAGGATTCGGCTGCCATTGAGGTGTTGCTGTCACTAAATGGGCTATAAGGCTTGAGGGTGGGAATCCATTGAGGAGTTTCGGCTACTTGTTGGTCGGCATCTTCGGCCTCATATTTCTTGAAATTCTCGGCTTGCTCAAAGATTTCCTTGAAGACCTCGTCTTGTGGCACAGGAGGATAGCCATGCTCAGCCAGAATCAGGATCAGGTCCATCTGCAATTCAGCCTTTATATCAGAACGATTTGCCCAATCGGTATAACGTGACTTGTCATCGACCATTGCCTTGACCGCGGTTGACAGCTTGAGCAGTTTGTCATGGGGATACTCAAAGCCGAACTTGATGGCCGTCTCTTTCAGGATATCGTAGAAGGCCTTTTCCTCGTAGGTGATGCCCAGTTCCTTGAACGACTGCTTTTCCTGGTTCACCTCCTTGAGCAACTCGGCCATCTTGGAAGCGACCTCTTCGAGCACTTCCTGGGCAAAAACGGCATTGTCGCTGCGGTCGTTGTAGCGGTTGACCAGGGCATTCAGCCGCTTGGTGAAGTCCACGCCCTTGATCTTGTTCACTTTCTTGAACTCGGTGATGACCGTGCGCAGCAGTTTCTCCATCAGTTTGACCTTGGTGTTAGGCAACTTGAGTTTTTCCAGACGTGTCATGTATTCCTCGCTCATCAGGTCGATGTCGGCACTGCTGGCATTCACCTGCACCACTTCCTCGACCCCCTCGGACTGCAGAGCCTGCTGCAGCATCTTGCTCACCTTGTTGTTCATTTGGGTGGCATCAGGAGCGTTCCCCTTGGTGAGTTTATAGACGATGGAGCGCACCCCCGTGAAGAAGTGGATATCCTCGCGGTCCACGTCGGTGATGTCCTCGTGGTTGGCACACAGGTTGAACGCCGATTTCAGCTTCTGCACATGACCCATGAAGAGGTTCTGCACCTTCTCGGTCTGCTGCACGAATTCCGAAGCCAGTTTCAGGCACTCCAGCTGCTCCAGCGGCGTTCCCGTCGTGAACTTGGAGTTGTCGAACTTGTCGAACATCCTGCGCAGGATGTCCAGCTCGTCCTTGACCATCGTCAAGGACTGCTCGACGGTCTCCACATTCTCGCCCAGGTCGCCAGCGCCGGCATACTGCTTCAAGGCATTGTTCATGTTGCTCTTGATGCCGAAGTAGTCCACCACCAGTCCCTTGTCCTTGCCCTCATACACGCGGTTGACGCGCGAGATGGTCTGGATGAGCGTGTGACGCTGCAGAGGCTTGTCGATATACATTGTGTCGAGGCAGGGCACGTCAAATCCCGTAATCCACATATCCACCACGATGGCGATTTTGAACGGCGACTCGGGGTCCTTGAACTTCACATCCAGGCGCTTGCGGTCCTCGTCGCTGCCCAGCAGGTTAAATAGCTCAGGGTCATCGTCCTTGCTGCGCGTCATCACCATTTTTATCATCTCCCCTTCCCACTCGGGGCGCAGGGCGATGATTTGGCGGTAGAGGTCGTAGGCGATGGGGCGGCTGGAGCAGACAAACATCGCTTTGCCGCACACCGTGCTGCCCTCCTCGAGGCGCTTCTCGTAATGCTCCACAAAGTCGCTAGCCACGGCAGCGAGGCGCTGCGGGTCACCGATGATTTTGTTCATTTGGGTCACCGCTCTCTTGCTCTCCTCGATCTGGTACTCGTTGGCACCCTGGTCGGCGCACTGCTTATAGTATTCCTCGATTTCCTGCAGCTGCTTGCCGTCGGCATAGACCTTGGCGGCACGGCCCTCATAGACGATGCGACGCGTGATGCCGTCGGCCACCGACTCGGTCATCGTGTAGGCATCCACCACGTCGCCAAACACGTCGATGGTCGAGTCGATGGGAGTTCCCGTGAAGCCCACGTAGGTGGCATTGGGCAGCGAATCGTGCAGGTAACGGGCAAAGCCATAGCTGCGGCGCACGCCCTGCTCAGTGATCTTGACGTTCTGCTCGATGTTGGTCTGGGAGCGGTGGGCCTCGTCCGAGATGCAGATGATGTTGGGACGGTCGCTCAGCAGGTCGGTGTCCTCGCTAAATTTTTGGATGGTGGTCAGGAAGACGCCTCCACTCTTGCGCCCCCGCAGTTTCTCGCCCAGTTCCTTGCGTGACTCGATGTTCTGCACCGTTTCGTCACCGATAAACTGCTTCGAATTGAGGAACTGCGCCGCCAGCTGGTCGTCCAGGTCGGTGCGGTCGGTAATCAGCACGATGGTGGGGCTGGCGAGGTGACGGCTGCGCATCAGCATGCGGGTGAGGAAGAGCATCGTCATGCTCTTGCCGCTGCCCGTCGCGCCGAAGTAGGTGCCGCCCTTGCCGTCACCATGCACGTTGATGTGGCTGTGCTCCAGGATGTTCTCATAGAGCCTGTGGGCAGCAAAGAATTGCGGATAGCGGCACACAATCTTCTGCTCGCTCTTGGAGGCGTCGGGGAAGTAGATAAAGTCCTTGATGACGCTCAGCAGGCGCTCCTTGCCGAAGAGGCCTTGCATCATCGTGTGCAACGAGTCGATGCCGTCGCCCGGCTTGTCGGTGCGTTCTACCTTGCGCCAGGCATAGAAGAAGTCATAGGAGGTGAACAACGTGCCATACTTGTTGTTCACGCCGTCGCTGATGACCACAAAAGCATTGTACTTGAACAGCTCGGGGATATCCCTGCGGTAGCGCACCGTCAACTGGGTAAAGGCGTTCATGATGGTGGTCTCCTCCTTGACGGCGCTCTTGAACTCCAGCACCACCACGGGCAAGCCGTTCACATAGACGATGCCGTCGGGGATGCGCTTCTCAAGTCCTTTTACCTCCAGCTGGTTGACCACCTTAAAAATGTTGCGGTCGGGGTGGTCAAAATCAAACACCTCAACGAACAAGTCGGGCAACGAGGCATCTTCGCGCTTAATCGCAAAACCCTCGGTCATCAGGCGATGGGTCAGGCGGTTCTGCTCATAGAGCGGTGCCCCGTTGTCGGCCGTCAGGCGGGCGATGGCACGCTCCACCTCCAGCAGCGTGATGCCCTGGGCGCTGTACCGCTCCAGCAAGAACATCCGCAGGTCGTCGCGCAGCAACACCTCGGACAACTCCTTGTGGATCGTCTCGCCGCTCTGGTAGCTGTACCCCTGCTGGGCAAACAGCTCCATAATCGCCATCTCCAAGCTATGTTCGTTAAAGTGAGGCATCAAAAAACTTACTTATTTGAGTTTGCAAAGATACTGCATTTCCTTTTAGTTTCTAGTCCTAAATCCTCAATTATCCATTTCACCTCTTTCTGAATCTTATTTTGTTCAAAGAATTCGAGCAATTCATTTTTTATGACAATTTTATCGTAATATTTATTCTTTACTATATCATGAAATTTATTTCTATCAGTAAATTGATAGTCCAATCCATATTTATTAAGGAACAACATCAGGAAAAGATGAAAAGACATAATAATATTATATTTGGGATCATTCTTGTCATTTTTGATTTCTTTAATGTAACTAATTACACGCGATATCTTTGTAAAACCAGATTCTAATTTGTTTATAAACTGGTCAAATGAAAGCAAGTTACCGTTGTCTTGCACATAAGATACAAATATATTTAATTGATTTTTATAAAAATGATGACGACTGTCATCTGGGTTATCAGCAATCATTTCTTTGATAAGTAGCTTTTCACAGAAAAAGTTCTCCAGAGTTTTTACATACTTCACATAAACTTGGTCAGATTCGTCTGCAACAGAGAAATCAAAATCATAAATATCTTTTTCTGCCTTATCAATCCAATAGAAAAAACTTAATAAGCGATAAACAAAACTTTTCAGATAATAACCCCATCCCCGGTCTCTTATCTGTTGATCATTATTCATTGAATGCCACCCCTTATCAATGTTTACTGAAAAATCCCATAAACGATAATTCAGTTCTTCTGCCGCTTTTATTAGTGGAGTTTTACTCTTCGCAAGACTTTCTTTAATATGCATTCGTTGATTAAAAGTGTACTCTTTTTTTAATTTATATCTTAAATGTCTATCCTCTCGTATCCAGTCAATAACGCCTTTTATAAAAACTGTAATGATACTTACTACTGCACTTATTATGGCTGCAATAATTGCCGCTTGTTCCTTATCGCTAAAACTATTTAACCATTCCATATTATTTTATATTTATTTGGCCCATCTTTGCTAGGAGCAAAGACTGTAATTCGGTTAGTTTACACTTTAATTATTTATACCTTTGCACCTGCAACGTTCTCCACGCACGTGATGCCATTGTTTGAGCCAAGAATCGTATTCAAAACATATCTCTGATTCGAAGTTATATGTTTCGCAGGCAAGACAATACTTGTTCTTCATTGACTTGAAAACATCGCATGGCCTACCTTGGTTTCCAGATATTTTGTCACTTCTTACCCAGATGATGTCATCACCTTGAATAGCGCTATAAACTTTGGCATTTGCTTTAGCGCCATGGTGAGGAGCGGTTACGATGATGTTCTCTGGATAAGGATTTTGACTTTGACAAGTACTATCAGAGTCGGCAGAGAAGCGAAGGATAGGGATACCATCTTTCAAATACTCAAATACTAATGAATATTGGTTGACTTCAGTCAAATATAAAGCGAAGGCAAAAGTGTTGACATTTTTGAGTCTTTGCACTTGACGTTTTAAGGTAGAATTTAAAGCTAAAAAATCACAATATGGTTTAGGATTTATGACACAGCTGCGCATTGGCTCAAACCATTTGATTGTACAATTGCGTTCGTGTGCCAGCACTGCTATTTCCATGATGTTGTTAAACATGATGCTCGAGTTATTGTCTTTGTTATCAGCTTTGTTTTTTTCTTCGTATTTAAGAAAAAAACGGATACAATCACGCCTCAGGTCATGATACAAACAATTACGTTCATATGCCGGCCAACTATTAGTGAAGTCTTTCAAATAAATCGTTGCGCGTTGAATTAAATACTTGCTTAATTTATCGGTAAGAGTATTAACGATATCAAGAACGAGATCAGGAGTTAACTTATGAGCGATATCAACAGTATTGGATTGATTTAAGTTGCCATTTAATCGGCTTTCTATTATCTGAGAAATAGCCTGGCTATTTTCATCGACAAAAGAATAAACAGAATCTTGTACTATTTGCCGGACAGTAATGCCAATACTTTCATCAATTCGGCTATTAATGATTATATCTGCTAATCTTTGAGCTATTTCATTAACTATTCTATCTAAGTTTTCATCTGATAGTTGACTGTCTATTGTATTAGCGATGCCAATTTTAATAGAATGAGCTAGCTCATTAAGATCAAAGTCCTCTTTTTTAGAAAGATCACTTAATTCCTTATCCAGACGTTTTTCTAGTTTTTTATCTAAACAACTTTTAATAAAATGGTATAAGCTATGTCTGAGCTTTGCGTTCTGTTCTTGTCTATAGCGTTGAGCAAGTTTAGATAAGACGCCATCAAAAGCCTCATCAGTTAACGGTTCGTGTTCATCTGAAAAAAACGACCCTGGGTCGGCGTTTCTTATTTTGGATTTGTTCATTTTTTTCATTACATCTTCGATCTCCTCCCAATCAATATCATGATTGTTTGAATAATCCAATATACTAGCCCACCAATAAGGCAGCCAGATTTCGTCTATCTCAAGGCTTGACTCTAATAATTCGATGAAGCCGTTAGCGTGGTCGGCATCATTATGAGAACAGATAGCTAAATTAAGTATATCGATTTCTTTGTATCTTAACAAATCTACAGTGGATTCATCTATTCCAGAATCGAACAGACAATTCCATCCATCGTCTTCTAACAGGAATGCATCACCTTCTTTTATTGTCAATGCTGTGAATCTTGTACTCATAGTTTTACGGTTTATTATATTGTCCCATCTTTGCTAGGAGCAAAGACTGTAATTCGGTTAATTTCTCGTTTTCTTGTTCAATTAACAATTGACGATTGAAAATTGGATTTATTATTTGTGAAAAGTTATTGGTTGCTTCTTTTGTTGGTATTATTGCTAAGTAATCTTTCATTCTTTGTCCTGATACTTCATCGAAAGTTGATCCAGTACTCTCTTCAGCAATAATATCTTTCATTGAAAGAAGATAGTAATAGACATATTCAAGTCCTATATCTTTTTGAGGAATAATGGATTTAAAACCTTGATTAGTACAAAGATCTTGCGTTGCAATTGCCATTAAACCGATAGGTGCTCGAGATGAGAATAAGACAGTGCCTTTAGGTAGCATCTTTGTGCTGCATGAATTATAGCCTAATTCTGTGATATCTTTCGCTCCTTTATATATGAACTTTGTTGATTGTTTCGATAAATCAGCAGGTGATAGCCAAGCTATTCCATTATCACACCAATAATCCGGATTATTCGTTGATGGTGTAGCTCCTCCAACCACCTCCCCTAAATCATCAATAGTTCCTATTCTCCAGCCTGGGGGGAGGTTTTGTTTGTCGATGTTGTCGATGAAAGTGTTTCGGTAGAGGGTTTGGGCGGTGTCTTCGAGTTTTTGGATGATTTGTTCGTTGAGACGTATGCGGCGCTTTATCAATCTATCAGCTTGAACAATTTCTTGTTGAACGCTTAAAGGAGGAAGGAGCACTTCATACTCTGAGATATTAGCAACGCGACAATACTCTCTAGCAGAACCCAGCCCAATGTATTCACAAAAGCGAGCGAACTCATCGCGCTTAATATGCAAATTCAAAAACTCGGGTAAAACAATGGACTCATCTCTTATATAGAATACTTCATATAACGAAGAACAAATAGCTTTATCATATTCCAAATTCAATGCGATTGAGTTTAGTTCCATTCGAGCAGGATTAAACACAAAATCGTATTTATAAAATACATTATAAATACTTGTGTCTGCTTCTTGCTGTTTAGGACGTATAAAACCATCCTTTGATACACCTCTAATTGGCACATCATAATTCTGATTTTTCTCTCTGCGTTGAACAATCAAGTCGCCTAATTTGTATCTCGTTAATTGCATATATAGTCGCTTAATCGTTTATACTGCATTGCACTGGTTGATATCAAGTCACAAAAAATAGTCATTTTTCTCTAAATTCTTTACGGAAACTGGGAAAAATGTTACAGGGTGTAGCCGAGTTTGTCGAAAAGGGCTTTGAGGTCCTTGTTGCTTTGCTCTTCTTGCTGGAGGAGGTCGCGCAGGTCGGCCTGGAGCTGGCGCATGCGGGTGTCGAAGTCGATCTGCTCGTCGCGGTTGCGGAACTCGATGTACTTGCTGGGCACGAGGCTCCAGCCCTTCTGCTCAATCTCGTCGAGGGTGGCGCTGTAGCAATATTCGGGCTCGTTGTGGTAGGTGAGCTCATGCCCCACACGCTGCCAGTTGTGAAAGTTTTGGGCAATCTGGGTAATCTGCTCCTGTGAGAACTGGATATACTTCTTCTCGAAAGGTTCGCCCCACTGACGCAGGTCGATAAAGAGGACTTCGTCCTCGCGGTCGCGGTAACGGACCAGTTGGCCGTTCTGCTCCACGGTGCGAGCCCGCTTGTTGTGGTTGAGGATCCACAGGGTCACGCTGATGTCGGTCGAGTAGAACATATTGCGCGGCAGGATGACGATGGCCTCGACCAGGTGGTTGAGCAGGAGCTGGCGGCGTATGGCCAGCTCGGTACCGTCACCGCTCAGGGCGCCGTTGGCCAGCAGGAAGCCCGCCGTGCCGTTGGCCGAGAGTTTGGAGACGATGTTGAGTATCCAGCCATAGTTGGCGTTGCTCGTGGGCGGTGTCTCGTAGCCCACCCATCGCGGGTCATCCTTGAGTTCGTTGTCGGCTCGCCAAGCCTTCTGGTTAAACGGCGGGTTGGCCATGATGAAGTCGGCCTTGAGGTCCTTGTGCTGGTCGTTGTGGAAGGTGTCGGCCGCCATGTCGCCCAGGTTGCAGGCGATGCCACGGATGGCGAGGTTCATCTTGGCCAGCTTGTAGGTGGTGTTGGTGTATTCCTGTCCATAGACCGAGATGTCGCGCTTGTTGCCATGGTGTGCCTCGATGAACTTCATGCTCTGCACGAACATGCCTCCCGAGCCACAGCAGGGGTCGTAGATCTTGCCACGGTATGGCTCAATCATTTCGGCAATGAGGTTGACGATGCTCTTGGGCGTGTAGTACTCGCCCTTGCCCTTGCCCTCGGCGATGGCGAACTTGCCGAGGAAGTACTCATAGACACGGCCGATGAGGTCGTTCTCGGGGTCCTTGAGGGTATCTATCTTATTGATTTCGTCAAGCAGGGCGGCCAGCTTGGTGCGGTCGAGCGCAAGGCCCGCATAGTAGTTGCTGGGGAGGGCGCCCTTGAGCGTAGGGTTGTTCTGCTCCACCTTGGCGAGCGCCTTGTCTATCTTGATGGCGATGTCGTTCTGCTTGGAATTCTCAATCAGGTAGTCCCAACGGCTCTCGGGTTCGAGGTAGAAGACATTCTTGGCATTGTAGAAAACGGGATTGTCGGCAAAGGCCTCCTTGCCCTCGACAATCAATTCGCTTCGGCGCTCGGTAAAGCGGTCGTTGGCATATTTGAGGAAGATGAGACTCAGCACCACGTGCTTGTACTCGGAGGGTTCTACCGAGCCGCGCAGTTTGTTGGCCGATTCCCAAAGGGCCTCCTCGATTGATTTTTCCTTAATCTGTTTTTTAGCCATGGGGGAAGGTTTTTTAATTGTGTGCAAATATAGTCAATTAATAGGTAATAGCAAAATCAAAGATAAAACATGAACAATCCTTTTTATACCGACATAGGAACATGTTACAGTGGGCGAGATGTAAGAAAATGTTTTGTGAAACAATTAAAATTTCTTAAATAACACGATTTATTTATTGTATTTCGATAAATTACTATATCTTTGCAGCGCAATTATCAACTAAAAGTATTGTAGATTATGAAAAAGACATCCAGTAAAGTATTGAAGATTGTGTGCGTGTTTGCGCTCATTTGCACTCTGTTGTGGGTGGTGTTCTATGCCGTTCAGACCTATTTCGTCTTGACAACTGGCAGCGGTGACGGAGTTATCAACTGGGGCTCCCCGCACATTGGTCGCAAGCTGACGGTGTTTGTCATCAACCGTGTCACGATTCTCACACTTGCAGGGCTGATGGGTGCATTCGTGTTCAACATCCTCAAGTATCTAAGGGGCGGAATGATTTTCAATCGTGCCAACGTAGTGCTGTTGTGGATCATGGCCGTAGTGCTGCCCATCCACTCGTTTATCAGCGACAACATGGGCTTTGCCTGCTCCGATGCTGACCATTTTGATTGGAGGCTGACCGACACGCCCTTTGTCTATGCGATTGTGGCAGTCATCGTCGCCATGCTCTACAAGGTGGCATGTGACACTGCCGAGGAGCAGAAGTTAACCATCTAACCACTGTTTTGTGCGCTATGATTATCGTTAATCTTGATGTGATGATGGCCCGCCGCAAGATGTCGCTCAACGAGCTGAGCCAGCGCGTGGGCATCACCGTTGCCAACCTCTCGATCCTCAAGACCGGCAAAGCCAAGGCCGTACGCTTCTCGACCCTCGACGCCATCTGCCGCGTCCTGGACTGCTCCCCTGGCGACATCCTCGAATTCCGCCCCGACCCCGAGTAACCAACAAGGGTGTTCGTGCTACATTCAAAACTGCTGATTGGTCTGAATTATCTGAAGGGCGTCCGCGACAAATACAAGGGCCCGGCATTAGCGGGAAGGAACAATTATTGATGCTGCTTCATTATTCAATGACTCACGCCATGATGGAATGACAATTCCCCATGGCGTTGGTTTTAGTTAGCGAAGTTTACAGAGACGCAGCCCTCCAGATTGGGGGACGGGATGTGTGGCAAGGATAAAAAGCGGCGATACTGTGATTTTTTGGTTTATGGCTTCCAACGAAGGAAATCGCGCAAGTGGAGGTGCTGGATGCCTTGGTAATTAGTCCCACTATAGAGATTATCCATCGAGACGACATATTTTGGGAAGTTGTCTTTGATGAGGGCCAGATTGCCAAATTCTCGGGTCACAGTTTCCTCGTTGGACAGCAGATAGGTCGCCTGGACATAGATTGTTTGGTCTCCCTTAATCGCAACAAAGTCAATTTCGGCCCTTTGAAGGTAGCCGACAGTGACATTGTACCCTAACCTGATCAGGTGCAGATAAACGGCATTCTCGATGACTTTTTCCATACTTTGCGCCAAGCCTCCTTGTACCAATGAATTGCGGATGCCGATATCCTCAAAGTAGTATTTGTCATTCACTTCAAACAGTCGTTTGCCATGAATATCATAACGGTTGACGCGATGAATGATGAAGGCATTACACAAGTAGTCGAGGTAATTGATGATAACCTTGATGGACGAGTCAACGCGCTGACTTTTGAGGTATTTGACAATACTTGTTGCCGAAACGGGCTTGCCGACGTTGTCGCTAACAAAGCGTACCAGATTTTTCAGCAAGGGCACGTTGCGGATGTCTTCCCGTTCAACGATGTCCTTGAGAATGATGGTGTTATATACGTTTTGCAGATAATCGTTGACAAGGTCTTTTTCTTGAAGGCCGATGCGGTATAATTGTGGCATTCCACCATAGGTTAGATAACTGATAAGAGATTGGTCATTATCGGGCAATTGATGGAATTCAAGGAATTCTGCATAATCCAGACTCTGAATGTAGTTTTCCACACAACGTCCAGACAGATAAGTACTTAACTCACTGGAGAGCATTTTGGCATTGCTCCCGGTGATGACAATTTCACAAGCCTCCCGTGAGTGCAAACTTCTCAAGGTGAGTTCAAATTCTTTGATGTTTTGTACCTCATCAATGAACAGGTAATTGGTCTTATCTGTTAACAGATGTGCCTCGACGTATTGGGTCAATTCTGTGTGCGTACTGATGCTACTGAACTGCTCATCTTCTTTATCCACATAGATGATATTGTTGTTGTCATCAGATGACAGCAGGTTGATGACCTGCTTCATGATAAAGCTCTTGCCAACCCTTCGTTGGCCAGTGAGTGCGATGATAAGTCCTTTGCCAAAAAGCCGCAACACCTTATCGGTGTAATCTGGACGGTTAATGATATTCATAGCGAGTCTTTTTAGATATCGTTCCGCAAAGGTAAGTATTTTTGTGGAGTATAAGTCGCAAAATGGTGAAAATTTTTATTTTTGTGACTTATAGGTTACAAAAGTTGTGGAATTTTGGGTTTTGTGGAGTATAAGTCACAAAAAAAGATTACCGCAGGGGGCCTCGCGGCGGCCTGCGGTAACAATGAAACATATTTATCTCTTCACTTTATTTCTTGACGGGAGCCTCCTCGAGGGCCTTGACGAGCAGACGCCAGAAGGGCTCTGCTGCGGGGATGTAGGCGCGCTCGATGGTGGTGTGCGGGCTGCGCAGCGTGGGACCGAAGCTCACCACGTCCATGTGCGGGTACTTGCCCAAGATGATGGAGCACTCCAGACCGGCGTGGTCAACTTGCACGATGCCCTCCTCGTTGAAGAGCTGCTTGTACAGGTCGAGCAGCATGTGCAGGGCCTCACTGTCGGGGTTGGGATCCCAGCCGATGTAGTCACCGCCGGTCTCTACCTTGAAGTCGGCGAGGTGGAAGCAGGTCTTCAACATCTTGACGATGTAATCCTTCATGTCCTCACGGGCCGAGCGGGCGAGAATCTGTACGGCAGCCTTGCCGTCCTCGATGTCGATGATGGCGAGGTTAGAGGAGGTCTCTACCACGTTGGGATAAGCGGGGATGAAGCGAACGACGCCGTCGTGGCAGGCATACAGGGCGCGCAGGATGGTCGTCTGGTCGTCGAGCGCCATCTTCATCTTGGGACGGTCGATGGCCTTGAGGGTCAAATCGACGGTGTCCTCGATGAACTTGAACTCGCTCTCGAACTGGGCCTTCATCGTCTTGACGAGCTTCTTCAGACCCTTCAGGTTGTCCTCGGGAACAACGACTACGGTCTCGGCCTTGAACGGGATGGCATTGCGCATGTTACCGCCATGCCAGCTCACCAGGCGGGCCTTGTGGTCCACGATGGCGAGTTGCAGCAGTCGGGCCATCAGCTTGTTGGCGTTGGCACGGCCCTCATGAATCTCGAGGCCGCTATGGCCGCCCTTCAGGCCCTTGAGGGTGATGCGCACTGCGGTGTCGCCGCTGGCGGTCTTCACCTCGTTGTATTTGCGCGTGCAGGTAACGTCGATACCACCGGCGCTACCGATGACGAACTTGCCCCACGTCTCGCTGTCGAGGTTGAACAGGATGTCGCCCTTCATCTGACCCTTGGGCAGGTCGTTGGCGCCATACATGCCCGTCTCCTCGTCCTTGGTGATGAGGCCCTCGATGGGACC
>CADAFP010000055.1 GCA_902787185.1 uncultured Bacteroidales bacterium | reverse complement strand
CACAGTTAAGAACCTGACAGCCGGCGGCACCTTCTTCTTCCGCGTGAAGGCCCATTACACCGACGACACCTGGAGCCCTTGGAGCAAGGCCAAGACCGTTGTCCTGCATGGTGAAGGACATGGCTATGCAGTCGGCGACGTGAATCACGATGGTGTGGTGGGCATTGCTGACGTTACTGCTCTGATTGACATTCTGCAGACGGGTGTAGGCGGTTGTGAGATCTGCAGCGATGTCGATGCTGATGGCATGGTGACCATCGCAGATGCGACAGCTCTTATTGATATGCTGCTCACAGAGAAATAACTCACATCTCTGTCACCGCTGCATAGACGCCTTATAAATAATCAAGACGGCGTCACTATACTTAAGTAGGTCCCAAAAGTGTTTATCCAACTTTTGGGACCTACTTGATGATAAGGATTTTCAACTCTTTTAACTGCTGGTCGGTGGCTCCATGATGCTTGGAGAAGGCCTCCACATTGTAGTCGCTGGCGGGTTGACCATCAAGGAGTTTTTCCACGTAGGGGGACAGCGTCTTTTGTTCATAATTCATGTGGCGGCGAATCTCATGGGCATAAGCGTCATAGAGTTTCATGATGAGCTGAGCCAAAGAATTGTTTTCGTTGAGCGACTCCACCAACTCCCAGCGAATACCTCGGGAAATGAGAGGGTAGTCCAAATAATGAAATGGCCAGTCCTGAAAACAAGATGATGAACAGCAGTCGCATCAGTGTGTGGACTTGAGGTAGCCTTATCCGTAGTTCTCAATCAGGTACTTCACAAACTGCGGGTCACCGAAGTTGATGGTGCCACTGTCATGCTGGTTCTGCTTGGCAATACTGGCCATCTCGTCAGCGGTCAGCGTGAAGTCAAAGATGTCGAAATTCTGCGCCATACGCTCCTTGTGGCTCGACTTGGGGATGGCCACGATGCCGCGCTGGGTGAGCCAACGCAGGGCCACCTGAGCGGCACTCTTGCCATACTTCGTACCGATGGCAGCCAGTTCCTCGCTCTTGACGATACCGTCAACGCCTTGCCCGCCGAGCGGTCCCCAGGCCATCATGCGTGTGCCAAATTCCTCATGTATCGGCTCGATGCCCTGTTGCTGGATGAGCGTGTTGCACTGCAGCTGGTTGACCATCGGTTTCACCTCCACATAGTGGGCAAAGTCAAAGAAGCGGCCTGACTGGAAATTGCTCACGCCGATAGCGCGCACCTTGCCGGCACGATAGGCCTTCTCCATGGCCCTCCATGAGCCAAACACGTCACCGTAGGCATGATGGATGAGCAACAGGTCGATGTACTCGGTCTGCAATTTGCTGAGGCTCTCGTCAATGCTACGGGCCGCCTTCTCCTCGCCGGCATTGGAAATCCACACTTTTGTCACGAGGAAGAGGTCCTCGCGCTTGATTCCGCTCTTGCGCCAGGCATTGCCCACGCCTTCCTCGTTCTGATAGGCCTGTGCCGTGTCAATCAGCCTATAACCCACGCTCAACGCGTCATTCACGCAGCGTTCACACTCGTCGGGGCTCACCAGAAACACGCCGTAGCCCAAGGTCGGCATCTTTACGCCATTATTCAGTTTGATGTATTCCATTTTTTTGAGTTTTAAGTCTTAAGTCTTAAGTTTTAAGTACGATTACTAAAGCCTTCAGGCATTCCTCTGTTAATTGTTAATTATTCACTGTTCACTGTTCACTGTTCACTGTTAACTTTCAAAGGCCTTTAAGCCATTTCTCGACCTTAGCCTTGCCGGTGCGCACCTCGTGGCCGTAGATGCTATAACCCTTGGTGACATTGGCACCGGGGAAGGCCTCCTTCACGTCCTCAACGCAACTGGCCAGACCGCTGCCCTCGTGGGTGGTAAAGGGGATGACGGTCTTGCCCTTGAGGTCGTCACGATGGTTTTTGAAGAAGGTGAACATCACCTGCGGGTAAGTGCCCCACCACACGGGACCGCCGATGAAGACGGTGCTGTACTGGCTCAAGTCCACGTCGCCTTCATATTCGGGCAATTCGCCGTTGTTTGCCTCTTCCTGCGCCAACTTGATGAGCGGGTTATAGGCCATGCCGTCATACTTGTGCGTCACAATCTCAAACTGCTCGGCACCCGTCATTTCACTGATATAGTCGGCTACAATCTTGGTGTTGCCCACCTCGATATTCCCTACTGAGTAGTTGTCTCCCGCATGCGAGAAGAATACTACCAATGCTTTACCTTCGTTATTCATAATTTTTGTTTGTTCGTTTGCGTTATTGATTTTGCTTTGATTGTTGCCGTTGCATGCGGTAGTAACCAACATACAAAGTACTGATGCAAGGATATATTTCAGATAAGTACCCATAACCTTGTATTTAGCCTAATGCTTGATTGGTTGACCACTCGAAGTGCTGCTCACGTTCACTGATCCACCAACGACCGTCAATCTTCTCATACTTGTCGTAGTAGCGTACGGCGTGGGTAGTCAGAACATCCTTGCCGTCCTGCTCGGTCACGAGTGTAGCCAGCGCATAGCATGTGCCAGTGGCATGCGTCTCATCTACAAAGTCCACATTCTGCTGACCGTTCATGTGGAACGACACCTTGGCGGCACCGAAGGCCTTGTATTGGCGAATCATGTCCTGCACGTCGCGGGCCTGCATCCCCAATTTGCCACCAAAGTAAACGTTGAGCTTGATGTCCGGACGGAAAATCTCAACATAGCAGTCCTGGTTGCTCTTGTCACTCTCGGTTGCATAGAAATCTACTAAAGCCTTCAATTCCATGCGGTCTTGCATTCTGAATTCCATTGTTTTACAGTTTTGATTATTGAACTTTTGACGATGCAAAATTACTACCCTTTTCTGTGGCAGAGGTTTCACAAAAAGCACTACAATTTTCACTTTTTGCACAAATCGTTGGTTTTGTTAGAAAAAAGGATGTAATTTTGTCGAATAAACACAGTGATATGAAGGTAGATTTTCTTTTTTCCGATGATTTTTACGGGATGAATGCCCGTGAGTTAAGCCACACCTGCATGCACCTGTTGTGCACAGCGGGTGAGGGCAGCCTGGTGTTCAACGAACACTGCTACCACATCGTGAAAAACGACCTTGTGGTGATACCCTCTCCTCACAGGGCCAAAAATCTTGCTGCCGCCCCCGGCATGCAAGTCGAATGGTTTGCCGCCGACTACAAGTTCCTGCAGAACCTGCTGCCATCCAACAACTACAGCATCGGCGGCAGCATCTCACTCAACCGGGACCCCGTGATATCGCTCACCGATGAACAGGCAAGACACCTGCTCGAGGATTTTCACCGCTTGCGGGACCGTATGGGAGATCGCCACCTGCAGTTCTACCACGAGTTGATGGGCAGCCTGTGCCTGACCATGATGTATGACATCTTTGAGGCCCACTCCCAGCGTGAGGCCACCGACACGCATACCGACCGCACGGCCTATATCGTGAAGCAGTTGATGGCGCTGCTCTCCACAGGCATCAGCTGCACTGAGCGTGACGTGAGCTATTATGCCGAGCGACTGAACGTGTCGCCCAAATACCTCTCATCCACCATCAAGCGCGTGACAGGCCACAACGTCACCTCCTACATCGACCGCCACACCGTGCCTATACTGAAAGACTACCTGAATGATGAACGCCTGTCGCTCACCCAGATAGCCGAACGCATGAATTTCACGTCGTTGAGTTACTTCAGCCGCTACTGCACCAAGCACCTGGGCCAATCGCCCAGCGAGTACCGCAAGAGTCTGCAACCCAAGTGATAGCAGTGAAATCCCCTTTATCCCGCCGTCACAGTTTCACGGCATTGATGTCAATCAGGTTGTTGACGATGGCATAGATGGTTAGTCCTGCAGGACTGTGGATCTGGAGTTTTTGGGCGATGTTGCGGCGATGGGTGATAACGGTGTTGACCGAGATGCCAAGATGGGCTGCAATTTCCTTGTTGGCCATGCCTTGAACCAGGGCAATGATCACTTCCTTCTCACGGGTAGAGAGCGTCTCCTGTCCGAGGGTGCCGTCTTTAAAGACCATGTTGGTGATATTGCGGGTCACATCGCCGTGCTTGACGAGTCGCTCCAGGCGGCGGATGGCTGGGACAAAGATATGGTCCTCGACCAATGCGTGCTGGGATAGCCATTCCTCGTTCTCATAGATGTCGTGTAGTGCGGCTGTCAACTGGTTGTTATGCAGTCCGTCTTGTGGCAGATACTTGATGATAAGGATTTTCAACTCTCTTAACTGCTGGTCGGTGGCTCCATGATGCTTGGAGAATGTCTCCACATTGTAGTCGCTGGCGGGTTGACCATCAAGGAGTTTTTCCACGTAGGGGAACAGCGTCTTTTGTTCATAATTCATGTGGCGGCGAATCTCATGGGCATAAGCGTCATAGAGTTTCATGATGAGCTGAGCCAAAGAGTTGTCCCCGTTGAGCGACTCCTCCAACTCGCGGCGAATGTAGGGCAACTGGAAGTCGATGAAATAGGCATGGCTGGCTTCAAGATAATGCAATAGGGTGGAGACTGAGATGCGCTCATCGTCCTCGGAGACCCCGATACCGTTGATAGCAAAGTTGACTACAGCCAGGAAGGTATGCGTGTCCACGCCGTTGCTCTCACAGGTTTCCCTCACCGTCTTGTCGCCAAAACCCAGGCTGACACCAAAAGCCCCCAAAGCTTGAAGCAAGTTATAGTTATCGCTGATGAGCGATATCATTTTGTCGTCTGCTTCATATATCTTCTGTTCTTTCATGATAAATGATAATGCTATTATCGGTGTTGCAAAATTAGCCAGCAAAACAAAGGTGTGCAATCCTCATTTGTTGGTATTTGTGACAAAAAAGGCCCCCAAAAGTTAGGTGATAACCTTTTGGGGACGTGCTTATGAAAAATATAGATCGGGGTATTATTCTGACAGCATGGTGACCTCGATACAGCGTCCTGCCGAGAGCAGACGCCTGGCCATGCGTTGCACATCGCCAGCGGTCATGTTCTCGACCATCTTGCAGTAGTCACGGTCAAAGTCGGTATCGTCGTCCAACTCATGCCAGATGATATAGCTCCAATAATCATTAGTAATTGCCATCTGGGCATACTGCTTGGTCAAGTACTGCTTGATTTTTGCCATACTGGACTCGAGAGGGCCGTTATCGGCAATATGCTGCAATTGCTGATAAATCATCGGATTGAGTTCATCGTAACGGTCGGGGTCGGCGTTGTACGAGATCTTGAAAGTGGCGTTGGGCTGGTCTTCCTTGGCCAACTCAAAGTCCACGCTCACGCCGTAGGTGCCACCTTTCTCCTCACGCACCGAGTCGGTATAGGCGATAGACAGACAGCGCTTGAGGAAGTCAAGTTCCAGGTCGCTCTGAGCGGTAAACGGCACATCGGCGGTGTAGAAGATGCTGACGTTGGCCAACGGTGTCGCCATCCGCTTGGTGAACTTGTGCACCGACTGGCCCCCCACGATTTGCGGGATGTTGCTGTAGTCGGTCTGCTCGTGCTTGCCTGTGGCAGGAAGGACGGCAAGGTATTGACACAGCAGGCGACGCAATTCCTGCTCATCATAGTTACCGATGATGACCGTCTTGAAATTGGACGCGTCGCTGAATCGCTCCTGATAAATGTCCAAAATGCGGTCATAGCTCACCAGGTCGAGCGTGGACTGCACCGTGGGCGCCATGCGGGGATGATGCCCATAGAGGATGGCCCTGATGGAGTCATTATAATCCACCCTGGGCGATGAATTGCGGTTGGTCAAGAAGGAGCGGTTGCGGCTGATGAACTCGTTGAAGGCCGTCGTGTCACGACGTGGCGACGTGAAGTACAGATAGGCCAGCTCAAACATGGTCTTCATGTCCTTGACGGACGACGTGCCGTTGATGCTCTGCCCAGTCGAGCCTACCGATGGGCCGACGCTGACGCTTTTGCCCATGAGCATCTTGCGCAGGGTGATGGCATCAAAGTCGCCCACGCCAGCCTCGCTCACACAACTCGAGATGAGGCCGAAATTGGGGATGTCCTCATCGCCATAGAGTGACGTGCCGCCATCGGCTTGCATACTCAGGGAAACCATATCGGCACTGTAGTCGGTCTTGCGGGTATATACCTTCATGCCATTGGATAAAGTCAGTTCGGTGAAACCATGGCGATAGGGTTTCTCGCTGACGATGGCACCGGGCTGCGGCAGGTCGCTGACGAGGCTCTCGGCCAGCTGCGCCTCGGTGTAGGGAGCGTAGGGCAGTTGCTGGGCAGCAAGGATGACCTGTTCAATCTGTTCCTCGCTGGGAAGAACGACACCCTCCTTGTCAGGGGCATACATGACAACCACCTGGTTCTTGTCGGTAATCAGTTCCTGGACTGCGGCATTCACCTCGTCGAGAGTCACCTCATCGTTCATGCGACGGGCGTTTTCCATCTCAAATTCCAGCGAAATGAGCGGTTCACCCGACAGGAAGTTGCTCACGCAGTCGTTGACATAGTGGGAATTACGGAAGTCGCCACGCATCTTGTAACGGCGTTCGGCAGCATTGAGGTAGAGGCTCTTGGCACGGTCAAGCTCACTCTGGGTGAAACCGTGTTGACGCGCCTGCTCGGCTACGCCAACTGCAGCGATGATGCCTCCCAAGATGTTATCCTGCTTGCAGCTGATGCTCATCGCAAAAGCCTCCTTGGTACGGCTGATGAAGAAGGTGGAGGCACGTCCCGAGGCGCTCTGGATGGGAGAGCCGGGTTGCTGCCGCAATTCCGCATAGCGGTCGTTGAGCATCGTGCTGATGAGGTCATCGATATAGTCGCCACGCAGGTAACCGAGGCTGTTCTTCTCGTTGTCGGGCGTCGCATCACGCTTCTGGTAGAGGTGGCAGAGCACAATAGGCTGTTCGGCGTCCTTCTCGATAGCGACAATCATCTTCTCATTGTCGTTCACGGGATAGTAGATGCGCTCGGCGGCTTTCTTGGGCATGGGGATAGACGAGAAGGTCTTCTTGATTTTCTTCTCCATCTTGTCCACGTCAAAGTCACCCACAACCACGATGGCCTGAAGGTCAGGACGGTACCACTTCTGGTAATAGTCACGCAGGTCTTGATAGGGGAAGTTGTCAACGATGTCCATCGAGCCGATGGACATACAGTCCTCATATTTCGTGCCCGCATAGATTTTGGGCATAACCTGCTCCTGCATGCGCTGCACGGCCATGCCGGCACGGCGGGTGCGCCATTCCTCATGGATGACGCCGCGCTCCTTGTCGATCTCGCTGTCCTCGAGCAGCAGGTAATGGCTCCAGTCATGCAGCACCAGCAGGCACGAATCGATGATGCCGTCGCGCACGAGTGGTGCCGAACCGATGTGATAGACCGTCTGGTCTATCGACGTGTAGGCATTGAGGTTAGCGCCAAACTTGACGCCGATGCTTTCACACCAGGGAACGATACCCGGTTTCCCGTTCTTGCCGGGAAAGTGCTTGGTACCGTTAAAGGCCATGTGCTCCAGAAAATGGGCCAACCCTCGCTGTCGGGGTTCCTCAAGGATGGACCCCACCCGCTGGGCGATGTAGAAGTCGGCAAGGCCGGCTTCCTTGGCATTGTGGCGGATGTAATAGGTCATTCCGTTCTTGAGGGTGCCCTTGCGCACATCAGGGTCTTGAGGCAACTGGGCTGCCACCCACATGGGCAGCAGCACCAGGACTAAAAAGGATAATAAATGACGTTTCATCATTCTCATTTATTGAGCAGCGAAGCGGGAGCCTCGGGAGTGAAGTCGTTGGTCGAATTGTTGGTGTCGATGTACTTGCCATTGGCATCCTGCTTGCGGATGACCGACTTGTTGAAACGGGTCTCGTCACGATCCACCTTGCCGCAGTAGGTCCAACCGGCGTCAATCGAGGCATCGAGCACATTCCACTCGCGCACCGATTCCACGCTCAGGTTCACACCGTCGAGAATCCACTCGTTGGGCACCTTATAGATACCCCTCTTGGTCATCTCACTGCTGAAGTCACCAAACACAAACGTATAGTTGGCGTCATAGACATAATTCTCCAGCCAGTCTTCCTTGCTGGTCTGCATCTTGGCAATCGCCATCGCATTGAAACCACGGCTGTGGAACTGATAGACAGTGGCAGTGTAGCAATACCACTTGTCCAGATTGGGAGCCGAGCCGTCGGGGTCGGTGAAGGAGGGGATGGAAGACTCATCATAGAACTCAAAGTCGGCGTCACTCAGGTCGATGGAGTTGGGCTGCTCGGTCTTGTGATTGAGGGCATTGACAGCCAGTTTGAGGCTCTGGCCAGGTTCAACGGGCACGCTCTTGCCGTCACCAGGAATCATATAGCAGGCCTGAACCGAGAAGTGGGTGGACATGATGTCGGGGGTGTAATCCTGCTTATCGGTGGTCAAGAAAGCCGACTCGAGCACAGCAATGCTGTCGGCATACAAGGTGACGTCAGAGTTGTTGGTGATGATGATATACTGGTCGCCACTGTAGGACTTGCCTTCCTCGGTCGAGGTGCCGGTGAAGAAGACCTCACTGATGACGAAACCGCCCTGGGCCGTGAAGGTGGAAATGGTCATCTTCAGGTCATGGGAAGCCTCAGAAATCACCACGTTGTCAGAACTTACCTCAAAATCCTTTTGACCGGCCACGCCATTGAGCGTGAAATCAAGATGGCCTGCCACATGAACATTATAGGTACCTGCCTCAATGTCGTTGCACATGATTTTGTAATCACTGCCTTGCTTGATGAATTTTGCCTCGTCGATATTGGTGACCTGCTGGGTTTCTACATTGGTCAATGTGGCATGGGCACCACTCAGTGCGGTGTTTTCCAAGTTGGCGGGAACTTCAAGGGTGACCATTGCGGTGGGGATGACGGGAATCGGGTCATCACTCTTGCAGGAAGTCAAACACAGGGTGATTGCGAGCATCATCAAGATGCCATTCAACATAATCTTTTTCATTTGTCTTTTTTTTAATGATTTGATTGTTAGTTATTTAATATTAAAATGTAAATCCTATAGCGCATTGAAACAGCGTTTGATGTTCACCGGCTGAACACCAGGTAATGCCGCCGCCAGCCTCGGCAAAGAGTCCGTAGCGGGTCTGTTTCCAGGCATAGTCGGCCCGCACCTTGGCATCGAGCACGGTATAGTCGGCCTTGGCGAACTCATGCTTGTGGTGAATCAACCGGGTGACGCCTTCTTCCATATTTGCAAAGGGCATCTGCATCTTGTCGCTCACGTTGGCGAGATAGGCTGCATGAGCATCGACGGTCAGCAACAATTTGTCCGATGCGTGCAGGAAGCATTGCCCCTGCAATTTGCCATAAATGTGGCTGGCGTCCATCTCGCGGTGAGGATAGATGTATTCCTCATTTTGAGATTGATAACCGGCAGCGATGACGACGTTCCAGCCACGGTTGCCGTAGAGGGCACTCAAATAGCTGTCAAACAGTCGGTTCTTGTACATCGTCAAGCAAGCGATGACGGGAAAATAACGGGCATCGGAGGTGCCGCCCACGTGCTCGTTCCCCGTGCGACGCGTGTAGTCCAGATGGGCGAATGCGGCAAGGCGGGAGCCGTTGTCACGTTTCCAGCCAATCGTCGTTCCCGCGTGATCAACGTAGAGGTCGGTGAGTGGCATGGAGTTGTATTCGGCGAGTTTGCGGTGATAACGGTGCTCGTCGAGCGTCACATCGGCATAAGGGCCACAGTCGCCGACGGGCGAGGCATGCAGCAGCAGCGCCACCGCTCCGCCATCATAATAGATGCTGCGTTTGTCGCCCGAGAAACGGCTGTATTCCGTGCCTAATCCTGTCATCTGATATTCAGGGATAACGCCCTCCTCCCGGTAAAAAGCGACGCTGTTGGTCTGCTTATAAATCTCACCCTCGACAGCGGCACCGAGGCGATAGCGATTGAACTCGTAACCGCCACCGAGGCGCAGCGTCAGGTCGGTGACGATGCCTCTCATGCGCGGGTCGTGCCCACGGTATTCCTGCTCGGCACGCACAAGCATCTCGCCACCCAACAAGCATCGGTTGATACGCGTCGCGTAGCCGCCCGAGATGGTGTAACGCTCGCGGCGAGTGTCCCCGCCCAGGGTGTCGGCGAGGATATAGGGCTGCAACAGGTCATAGTCGGACGTGGAGTTCCACTTGATGTTGTGTTGTCGGCCAGTCATGTAGGAGGCTTCGCCCCACACCGTGGAACGCTGATTCAGGTGATGGTAGGTGTTCACCTTGAGGTAAGGCAAAGTGTAGCCGTCACCTTTCTCGGGGATGAAAGCCGTGGACTGGCGTTGCAGGTCAATGCCGAGAGCCAACTGCGAGAACGACTGTTGATAGCCGATGCGGTGCAAGGCGGGATTACGCAATGATTCCTGCTGTGGCAACTTTCCCAACGTCGTGTGCTCGACAAGAGCCGAGTCGGCATCTGAGGCCCATGCCGCCTTGATGGTTATGAAGATGAGTATAAATAAGAATAGGCGTCTCATATCAGTCAAGGAAAATCATGTTAAGTGTGATGTCGTTCTGCTCCTTGCTGATGAACTCGGCATAGTCGCATTGGCAACGGAATTGACGCATATGCGTGCCGCCATCGGGCATTTGACAGGTGGCGACACCTTCTATATCAATCTGGTAGGCACCACGCAGCAACTCAATGGTGACGCCATTGCCTTCAAAGTTGGCCGACGACAACACTTGACGAGTGTTCACGTTGGTCAGCTTTGCCTGTGCCTGCACGCGGGTAATCGTCAGGTCATCACCTGCCGCCACCGTGATGCGGGCGGTGGCAAAGATGTCGTCCTCAACGGGAGCACAAGACGTGATGGCAAGAGCCAGTATCATGATTATGATGAGTAGGGAAATCTGTTTCATAGCTTGATGTTCATTTCGAGTCCGAAGTAAGGGGTGACATGGCGACGGATGGTCGTGCCGCGGCTGTCATAGTCGGGCGTGTAGTCCCACAGCTTGTTGCAGAACATGGCGATATGGAGTCGGTCGTCAAAGAGCTTTTTGGTGACCTTCATGTTCACGTTCATGGCGAACGGCACACGGTTTTTCTCAAACAGCGACGACGTGTAGTCCCTCACCAACCAACGCAGATACAGGTCGTCGGCATCACTGTCCTGCCAGTCGTGGATAGAGCCGTCGGGGGCAATGTACTGGACGGGATAGTTGCTGACCTCCTTGCGCTGCGAGGTGCTGAACCACAGGCATTGTGCCGAAATGGAAAAGCCCAACTTGAGGCGGGGCACATCGGTGTCGAGCGTGAAGTTGGTATTGAACGACTCCCTCACCGAACCGTCGTCGTTGGCATATAGGCCCACGTATTGAATCTGACGATTGTCAATCACCTGGCTTGGGCGGTAGGAGTCCACGATTGAGTTGTCATAGGTCGTGCGGAAGTAGGCACCATTGATGGTTAGGCGCGTCAAAATGACGGGAAAGCGCTTGGTCTCGATGGTGTACTCGACGCCCTCCTTGAGCGTCATGCTGCCGTTGGTGTAATTGCCGTAACCGCCCAACTCGTTGATGAGTGTGTAAGGCAGGTCGTTCAGATTTGGTTGCCCTGACAGGCTTGCGGCATTGATACCGCTTGCGTCATATTGCTTGTACTGGAAAGTCTTGTAATAGGACTGCATGCGGAATCCCGATGTCATCCTCTCGCGGAATGCCGTGACGGCCAGTCGGTTTCCTCCGATGTTGATGTCAAGTGACAACTCCTTCTTGAGGTTGCGTGCCGGTTCGAGCGCTGTGTTTCGGGGATTGACGATATAGGTCATCAGGTTGATGCGTCGATAGTCGGGATTATCGTGGTAATAATTGAGCTGGATGAAGTCAATATACAACAGGTCAGGGAAGAGTTGCTCCATGGTGGGCATTTTGGTATGCTGGCCGATGCCTGCCGCAAGACGGATAAATGTCGGCTGGCCAAAGACCGTCAATCGGGGCAACGTATAGCCAATGTTGACGCGGGGATCCCAATATAGCTTGCCATTCATCGTGTAGTCATCAGACAGGTTGAGCATAGACGTTGCACGCACGCCGGCAGTCATTTCCCACGTGCCGATAGCGGTCGGCCACTTCACATTCTCCTCAGCATAGGCTGACAGGCGGTGGTTGGCGGGAATCTCTTTGAGCGCACGTTGGCGGGATGAGATGCCTGTATATACCGGCTTATAGGGGTCAAACACCTGACCACGTCCCAGGTTTTTGTCCAAATTCCAATCGGTTCCAATCAGCAATGTGTTAGACACGGTGTTGTTTGGAATCTGCAGGCGGGCATTCAGTTTGACGAAGGCGTTCACCGGCTTGCCTTCCACCTCGTGATGCCCGACATATTTAAAGGGCAGGATATAGGCATCGTTCTCGCCTTCCTCCTTTGACAAGGGGGCTACGGTCATGCGGGACAGCTGCACCAGGCGCGTGCGTTCAATCAGGTCGTTCTCGAGCGATGTGGAGACGGTCAGTTCGGCCCCCTTGAGCCAAGACGAACGCTTGGTCTTGAGTTGCAAAGCGGCAAGCAAGGCCATTCGGTTGTAACTCGACTTATAGGAGTCCTCGGCGGTATAGGTCTGGTCAACATCCTCTTTGTCATTATCGAGCGACCTGGTATAGTCGATATTTGTCGAGAAGGTGAGGTGATAATCCTCTCTTTCCCATCGTTTTTGAAGTCGGCCCGAGAGGGTCATGCGCTTGTAGTTCTCCAAACGATTGCGGGGGTCGGCTTTAGCATCAAGGTAATCGGCACTCAGGTTGAAGGCCAAGTGGCGCTGGTCCCATTCAAAATCCTTGGCAGCATAGAAGAGTTTGGAGCCCATATCGGCCTTGAGGCGGAATTTCAGGTCATGACCGCCGCGCCGACGTTCAATCTTGACCAATCCGCTGGTGAGGTCGCCATATTCCACCGACGGGATGCCGCGGACGATTTCCACGCGCTCGATGTCGTCGGTCGAGATGCCGCGCATATCCACTCCCGCGTTGGTATTGTCGCGGTTGGTGGCCGCAGCGTCCCACGCTCCAGCCAGATATTGCATATTGGCATTGGTCGAGATGGGTGCGCCATCGATGACAAAACTGGTGCCCAGCGACGAGGTGGCATAGTTACTGTTTCCTGTGGAAATTTCACGGATGTGGATATTGTTGGGCGCACTCAGTGACGGATCGACGCTGCGCCCACCAGGTATCAACTCGAGAAGGTCAGCGAAACTCGAGGGCTGCAAGTGCTCCATCGCGTGTTTTTCGATTCTTGACGACGTGGTCAGTCCCCGGTTCTCCTGTGCTGTCACGACCACTTCGCCCAACTGGCTCACCTCGGCGTGCAGCAGGTAACGCCCGTTGGCAACGGGGGCGCATACCAGTGCCTTGTAGCCGATACAGGAAATCCTCAATTGGGTCTCATTATTTTTAGGTATGGCAAAGGTGCCGTCAGCCTGAGTGACAGTAAGTGCTTTGCCCAGTTTTGCATCTGCAATGGTGGCGCCGATGACGGGCTCCAAGGTCTCGGCGTCGAGAACGGTGCCACGCGTCAGAGCCTGTGCATCAGCGACTTGTGCAGCCAATACCAACAAGAATAATATAATGTATCTAATCAGTTGCATTTCAGTGATTTTGGAGTATAAAATTACTCCCAATCACCCAGAAGCACAATACCTAAAAATGAGGTAAGAATTAAGGCACCAACGACAGCAAGTAGCAGCCCCACCTTGTCACAAAATTTAATCGCAACTGCTTGATAATAAGTGGTTGCGATTATTCTTTTGATGTGTTTTTGGCGACTTTTTGGCGAGATAAGGTTTTGAAAGGTCATTTTGAAAGGGTGTAATTGGGCGTTTTAAGGTTGAAAAGGGGTGAATAATCGGGTCTCACATTTCTCGAGAGCCCGTTCAGATTCGTTGTCAACATTAAATTATCTTACTTCAATTTGTTGAACGGATGATTTTTGTTGGAAAGTTCAGCGAAGTGCCGTATCTTTGCAGTGCTTACAAACTGATATGCTTTTTCGCTTACGACTAATGAATTATCTTAAAATTCAGGGAATATGAATAATATCAACGGTAACCATGTGGGGATGAGACTCGCCATTCTGGGATGGATGCTTTGTACAATGCTGTCTGTCTATGCGCAAAATGTGCTGGGCAACGCTGCCGACCCGGCAAAGGACTTCGGCTGCGGCACTGAGTATTTCAACTATTTGACCAAGGCCAACTCAATACATAACGAGGGCCCTTACTCCATCAAGTTTAACGACTCTACATGGCAAGAGGTGCGCGTTCCGCACGATTGGGTGACTACCTTGCCCTATGCTCAAGAGGCCAGCCACTCGCACGGCTACAAAACTGTGGGCTATAAATATCCCGAGACGAGTGTGGGGTGGTATCGCAAGGTGATCACAATCCCCGAGTCGGACCTGGGTAAGCACATTGCCCTGCAGTTTGACGGCATCTTCCGCAATGCCCGCGTATGGTTCAACGGCTTCTATATGGGTACCGAACCCAGCGGCTATGCCACGCAGGTGTATGATGTGACCGA
>CADAFP010000054.1 GCA_902787185.1 uncultured Bacteroidales bacterium | reverse complement strand
GAGGATGACCTGCTCGTTGCTGGTCACGTTGAAGACAACGGCGGTGTCGCTGTTCAGACCCAGCTCCTTGAAGTTGTCCACCTTGGCCTTGCTGGCGCAATAAACGGTGAAGTCGGGCTCCTGGTCAAACTCCTCCTCGTTCTGGGGACGGATGAACATGTTGGTCACGAAGTGGGCCTGCCATGCTACCTCCATGATGAAGCGCACCTTCATGCGGGTGTCCTTGTTGGCACCGCAGAAGCCGTCAACCACAAACAGACGCTTGCCGCTGAGCTGTTTCACTGCGAGTTCCTTCAGGGCTGCCCAGGTGGCCTCGGTCACGGGCTTGTTGTCGTTGGGATAGCCGGGGGTGGTCCACCACACCTTGTCGTGGCTGTTGGCATCGTCAACGATGAATTTGTCCTTAGGCGAACGGCCGGTGTAGATACCGGTCATCACGTTGATGGCACCCAGCTCGGTCTCCTGACCCTTGTCATAGCCCTCGAGCTCGGGCCTCATCTCCTCATTGAACAACACTTCATAGGTGGGGTTGTAGAGCACCTCGGTAACACCAGTGATACCGTACTTCTCTGCTAAGATAGCCTTATCAAATTTAGCCATAATAAAACTTTAATTATTAATGATTTAGAATTGTTCTGTCTGTAATTCGGCGGCAAAGGTACACATTAATTGATAATGTGCAAATTAATTAAAGAAAAATTTCCTTAATTAAGCATATCAAACAACAACGACTACTGAAAAACAACAATAACAACAATTTATGTTGTCCAAGTTGTTAACTGTTGTTCAAGTTGTTTGATTGAGTGGTTTAGCAGCCGCCGCAGCCGCAGTCGCAGCCGTCGCCGTGGTCGTGACCGCAGTCACCGCCACCGCACTCCTCACAGCCGCATCCGCAGCCGTGATGCTTGGGCTGCAGCTCCTCGGGCGTGGCGTCGCGCACCAGCTGTACAAAGCCGCTGTAGCGCACCGTCTCGCCGGCGAGCTGGTGGTTGAAGTCCATGAACACCTTGTCGTCGGTGACCTTCACCACCTGACCCTCGATGCGCATGCCCTCCTGCGTCATCATCGGCACGCGGGCGCCCGGACGGATGTTCTCGGCGTCAAACTTGCCGTCGATGTGGAAGATTTCCTTCTCCAACTCATAGATGAGCTCGGGGTTCTTCACGCCGAAGGCCTCGTGCGGCTGCAAGGTGAAGTCGAACTTCTCGCCCTGCTCCAGGCCCATGATGTGGTTCTGGAAACCCTCGATGAGCGACAGGTCCATGCCAAACACAAAGGCATCGGGATGCTCCTTGTTGAATTTGAACACACTCTGCTGCTCCTCGCCGTTAACGACAAAAATCTCATATACGAGTTCCACGTATTTTCCTGCTTGAATTTTCTCCATTGATTCTGAGTAGTATATTTGATTGATAAATATTTTTGTGCAAAGATACTGTTTTTTTCGTTATGTCTCGAGTTTTTGGAGTAACTTTGCAGTCACAAAGAGATTTTATCAATAACATGATGACTGACAGATTTGATATGGTGGCGAAAACCTTCCTCGGACTGGAAGGGGTGCTCGCCGACGAGTTGCGCGCTCTGGGCGCCGAAGATGTTGCTGAGGGCAATCGAGTGGTCTATTTCAAGGGCGACAAGGAAATCCTTTACAGGGCAAACTTCGCCTGCCGCACTGCTGTGCGCATTCTCAAGCCTGTGCTCACGCTGCGCTCCACCGGCGCCGATGACCTGTATGAGCAGCTCAAGGGCTTTGACTGGGAGCAGCTGATGACCGTCAAGACGACGTTTGCCATCGACGCAACGGTCTATAGCGAGGACTTTAACAACTCGCGCTTTGTCACCTATCGTGTCAAGGACGCCATTGCCGACTACTTCAACGATAAGTATGGCAAGCGCCCCAGCATCCGTCTCACCAACCCCGATATCCGTCTTGATGTCCACATCTCGGGCCGTGACGTGACCCTGTCGCTCGACAGCAGTGGCGACCCGCTGTTCAAGCGCGGCTGGCGTGTGGCGCAGACCGACGCTCCCATCAACGAGGTGCTGGCTGCGGGCATCATCCTGCTTAGCGGCTGGGACGGCAAGACCGACCTCATCGACCCCATGTGCGGCTCGGGCACCTTCCTTATCGAGGCGGCGCTGATTGCTGCCAACATCGCCCCGGGCGTGTATCGCGACAGCTATGCCTTCCAGCAGTGGCCCGACTATGACGCCGACCTGTTTGACAAGATTTACAACGACGACAGCGGTGAGCGTGAGTTCACCCACAAGATCTACGGCAGCGACATCGAGGGCAAGGCCATCGCCATCGCCCGTACCAACGTCAAGAATGCCGGCCTGAACAAGTACATTGAGCTGGAGCGCCGCGACTTCAACGACATCAACGAGGTGCCCGAGGGCGGCACCCTCATCAGCAACCCGCCCTACGGCGAGCGGCTCGACGTCGAGGATATTGAGTCGTTGTACCGCGACCTGGGCTACAAGTTCAAGCACACCTTCCAGGGATATAACATCTGGCTCATCTGCTACAACGAGGAGTTGTACTACAAGGTGGGCTTGAAGCCTTCGGTGCGCTACAAACTCAACAACGGCGGACTCGACTGCGAGTTGTTGCAATACGTCATCTTTGACGGACGCTATGACGAGATGCGCGGCCGTGGCGAGCACATCCGCAACGAGAATTTCCGTGCCAGCGAGCGCAGCAAGGGCAACTACAACGCACGCAGGGTGGGAGAGGGCAGTGATGACCGTCCCCGCCGCCGTGATGACGACCGTCCCCGCCGCCGTGACGACGGCCCGAGGCGTCCGCACCGCGACGACGGCCCCAAGCCCCACCGCCGTTTTAACGATGACCGCGAGCAGCAGCCCATCAGTGACGAGGAACGTCAGCGCCGCAGCAACGTGGCCCGCGATCGCCGCATGATGGGTGACGTGGACAACCGCGACAAGAAGGGGCGCTACGACGACGACTTTGACCAGGAGTTCCGCCACACCTCTACCTTTGCCAAGCGCATCCTGCGCGACCGCAAGCCCACATTGGGAGCCGATAAGGAGGTGCCCATCATTCACGGCCGCCGCAAGAGCTGGAAGCGCCGTGACCTGGACGAGCCCACCGATTGATGACGGCAAGGGAACACATCAACGAGTACTTTAACGGGCGACCGTTCATGGTGCTGTGTGCGCTGGCGCTCATGGCCGCCACAGCCATAGCCTGGACGGTGGGTGTCAAACCCGCGTCCACAAGCGGCATCGGCATCTTTTTCTCGCTCGACGGCGAACTGATGGGCAGCGGGCCGCTGTCGGCTGCGGTCAACCTGTTGTGCCTGCTGGTGACGGGTGGCGTCATGCTGGCCCTGAACAAGGTCTTCAGCTATGTGAGGGCGGTGACACACCTCTTTGTCTCGTCATTCTTCTTGTTGCAGTTGGCACATCCCGCGTTGCTCGTCTCCTTCAATTCGGGCACTCTGTTGGCCCTGGTGACTGCGATTGCCGCGATGCCGTTGTTTGCCTCCTATCAGGACAAGCACTCCCAGCGCAGCATCTTCCTCATCTTTGCGATGGTGGCCGCGGGCACCATGTTCCATTACGGATTCCTGGTGCTGATTCCCGCCTTCCTCTTGGGCTTCCTCAGGATGGGTGTGTTCAACATCAAGGGGCTGTTGGCGATGCTGTTCGGCCTCATCACGCCATTCTGGATAGTCTTGGGCTTGGGTATCGCTTCGCCTGCCGATTTCGCGATGCCCCACATTAACGGCATCTGGCATCGTCCCGCCGATACAGCGGCGACGCTGTTGCTTATCCTCACGGCCTTGACCGCGCTGTTGGGTGTCATTCTCGCCATCGTCAACCTGTTCACCATCATGAACTACAGGATGCAGACGCGTGTGTATAATGCCTTCTTTGTCTTTGTGCTTGTTGCCGTGCTCATCGCCCTGTGCGTCGATTACAGTGATGTGGCGGTCTTTCTGCCGTTGCTCAACCTCATGGTCGCCGTGCAGATTGCCCATGCCCACACCTTGCATCCGGCGAATGGGTTACGCTACGTTTTCATCCTGTTGCTGATTGTCGGCTGCATCGCTACTGCTGCCGTTAACATCCTCATGCCATGAAGGTCATCGTCGATAGCCACATTCCCAACATTCAAGGCCTGATTGAGCCTCGTGCCCAGGTCGATTACTTGGAACCGGGCGACATCACCCGCGATGCCGTCAAGGATGCCGACGCCCTCGTCGTGCGCACCCGCACCCGCTGTGACGCCGCGCTGCTCGATGGCAGCAACGTGCGGTTCATCGGCTCAGCGACCATCGGCACCGACCACATCGACCTCAGTTACTGCGCCGCTCATGGCATCACCGTGCGCAACGCCCCCGGCTGCAATGCCCCCGCCGTCGCCCAATGGGTATTCTGCGCCATCAACGCATGGATGCAGGCCCGCGGCATTACCATGCCCGACGGCCTCACCCTCGGCGTCGTCGGCGCTGGCCACATCGGCTCCATCGTCGCCCGCTGGGCCGCCCAACTCGGCTTCACCGTCCTCCTCAACGACCCGCCCCGCGAAAATAGGGACGGTTCTTTTGATGACATTTTTTCGTCTCTTGACGAGTTGCAGCGCCGTTGCGACATCATCACCTTCCACACGCCGCTCACCCGTGACGGCCGCTGGCCCACGTGGCACCTGTGCAACCAGGCGTTTCTCGACGGGCTGGCCCGCTGCCGCCTGATACTCGATGCCGCCCGCGGCCCCATTGCCGACAATGCCGCCCTGCTCGGTTGGCACGGCGATGTTGCCCTCGACTGCTGGGAGAACGAACCCAACATCTCCCGCCCCCTGCTCGACAAGGCCATCGTCGCCACTCCCCACATCGCGGGCTACAGCCGCGAGGGCAAGCAACGTGGCACCGCCATGATGCTCGAGGCGCTGAATGAGTACTTCGGCTGGGACATCCCCGTCCCAACGATTGCCGCCCCCGCCACAGGTGCGGCACAGGTAACCCTTGCCGACATCGCCGCCAGCTATGACATCCTCGCCGACACCGCCGCCCTAAAAGCCTCTCCCGCCACCTTCGAGTCCCAACGCAACCACTACCCCCACCGCCCCGAATACCAGTAAAACAGAACCAATAGCACATGAATATGCGTGCTATTGATACCATTAAAATGAGTCAACAAAGTGGAATAATGACGTTATTTAATCCAGGGCTTTAATTGTAGTAGGTTTGGCGTTTAAGCCAGAGTTTGAAGAGTGAGTCGTTAAATGCAATTGACTCGCCGTCAATGTCAATCAAGTCGCGTTTGAGTAGTGATTTTTTGACGGCTTGGATGTTGGCAGATGATTCAAGACGATATTTCTTGATGACCTCTTTGCGGCTGAATCCGCTGCTCACGCCATTGGCAATAGCACGAAGAAGGTTCAGTTGCAATTCGGTGAGTTGCTCAACCTCACGCTGGAAGAATACCTTGTTCTGTTCCAACAAGTCATCTATGGCTCCATTGATGTCGCTATTGGTCACAGTCTTGCCTGATTTATACCACACGATCCATGAGAGTTGCTGGACATAGGAAGAAAGGTTCTCTGTCACTTCACAGATTTTCCTTGCCTGTTGTTCGGTGATGGTTTTCCCTGTCTCCTTAAACTTATCGCAAATGAAAGGTACCCACTCGATGGTGGGGATTTTCTTCAAGAACATCAGGTCTCCAAACTTGTAGAAGGGCATACTTTGGTGATTGAACATGTTCTCCATCAGATGCTTCTTGCTGCCAAACATGCAATAGGTGACATGCTGCTGGTGCTGCCAAATCGACCTTAGCCTTTTTTGGAATGTGATAGCATCTCCAAATTCGGCCATCTGCTGGAACTCATCGATGCAGACAAGCAGTTGGATGTCTCGCTTTTGTGCAATCTTTTCGGGTAACTGCAAAATGTCCATGACAGAGTCATCCTTTTTGTCCCAGTCAAATGTGATGGAAAAATCGTTGATTGGGTCGGGGCCAAAGGTGAACTTCGGCGATATGCTCGCCAGGAATGTTTTAGCCATCTCGACCCATTCTTCCAGTTTGGTTGCCGTCTGCTTGATAACGGCAGTCGCAAAGGCATGGTAAAAATCCCATTCCGATTTACACTGAAAGATATCAATAAACACGGTTTTAATTTCGGGATGGTCAATCTCTGAGATTACTTTCTTGACCAATGAGGTCTTTCCCCATCGGCGTGGCGAGATGAGGATGGTGTTGATGCCGTGGGTGAGATTAGCGGTGAGTCGCCTTGCATCTTCTTGACGGTCAGTAAAATAAGAGCCTTCGGCGGCTTTGCCGAATACAAATGGATTTTCCGTTGCCATAGTTTATCAATGTTTTTATGCCGCAAAGTTAGTAATAATTCTATTAGTAACAAACTTATTAGTAAGAAAATTATTACTAAGAGTTTTATTACTAAGCGAGTTGTTAGTAATTAACTTGTTACTAAGCGGTTTGTTACTTGCCGGGTTGGTGGTGTTGTTGCACGTTGTTAAAGTTGTTTGAAAAAGGTTTTGCGCCTTGGTGAAAGGGCATTTATCGTGCTGTAAATCATAAAATGGGTTAAAAGTATTGACAAAGGGCTCTTGATGTTGTACTTTTGCAGCACATTGCGGTGGTAGGCTCCATTGCGACCCCATCTCCACAGCAATTACAACCAAGAACTAACAATTCAAATAAATGGCAACACAACAACAGAAAACTCCGGTTGAGAACAAATCGAGGGGCAAAGTATCCTATCCCCTGGGGAAAATCAATTTTATCATGATGGCCGTGTGCCTGTTGCTCATTATCATCGGCTTTGCCTTGATGGGCGGCAGTGCCAATGTGGGCGACAAGTTCAACAACGACCTGTTTGAGACGAGCCGTGTCACCACGGGCCCCGTCATTGCCTTCTTGGGCTTTGTGCTCATGGCTTTTGCCATCATCTATCGCAAGAAAGACAACAACGTACCCGAAGATAAAGAATAAGCACTATGGATTGGCTGGAAGCGTTGATTCTGGGCATTGTCCAGGGTCTGACCGAGTATTTGCCCGTGAGCAGTAGTGGCCATCTGGCCATCGGCAGCTACCTGTTTGGCATCGAGGGTGCCGATAACCTCACGTTCACCATTCTGGTCCATGTGGCGACGGTGCTGAGCACCTTTGTCATCCTGTGGAGCGAGATTGACTGGATATTGAAGGGCCTGTTCAAGTTCAAGATGAACGACGAGACCAGGTATTTCCTCAATATCCTCGTGTCGATGATTCCTGTGGGCATCGTGGGCTTTTTCTTTAAGGATCAGGTGGAGGCGATCTTTGGCAGCGGCCTGCTCGTCGTGGGCATCATGCTGCTGTTGACCGCAGCCTTGCTCATCTTCTCCTACTATGCCAAACCGCGGCAAAAGGAGAAAATCTCCTGGAAAGACGCCTTTATCATCGGCATCGCCCAGGCGTGTGCCGTGATGCCGGGCCTGTCGCGCTCGGGAAGCACCATTGCGACGGGTCTGCTGCTCGGCAACAAGAAGGAGTCGCTGGCTCAGTTCTCGTTCCTGATGGTGATACCTCCCATCTTGGGCGAGGCACTGCTCGACGTGCTCAAGGTCGTCAAGGGCGAAGAGGCCTTTGGCGGTATCGACACGTTGCCCCTGGTGGTGGGCTTCGTGGCCGCTTTCCTGGCAGGTTGCCTGGCGTGCAAGTGGATGATCAACATCGTCAAGAAGGGCAAACTGGTGTGGTTCGGCGTGTATTGCATCATTGCCGGCCTGGTCGCCATCGCCCTCTCGCAACTCATGCCCGCACCCGCGTTCTAAACAACAAAACTACGAATTACACGGATTTCACATATTTTCGGGAGATTCATTAGTTTAATTCGTCATAATTGAATGCGGATGCCAATTTAGTATAATTAGCGCAATTCGTAGTTAGAAATAAAATGCTTAACCCGATAGAAGGCGAAATATTCTGCATCGACAAGCCGTTGACGATGACCTCGTTCACAGCGGTCAAGAAGGTGCGCGCCGTGCTGAGGACTCACTTGAGGACCCGTCAGGTCAAGGTGGGCCATGCGGGCACGCTCGACCCGCTGGCAACGGGTGTGCTGCTGCTGTGCACCGGCCATGCCACCAAGCGCATCGACGAGTTGCAGGCAGGTGTCAAGGAATATATCGCCGACCTCAGGTTGGGCGCCACCACACCCAGCTTTGACCTGGAGACCGAGGTGGATGCCACCTACGAGTGGCAGCACATCGACCGCCCCCTCATCGACCGCGTGCTGCAGGAGCAGTTCACGGGTAGCATCGAGCAGGTGCCCCCGTCGTTCTCGGCCTGCAAGGTCGATGGCAAGCCCGCCTACAAGTTGGCCCGCAAGGGGCAGGATGTGGAAATCCGCCCCAAGACGCTGGTCATCGACGAGATTGAGGTGCTGCAATGCGGCCTGCCCGCCGAGCCCACCCTTCAGATACGTGTGGTGTGCAGCAAGGGTACCTACATCCGTGCCCTGGCACGCGACATCGGTGTGGCACTGGGCAGCGGAGCCCACTTGACGGCCCTGCGCCGCACACGCGTGGGCGATGTGACCATCGACAAGTGCCTCACCCTGGAGCAGCTGGTTGAAAAACTCGATGCCGAGACCTATGTCTCGCCCGAACAGGCTGCCGCCGAGCGCCTGGAGCGTGAGCGCATCGAGAACCGCGAGCGTGCCGCCCGCCAGAAGGCCGCCCGTGCTGCCCGTAAGCAAGAGAAAAAATGTGACTTGCCTCCCAAGCGCATCTCACAGATTAAATAAGCTGTTAGCTGTAAAGAATAGAATTATTAATATAAAAAAACTTGGCGCCTTAGCACCTCGGCGTGAGGACGATAAGGCCAAGTTTCACTAAAAAAGGTAGCGTATGAAACTTTCAGAATTCAATACCCACATGCCCGAGGATCTCATTGCCTCACATCCCGCCCCTGTGCGTGACGAGTCGCGACTGATGGTGCTTCACAAGAAGAGCCGCCAGATTGAGCACCGCGTATTCAAGGAAATCCTCGAATACTTCAATCCCCATGACATGTTCGTGTTTAACGATACTCAGGTCTTCCCCGCCAAACTCTATGGCAACAAGGAGAAAACCGGGGCGCGCATCGAGGTGTTCCTGTTGCGTGAGCTCAATCCCAACAACAAGCTGTGGGACGTGCTGGTAGAGCCCGCCCGCAAGATTCGCATCGGCAACAAGCTGTACTTCGGCTTGGACGACTCGATGGTCGCCGAGGTGATCGACAATACCACCTCGCGCGGGCGCACGCTGCGCTTCCTCTATGATGGTGACCACGACCAGTTCAAGAAGGACCTGTATAACCTGGGTAACACGCCCTTGCCCTACTATATCGACCGCGAGGCCGAGCCCGAGGATGCCGAGCGTTACCAGACCATCTTCTCCAAGAACGAGGGCGCTGTCGTGGCTCCCGCAGCCGGACTGCACTTCTCGCGTGAACTGATGCGCCGCATGGAAATCCGTGACATCGACCGTGACTTCATCACCATGCACATCAGCCTGGGCAGCTACCGCGACATCGACGTCGAGGACCTGACCAAACACCGCATGGACAGCGAGGAGATGGACGTCAGCGTCGAGCTGGCCGAGAAGGTCAACGCCCTGCGTGACGGCGGCAACAAGGTGTGCGCCATCGGCACATCGGTGCTGCGCGCCTTTGAGACCTGCGTGGGCATGAACGGCCACATCAAGCCCTATGGCGGCTGGTCGAACAAGTTCTTGTTCCCGCCCTACGAGTGCACCACCTGCGACGCGCTGGTGACCAATTTCCACATGCCTTACTCCATCATGCTGATGGCCCAGGCATCCTTCGGCGGCTACGACCAGACGATGGAGGCCTATAAAGTCGCCATCGAGGAGAAATACCGCTTCGGCGCCTACGGCGACGCCATGCTCATCCTCAACGACTAACAGCAAGGCCACAAGACAACCGCCACAAGACGACTCCAGGTCGCAGAAGTGCCACCACAGCACCTCTGCGACCTGCTTTTTCATGACCCCAAAGGCAATAATCTAACAAACCTATTATCCCCAAAAACCACCCCAAATGTCAAAGAATTAGACGCATTTGTGTATAAATTTTTGACAAAAGCAAAAAAAGAGGATTTTTTTTATTGCGCCCCAAAGAAGCACCGTATAACTTTGCTGACAGAAAACGAAATCAGGCATACTGATTCAAGATAAAATGATAAATGCATTATTATATCAATTTATACTAACTATTTAAAATTTAAACATTATGAACAAGATTATTTTTTCTTTTATCACTCTCATGATGGTCGCCATGCAAGGATTTGCAGGATCAGTAGATTCGTTAGCAACTAAAATCACTGGAAGAGGACCTGTCGGTGATCCGCACTCTCTAACGTTCGTTAGTGGTGAGAATTCGTTGGTCAATGGTGACGAGGAACCCATCGAAGTTGATCCTGACGGCACAGTCGATTTTACCGATTACATCTTCTCAGCCGATGGTGCCAGTATGGTAAGTCCATCATCTACTAATAGTACGCAAGCATTGGGATGTACAAGAGTCTTTACATTTACCTTTAAGACGTATTCCTCTCATGCACCTGCCGAACTAGTCGATAATACGGGCATGTTCAGAATGACAAAAACAAAACTTAATTCAGGAAGCGAAAGAGTTTGTGTTTGTGTTGGAGGTGTGTTTCCTTTTCAATATGTTTGGCGCAACTATACAACTTGGAGAGTTACAGTCACTTACAAACCAACAAGATGTGGAACTCATAGGGCAAAGTTATACCTCTATGTCGGAAAACTTGATAATCTGAATATCTTGCTATATAAGTACACATATTATCTGACAGGTGTCACATCGAGTGGTTCAGTGTATTCTAACAACCATGCTGAAAGTGATGAAGACAGGACTAATGAATGGACTAACGAGGAGGTAAATGCAGATGTACAGAATAACAATATCATAGCTGGTATTGATGAGTTGTCACGAGATGTCAAGATTTATGCTGAGGGGCAGGATATCGTTATCGAGACGCCTGTGGAGCAGAGCGCGATTGTCAGTGACATTGCAGGACACGCCCGTCGTGTCAACCTGCAGGCTGGCCGCAACGTGATTCCCGCTGGCGGTAATGGCGTTCACATTGTCCGCGTTGGCGAGAAGAGTGCCAAGCTGATGCTCAGATAGTCCGCAATTATAGATGTTTCATAGCCTTTTCAGGGGTGTGCCCAACAACCGGCGCACCCCTGAATCTTTGTAAGGCAATGACCGAAAGCAGTGGTCAATGTCAAATAATTAGACGCATTTGTGTATAAATTTTTGACAAAAGTGAAAATTGTGACATTCTTTTATTGACGCCTCCCAATACCCTATCTAAATTTGCAATACCAAAAGAAAGGAATACCAAATTGATATTTTTATATAGTGTTTAACTCATTATTATTAATTATTTAAATTCTAAACGTTATGAAAAAGAGAATTCTTTTATCGATGCTCGCCATGATCCTGGCATTTGCCCAGGTATGGGCAGCTCCTGTTGATTCATTACGAATCAATCCGCGAACCACAAGTCTTCCCTACCATTGGAATGGTGTAGAACTCACCGAAGGCAACAGTGACTTGTTTGTGACTGGAATTAAGCCAGTAAACGATTTAAACGTTGTTGACGGGCACACCTTAAATGCTGCTCCTGCAGCTATTGCGTCAATTATTGCACAGTATGCTCCTAATATTCACTTTTGTGAGTACGACGAGAGTGTGACATTCAATAATGTAATGGTAGGCTCTTCAGTAACAAAGACTTATGAAGTTTGGAGCCATAATGTTTATACAATTGCTGAAGCCCTGCGTAGTGCTATTAATCGAACACTCGGTATAAATGTTTCTATTAAAGTAAAATTGTGTCTGTCACAATCTTCAACGCTAACTAACATAGATGGAATTTTTACATCTAGAATGTTCTCGGTATCTCCTTCTTTGATGAGACCTGCAGATATTGATCTTGGTGAGGGCGGTAGCAGACAAAACGTATGGGTTACCTTCAAGCCTACTGAGGCAGGAACATACAAATTCAGGTTTGTCGCAATGTTTGACTTCTGGGAAGGTGATCGGCATTTACCTGATTGGCTGACGATTATTCCCATAATTAATGTAGCAGGAATAGAGTACTGGTATGGAACTGCTGTCAATCCTTCATATCCGCAAATTACCGTTAGTCCAATCGCATTGTCATTTGGCACTGTAACCAAGGGTAACACTGCGCAAAAAACGTTTACCGTCAAGGGCAGCAACCTGACTAGTAGCGTGACTTTATCGTCCAGCAATCCCAACTTCACTGTCAGCCCGACCACGATTTCGGCTGCCGATGCAGCAGCAGGTAAAACCGTAACCGTTACCTACAAGCCCACTGCAGCAGGCTCCCATTCTGGAACCATCACCATCAGCGGTGGCGGTGCAACAAACAAGACAGTCAGTGTAACTGGCACTTGTGTCAACCCTCCCACGATTACTGTTAACGGATCGTCCCTGGATTTCGGTACTGTTGTCAAGGACAATTACGCTACCAAGACTTTCACCGTAACTGCCACCAACTTAACTGGTAATCTGACGGTAACATCAAGTAACTCCTATTTCACTGTCAGCCCCACTACGTTACCAGCAAACGGCGGTTCTGTAATCGTGACTTACAAGCCTACCGCTGTTGGTTCACACTCTGCAACCATCACTATCAGTTGTGGCGCGACAAGCAAGTCCTTTACCGTGACTGGCACGTGTATCTATCCCAAGATTACAACTAGTGTTTCATCGCTGGCATTCGGCACTGTTGTTAAGGATAAACAGAAGTCTCTGACGTTTAAGGTAACTGGCACTGACTTGACTGGCAGCCTGACGGTATCATCCAGCAATAGTACACTCTTCACTGTCACTCCCACCAGCATCACTGCTGCTGAAGCAAAGGCAGGTAAGACTGTTACTGTGACATACAAACCTACTGCCGCAGGCTCCCATTCGGCAACCATCACAGTCAGAGGTGGCGGCGCAGCAGACAAGGTCGTCTCAGTTTCGGGTAAGTGTGTCGTTCCTGCGATTTCGGTAAGTCCAACATCGATATCTTTCGGCACTGTTGTCAAGGATAAACAAGTAGATAAGTCTTTCTGGGTAACTGGAAGTAATTTGACGGGTAGTCTGACGGTATCATCCAGCAACTCCAACTTCATTGTTAGTCCAACCTCGATTTCGGCAGCAGAGGCAGCAGAAGGCAAGATGGTTACCGTAACCTACAAACCTACTGCCGCAGGCTCCCATTCGGCAACCATCACAGTCAAGGGCGGTGGCGCATCTCCTAAGACCGTCAGCGTAACTGGCACGTGCGTAGTGCCCACCATTACGGTTAGCGAGACTTCCTTACTTTTCGCAGGGTATAATGATTCTCGAACCTTTAAGGTGACAGGAACTAATTTGACTGGCAGTCTTACAGTATCATCAAACAGTTCTTATTTCACTGTCAGCCCGACGACGATCTCCGTCACCGAGGCAAAAGCCGGTAAGACTGTTCTAGTGCATTGTGTTGCCGCAACCAACGTCCAGCACGCAACTGGTACTATTACCATCAGTGGCGGGGGTGCATCATCCAAGATTGTCAGAGTATCTCTTGACGCAACAGGTAACATGCCTTATGCACCCCTGGTATTGCCTGATGATGAGGCTGATGATGAACGGTATGGACGTGAACTGCAGACCACACAGGATGTGTTTGGTAATTCTGCTGCCGATGTCAATGAGTTGGCGGGGGATGTCAAGATTTATGCTGAGGGGCAGGATATCGTGATTGAGACGCCTGTGGAGCAGAGTGCGATTGTCAGTGACATTGCAGGGCACGCCCGTCGTGTCAACCTGCAGGCTGGCCGCAACGTGATTCCCGCTGGTTCAAATGGCGTTCACATTGTCCGCGTTGGCGAAAAGAGTGCCAAGCTGATGCTCAGATAGTCCGCAATTATAGATGTTTCATAGCCTTTTCAGGGGTGTGCCCAACAACCGGCGCACCCCTGATTTCATTGAAAAGTCCACAGATTACACAGATTAACGCGGATTTTTACAGGGTACGTGTCCACAGATTGCACAGATTAACACGGATTTTTTGCTTCTGCGTTAATCTGATTAATCTGTGATAATCTGTGGACAGTAAAGAAAGAGTATTGGTGCCGACTATTTTTTTAGGAGCATGTTTTTTGAGTTTTGGATGGAAAAGTGAAAAATTTTTCTTACCTTTGCAGGATATTGTGTGAATTAACAAAATAACAATCAATTAATAACTCAAAAATCATCAATTTTTATGTGGTTAACTAATTCATCTGTAGGACGCAAGGTGGTGATGTCGGTAACCGGCCTCTTCCTTGTCCTATTCGTTACATTCCATGCGCTGATGAATGCAGTGGCCCTCATTAGCTTTGATGCTTATGACGCTATCTGCGAGTTCCTCGGTGCCAATTGGTATGCCGTGCTGGGTACTCTGATCCTGGCCGGTGGCTTTGCTATTCACATCATCTTTGCCTTCATTCTGACCTTCCAGAACCGCAAGGCTCGCGGTGTCAACCGTTATGATGTGAATTCCCGTCCCAAGACTGTGGAATGGGCTTCACAGCACATGCTCGCTCTGGGTATCATCGTTTTAGGTGTCATGGTGCTTCACCTCACGCAATTCTGGGCCAAGATGCAGTTGCCCGAGCTCATGGGTGAGCATGTGATGAACGGCAAGTTCTACCTGCAGGCTACCTTCAGCCACTTGTGGGTATTGCCCGTTTACCTGATTTGGTTTGCTGCTCTGTGGTTCCACATCAGCCACGGTTTCTGGAGCGCTTTCCAGACCCTGGGCACCGCTAACGACAAGTGGATTCCCCGCTGGCAGTGCATCTCCAAGTGGTGGGCCAGCATCGTGTTTATCCTGTTTGCTGTAGAGGCTTGCTACTTCACTTGGTTCTTTGCCCTCTAATCGCTGAGTATTAACCTATTAAATTTCTTAGACAAATGGAAGAAACCAAAATGAACGCTCAGCCCATCGATTCCAAGATTCCCGAGGGACCCATCGCTGAGAAGTGGACAAACTATAAGGCTCACCAGAAACTCGTCAATCCCGCCAACAAGCGTCGCCTCGACATCATCGTCGTGGGTACCGGTCTGGCAGGTGCGTCGGCAGCCGCCACGCTGGGCGAGATGGGCTTCAACGTGCTGAACTTCTGCATCCAGGATTCGCCCCGCCGCGCTCACTCGATCGCTGCACAGGGTGGTATCAACGCAGCCAAGAACTACCAGAACGACGGTGACTC
>CADAFP010000053.1 GCA_902787185.1 uncultured Bacteroidales bacterium | reverse complement strand
CACGGCGGTCACAGCGGTGCCGACATCCACCTGGGCTTCGCCACCACGACCAAGCTGAGCAGCCGTCTGCTGTGGAACATCGGTGACCAGATGGACTATGTGCTGGCCAAGATCGACGCCGGCAACCTGCACAACGCCATCGCCCACGCCGCTACCCTGGTTATCGGTATCAAGCCCGAGGACAAGGAGAAGCTGTCGGTAGTCCTCAACACCTTCATCGCCGAGGTGAAGAACGAGTACAAGCGCACCGAGCCTAAGATGGAAATCACCTGCAAGAGCGTTGACGCTCCCGAGACCATCATCGACACCGACACCGCCCGCCGCGTTGTCAACGCCGTTTATGTGGCTCCTCACGGCATCGACGCCATGAGCATGGAGATTGAAGGCCTCGTTGAGACTTCGACCAACCTCGCCAGCGTGAAGATGCGCGAGGGCAACCAGATTGTTGTCGAGATGTTCCACCGCTCCTCGGTAGAGAGTGGCAAGTATGACCTGACGCACAGGTGCGAGACCATCTTCCGCATGGCTGGTGCCGACGAAATCATCAGCGAGGGCGGCTACCAGGGCTGGGAGCCCATCAGCGACAGCCACCTGCTCTCGCCGGTCTGGAGTGCGGTCTGTTCCTGAAGGCCCGTCCCGACATGGAGATGATTTCCTTCGGTCCCACGCTGCGTGACGTGCACTCGCCCGCCGAGCGCTGCCACATCCCCGCTGTGGAGAAGGCTTGGAAGCAAGTTCAGAACATCCTCAAGGTCATTGCCGAGGAGAGCAAGTAAACACTAATCAAACAACATGAACAACGGGAAACAACATAATCAACTAATCATTTTAAACAGTTGTTCAAGTTGTTGTTTGTTGGACATGTTGTTTGAATAATTCCAAAAAGAACAATGGACATTAAAGGTAAGATTATCCAGAAGCTGGATCTGCAGAGCGGCACCTCCAAGGCGGGCAACGCTTGGAAGAAGCAGGAGTATATCCTAGAGACGCTCGACAGCTATCCCAAGAAGGTGAAATTCGACTTCTTCGGGGACCGTGCCGACCAGTATCCCCTCGAGGTGGGCGACGTCATCACGCTGAGTTATGACATCGAGAGCCGCGAGTTCAACGGACGCTGGTACACCGACATCCGCGGCTTTAGGGCTGTGAAGGAAGATCCCAACATGGTCGCTGCTGCCGCACCCTATCCCCCCGCAGCCGGAGCACCCGCTCCCGCCCCTGCCCCTGATGCCGGAATGGCAGCCCCCGCCCCCGTCGATCAGCCCCCTTTTGACCAAGGTGGCGCAGGCGACGACCTGCCCTTCTAAGAGCTGACAACAGATGATTAACACAACCGCTCGGGTTCATGATGGCCCGAGCGGTTTATTTTGATATCTATTACTGAGTCCGAATTATGGCACACCCTCTTTCTTGTCGTCTAAACCCCGTGGGAAGGTGGGTTTAGTCGTTACGCCAGAAGCCGTGCAGGATGTAGTCGATGATTTCGACAGCATCGGCAATGTTCACAATGTTGTCGTAGTTCACGTCAGCTGCTACCATGTTGATGGCACCGGCATTATCCGTCAAGATGTAGTCGATGAGTTCCACAACGTCGGCAATATTTATCGTGCCGTTGTTGTTCACGTCGCCGCGATCCACAATGCCTTCAATCATTGTGAACAGCCACCAAGGATAGGTGTCCTGGTAGGCACTGACGCTGCCGTCAGGCACATAGAGCGTGGCGGCGGCGTAAACGTCAGCGTCAAAGGTGTATTCGTCGATGGTGGGCGGCGTGGTCGCCATGCAGGTGACCTTGGTCAACGCGGGACAGCCCTCAAAGGCCGACCAGCCGATTTCGGTCACCCCGCTGCCGATGGTCAACGTCGTCAAACCCGTGCATTCAGAAAATGAATAATGACCGATGAAGGTCACAGCATCGGGAATCGTCACACTGGTCAAGCTCGAGCAGTTGGTAAAGGCAGTCCAGCCGATTTCGGTCAAGCTCTTGCTGAGCGTGAGCGAGGTCAACGCCGTGCAATACTGAAATACGTTATTACCGATTTGCTCCACATTGTCGCCCATCTTCACGGTCGTCAAGTGGTCACAGTAGGAAAATGCCTGGTCTAAAATATACTTCACCGAATTGGGAATGGTAATGCTGGTCAAGGCAGTGCAATTCTGAAACGCATAATAGCCAACGCTCTGCAGCGAGTTGCTCAGGGTCACACTGGCCAGAGCCGGGCAGTCGCCAAAAGCATAGTCGCCCATTGTTGTTACCGTGTTGGGCATGGTCACGCCGGTCAAGCCTTCGCAATACTGGAACGCATAGGCACCGATTGCGTCCACCGTATAGGTCTTGCCATTGTAGGTCACCGTCGAGGGGATGGTGACATTGCCCGAATACTGGGTGCCACCCATGTAATCTTTGGTCACCTCGACAGTGTTGTCACCCGTGATGTTGTAAGAAAAGCCGCCCGACGAGAAGTCTTGGGCAACGGCCGTCAGAGCCGTGAGCCACGCTGCAATCAAGAGAAGTAGTGTTTTTGTATTCATAACAGTTAGAGTTTTAGTAGGTTTATGGTCGTTAATAAAACATTCAAGTATAGAATGCGCAAATATAACGATTTTTCTACAAAAACCGCCATAAAATTTGAATTTTTTTCAGCAATAATGTCTTCGTGGTGAATATTATCGCGCTATGCGCGAAAAAAAATAAGCAAAATTGTAAAAATAATTAAATAAACAATTTTGATCAATTTTTATATAGATTTTTGTTTAATTTCTCGGCCGCTAGGCCGACTAAAAATGGGATTACGGGGCGACGATGAGGCACTGGCCGTCGTGGTACTGGACTTCGAGGACGCCCATGCTGTGGAGGGCGACGACGATGCGGGTGGCAGTTTCCTCGCTGATATGCGTCAGTTTCATGTATCCCTCGAGGGTGATGCCGCCGTGGTTGCGCAGGTAGTCGAGCAGCATTTGCTCCCTTTCGCTGTATGTGATGGTCTCGGCCGTGCGGGTTTCCTCGATAGCGGTCTCGGCGCTCAAGATGCGTTCATGCAGGCGGCTGGCCAGCACGTTCTCGTCGGCGACACGGTAATAGACGTGCCAGTTGCCGTTGTCGTCAGGGGCCTCGACGGGCTTTTCGTCGGCCTCGGCGATGTCGGCCTTGACGACCGACTTGCCGTTGATGTTGAACACCTTGAAGGTCACGTGCTGCTCGGGACGGCAATACATCTGTGCCGCCGTCTCAATCATGTAAATCTCCTCCTCGCTGCGCACGCCCGAGATGTTGCCATTGTCTTTCACGCCAATGAGCAGGTGGCCGCCACTGTTGTTGGCAAAGGCGGCGATGGAACGGGCAATCTTGCGGGCATCGGTAATCTGGTACTTGAAGTCCTGATGCTCGTGCTCGCCCTCAAGGATAAGGTCTTGTATGTAATGGCTCTTCTTGGGTTTCATTATATTGGAACAATGAGCAGTTGTGTCACAATTCAACTATATTCATTATAACCGCCCGTTGGGCGGAAATTAAACAAATTAAATTTAAAATTAAGTATAATAATTACTAAATTTTTAATTTTAATTTATTAATTTGTTTAATTTCTCGTGCGAAGCACGATACTTTACCGGCAAGAAATCAACGGGGGTCGTTCACACCGGGTTCCTGCGGGATGGGAGTGCCGTCGAGCACCGCGCGCAGGTAGGGTTCCAGTTTTTGGGCATACCACCAGAAACCGATGTCGGTCAGGTGGATGCCGTCAACCGTGCCCTCGTTGTTGGGGCCGTACAGGTCCTTGCAGGTGATATAGTAGAGGTTGTTGGGATTGTCGGCCTTGAGTTTCAGATAGTTCTTATGGTAGGCGTCATTCTTTGCCGGCAGGTACTCGCTGTAGAAACCGCTGTACTTGGCATAACTGTACATCTGTCCCTCGACCATAAAGATGGGCACCTCGGGGCGCAAGGTGCGCAGGATGTTGACAAAGCCATAGGTCAACGTGTCGCACATGTCGCGGGTGCAGTTGGGGATGGGATCCAGGATATAGGCCGCCACATCGGGAATCGTCGCCATGGCACGGGCCATGCAGGAGTCCATCTTGCCCTCGCCGCTGAAGCCCAGGTTCACGCACTCCACATCCAAGTCACGCTGGATGATGCTGGTGGCCACCATGCCAGGGCGGCAGGCGCAGCCGCCTTGCATGATGCTGGTGCCGTAGAAGACGAACATCTTGCCCACCTGCGGCGAGTTGAGCACAGGCTGGCGGATGACGGCACTGCTATCCACACCGATTTCAATCCAGCGCACGCCGTCATACAGCGGCAGATAAATCATATACTCATGCATCTTGCCGTCGAGCCGGTCCACATACACCTTGCTCTGTATCGAGTCCTGGCGGGGACGGATATCGTTGTCGATGCGCACGGGGCGGTTGCAGTTCACAAACTGCCAACTCCCTGTCTCCTCGTCCCAGATGTAGAGGTCAGTGCCCTTGATGCCCGTGTCGGCCATGTGCATCATGTGCATGTTGGTCAGCAGGTTATAGCGCACGGCGATGGCTGTCGAGTTGGTGGCAAAGCGGAAACCCTTGCCGCTGGTGCAGTAGGCACGGTCCCACAAGGTGGGGCGCACACTGTCCTTGAAGCTCAACGGGATGCGCGATGCCAGCGTGCGGTCAAACGCCCAGTTGATCATCCTGTAGTGCATCGCATCGACGTAGCGCAAGGTGTCCTTGTTGGTAAAATCCTGGGCCTGCAAGGTAGTGGGCAACAAGGCGGCCAACAGCAGCGCCACCGCTATTATTTTGGTATGAATTCTCATAATGGTAACAACTTGAAAACGGTTGACTACAGCACGCTGAGGAGTTTGAGGGCTTCCAGGCGGCCGTTGTTGAGCAATGTGGGATAGTGGGCATCGCTATTGACGACGATGGGGGCGTTGAAACGCTTGAGCATCCCGAAGTACTTGAGGTTGGGATAGAAACGGTTGCGCTGCAGCCATGCCTTGGTATTGACCTCGATGGTGAGGTGATGGTCCATGATGTTCTCGAACAGGTCGATGACCAGCTTGTCAAACCAGGGTTCCTCGTCGATGCCCTCTTGATACTCGCTCGCGTTATAACCGATTTTGTCCATGTGACCCACGATATCAAAGCCACCCTCGTCAACCATCGACATCATCTGGGCAAAGAACGTCTTGACGACATACTCGATATCGCCATCAAAGTACTTGCTCATGCGTTGCTTGAAAGCCTGGAACTTGCCGTCGATGTCCACCATCATGCCGGGATCGTTGATGGCCGGGATGAAGTGAACCGAACCGATGCGGTAATCCAGCGGCAGATTGAGGAAATAATCGCTGGCGGGACCGTCCCCCACACTGACATAGTCGATTTCCATGGCCGTGTACAGTTGGATGCGGTCACCATAGGCGCGGCGCAGGCGCTCCACCTCGTCAAAATATTCCTGCACCTGGTCACGCCCCATGTTGCAAGGGCTCTCGACCGAGATGGGGGAATGCGGGGTGAACCCCAGATGGGTGAAGCCCTGGGCTATCGCCTCGACGACAAACTCCTCCATCGTGGCGTGGCCATCACAGTACTGCGTGTGGGTATGCAGGTTATATAAGTCAGTCTCTTGTGTTATTTTCTTGAAGTCAAACATGGGCATTCAAGTAGTTAAAACATGTTAGCGATTTGTTCGATTGGGATGACGTTGATAATCGTCTTCCCGTCGGGTGTGTAATTTGGCTCAGGCAGCTTGAGCAGGTCGGCGACCAGGATTTCCATTTCCTCCTGGGTGAGCGTGCGGCCTGTCGGAATTGCCGCCGAACGCGCCACGGTGAGCGCCAGGTGCTCGAGGATGCGCTTCTTGAGGGGTACGCCGCCATTCTCGACCGAGTCCACAATCTGCTGAATCATGGCCGATGCATCCACACCATCAAGCCCTGCGGGAATGGCTTTCACCGCCCACTCATTGGTTCCCACGGGCGACAGAATGAAACCCATCTTCTCCATCTCGGGCAGCAGTTCCTGCAACGCCACACTCTGAGCAGCGCCCAGGTGCAGGGTTTCGGGGAACAGGATGGCCTGGGATGACAGGCTGCCGGTGTGAATGCGCTTGATGTAGCGGTCAAACAGGATGCGCACGTGTGCGCGGTGCTGGTCAATCACCATCAGGCCCGACTTGGAGGGCGAGAGGATATAGCGTCCCTTGAGCTGCAGATAGGCCGTCTGCACCTCTCCCATCGGCAAGATGGTGGGCGGGGCAGCGGCAGTTTCGGCTTCGGGGGACTCCATAGCGTCCTGCTGAGTCGTTCCCTCGCGTTTTTTGCGCTCAAAGTTGGCGAACAATTCGTCCCAGTTGCTCATCGTCTGCTGTGCTGAGCGGGTATGCGCTTGACTGCGCTGCGGGGCTGCGCCCGACTGCTGCTTGAAAGGGTTATAAGACGGGTCCACTTCAATTTCGGGGCGATGCACCTCGACATGGCTGCTATAAGCTGGAATCTCGGGGGCATCCTGGGTATCAAAATCTATCGACGGCACCTCGCTGAAGCGGCCCAAGGTCTCCTTGATGCCTGCGGCGAGAATCTGCCAGATGGGCATCTCGTCCTCAAACTTGATCTCGGTCTTGGTGGGGTGGATATTCACGTCGATGGACTGTGGGTCAACAGTGAATTTAAGGAAGTAGTTGGGTTGCTCGCCTTCGGGTATCAACTGCTCATAGGCCGTCATCACCGCCTTGTGGAAATAGGGGTGACGCATGTAGCGCTCGTTGACGAACATGAATTGCAGCGCGTTGCGCTTGCGGGCATTCTCGGGCTTACCGACGTAGCCCTGTATCTTCACCAGCGAGGTGTCGATGGTCACCGGTAACAACTGCTGGTCGAGGCTGGCTCCCATCAGCGCGGTGATGCGCTGGCGGAAGGTTCCCTTGGGCAGTTTGTACATTAGGTTGCCGTTGTGCATGAGCGTGAACTCCACCTCGTTGTTGACAAGAGCCAATTTCTCAAATTCCTTGACGATGTTGCTCAACTCCACCTGATTGGACTTGAGGAACTTGCGCCGCGCAGGAACATTGAAGAAGATGTTCTTGATCATGAAGTTGCTGCCCACAGGGCACATATCAGGCTCCTGGCTCTCACACGTTGACGCGTTGATGACCAAGCGGGTGCCCAGTTGCGCGTCTTGGCGACGCGTGCGCAACTCCACCTGTGAGATGGCGGCAATCGATGCCAGCGCCTCGCCACGGAAACCCATCGTGCGCAGTGTGAACAGGTCGTCGGCACTGCGTATCTTGCTCGTGCTGTGACGTTCAAACGCGAGCCTGGCGTCGGTCTCGCTCATCCCTACCCCATCGTCGATGATCTGAATGAGCGTGCGTCCCGCGTCCTTGAGGATAATCTGGACGTGCGTCGCCTGGGCATCGATGGCATTCTCCACCAGCTCCTTGATGACGCTGGCAGGCCGCTGAATCACCTCGCCAGCGGCAATCTGGTTGGCGACAGAGTCCGGTAAAAGTTTGATCACGTCACTCATGGCTTTTCGATGGATTCAGGGGTTGTCGTACTTGGTTGGTCGGTGGCAACCGCGGTTGTGGCGGTTGTGGCGGCATTGCTGCCCGAGCGGCGGCGCGTGCCACCCTCTACCGACTGCCAGATGAGCTTCTGCTCCTCGGTGAGCTCGTAGATGTCGTCGGGTGACGCGGGGCGCAGCATGTCATACCAGTGGAACTGGGGCAGGTACATGTCGGCATTCTTGGCGAGGAAGAGCGGCGTCACCGAGCCCGACACCTCGGGCCACATCGTGATGCGGTCCACCTCCTGCTTGGGCTTGAGGTTCAGGCGCAGGTAGCTGGACTCGGCATTGACCATCTTGTTGTAGGTGGAATCATCCTCCTGCGGGAACATGATGACCTGCACGTTGCCGTCAACATCCAAGCGCCGCAACTCCTTTTCCTCAAACCATGCTTTCATCTTCTTGCCGCTCAACTGGTCGTAGTAGATTTCGCCCAGGTGCTCGGCCATGAGTCCGCCTGTGGGCAGTGTGGCCCAGTCGGCGGCGCTGTCGTTGAGGTGGATGTTGATTTCGTCACCCGAAATCTGCCGCTCGAGGTTCCACACCACGGCATGGCGGTACATGTTGATGATGGTGTCGGCCTCGCTGAGTTGCAGCGAGTCGCAGATGCCTTGCACGTCGTTGCGGAAGAACCGCACCTGGTTGAACGCCCTCAGCACGCGCACCGAATCGTTGACCGAATCGTTGACGACGTGGTTGATGAGCGTGCACAGGGTGTCGGCGTGCAGGTAGATGGTGTCCTTCTGCGAGAACTCGCGGGCACGGGCACGGCGCGTCACGTAGCTGTAGTGGGCATTATCGTCGTGGTAGCCGTAGCCGCCGTCCAGGATGACCTTGTTGCTGGGGTCGGTAATCACCACATTGCCACGGGCCTCGCCGTAATTGTGCTTGCGGTTGTAGTACACGGTGTCGCCTTGCAGCGTCTTGCCGTCCTTGGCCGTGATCAGGGCGCGCTCATACAGCGTGGCATCGTCGGCGCTGGTGTTGTACCAGCCGTTGGTGGTGTTGATGGTGTTGCTGTCGCTGATAATCAGCGTTTCGCTGGTGATGTGGGCGATATGCGTCTGCGTGTTGTAGTCGAGCAGGTCGGTGAACATCTCGTAACGGTCATTGACCAGATGCACGTCGCGCGAGAATTCAGCCTGCTTGGTATCCAGCTCATAGCGGCCATAACGCGAGCTCAACTCAGTGTTGTTGCGGTTATCGACGATGGTACCGCCGTCAAAATAGTATCCCACATTGGAGTTGATCTCGTAGTCGAGCGCGTCGGTCAGCAGGGTCGTGCTGCGGTTCTCCAGACGCACGTTGTTGCGCAACTCGGCAACGCCCTGGTCACCATAGTAGTGCAGCACGTCGCTATACACCCACAGGGTGTCGCCCTGTGTCATGCGCACGTTGCCGAAGGCGTCCAACGAACTGGTCTCGGCATAGAAATAGGCGCTGTCGCAGAACATGTACATGTCGTTGCGGCGAAAGCGCACGTTGCCTTTCAATACCTGGTAATCGGTGCTGATGGCCTCGTTAGCGCTCAAGAGGTCGGCATTCTCGAGGAACACCTTGTTGGACTGGTGGCGGTTGGCTTTCGGAATCTGCGGGGTGATGCGGCTCACCTTGGGTCCTTTGGCACCCTTTTGGGCGGCTTTGGGTGGCTGGGGGTTCTTGGTCACCGTTTTTTTGACAGGCTGGGTAGCACCCGGCAGGGCACGCGACTGGTGCTGCGCCAGCGCGACTGGCGACATCATCAATGCCATCACGCAGCAGGCCACCAACAGATAACGAAGGCGGCTACTCACGATAACAGGTCGCTTGTCGTGTGATGCAAACATTCAGAAAAACCCTAATAACCTAAATACCTAAAGCCTAAAGCCTAAAACCTAAAGCCTAAAACCTACTCCCCCTTCTTCAGCCAGTCGTACTCAAACTCACAATTGCGCCAGCCCTCCTCGATATAGACATAGACGCTTTTCTGCTTCTTGGCGACCCAATCGTGGATGATTTTCTCACGCTCACTGGCCTCGCACATCTCCTTGATGATCATGTAGTCGTCGGCAAGGTCGGCCTTGTGGCCATCGATGCGCTTGACGAGTTTCACGATGGCGACCTGCTCACGGCGCGTCTTGGGATTGAGCATCACAAAGGGCTCGCTCACCTCGCCCGGCTGCAGGCTATTCACCTTTTTGCCCACCTCGACAGGGAGGTCGGCCATCTCAAATCGGTTGCTCTGCGTCTTCTCGTTGAGCATATTGCCGTTGTTGTTGCGGGAATCCTTATCCTGCGAGATATACAATGCCATCTCGCTGAAGGTGTTCTTGCCAGCCAGGATGTCGGAGCGCACACTGTCCAGCCTGTTGATGGCATCGGTCAGGTCCTTATCGTTCACGCGGGGGCGCAACAGGATGTGGCGCGTGTTGATGCGGTCGCCACGCTTCTCGATGAGCTGGATGATGTGGTAACCGTCATCGGTCTCGACGATATTGGAAACCTTCTTGCTGTCGTTGAGGTTAAATGCCGCTGTGGCATACTCGGGCAGCAGCACCGAACGGCTCTGGAAGCCCGTCTCGCCACCATAAACAGCGGTACCCGGGTCTTGACTGTAGAGAATGGCCAGCGTCGAGAACTCGCGCTCGCCGCTGTTCACCTGCTGGGCATAATCGCGCAGACGCGACTTCACCTCGTCAATCTCCTGCTGCGGGATGACGGGATTCAGGGTGATGATCTGCACCTCGACCTGCATGGGGATGAAGGGCAAGGAGTCGCGGGACAGGCCGTTGTAGAAACGACGCACCTGGGCGGGCGTGGAGCTGACGTTCTTGGTCAGGTCGCTCTGCACCTGCTGGATGCGCATCATGTCACCGTAATCCTCGGTGAGTTTCTCGCGCAAGCGCGGCATGGGCATGCGGAAGTATTCCTCAACCTTCTCCTTCGAGCCGAAGTTGGCAATCAGCTGGTTGATTCGGCCATCCACCTCGCTCGAAATCATCGACTGCTGCACCTCGACCGTGTCGATGCGTGCCTGGTCCAGGAAGAGTTTGTTCAACGCCATGCGCTCGGGAATGACACAGTAAGGATTGCCCTCGATGGGCATGCGTTCATACAGTGCCTGCTGGTATTGCTCCTCAATCTCGCTCTTGAAGATGGGCTCGTCACCAACGACCCACGCAACTTCCTCTGCCACATTATTTTGCGCCGTCATGCCAAAGGCGGCAACAATTGACAGCAATGCTGTAAAAAATCTCAATTTCACTTCTATTGTCGTTTTACTTGGTTTCAAACCGCAAAATTACTGAAAGTAGGCCGTTGCCACAAAAGAAAACCTAAAATCTTTGTTAAATCCCGACGACATTACAACCACAATGCAATCGTCAGTCCACAGCACTTGACCGTAAATCCCGTGATGGCGTTGATAAACATAACAAAAGTGCCCTCAAGAAGTTGAAAAAGAACTCTCGAGGGCACTTCATGTGGTGGACTTGGCCTTTATTTCTGGGCGGGTTTGGTGCGGTATATGTCTTCCTTCTTGACCTTAACGATAGTGCCATATTTTGCAAGGGCCTTAAGGTCAAGCTTCTTGAGGTTGCCGACAACCATCAGCTGATAGGGCTGGTTCTTGATATTGCGGACATAGAACTCCTCTATGTCCTGCTGGGTCAAGGCAGGCAGTTGTTCTACCATTTCAGTATTCCGGTCGGCAGTGTATCCACTACGCTCGGACAACGCGACCATCAAGGGTTTTCCGCGGAAAGTAGGATAGCTGTTGTTGATGTTGTTGAGCAGACTCTGACGCGCCACGCTCATGTTCTCAACATTCACCGGCATGTCGTTGATGAGCGAGTCGAGCAGGGTGATGGCCTGCATCGACTTGTCGGCCTGGGTAGCCACCAGCGAGAGGTATCCGCTTGGCGCTGTCGAGTGAGCCAGCGTCGGGGTCAAAGCCACGCCTTGTGAAGCATAGGCCATCGAGCGGAACTCACGCACCTCCTGGAACAGCACCGACGACATACCGCCGCCAAAGTATTCACCCCACATCTCCAGGCATGCCTCGTCACGGGCGCCAGCGATGCCCATCAACGGGCGATAGACGCCGACAATGGTCTGGCGCGACTTGGGCAAGTCAAAGACATATACCGTGCGCTCCTGCGGGGTCTCGAGTTGAATGTCCTGCATCGGGTTCTCATGTGTGCCCTTGAGTTGAGGCAGTTGGGCCGTCAGCAGATCTGCCACGCGGGCTGCGGGCAGCTTGCCACTGTAAGAGACGTCACAACGGCAATCATACACGCCCTTGAACGCCTCAATGAGATCAGCGGCCTTGAGTTTTTTCAATTCCTTGGCCGTCAATCGGGTGAGGTAGGACGATTGTTCTCCTCGTGCCACCTTGAAGGCAAGTGCAGCAAAGACCTCGGTGTTTTCATCCCAGAAGGACTTCTCACTCGGTCCAGCAGCATCTTTTATCGATTCCAATTTATCTTCATCGGCCTTCATGTGGTCCATGAAGTGCCCCAAGAGCCGCAAGGTTTCCTCCAGGTTATCTTCCTCACCCCTGAGCATGACCGATGTCATCTGTTCGTCGGACGAAACAACCATTTTTGCTCCCAGCCGCTGCATGGCAGCGCCAAAATCCTTGACGTCCAAAGAGTCGGTTCCCAGTTCAGCCACATAATCGGCTGCCGTTTCAAGCCGCTTGTCCTGCAGGGTGCCTTTGTGGAAATTGATAATGAGAGTAAAGAACTTGTTCAAAGGGTTAGGGCCAACGTAGAGCGTATTGCCGCCTTGCATCTTCACCTTCTCGACGTCACGGTTGAAGTCGAGCAGCCTGGGGGCGACATCCTTCACGGGAATCTGCTCCAGACGCTGGGCAAAGGCTGACTTGTCGCCAGCGTGCTGCGGCTTGACGGGGGTGTACTCAGGCTTAGCGATCTGCTCAACGGGCACACGGCCGTTCTTCTTGTGGAAGCGGTAGAAGTTGTCGGTGAAGTACTTGTTGGCGACACGCGTCACATCGTCACGGGTGACATCGGCAACGCTTGAGGCCAACGCCATGAAATCCTCCCATTTCACACCTGCCGACATGGCACCGACCATCAGTTCTGAGCGGCTGGTGATGCTCTCCATCTCCTTCTCCTGGTCACAGGCAAGCGCCTGCTTGACAGCCTGCAACTGGTCGTCGCTGAATTCGCCGTTTTTCAGTTTCCAGATCTGCTCCAGGCACAGGTTCTCGGCGGTTTTGACCTTGCACAGCAGCTTGGGGACGACGAGGATGGCAAGGGCCGACGTCTGGTTCATGCTCATGTTCTGAGCCATCGACAGATAGACGCGGTTCTTGTTGGTCAGTTCGTCGAGCAGACCCGTCTTGTTGTCGTTGTTGAGCAATGCCAACGCCACCTTCATGGCAGGAGCGTCGGGATCATAGTCGGTGGGGCCACGAAAGACCATCGCGCTCATGCCGATGAGGGGCATCGGGAAAAGGAACTTCTCGACGGGCTGGCCGTTGATGGCGGGAGCGACGATCTTGTCACGGACAGGTTTCACACCGCGGTCCAGACGCCCGAAGGTGCGTTCCAGCAGGGGCATCAGCGTCTCGGGGTTGATGTCACCCGAGAGAATCAGGCCCATATTGGAAGCCACATAATATTTCTGGTAGAAGGCCTTCATGTCCGACAGCTTGGGATTCTTCAGGTTCTCGGTGCTGCCGACGATGGGATAGGCATAAGGAGTGCCCGCGAGGAACTTGGAGGTGAGTTGCTCGAGCAGCATCGCGGCGGGGTTGTCGCTATACATGTTCTTCTCCTCATAGACGGTCTCCAGCTCGCCCTGGAACAGGCGGAACACCGGGTGAATGAGGCGGTGGCTGTTCAGCTCGCACCACTGCTCGATGAACTGGGGTGAGAACGTGTTGTGATAGTAGGTGAAATCATAAGACGTGCCAGCATTCAGGTCCGAGCCGCCATACTTGGAAATGAGGCGGTTGAACTCGTTAGGGATGGCATATTGCGACGCCTTGATATTCAGCTGGTTGATGTCGTGCTGGAGGGCCTCGCGCTGCTTTTTGTCGGTCGTGCGCGACAACTCGTCATACTTCATCGAGATGGAGTCGAGATAGACGCTCTCGGCGGCATAATCGACAGTTCCCAACTCATCAGTGCCCTTGAACATGATGTGCTCAAAATAGTGGGCGATGCCCGTGTCGGGGCAGTCCACCGCTCCGGCATTGACGACCACGGCGCCAAAGACCTTGGGCTGGCTGTGATCGACATTGAGCCACACCCTCATGCCATTGCTCAGCTCCAATTCCTGCACTTGAAGCGATGCCGGGCTCTGGGCCAGGGCCAAAACGGGAAACAAGCAGCTAAAAAGCGCTAATAACAGATTACTCTTCTTCATAAATATATCTCTTTTCAAATTGTTCTACCCAACTTCAAAATATTCAGCGATTACAGACCGGTCCCACGCTAAGGCGCAACGACGCCAATCTTTTGTTTCTTGCGGTGACGCACACCCTTGCATGAATGGATTGCTCGCATTCGCTCGCAAGAAATCAAAGACTTTTTTTTGATTTCTTGCCCGAAGGGCAATCATCACGAGGAACAAGAGCGCTGACCACGCAACGACACTAAGCAAGTTTAAAAAAACTCTTTGCGCCTTAGCGCCTTAGCGCCTTAGCGTGGGGGCAGTCCACACTTTATCAGTCTCATTCGCCGAATAGTTCCACAAAAATTCTAATGTGCAAAATTACACAAAAATAGCCGCCCCGCAAGCGAACCTTTTAAAAAAGGGGCCCGCAAGACCTGTTTGATTCTTGGAGCCCCCTTGTAAGGTCCGTGTCACGGCACGGTGGTTATTTCAGTTTCTTGAGCACTTTCTTGTTGACCTTGGCAGGATATTTCCTGGCCAGTTCCTCTTTCCAGAGGCGTTCGAGTTCATCCTGGTAATCGCTGGTGACGGCGCCACGCACGTCAGCCATCTCTTCGGGCTGGTTGATAATGCCGCCCTCAAGAATCATATACTCGGTGTACTCGGTGAACTTGGTATTCTGCTGGACAGGCTTGTCGGCAACGCCAAAGACCAGGTAATCGGCAAGCGCGTTCTCGCCCTTCTTGACCACCAGGCGCTCCATGCGGATGTCGTTGCCATATTTCATGTGCAGCATGTCGGGGAGGGTGTCACGGCCATACTTGGTGATATCGGCCTTGACCAGTTGCATGACGCTGTCGGAGGTAGCACTGAGGATGATGCCCTTGAATCGAGGCTCATCCCACGTGTAGTTGGCACGATGCTCGGCATAATAGCGATTCAAGCCCGCAGTGTCGCGGTTAGCGGCCTTCCACACACGGTCGTTACTGATTTCAAACAGCAGCATACCGTCGCGGTACTCGTTGAGCAGGTTGCGGTACTCGGGGTTGTTCTTGAGCAGTTCATGTTCGTTGTAGTCAACAAGCGTCTTTTCGACCAGAGGATTAACCTTAGACATGATATAGTCCTTGGCGGCAGCGGCATCGGGGATTAACGACTTCACGTTCAAGAACGAGGCCAGCTGCGACAGGGGCACCGACTCGTTGTCACCATAATAGAACAGAGGCATGGCAGCATCCTTGATCACCTTACCAACAAAGGTGGAGTCATAACCGCCGGCCGAAGCGAGGGAACTCGTCAGGAGTGCCTCCACATCGGGGTTGAAACGGTAATTGAACTTGGCCTTGAGGTCATTCAAGCGACGCTCGTGAATCAGCGTGGCGCGAATGTCACGGTTGATGGCTTTTTCCAGCACAGGACGCACCTCTTGCATCGAGGGAACACCATGCTCTATCAGTTTGGCTATGTGATAGCCAAACTCCGTCTCAAAGGGCTTGCTGGTCTCACCATCGCGGAGCGTTCTGAGCACCTCCACAAAGGCGGGAATCATGCGCTCGGGGCCAAACCAACCCAAATCACCGCCACGCTTGGCCGAAGCATCCTGTGACTCGTTCTTTGCAAGTTCCTCAAAACTTGCGCCTGCCAGGAGGAGGTCATAGATTGAATCAATCTGATGCTTGCACTGAGCCTTCTGCTCGGGAGTAGCATTCTTGGGGAAAACCTTGATGATGTGCTTGGCATGCATGTCGTTGCGGTCACGAGTCGAGTTAACGCGGATCATGTGCACGCCAAACTGCGTCTGGAACGGAGCCGAGACTTCACCCACGGCGGTATTATACACCTCATTCTCAAATTCATAGGGGAAAGTCGCGGCGCTCACAAAGCCATAGTGGCCATGGTTGCGCTTCACCGAGGGATCGCTGGAATACTGGTCGGCCAGCTCTTCCCAATTACCACCAGCGATGATGCATTTGCGCAGGCTGTCCATTCGGACAACATTGGCCGCGGTCTCCTCGGCGTTTTTACCTATCGGCAGCATCATGTGGTCAATCTCGACCTCGGTCTTAAAGCGATCGTAGGCCTCGTTGAGCATCTCATACTCATAGGTGGAGTCCTTGACCATATAGGGAGCAGCCAGGTCTTTCTGGTAACCCGCAAACTCGGTCTTGAATGCCCGCGTGGTGTCGAGACCTGCGGCCTCGGCATCGGCGACCTTCTGTTTGTAGAGCACAAAGCGGTCCAGATACTGCTCAAGCGTCTCTTTCTCGACCTGCTGCTGGTTGTTTTTGTTGTACAGGTATTCAAACTCCGAGAGTCTGACATCCTTGCCATTAATGGTCATGAGGACAGGATCCTCTTTAGCAAGCGCGAGGATCACCGTTCCCAACAACAATGAAGAAATCAAGAATTTTGCTTTCATCTTCTTTAGGTTGGTTGTTCTATATTTTACGTTTTTTCATTCCTATTTACTAATGTATAACGCACGCGCATATAAAAAATTATATTCCCCCTCCGCTTTTTTTCACAAACCATCAATTAATCACCCGACGCACGCCCCACTCCAAGACGCTCGTTCTTAGACTACAGACGTTCTTAGAAAAGGAAAACGACTACAGACGTTTTTTAGAAAAGGAAAACAATAAATACAAGCCCTATGTTTGCACCGTCAAAGTCAAACATAGGGCTATTTGACTATTCTTCGGTTTAATAAGAATGGGCATTTAGTTTTTGTTTGTAACTTTGT
>CADAFP010000052.1 GCA_902787185.1 uncultured Bacteroidales bacterium | reverse complement strand
GACGATAGAACACTTGCTGCACACTCCTGTGAAGTTGTTAGGCAACTTCTACGAGGTGAGTCTTTCTAACAGCAACCCGCTGTTGCATCCTGCAAGGCTCTATACCATGTGGAAGGACTGGAACCCTTCGGTGCAATATGATCGGATTCCACCTTTTTATGCCGTGTGGAATGACGATGCCTCTCAATTACTCATTGACATGGATAATGAGTTGCAGGCATTGTTGAAACACTTGCCGGTAGACCCGATGAGTGTGCCATCGATTCTGGATTACTATGAGTCGACCGATGCCTCATCATTGTCTCGCAAGATTCGTTCTATTCCGGCATTCAAGTCAATCATGTCACCGATGAAACAAACCGAGGACGGCTTTGTCCCTGATTTGGATAGTCGATATTTTACCGAGGACTTTGAATGTGGAACGTTCTACATTCGTGACACTGCCAGATTGAACGGTATCGAGACGCCGGCGATTGACAGGGTGTGTGAATGGTATGAAAAGTTGAAATTACTGAAGCAATAGTTATCTTTAATAAAAAAACTGCTGGCTCTCATCCTTGCGGGTGGGAGCCAGTAGCTTGTGGGTTGTAAAAAGAACGGGGTTCTTCTTATGCTTCGGGAGCAGCCTCCTCAGCGGCGGGTGCTTCCTCGGCGGGAGCTTCTTCAGCAGGTGCCTCAGCGGCGGCAGCCTCCTGAGCAGCCTTGGCAGCCTCAGCCTCGGCAGCGGCCTTAGCGGCAGCGATCTCGGCTTTCTTCTTGGCTACGGCCTCGGCCTTTGCCTCGTTCTTCTTGGCCTCCTCAGCGATGGCTTTCTTGTTAGCAGCCTTCTTGTCGTCGCGCTCCTTGTTGCGGATAGCGTCGAGCTTAGCCTGCTTCTCGGCCTTCCAGGCCTCGAAACGCTTCTGAGCCTCTTCCTCGGTGAAAGCGCCCTTCTTGACGCCGCCCTGGAGGTGCTTCATCAGCATCACACCCTCGCGAGAGAGAATGTTATTCAAACTGATGGTAGCAGGATTAGTGTTGGGGTTATAAGAACCAATCCTCTCAATAAATCTACCATCTCGTGGTGCCCTGCTATCGGCAATAACAATAGGATAGAACGCATAGTCCTTGTGACCGTGGCGCTGCAATCTGATCTTTGTTGCCATAAATTAAATGTAACAGTTTAAATTTTTAATATAAGTTATTTCACACAAAAAGTGACCTTGTTTAAGGGTCACTTCTCATTGTTGTCCTGGAAGGATTCGAACCCTATGTGCTACCATTACACCACAGGACAATTCCTAATTGCGACTGCAAAGGTACTGCTTTTTTTGTTACCACCAAGAAAAAATCCAACTTTTTTTCAAAAATTTTTCTCGCCAAGCTTCTAAATACTTAATTTCCAGCACGTGGCATCAAGATGCAGCCGTCATGCTTTTTTGCAATATCCACTGTCACTTCAATTCACATCATGCAGCACCTTCTTGCCATTGCTCTCAAGCTCTATCCTGAATTTTACCGTCTTGTCCATTTTGTAATCTCAATTAAACTTTATATCTTTGCGCCAGTCTAAATAAAAAAAAGCATTATCAATATGGGACCTTATATTATTATATTTAGTTGGGTAATTATTGCGATCTTCGTAGTATGTCTTTTAAAAGGTGTTGAAGACGAGATCAAAGGGCGCAAGTAAGTGTACTTTTTTTTGCGAGCCTATGGCTCGCTCATCACCCGATCCCGTACCGCCTCTTTGCCGCCTCATAACGCGCACGCTGCTCCTCGGCACTCAGTTGCCGATCGGGCGGCGTCTCTTATTTTCCCATAAAAAAGGCGAAGTCGGACCCTAAGGCTCCCCAACCTCACCAAATTGGATGCTGCAAAAGTAATACGATTTTTTGAATTAGCAATAAAACGATGAATAAAAAAGCCAAGCATTTGGCTTGGCTGGAGTGAGACGCGGTCTCTAAAGGTTAATCCGCCTCCCACGTTGCAAATGTAATATCAATTCTTGAATTAACAACTATCAAGGTCAAAAAATTGAGTGCAAATGCAAAATGACAACTGGAGAAATCCTTTACACAATGAGAATTATAAAATGAAAAACGACGCTGTAAATTCCGTAGCCTGCACGTTAAAAACGCCGACATGTGAAATTCCGCATCGTTCTTGATTACAAAGGTAACACCATTTTTTGATTTAACAACAAAAATATCAATTTTCTTTTGTATCTTTGCACCAGACAAATAATAAGATTATAATTAATATGGGACCTTATATAGCAATATTATGTTTTATCATTGGTGGTCTCCTTGGGTATTTCATTTTCAAAGCCCAATGGGATGAAGCTGAAAATGGGAAACGCCACGGTAAAAAACGCCGTTAAGTGATCCCGTACCGCCTTTTCGCGGCCTTATAACGTGCACGCTGCTCCTCGGCACTAAGATGCCGCTCGGGCGGCGTGTCTTGTTTTATCCATAAAAAAAGGATTACCCTGGCCTCCGATGGACCGGCTTGCGCCGCCAGTAGAAGGTGGACTAATCCCAACTGCAAAAGTAACACTTTTTTTTGAATTAGCAACAAAACGATGAATAAAAAAGCCAAGCACTTGGCTTGGCTGGAATGAGACGCGGTCTCTAAAGGTTAATCCGCCTCCCACATTGCAAATGTAATATCTATTCTTGAATTAACAACTATTATCAATGACAAAAAAGAATAAGCACCAAGGGCGGCGGTTAGGTCTCAATTGCCAGGGGGCCATTCCTTCAGTGCTTATTCTGATGGCAAAGGTAACACCATTTATTGAATTAACAACAATAATATCATTATTCTTTGTATCTTTGCACCAGACAAATAATAAGATTATTATTAATATGGGACCATATATTGCTATATTATGTTTTATCATTGGTGGGCTTCTTGGCTTTTTTATGTTCAAGGGAGTATGGGATGACCGTAAACGCAATAACCAGCGCTAACACATCACCCGATACCGTACCACTTTTTCGTGGCCTCATAACGCGCACGCTGCTCCTCGGCACTAAGTTGCCGCTCGGGTAGCGTTTGCTTTTTTGCCAAAAAAACCGCCCGAAGGCGGCTGGTCAGTATGAAGGCGAAGACCGAAGTCATCTCCGATGGCTAAATCTCACGATAGAGCCTGACTGACCACCGCAAAGGTAACATAACTTTTTGAATTAACAACTATCAATGACATAAAAGGATAAGCACCAAGTGGCGACATCTTATGCTCGTTCCGCAAGTTCTGCCCACACACTCAGTGCTTTTTATCACTGTCTTATGCTCCACGGCTTGAAGTTATCGCGCCTTTTCGGGTAGCACAGTGCAAAGGTAACACTAATTTTCTAATTAGCAACAAAATCATGAGCAAAATATAATTATAGCCAAGGAAGGTAATCGTTACTGCATCGACGAGAAGATCAATATATTTATATTACTTCGAAAATGAAGAAATTATAACTGAATTCTAATAAAAAAAGGCCGATAAATCGACCTCAGGCGGTACAACAGCCTTGCGGCCTTGTCCCTATCTTCATTACTGAAGACACTGCAAAAATAACACCATTTTTTGAATTATCAACTATCATGGACAAAAAAATAGCAAAAAAACGCAACCGGTACTGCATCGGCGAGAAGATCAATATATTTCTATTAAACTGATGAAAATGTTGTGAGAATTTCAATAAAAAAATAGGACCGCGTAGCGGCCCCTCAGGCGGTACAACAGCCTTACGGCCTTGTCCCTATCTTCATTACTGAAGACACTGCAAAGGTAACACCATTTTTTGAATTAGCAACTATCATGGAAAAAATCAAAATGATTTGTTTTGATTTTTCGTGCGTTAGCACGACTATTATTGCCTGCTGTTGAGTCGGGTTTGCTGATTTTGGTTCAATAGCCGTCGCGGTCGGCACGGCCGTCGATAAAGCCGTCGTCGTAACCATCTTCATAGCCTATTAAATATTGCTGACGGGCCTTGCCGCGGAGTTTGGTTTGCGGGTCGTAGTCGTCCTCATAGGCATTGCCGTAATCGGCGCCATCGTTGTATCCGTCCTCGTATCCGTCCTCATAACCGAGCTCGTAGTACTTGCTGAGATTTCTCGTTTTCTTTTTGCCTGTCGTGGTTTTCTTCTTGCGAGTGGCTTTTTTCTTACGAGATTTCTTTTTTGTCTTGACTTTGGCAACGGTGATGACCGTCGGCTGGAAGACGACGGGCTCGGGAATCACCGCCGATGACGTCAGCGCGATGACCAGGCTTAAAATGGTGGTATAAATGAAATGTTTCATTTTTTTAGTCCTTAGGCAACACCTAACTCCTACGGCGGTGTGTCATAAATCAACTATATTGAATATAACCGCCCGTTGGGCGGGAACCTTCTAGCTCGGCGAAGCCAAATTAAACAAATTAAATTTAAAATTAAGTATAATAATTTATGTATATATAATTTTAATTTATAAATTTGATTAATTTCCCGTGCGTTAGCACGGTTATATTATTGAGTATGAATGAAGACACACCCACCTACATTTCTAACTCTTTGCGCGTTTCGGGACGCGCTTTGAGACACCGATGGCTCCGGTGGGGCAGACGAGGCGGCACAAGTGGCAGCCGACGCACTTGGTGCCCACGAGGTGGGGCTTGCGGTCGTCGCCAAAGGTGATGGCCTGATGGCCGCCGTCCATGCAGGAGACATGGCACCTGCCGCAGCCGATGCACTTGTCACTGTCGAAGATGGGGAAGACGATGGTGTCGCGGTCCAAGTCGCTGGGCTTGACGAAGTGGGGCAGCTGCTCACCCACCAGCGTTGACAGCTTGGTGATGCCACGGCTGGCCATGTAGTGCTGCAGTCCCAGGGTGAGGTCGTCGATGATGCGGTAGCCATATTGCATGACCGCGGTGCACACCTGCAGGTTACTGCATCCCAGTTGGATGAATTCCAGGGCGTCTTGCCAGGTCTCGATGCCTCCAATGCCGCTCAGACGCAGGTTCTTCATCACGGGATTCTGTGCCATCTCGAGGATGAAGCGCAGGGCGATGGGCTTGACGGCTCGTCCAGACAGTCCCGACACGGTCCATTGGCCCGAGACCTCGGCACGCTCGTCCATGGTGACGCTCTTGATGGTGTTGATGGCGCTGATGGCATCGGCTCCAGCGAAATAGGAGCCCATGGCGGGATTGCTCATCATCGTGACGTTGGGTGTCATCTTGGGGATGACGGGAATGGAAACGGAGTGCTTGACATAGGCGGTGTAGAAGGTCACCAGCTCGGGATCCTGGCCCACGTCGCTACCCATGCCTGCCAAGCGCATCTGTGGGCACGAGAAGTTCAGCTCCACGGCATCGACGCCGGCAGCCTCGGCCTTCTTGGCCAACTCAATCCATTGCTCCTCGGTCGAGCCCATGATGGAGGCGACGACAATCTTGGAGGGATAGTTCTTCTTGAGACGGCTCAGGATATCAAAATCGACCTCGGCAGGGTTCTCGCTCAGCTGTTCCATGTTGCGCAAGGCGGTAAAATCACCCTTGTCGCCCTCACGGTGAAGGACATCAAATCGCGGTGACACCTCGTTGATGTCATCCAGGCAGATGGTCTTGAAGAACACGCCTGCCCACCCGGCGTCGAAGGCGCGTGCCACCATCTCATAGTTGGTGCACACCGAAGATGAAGCCAGGAAGAAAGGATTCTCGCATTGCAGCCCGCAGAAGTCGATGGCCAGACTCGGCAGGTCGGCGCGAGCTGCCTCGGGCAGCTGGCTTACCATTTCACGGATGCGGATGCGGCGGTCGTAGTGGATACACGCCTGTTCGGCTTTCTCAAGGTCGTCCTCATCGCAGCCTTCCAGCCACTGGCGGGCGATACTCTCGTTGCCGAAGCGCACGGCGCGGATGGCTCTGGCCACATTGCCCTTGCCGCAGGCGCGGCTACAAGGCGCATTCTCACACAACAGGCAACGGGCTGCCTCTTCTCCCAGATTCAGTTGGTTCGTCTTCATAATTTATATAGTTTTAGTCTTTAGTTATCAGTTGGAATTCACACATGTGGATGAATGGATGAATAGACGGGTGGATATTACTCGAAACGCATCGTTGCCGTGGGCTTGATGGTCGATATGATGTGGCTGGCGCCAAGCAGGGTGAGGTAGGACACGATGATGATGCCCACGTTGAGCAGCAGGAGCGAGGGGATGCTGAGTTGGATGGGCACGTAGGGCATATAGTAGGCCGTCGGGTCAAGGCGCAGGATGTGGCAGTACTGCTGCAACAATGCCAGCCCGATGCCAATGATGTTGCCGATGATGAGTGCCTTGAGGATGAGTTTCCCCGTCAGGTAGATAAAGATGCGGCGAATGGTGCCGTTGGTGGCTCCCATCGCCTTGAAGTTGCCAATGACGCGGATGCGCTCCAGCACAATCATCAACATGGCCGAAATGAGGGTGAAAGCGGCCACCACCATCATCAGCGTGAGGATGATGACCACATTCATGTCCAGCATCTGCAACCAGGCGAAAAACGGCAGGTTGTTCTGCTGGGTGGTGGTGACATAGAACAGGTTCTTGCTCTCACGCTTCACGGTGTTCTCGGCAAGCAGTGAATATAGGTCATAGGCGTCGGCATCCAGGTCACGGGTGTCCTTCATGTTTACCGCCACTTGGGTTCCCATGTCGCCATGCCAGCCGTTCACCCCCTGCACAATGTCAATGCTACCCACGATGTAGGCGTTGTCAAAGGCCTCGAGGTCGGTTTCAAACACACCGGTAATCTCGAGGTTCCTCACCTTGATATTGTCGTCGATGAAGTAGGTGAGCACTTTGTCTCCGGCATGCAGTTGCAGGCGGTCGGCAACGGTCTTGGAGATGACAATCTGGCTTGACGAGGCGCTGTCGCCCGCGGCGGGCTCTGAACCCTCAACCATCTTGGAATGGAGGTAACGCCAGTCATAGCCAGCATCCACACCACGCATGATAATGCCCATAAAATCCTCGTCGGTCTTGAGGATGGCGCTCTTGTCGGCGATGAGGCTCACACTCTCGACCAACTGGGAGAAATCCTTGTCCTCGGCGATGGCCTCGCGCACTTCGCGGCCGTTGACAGTGGCATAATTGTCATCAATACCCAGGGCTGCATTGCTGACCTTGAGGTGGGCGTCCAGGTGCATGATCTTGCCTGTTATCTCGCCCTTGAAGCCCATGACGATGGCGATGGACAGAATCATCACGATTACCGCAAGCACAATGCCAACAAGGGCAACCGTCAGACTGGGGGAACCCTTCTGCTGCTCGCCGTTGAGCGTCATGCGCCGCGCTATGTACCACTCGTGATTCATTCCAAACCGCAAAAGTAATGAAAAATATTGTTGCAGTCAATGTGGAGGCGCAAAATCTTGCGTCTCATGGTTGTCGGATGTCACTTTTTGGCCTATCTTTGTAGCCACGAATCCTAAAATCAAGCGATATGAAACGAGTGTTTTTCATCCTGGCTGCGGTTGTGGCATTCTCGCTTGCCGTGCAGGGTGGGGTAGTCAGGTTGGCTATCCTGAGCGACGTGCATGTGACACCGGGTAACGCCAACGAGGGACAGCTGCGAGAGGCCGTGGCCGAAATCAACGCTACCGACGTCGATGCCGTGATGATGACTGGAGACCTCACCAACGAGGGCAGCGACGAGCAGTTGACCAATGTCAAGGGCATTCTCGATGGCATCAGTCACCCGTTGTATGTCATCCCTGGCAATCATGAGAACAACTGGAGCCAAAGCGCCTGCAAGACCTTCAACGACCTGTGGGGCAGCGACCGCTTTGTCTTCACCGTGGACCAGCTGGTTGTTGTGGGCATGAACTGTGGCCCATTCATGAAAATGGGCGACGGCCACATCAAGCAGGAAGACCTGCTGTGGCTCGACAGCATCCTTAACGTGATGGTCAAGCCGGGTATGAAGGTGCTGAGCGTGAACCATTATCCCATCCTCGACGACCTGGACAATTACCGTGCCTATGTCGATATCCTCAAGAAATATCCCGTCATCACCCACCAGTGCGGCCATTACCACCGTTGGCGGCAGTATGAGACCGATGGCATCAACGGTGTGATGGTGCGTGCCCTTGACATGGGTGGCGGCAACTACGGCTACACGTTGATGACCATCGACCTGGATCGTGAGTGGATATATGTATATAATAAGGTGATAGGCAAAGAGCCCGAACAGGTGTATGCCTACCACATCAACCTGGACTATGATACGCCCCGCATGCCCCAAAACCAGCAAACCGTGCCTGCGGGATTTAATATACAGCGTGTGGTGGCCGACAATGCATCGATTTTTACGCGTGTAGGCCTTGACGATAAGAATATCTATTTTGGCAACTCGCTGGGCTACTGCAAGGCCGTGGACAAACAGACGGGTGCTCAGCGATGGCAGTACAAGACCGGAGCCATGCTGTTCTCACGCCCCGCCGTCGATGGCAAGTATGTGGTTTTGCCCACGAGTGACAAGCGTCTTGTTTGGATAGACAAACAGACGGGCCGAGCCAAGTGGCAGTATGATGCCGATGGCCCCTATGTTGCCGACGGTGTTGTCAAGGATGGAGTCCTCTATCAGGGCGGCTATAAGACATTTCAGGCATGGGACGTGAAGCACCACCGTCTGCTGTGGCAATACAACGACATCAACAATTATTGCCAGGCGGCACCAGTTATCGATGGCCGTGATGTCATTTTCGGCGCTTGGGACACCAAACTCCGCTCGCTCGACCGTCGAACGGGAACGCTGCGCTGGCAATGGGACAATGGCAAGACCGCCAACCTCTACAGCCCAGGCAATGTGGTGCCCGTGGTGACTGCCGACCATGTTGTCATCGTCGCACCCGACCGCGTGTCCACCTGCCTCAACCGTTCGACGGGCGAACAGTTGTGGCGTGAAAAGAACGACAATAAGGTGCGCGAGAGTTTAGGCCTCAGTGTCGACGGTAAGGTGGCATACGCCAAAACCATGGACGGTGAACTGATCGCCATGAGCACGGGTGACAAGTATGAATTGTTGTGGAAGGTTGATTTGGGATTCGGCTACGAGCACGCTCCGTGCATCGTGCTGGAGCATGACGGCTTCATCTACTGCGGCTCACGTCGTGGTATGCTTGCGGTGGTCAACGCCGCCACCCATGAACTGGTGTTCACCTATCAGTTAGGCACAAGCGAGGTCAACGGCTTTGAGGTAGATAATCGTGGTGACATCTACTGTTCCCTCATCGAGGGCACAATCTGGCGTGTTTTCAGGCATTAGGTTTTGGGCATTAGGCTTTAGGCATTAGGTGGTGTCCTAATTTCTAACTCCTAACTCCTAACTTCTAACTCCTAACTATTAACGTATTCCCAGCAGTCGGTGTGTTTGGAGTGACAAGCGCCATTGCGGGTTCTCTAACACTACTTGCACGGTGGCACGCATGTTGCGCCATCGTGTGGCCTCGTCTTCGGTCCAGCAGGGTTGCAGATAACGGTGGGTGGTCTTGAAACGGTCATATTGTGTCAAGTCTTGGCCCACATAGACCACCTTGAGTTCGTCGCAATGGTTGAGGACGATGGGGACTTCGCCGCTGTTGCCGATGCCGTTCTTAGGAGAAAGAGTCACCCAGTCTATACCTTCGGGCAGGGTGTGGGTGCCATTGGTCTCAATGGCGATGCGCTTGCCCGTCATGGCTTTGAGGTTCTCGATAAATGCCTCGTCAATCCACATCGAGGGCTCGCCACCGGTTAGGACAATCCAGGGCGCCTGGGGATACTGCATCACCTTGTCCACTATCTCCTGGAGCGACATCATCGTTCCCGACTCATGGCGTGTGTCACAGAATGAGCAACGCAGATTGCAGCCGCTCAGCCTGATGAACACGCTGGCAGTTCCCGTATTGTAACCCTCGCCCTGCAGCGAGTGGAAGATTTCGTTAACTTTCCACATCTCAGTCGTATTGAGTCCTTAGTCCTTAGTCCTTAGTTTCTAGTCCTTAGTCCCTAGTTGGCATCCGCCAACTCCTAATTCCTAATTTCTAATTCCTAATTCCTAACTCTTAAAGATTGTCTTCGTCTTTGATGTAGATGGCCAGGTTGTTGGCGCTCTCGCGTACGTCGGCGCGGTAGCAGTTGGGCACGGTCTCTACAATCCAGTGAGCGATATTCTCGGCCGTGGGATTGAAATCGAGCACTTCGTTGAGGTTGCGGTGGTCGAGTTTGCCATGCACCATTTCCTTGATAATCGTGAAATCGGTGACCATGCCGTTATCGTCGAGTTCCTCGGCTTTGCAATAGACGTTCACAATCCAGTTATGGCCGTGCAGGTTCTCGCACTTGCTGTTATGGTCAAGGAACAGCATGTGTGCCGATGAAATCTCAAGAGTCTTTTGTACGTAATACATATTATTTAGTTTTTTTATTATTGTTCACTATTAACTATTAACTGTTCACTATTAACTGTTCACTGTTAACTGTTCACTGTTCACTGTCTTTTTGCTCTCGTGGGCGGCACCGATTCGTTGAAGTGCATGTAGTAGGTCAGGTTCATGATGCCCTTCTCATAGCCCAGAGTCAACGCTGTCCGGTAGTCGCTGCAGAAGATGTGGTCCCTGGCAAACACAAATCCCTTGGTGCCCAGGTTGCTCTCTATGGTCTTGATGACAGCATTCTCGGTGCTGGCGGGGCAGTGGTTCAGTTTGGACGAGATGATCACGCGGTTCACGAGGGCGTCATAGTTGAAACTTGCCGCCGTGCTGTCGGCATTCATCGTCGCCACGTCCTTGTCAAACACATATTGAATAATGTAGGGACCCTGGGGTAGGATGAGCGAGTTGCTGCCTGCATACAGTCGGGCATCGGTGCTCAACATACGGTTCATGTCCATCAGTGTTGTCGATGCGTTTACCCCACATGCCGACGTCTCGTCAAACATCATCATCAGCGAGGCGGCAGCCAGGCTGGGGTCGATGAAACCACGGGTGGCAAAGGGGTTGTCCTCGCTGACGTGGGCATTGCTGAACTTGGCTGTGCCCACGGCATTGCCATTGCGGTCGATGATGTGGCACACACCGTCCTTGATGGCAATGAATCGCTCGCCATTGACGTCGATGAGGTTGTCATAGCTTATGGGAACCAGCTGCTTGCCATTCTTGTCCACCATGCCTGTTTTCTTACCCTTGATGACAATGAAGTCGCCCGAGGGGGTGCGTGAGAAATCGTCGAAGCCGCCTTTTTCCACCGTTGCCTTGTCGTCGATAGGATTGGGCACTTCCTTGCCGTCAGGGTTCAGGCACACCAGGCTGTCTCCCTTGACTGCGGGCAGCACGCCATTGATATAATAAGGTTGCACAAGCTGGTATTCGCTGGCACTGGCGGTATACTTCACGGTACCGCTCTTGTCGATGACCGAGAAGTTGACCGTGCTGTCACCCTCTTGCTGCTGACCCACGACAACAGCATAGTCGTTGTAGAGGAACAGGTTGGCATTGCTGAAGACCGCGGGCACGATGGTGTCACCACTGGTGTTGATGTAGCCCCACATGCCGTTATCGTTCTGGAAGGCTGCCATGCCGCGTGCAAACATCGAGCACTGGGATACTTCTTTGGGAAGCTGCTTGATGACCTGGCCCTTGCGGTCGATGACACATAGGGGGCCACCCACACTGCTGCACACGGCCACCCCGTCGTCGCTATAGGAGGTCACACTGCCAAAATGCCCGGCCACGGGAGTCGTCGGGGCACTCACATCATAGTAGTCGTAGCTGCCCTCACTGTTAAGCACATAGAACATCCCGGCCACAATCGGCGACGGACTGTTGTCAAACGCATCCTTGGCAACCACCTCGCCGCTGTTCACGTCGAGAATGCTCCACTTCTCACTGCCCACGAGTTGCACGGGCAGGTACTGTGTCTTATACTGGTAAGCGGTATCTTTCCCGCCACACGCGGTCATCAGCACTGCTGCAAACGCGGCAAGCGCGATTCTGGATAAAATTTTCATTTATTTTTTGATATAATATTCTTTCGGTGTGCGAAATTAGTCATATTTTCTCAATCACGTTGAAATAATTGAATTGTATAACATTTTTTTGGCTTTTTTGTCAATCGGTATGTTTATCTCAGTTGTTTTTAGTTATTTTGCGGGATTAATTGATGCACTTATGAAACGCCTATTACTCTTTTGTTCTATCCTGTCGATGGCCTTTACTGCCATGGCCGATCGTGTTGTGGTTTTTAATCCTGCTGACGTCTGGCCTGTGCCAGTGACTATGGAAACCGGCTTTGGTCCGATGCCGCTCGGCTACTACACCATCACCCTGGATGACGTTGAAGTGGAGTTCGAAATTGATGAAGAAATGGAGAATGAACATGATGCCTATTATTATCGGGGCAAAATGAACATCTATTCTCCCTATTATGGTATCAAGAAGGTTTCTTTCACCTGTCGGCAAATGGCTGAAGATGCGTCGTTTACGCTCCTCTATGAACACAATTACAACTACACTCAGAACAACGTCGGTGATGATGGGATGACGACGGTTTTTGAGTTCTTTGATACCTATCGGGAATATGTGGGACTGGAGGGCATGGCCGACATTTTGACCATCGCCGTGACACTGGACGACGAAGACCCGACGAGCGTTCCCGAAGCGCTCACGCCCCGAATGGTAGCCAGCGTTAGGTACTTCAACACTGCAGGGCAGGAACTGCAGCAACCGAGTGGCCTGTTCATCCGATTGACCACCTATAGTGACGGTTCCACATCTGTCGAGAAGTGCGTAAAATAAGGAGGATTTGACGGTAGTCGCTACTAAATGTCAGCATGGGGTGACAAATTGTCGCATTGTTGACTGATTTTTGTCATTGGCACACTCGTTGCTGTATAGCAGGTCGTGATTATAACTAAAAATACAATAACTAACAACTAAACATTTAATCATGACTATTAAACCGTTAAATGACCGCGTTCTCATCGAACCGGCAAAGGCAGAAGAAGTTGTCGGCGGCATTATCATCCCCGACAGCGCTAAGGAAAAACCTCTCAAGGGCAAAGTGCGTGCCGCAGGTAATGGCACCAAGGACGAAGAAATGATCGTAAAGCCCGGTGACACAGTCCTCTACGGCAAGTATGCTGGCAACGAAATCGAAATCGATGGCGAGAAGTTGCTCATGATGCGTCAGAACGACATTCTGGCAATCGTTGTGGAATAAATGAACAAAGGACTAAAATTAAAAACTAACAGAAATGGCAAAGTTAATCAAATTCGATATCAAGGCTCGCGAAGAGTTGAAGAAAGGCGTTGACCAGTTGAGCGACGCCGTTAAGGTTACCCTGGGTCCTAAGGGCCGTAACGTGATTCTCGACAAGAAATATGGTGCTCCCCACATCACTAAGGACGGTGTGACCGTTGCCCGTGAGGTGGAACTGGAGGACGAATTCCAGAATATCGGCGCCCAACTCGTTAAGGAGGTCGCCAGCAAGACCAATGATGATGCCGGTGACGGCACCACCACTGCTACCGTTCTCGCCCAGGCTATCATCACCGAGGGCCTCAAGAACGTGGCTGCCGGTGCTAACCCTATGGACGTGAAGCGTGGCATCGACAAGGCTGTCAAGGTCGTTGTCGAGGGTATCAAGAAGCAGGCTCAGGAAGTGGGCGATGATTTTGGCAAGATTGAGAACGTGGCCCGCATCAGCGCCAACAACGACGATGCCATCGGCCAGCTCATCGCCGAGGCCATGAAGAAAGTGAAACAGGACGGTGTCATCACCGTCGAGGAGGCCAAGGGCACCGAGACCCGTGTTGACGTGGTTGAGGGTATGCAGTTTGACCGTGGTTACATCTCGCCCTACTTTGTCACCAATGCCGACAAAATGGCATGTGAGATGGAGCGCCCCTACATCCTGATTTTTGACAAGAAGATTTCGGGCCTCAAGGACCTGCTGCCGCTGTTGCAGGGTGCCGTTCAGGCTCATCGTCCCATGCTCATCATCGCCGAGGATGTTGACGGCGAGGCACTGGCATCGCTGGTAGTGAACCGCCTGCGTGGCTCGCTCGAGGTTTGCGCCGTTAAGGCTCCGGGCTTTGGCGACCGCCGCAAGGAGATGCTTCAGGATATCGCTATCCTCACCGGTGGCACGGTCATCAGCGAGGAGACCGGCCTGACACTCGAGAAGGCTACCCTCGAGATGCTGGGTACTGCCGAGAAGGTCACCGTTGACAAGGAGAACACCACCATCGTCAATGGCGCTGGCAACAAGGAAATGATTGCCGACCGCATCGCACAGATTCGCGTGCAGATCGCGAACACCAAGTCCACCTACGACAAGGAGAAGCTCCAGGAGCGTCTTGCCAAGATGTCGGGTGGTGTAGCAGTGCTCTACATCGGTGCTCCCAGCGAGGTTGAGATGAAGGAGAAGAAGGACCGCGTGGACGACGCTCTGAGTGCTACCCGCGCAGCCGTTGCCGAGGGCATCGTGCCTGGTGGCGGTACCGCTTACATCCGCTGCCTCAAGGACCTCGAGGGCCTGAAGGGTGACAACGATGATGAGACCACGGGTATCCACATCATCCAACGCGCCATCGAGGAGCCCCTGCGCCAGATTGTCGCCAACGCTGGCCTGGAGGGTGCTGTCATCGTCAACCGCGTGAAGGAAGGCAAGGATGACTTCGGTTACAATGCCCGCACTGAGAAGTTTGAGAAACTCTTCAAGACGGGTGTCATCGATCCCGCCAAGGTGTCCCGCATCGCTCTGGAGAACGCTGCCAGCATCGCCGGCATGTTCCTCACCACCGAGTGCGTTATCGCCGAGAAGAAGGAGCCCGAGCCCGCAATGCCCGCTGGTGGTCCCGGCATGGGTGGCGGCATGGGCGGCATGATGTAATGCTATTCACTTTAGCCATCATCAAAGACTAAAAAAGACCAAGGTCTGAAAGACTAAAGTCTATCTATCAATTTTTCATAACAGTAATAGTTTTTTACCTCTGCAAGGCGTTTAGCCGCTTTGCGGAGGTTTTTTTTGAAATTTCGGCATTTTGCGTCACAAGCGCAAAGTGCTGTTATTATTGCCGTTATATTACATTGAATAAAAAAAACGAAATAAAGCATACAAAAATGGGGAATTTTTTCTATATTTGCAGCCATATTAGACATAAACCAATTATTCCAAAACATAAACATTATGAACAAGCAAATCACATTGCAACAGGCCGTCGAGAAAGTACAGGACGGTATGACGATTATGTTTGGCGGTTTCCTGGGTAACGGCAGTGCCACCCAGATTATTGACGCCATTGTAGAAAAGGGTGTAAAAGACCTCACTATCATTGCCAACGACACCGCCTATGATGAGGTGGCACACGGCAAGCTGGTCAGCAACCACCAGGTGAAGAAAGCCATCGTTTCCCACACGGGTACCAACAAACAGACTGCTCTCCAGAAGAATGAGGGCACGCTCATCGTGGAGTATGTTCCCCAAGGTACTCTGGCCGAGCGCATCCGTGCTGCAGGTGCTGGACTGGGTGGCGTATTGACCCCCACTGGTCTGGGCACTATCATGGCCGACGGCAAGGAAATCATTAAGGTTGATGGCAAGGACTACTTGCTGGAGAAGCCCCTGCGTGCCGACATCGCTTTCCTGCGCGCTAACATCGTTGACGAGTTCGGTAACATGGTATTCCTGGGCACCACCAACAATTTCAACCCCCTGATGGCCACCGCAGCCGACTATGTAGTCGTTGAGGCCGAGAAGCTGGTTCCCGTTGGCGAAATCGCTCCTGAGCACGTTCACGCTTCAGGTATCTATGTTGACGGCATCTACGTTGAGAAATAGGCTTTAGGCATTAGGTATTAGGCTTTAGTAATCTTACTGAAAACCATAAACTGAAAAAATGGAATACAAGACAATGATCAGACTGCGCATGAGCGCAAAGGATGCACACTACGGTGGCAACCTGGTTGATGGAGCACACATGGTACACCTGTTTGGTGACGTGGCTACCGAGTTGTTGATTATGCGTGACGGTGATGAGGGCCTCTTCTGCGCCTATGACAATATTGAGTTCCTCGCACCCGTTTATGCCGGCGACTTCATCGAGGCCGAGGGCTGGATTGATCGCGAGGGCAACACCTCACGCCACATGGTCTTTGAGGCACGCAAGGTGGCTCAGGCCCGTCCCGACATCTCGGCATCGGCTGCCGATATCCTCGACGAGCCCGTTATCGTTTGCCGTGCTTCAGGCACCTGTGTAACTCCCAAAGATTGCCAACGCAAGAAATAATGGTTCACCATGCCACGGCACATCCGTGGCCAACAAAAACTAAGGACTAGAAACTAAGGACTAAAAACTAAAATGGATAAACTGATTATCACTGCCGCTATCTGTGGCGCCGAGGTTACCAAGGAGCAGAATCTTAACGTACCTTATACCGTGGAAGAAATCGTTCGTGAAGCCAAGTCGGCCGTTGATGCCGGTGCTGCTATCGTTCACCTGCACGTGCGCTGGGACGACGGCACGCCCACCCAGGACCGTGCCCGCTTCCAGGAGTGTGAGGAGGCCATCCTCAAGGTGTGCCCCAATGTCATCCTGATTCCCTCAACGGGTGGTGCCGTGGGTATGACTCCCGACGAGCGTCTGCAATCGACCGACACGACCCCGCTGCCCGAAATGGCAACCCTCGACTGCGGAACTTGCAACTTTGGCGACGAGATCTTTGACAACACGATGCCCACGATGCGTGCCTTTGGCAAGCGCATGATTGAGCGCGGCATCAAGCCCGAGTATGAGTGCTTTGAGATGGGTCACCTCGACACCATCCTCAACATGGCCCGTAAGGGTGAGGTTCCCGGCAACCCCATGCAGTTCAACTTCGTGCTTGGCGTTCCCGGTTGCACCCCCGCCACCGTAGCCAACCTGTGCTGGCTCGTGAATGGCATCCCTGCCGGTTCGACCTGGACCGTGACGGGTGTTGGTCGCCATGCCTTCCCGATGGCCGCAGCCGCTATCGCCATGGGCGGTAACGTGCGTGTGGGCTTTGAGGACAATCTGTACCTCTCTAAGGGCGTGCTCGCCAAGAGCAATGGCGAACTCGTAGAGAAGGTTGTCCGCATCGCTAAGGAACTGGGCCGTCCCATCGCCACCAGCGACGAGGCCCGTGAAATCCTCGGCCTTCCCAAGCGCAACTAACAACTAAGGACTAGGGACTAAGGACTAGAAACTAAAAACTAAAAAAACAATAATCGTTTAACACTTTACGGAAACAGATTCGGTACGCACCGAGTAATCGAGCCCAAGGGCATTCTTCCTCAGCCCGCTAACAAGCTGGACAACAACATGGACGAGATCTACGACAATGAGATTCTCATCGATGTACAGACCCTGAATATTGACTCCGCTTCATTCACCGATATCCACAACTATGCTAAGCAGCAGGCCAAGGATCCCAACAACGAGGCCGAAGTGATGGAGGAGATCAAGAAGGAGATGCTCCTTAACGTTGAACTGCAGGGTAAGCACCGCAACCGCCGCACCGGTTCGGGTGGTATGCTCCTGGGTAAGGTAGAGAAGATTGGTGATGCCTTGAAGGGTAAAATCGACCTCAAGGAGGGCGACCGCATCGCAACCCTCGTTTCGCTGTCACTGACCCCGCTGCGCATCGACGAGATCCTCGAGATCCGTGCCGATGTTGACCAGGTGGACATCAAGGGTAAGGCTATCCTGTTCGAGAGCGGTATCTATGCCAAGATTCCCGATGACATGCCTGAGAAGCTCGCTCTGAGCGCCCTCGACGTCGCTGGTGCTCCCGCCCAGACCGCTAAGCTGTGCCAGTATGGCCAGAACGTAGTTATCCTGGGTGCAGGTGGCAAGAGCGGTATGCTGTGCTGCTATGAGGCCAAGAAGCGCGTA
>CADAFP010000051.1 GCA_902787185.1 uncultured Bacteroidales bacterium | reverse complement strand
GCCGTAGCGCTGCATGAACTTGTCCACGCGACCTGCGGTGTCGACGAGCTTCTGCTTACCGGTGAAGAACGGGTGAGAGGTGTTGGTGATCTCGAGCTTTACCAGGGGATAGGTGGTACCGTCGATTTCGATGGTCTCCTTGGTGTTCACAGTGCTGCGAGTGATGAAAACCTCCTCGTTTGACATGTCCTTGAAAGCAACCTCGCGATAGTTGCTGGGATGGATATCCTTCTTCATTTTTTCGATATATCTTTAAAATGTTAAACTTACAATTTTGTGGCGGTGGTAAACGCCTCTTTTTGTAATGGCGCGCAAAATTACAACCTTTTTTTGAATTGGAGAAACTTTTCCCTGTTTTTTTGGAACTTTAGCATTGCTGGATGAAAAAAATCTGTTTTTTTTGACTTTTGATATAAAAAATGAGTAAATTTGCAGGTTAAAATTTTTGTATTGAGAAATACTTATCGAGATTTAATATGTTAGGCAAACTATTCAGACGTAATAAAGAGCAGGTTAAGCTTTTCTATCATACCGATGTGCATAGCCACATCCTGCCCGGCGTGGACCATGGCTCACAGTCGATCGAGCAGTCGCTCGAGATGCTGCGTGCCGAGGCCGAGATGGGCATCAGTCGTGTGATACTCACGTCGCACGTAACTGCCATCACTTTTGAGAACACACGCGAGACTTTAACCGATGCTTTCCTCAAACTCAAGGACGCTGTGACCGACGAGGGCTTGGACATGGAGCTCTACCTCAGTGCCGAGTACCGCATGGACGAGTACTACGACAAGGAGTATGCTGCCGACCACCTGTTGCCCATGCCTGGCAACCACGTCCTGCTCGAGAATTCGTTCCAGCAGGAGCTGATGAACCTTGACGAACTGCTGTTTGACATGCAGGTCAAGGGTTACAGGACGATTCTCGCACATCCTGAGCGTTATCCTTACTACTCGCGCCGCCACAAGCGATATGAGCAGTTGCACAATGCCGGTGCCCGTTTCCAGGTCAACATCCTGTCATTCACAGGCTACTTTGGCGAGGAGGCACGCGAGAGCGCGTTGTGGCTTGTCAAGAACCACCTGATTGATTACCTGGGCAGCGATATGCACAATGTCAAGCACGCCCACATCATCATGGACTACATCAACTCCAAGGAGTGGCGCAAACTGAGCCGCGAGATAGAGCCGATCATCAAGAACGACTACATCACCGACTGACATCCCTTTCCCGTCAACAATAAGACAACAATAGTTTTTAAACGACAAGAAAGACAAGAAAAACAAACTGGAAATCCCAACAGACAATTTTGTCTTTAGGATGTCAAGAAATTTGTTTTTCTTGTCTTTCTTGTCGTTAAATTTAAAGAGTGCAGAATCCCCAAAAGCACAAATTTTGTCGCACCCCCACAAGTCCATTGTCACGGCTGATGTCAAAAAATAGTCTTTCTTGTCTTTCTTGTCGTTAACCCTAAAGAGTGCGGATGCCCAAAAGCGCAAATTCTTGTCGTGCCCCCACAAGCCCATTGTCCCAGCTGATGTCCAAAAAAATAGTTTTTCTTGTCTTTCTTGTCGTTAACCTTAAGTAGTGCGTAAGCCCCCAAAAGCACAAATATCGTCGTTGTATGGCCTGTCCATTGTCCCGGCTGATGTCCAAAAAAATAGTTTTTCTTGTCTTTCTTGTCGTTAACCCTAAAGAGTGCGGATGCCCCAAAAGCACATATTTTGTCGTGCCCCCACAAGCCCATTGTCAAGGCTGATGTCCAAAAATAGTTTTTCTTGTCTTTCTTGTCGTTAACCCAAAAGAGTGCGGATGCCCCAAAACGCAAATTTTGTCGTAACCTCATGATCCTCGTCCTGCTTGCTCTCCTCGTACTCCTTGAGCAGCTGAGCCTGCACGTCGGCGGGCACGAGCTCGTAGCTCGAGAACTTCATGTTGAACGAAGCGCGGCCACCCGAGATAGAACTCAGGGCGGTGCTGTAGCTCGACATCTCCTTCAAGGGGATGCGGGCCTTAACGCGCTCCATACCGTTGGCGCTCGACATATCCATCATGATGCCGCGGCGGCCCTGCAGGTCGCTCTGTACACCACCCATGCAGTCGCCGGGCAACAGGATCTCAACGTCATAGACGGGCTCCAGAACCTTGGGGTTAGCATCGCGGAATGCTGCCGAGAAGGCGTTACGGGCTGCCAGACGGAACGAGATTTCATTACTGTCAACCGGGTGCATCTTACCATCGTAGATGCAGACGCGCACGTCGCGAGCATAGCTACCGGTCAACGGGCCCTGCTCCATGCGGTCCATGATACCCTTAACGATGGCGGGGATGAAGCGTGCATCGATGGCACCACCGACGATACAGTTATAGACAACCAGCATACCGCCCCACTCCATGGGGATTTCCTGCTTGTCCTTGATGTTCATCTTGTACTCCTGGTTACCGAACTTGTAGGTGTCGGGTTCGGGCCTTGGTAATGGTCTCGCGGTAGGGGATGCGGGGCTCCTGATACTCGATCTGGATCTTGTCGTTGTTCTCGATGTTCCACTTCAGGGTGCGCAGGTGGAACTCGCCCTGACCTGAAACGATGGTCTGGCGCAACTCCTTGCTCTGCTCGATCAACAGGGTGGGATCCTCCTCGTGCATGCGGTTGAGGACGGCACCCAGCTTCTCGGTCTCGCTCTCGTTGAGGGCGCGGATGGCGCGCTGGAACTTGGGAGCGGGATACTGGATGAAGTCAAATACGTACTCGCAGCCCTTCTCGTTGAGGGTGTTGCCGCAGCGCACGTCTTTCAGCTTCACGGCAGCGCCGATGTCACCAGCGTGAATCTCCTCGATCGGGGTCTTGCCCTGGCCGCAAACCACGTTGATCTGAGCAAGGCGCTCCTTGCTGCCACGGGTCATGTTGGTCAGGTCGGCACCAGCCTTGAGGATACCGCTCATCACCTTGAAGTAGGAAACCTCACCGATGTGGCTCTCTACCGAGGTCTTGAAGAAGTAGATGCTCAGGGGACCGTTCTCGTCATAGGGAACCTCGTCGCCGTTGGTATTCTTGGGAGCGGGCATATCGTTCACACCAGGAACGATTTCGCTCATGATGTCGAGCATGCGGTCGGTACCGATGTTCCTCTCGGCGCTCACCAGAACGACGGGGAAGATGCTGCGGTCAACCATACCCAGGCGGATGCCCTTCAGAGCCTCTTCGTCGCTCAGGGTCATCTCGTCGAGGAACTTCATCATCAGCTCCTCATCATTCTCGGCAGCCATCTCGAGCAGTGCCATGCGGTACTCCTCGGCCTTGTCGGCGTATGCGCCGTCGATGTCAGCTTCGGTAGCCTTGCCACCGTCCTTGGGCCACGTGTATTGCTTCATGGCGAGCACGTCCACTACGCTGTTGAAGCCGGGGCCTGCGTTGACGGGGAACTGTGGTTATATACGTTGTCAAAGTCACACTTCTCGTCCTCGAGGCGGTTGATGACGAACATCAGCGGCTTGCCGATGCGCTCCACGGTGCGGAAGTTGTTCTGGGTGCCTACCTCGACGCCATTGCGGCCGTCAACGACCAGCGCGGCGGTGTCGGTAACGCTCAGTGCGGTCACAGCATTGCCTACAAAGTCATCACTACCCGGGCAGTCAAAGAAGTTGAGCTTCTTGCCGTTCTTCTCGGCATAGAAGACGCATGAGGATACGGAGTAACCGTACTCTTTCTCAACGGGGGAGTTGTCGCTCACGGTGTTACCGCCATCGACGGTGCCCCTGCGGCACCGACGAGAGAGATGTTCTTGATCTCGTTTGTTTTGTAAACCTTCATTAGTTGATTTTGTTGTTAAATGGTTGTTATATAGTAAATTGTTGTTTGTTATCGCTAAACAGCCTGCAAAATTACTAAATTTTGCGCAAACTACAACATTATTAATAAGAAAATTATTTACAATGCCCAAAAAGGGCTGTGGAAACGCGGGAAATGTGTATATTTGCGTCGTCATGGCAGGAGTTTATGTCCATATCCCGTTCTGCGCAAGTCGTTGTTCCTACTGCGACTTTTTCTCGACGTTGCGGCTGGCAGATGCCGGCACCCCCTATGTGGAGGCCGTCGTTGCCGAGGCGCGGCTGCGTCGCAGCGAGCTGCATGGTGAGCCGGTCAAGACGTTGTACCTGGGTGGCGGCACGCCGTCACAGTTGCCCATGCCACTGTTGGCACGACTTGTCGAGGGCTTGCTTGAGGCTGTGGATTTGTCTGGCATTGAGGAATTTACCATCGAGGCCAACCCTGACGATGTGACGCCCGACTGGTGCGCTGCCTTGCCGTCGTTGGGGGTAAACCGCGTGAGCATGGGAGTGCAGTCGTTTGAGGACAGCATCCTGCGTTTCGTCGGACGGCGCCACACGGCACGTCAAGCGGTCGAGGCGGTGGACAACCTGCGTCATGCGGGTATCTCCAACATCAGCATCGACCTCATCTTTGGCCTGCCTGGCCAGACAGTAGCGTCGTGGACCGACTCGGTGAACCAAGCCATCGCGTTAGCGCCGCAGCACATCTCGGCCTACGGGCTCACATACGAGGAGGGCACGCGCCTGTGGAGGCAGCGTGAGCGCGGCGAGGTCGTCGAGGTGCCCGAGGTGCAGTGCATCGAGATGTACCGCATTCTTGTGGATGAGTTGCAAGCGGCTGGTTATGAGCATTATGAGATATCCAATTTTGCCTTGCCCGGCTACCATTCCCGCCACAATTCCTCCTACTGGGACGACACGCCTTACCTGGGCCTCGGTGCCGCCGCCCACAGCTATGACGGCGCGGTCAGACGCTACAATCCCGCCGACTTGCAAGAGTACATCGACAAAATCACAGCAGGCGCTCCCGCCTGTGAGCAAGAAGAGTTGACCCAATGGGAACGCTATGACGAGCGCGTCATGTTAGGGCTGAGAACCGCCCGCGGAGTGGATGCCGCCCGCCTGCGCCAAGACTTCGGCGAAGCGGCCTGGCAACATTTCACCAACGAAGCCCGTCCCCACATCGCCGCCAACAACTTACGCGTAACCGATGACAACCACTACATCCTCACCCGCGACGGCATCATGCTCAGCGACGCCATCATCCGCGACCTCCTCTGGGAAGAGTAATTCGATTTTCGAACAAAAATATCGATGAAATCAAAAATAATGATTATCTTTGCATCAACATCAATTGTAGTTTAGTTATGCCAGAGATAAGTAGATTTTACGGAATCATCATATACATGTACATAGATGATCACAACCCACCCCATTTTCATGTGTGGTACGATGATTATAAGGCAGAAGTAACCATTGAAGATGGAGTGGTGACGGGCTCATTACCTCGTCGTGCTTTGAGGCTTGTCTTTGAATGGCTAGACCTCCATAAGGACGAATTGATGAAAAACTGGGAACGTCTTTCTAATAGTGAGAAAGCTGAAAAAATTGAACCCTTAAAATAATACTGATATGGATGCTAAAACGTTATTGCTGACAATCACTCATGCTGAATATGTCAACGATTATGTGTTGCGCATAACATTCAGCAATGGTGAGGTGCGTCTTGTTGATTTCACACCGCTCATGCAGAAAGGCATCTGCCGTAAACTGCAAGACATCGACTATTTCAAATCCTTCACGTTGGATCCCTTCACCATAGATTGGAACGACGAAATTGGCTTTGCGCCAGAATACCTTTATGAACGCAGTGTAATGGCTTAAAACTGACGATTATGATGGACAAGAAAGGCTCAGTAAACTTGTTGTCAAGAGTGTTCTTGATGATAAGTTTTTTTATTGTAGTGTTCGCTGCCTGTTCGCGGGAGAATTACCCGGATGACAAGCCTGATGTGCCCAAGGTGGATACCACGGCGCCTGTCATCAAGGTGCTCCATGCGAGCGTGGACATCACTGGCGTGGAGGAAATCACCATCCGCACCAACGCACTTTACATCGGCGAACTGCTCGTTGCCACATGGAGCGACAACGTGACCACTAACTGTCGCGTGTCAATGACCATTAACGGGAACAATATCACTTCGGGCTCGGTGCCCATCGTGTCGGGGACGCTCACGCTGACGGTGACCGACGACGCGGGCAACTCCACCACGGCGACCATCAAGCTGACCATGAAGGAAACGCACCCCGACATCACCATCTATCACACCGAGGTTAACGTCTATGGCGGCGTTCAGCTGGGCATCAGCTACGACCACCTGACGATTGACGGTGAACAGGTCATGGCATGGAGCGACAAGACCACTGACCAATGCAAAGTGACTGTGTCACAAGGTGATAAGGAACTGAAAGACGGCGATATGTTGAACGTGGCGGGCATGCTCAAAGTGGTGGTCACCAACGGTCAAGGCAAGTCATCGACAGGCGAAATCGAACTTGTCAGCAACCCCATCGAGGGACTGGAAAACCTCTACGCTGCTGAACTGCAAGTCGGCAGAGAAACCGACCTGTTGGACGGCCTCACCTTTGTCAACGGAGCGACCCTCATCAAGACCGAAATTGAGCAAGACGGCACCCGCTCCACCATCGAAGATGCCACCCACTTCACCCCTGAATTCCCCGGCCAATGCAACATCATCTTCACAGTGCAAGGCCAAGACGGTACCACAACCGAAGTGGTCGTCGAAAATTTGACTATCAAGCCATTGGAATATCTGGAACCGTCCATTGCAACCGCTGACATGATCAACTCCTTTTATCCATGGTTTAAAATATTATCGACTGAAGCAACGCGTCAATTTATGTATCCCTACTTATTAATGTCTTACGCCGCATGTAACCATTCTATTCTCCCTAAAAGGGTGAATATCATTACTGGTGAAACTGCAGATGACGTTGATGTAAATATCGGATATATAAATGCGGATAAACATGGAAATGATATGTGTCTTGTTTACAGATCCATGAGTCCGAACTCATTTATCATAGGAAACTGTAACAGTTGGGTAAATTTGGAAAATTACTTAAATGAACATCCTGATGAATTTTACTTTATTAGTAGTTCAGTTGATTTCATAAGTGTACATACACCAGAAGAATTAAATTATGTTACACCTGATCACCAATCTTTGAGAAGGATACTGCAGAAAAAGAATGTGATTCTTTGTGTGGCTATAGGTAACAAGAAAAATTTGAGTAGTGGAGTTAGTTGGAAAAAGTATAACGAATGTATCGAAGGTGGAGATTATTATACTGAGGCATCATTTAGCAGTGATTATAATAATAAGATTGCTGCGCTTGGTTATATGATAAATAATAATTACTTTTGTTCTAAAATTAGCCTCGGCAATCGAAGTTGTTTACCTGTTGGTTTTTCTACTGAAAATGGTAATTTTGCTATGCCGATGCCACCTACAATTCAAATCTGGGGTGACGGAATTGGTGAATTAGGGGGAACTTATTCGTCTAATTCTGCGCCAAGTGTTTGCGCAACAATTGGCAATGCCGTTTCAATCATAATGATGAATCGTCCTGAACTTGAGACCCCAGTGGATGCCATGAACATCATCGTTAACAGGTATCTTAGTAAGGAGACGCTAAAGATTAGAGTAGATACAATATGGTCCAGTAGCAATCCGACATTGATTGAAGCTGAGAATAGTCCTGCCTATTTCATCAAGACGCAGGAATTGATGGATAATGAGTTGCTGCAGGCCGAGAAGTTGGAGCGTCTGACCCTCAATGGTGATGATGTGGAACTGCCGTTTGGCAGGGGCATTTGTTACTTGGGCAAGGGCGTGCAATTCGAGCTGGATGGCGTGAGGTATGACATTAGTGACACCGCAGCGTTGACCGAGGCCCTCAAAGCGGGCAACGCCAAGTGGTACTGGAACCGCCGTGCCTTCCGCCGCTACGGCGACGCTAACACCGTTGACCTTCACGTCTATGTCGTCGATAAAAACGGCGAAAAGTTCCCCGACCTGGAACTCAACATCACCAAACCCGTAAATTAGTTAAATTCGTGCAATTGGCTACGCCGAGCTGAAGGTTCGCATTAGCCCCGCAGGGGCCATTGTCACGCCTGATCTCAAAACAATAGTCTTTTTTGTCTTTCTTGTCTTTAACCCCAAATAAGAGTGCGGATGCCAATTCGTGAAATTCGCGTTATCCCACAACTCCATAGTCACGGCCGATTTCAAAAAAATAGTCTTTTTTGTCTTTCTTGTCGTTAACCTAAAAAGAGTGCGGATGCCAATTCGTGAAATTCGCGTTATCCCACAAGTCCATAGTCACGGCCGATTTCAAAACAATAGTCTTTTTTGTCTTTCTTGTCGTTAACCTAAAAAGTGTGCGGATGCCAATTCACGCAATTTTGTCGTCACCCCGCAGTGTGTGTCATAGTTCCTCGAGGATGTCGTTGAGGAGCGGCGAGAGTGGAGGCGTGGCCGTGGTGGCTTCTGCCTCGACGATGGTACGGAGCGAGGCGGTAGGTTGTACCTTGCCGAGCAGTAACAGGTTCAGCAACAGGCGGTAGCCGGTGTATTTGATGAGAGGTTTTTCGTCGGCGATGAGCTGCCTGAACAGCGTGTCGCTGCCGTTGAGGTGGCGCAACAGTTTGTGGCACAGGTTGTCGGCGACCTCGACAGTCTCGACGGTCTCGCACCATTGCTGGGCCTGCTCCAGCGTCATCAGTTCGGCGGGGAAGAGCATTGGGGCGGCCAGGCGGCACTCGCGGGATTTGGTGTCGTTCCACAACTCACAGGCGAGAGCGGCAAGTCGCTCCGCGTCGTCAATGGCCTCGCGGGTGCGCGCGGCAATCCCTTGGACATCCACCAGCAAGCACCCCATAATCATGCCGTGCGGGTCGCCCGCCTTCCTCAGCTTGTCGGCGATGATGCCGTTGCGGAAGGCAAAAAACTCCTTCCTTATCTCTCTCGATATAGTATTTTCAGTCTCCATTTCAATGATAAACTTTAGCGTCATTACGATAGGCTTTCCGTCCTGCTGGTGGCGGCCACGCCAAGGCGAGGCCAAAGAATGCGGATGCCAACTAATTATTTGTCCAAGTTGTCTACAAAGTTGTGCAAGTTGTATGAAACTTAGCGACTTAGACCTTTAGCGTAAATTCGTAATAATTGAGTGCGGATGCCAATTAGTTAAATTGGCGTAATTCGTAGTTTAAAGTTTCTCCGCCAGGAAGCGTCCCGTGTGGCTCTCCTTGCATTGGGCAACCTGTTCGGGGGTGCCCTCGACGACGATGTTGCCGCCCTTGTCGCCACCCTCGGGTCCGAGGTCGATGATGTGGTCGGCGCACTTGATGACGTCGAGGTTATGCTCGATGATGACCACCGTGTGGCCGTTGCCGATGAGCTGGTCAAACGCCTTCATCAGCGTGTTGATGTCGTGGAAGTGCAGACCGGTCGTCGGCTCGTCAAAGATGAACAGCGTGTTGCCCTGTCGCTCGCCGCTCAGGTAGTAGGCGAGCTTCACGCGCTGGTTCTCGCCGCCCGAGAGCGTCGAGGACGACTGCCCCAACTTGATGTAACCCAGTCCCACGTCCTGCAGTGGCTTGAGGCGGCGCACAATCTTGTGCTCGTTATAGGTGGAGGCCTCGCTGAAGAACTCAATGGCCTGGTTGACATTCATATCGAGCACGTCGCTGATGGTGCGGTCGCGATAGGTCACATCGAGGGCGTTGCGGGAGAAACGCTTGCCGTGGCATGCCTCGCAGGTGAGGGTGATGTCGGCCATGAACTGCATCTCGATGGTAATGGTGCCCTCGCCCTTGCATTCCTCGCAGCGTCCGCCAGGCGAGTTGAACGAGAAGAAGCCAGAGTTGTAGCCCATCTGCTTGGACAGCTGCTGCTGGGCGAACAGTTGGCGTATCTCGTCGAAGGCCTTGAGGTAGGTCGCTGGGTTGCTGCGTGTGCTCTTGCCGATGGGCCCTTGGTCGATAAATTCCACGGCCTGCAAGCGGCTCAGGTCGCCGCCGATGCCGCTATGGCTGCCGGGTGTGTCGGCCGTCTGGTCATAGTTGCGGGCGAGGGCAGGGTAGAGGATTTTGCCCACCAGGGTAGATTTGCCCGAGCCGCTGACGCCGGTGACTACGGTCATCACGCCCAGCGGGAAGCGCACAGTGATGTTCTTGAGGTTGTTATGAGTCGCCCCTTTCACCTCGATGTACTGGCTCCACGGGCGGCGCAGCTTGGGAATGGGGATGGTGAGTTCCCCGGTCAGGTATCGGGCGGTGTAGCTCTCGGTGGCGCCGGCAAGTTGGTCAACGGGTCCCTGGTAGGTGATTTGCCCGCCATGGCGTCCGGCCTCGGGGCCGACGTCGATGAGGTAGTCGGCGCTGCGGATGATTTCCTCGTCATGCTCTACAACGACCACGGTGTTGCCCAGTTCCTGCAGCATCTTGAGCACGTGAATCAGGCGGTGGGTGTCGCGCGGATGCAGGCCGATGGACGGCTCGTCGAGGATATAGACCGAGCCGACGAGCGAACTGCCCAATGCGGTGGCGAGGTTGATGCGTTGGCTCTCGCCGCCCGACAGGGTCGCCGACAGACGGTCGAGCGTGAGGTAACCCACACCCACCTCACACAGGTAGTCGAGGCGGTTGCCGATTTCCACGAGCAGACGTTTGGCGATTTGTGCGTCGGTCTCGTCGAGTTCCAGCTGCTGGAACCACTGCCGCAGGTCCTTGACCGGCATGCGCACCATCTCGCTGATGGTGATGCCGCCCACGCGGACGTATCCCGCCTGGGGCTTGAGGCGCGTGCCGTGACAGTCGGGGCACACGGTCTTGCCGCGGTAGCGGGCGAGCAGGACACGGAACTGGATAGCATAGGACTTGCTCTTTACCCACTCAAAGAAGCCGTCGATGCCGCTCCACTCGCCATCGCCCGTGCCGTGCCACAGCAGGTCGATTTGATCTTGTGTCAACTCGTTATAAGGCTTGTGGATGGGGAAGTTGTGCTTTGCCGCCACATGGATGAAGGCGTTTTTCCATTCGCCCATCACCTGGCCGCGCCAGCACATCACCGCGTCGTCATAGACCGAACGGCCGCGGTCAGGTATCACCAGCGTCTCGTCGATGCCGATGACCGAGCCGAAACCCTCGCACGTGGGGCACGCCCCCAGCGGATTGTTGAAGTTGAACATCAGGTCGCTCGGCTCGTCAAAGGTGATGCCGTCCAGCTCAAAACGCTTGGAGAAACGGTGCTCACAGAACGTGCCGTCTTGCTGCCAAATGGCGACGATACACTCGTCCTTGCCCTCGTAGAAGGCGGTCTGCAGCGAGTCCAACAGGCGCATCTCGTCCTCGTGGTTGTGCGTCACCGCTAGGCGGTCGATGAGCAGACGGTAGTCGCCCTCGTCAAGGTCGCCCTCGCTGGCCATGACTTGCGAGATATCGACAAACCGGCCGTCGCGTGTCATCAGCCTGGAATAGCCGCCCTTGATGAGGACGTCGAGCTGCGTGCGCAGATCGCGCCCCTCGGGGACGATGACCTCGGTGAGCAGGGCCAGGCGGGTGCCGTCAGGGTAACCGTTGATGCAGTCGATAACGTCGCTGGCGGTATGCTTTTTCACCATCTCACCCGACACGGGCGAGAACGTCTTGCCCACACGGGCAAAAAGCAGGCGCAGGTAGTCATAAATCTCGGTGCTCGTGCCCACCGTGCTGCGCGAGTTGCGCGTCACGGTGCGCTGCTCGACGGCAATGGCGGGTGGCAGGCCGTAGATGAAATCGCAGTCAGGTTTGGTCAGGCGCCCCATGAACTGGCGGGCATAGGACGACAGGCTCTCCACGTAGCGGCGCTGTCCCTCGGCATACAGGGTGTCGAAAGCCAGCGACGACTTGCCGCTGCCCGACAGTCCCGTCACGACGACAAACTTGCCGCGCGGTATCGTCACGTCAACATTTTTCAGATTGTTGACGCGTGCCCCCTTGATGATGATGTCTCCTGTGGCCATTGTTGATGAATTGAGCCCGCAAAGGTACAAAAAAATGGCGAGAAAAACAAATCACCTGATTTGCGTTAACCTCAAGTGCTATGATTAGTTTGTTTTTTGTGTTCAAGACCATGATAAAAAGTAGTTAATGATATTTAAAGAAAATGGGTTGTTTTTTTGGGTTTTTATGGGATGTTTTGCTATATTTGTGGCCAAATAAATACAAACAATATTAACCCTATAATTAACTTGAAAAATCATGGAACAATTAAAACAATTCACGCGATCGATGGGCCGGTGGCTCATGACGCTGCTGCTGGTGATGTCCACCTCGCTGGCAGCCAGGGCTATCGAAGCCTATGCCTACTTCACGGGCCACACGCTGACGTTCTACTACGACAACCTGCGCAGCACCCGTCACAACGGTGAAACGTTTTCCCTGAACACGGGACCCCAAACCCCCGGGTGGATTAGTTACTCGAGCATAAGTATTCCTAGCCTTACGACCCAGGTAATCTTTGACCCGTCGTTCGCTGATGCCCGCCCGACGAGCACCCACCAATGGTTTTGTGATATGTTAAACCTTCAAGCCATCACAGGCATCAGCTACCTGAACACCAGCCAAGTGATTTATTTTTCTGAAATGTTCCTGCACTGCCCTAAATTGACGAGTCTTGACGTGAGCGGTTTCGACACGTCCAATGCGAGAGTTATGAACGGCATGTTCGGGTCCTGCAGCAAACTGGTGAGCCTTGACTTGAGCGGCTTCAACACGTCCAAAGTGAACAATATGCAGAACATGTTCGCGGGTTGCTCTGTCTTGGCGAGTCTTGACGTGACTGGTTTCAACACGTCCAATGTGACCGATATGAGTTTTATGTTCAGTGGTTGCAAAGGTTTGACGCGCCTTGACTTGCGCAACTTCAACACGTCCAAGGTGACCACTATGCAGAATATGTTCGCTAGTTGCATAAAGCTATCGACAATCTATGCTGGCAGCGGTTGGAGCACAGCGCGAGTCACTTCTTCGTCGCTCATGTTCTCATTTTGCAACAGCCTGGTGGGCGGTCAGGGCACGGCCTATGATGATTCCAACCCGAAGGACAAGACCTACGCCCATATCGACTGCGGCTCGAGCAACCCGGGTTATCTGACCGATCCTGATGTGCGAATTGCCTATGCCTGCTACACGCCATCGAACACGACGCTCACGTTCTACTACGATGCCCTGCGCTATTCCCGCACGGGCACGACCTATGACCTGAACACGGGCAGCGATGTTCTCGATTGGAACCTCAATGATCCCGATTGGTACACCGATGGTACCAATGCCAATGTGACCAAGGTGGTCTTTGCCCCCTCGTTCGCTGCTGCTCGCCCGACAACCACCCAAGGTTGGTTCTTTGAAATGTCCAAACTTCAAACCATTACAGGCATCAGCAACCTGAACACCAGTGAGGTGACCGACATGAGTCGGATGTTCGCTTACTGCGGTACCTTGACAAGCCTTGACGTGAGTGGCTTCAACACAGCCAAGGTGTTCAATATGTTCGGCATGTTCGCTGGCTGCACGGGTTTGACGGAGCTTGACCTGAGCAACTTCAACACCGCCCACGTGGTCGACATGCGATACGTGTTCGCTGGCTGCACGGGTTTGACGGAACTTGACCTGAGCAGCTTCAACACAATCAGCCTGTACATAACGGACGGCATGTTCGCTGACTGCACGGGTTTGACAGAACTTGACCTGAGCAGCTTCAATACCGCCTACTTGGGCGGCATGGAAGAAATGTTCTCTGGCTGCAGCAATCTGGCTACCATCTATGCCGGCAGCGGGTGGAACACTGATGCCGTGACCACTTCCGACCAGATGTTCTATAACTGCACCAGCCTGGTGGGCGGCCAGGGCACCACCTACGATGCCAACCACATTGACAAGACCTATGCCCACATCGACGGCGGTCCGAGCAACCCGGGTTATCTGACCGCTCCTGATGTGCTTCAGGCTTATGCCTGCTACACGCCATCGAACACGACGCTCACGTTCTACTACGATGCCCAGCGCGACAGTCGCTCGGGCATGACCTATGACCTGAACACGGGCGGCGCTATTCCCGGTTGGTGCTCCGATGGTACCTATGCCAATGTGACCAAGGTGGTCTTCAACTCGTCGTTCGCCGCTGCCCGCCCGACGACCGCCCGCTCATGGTTCGATGGAATGAACAATCTCCGATCCATTACAGGCATCAGCAACCTGAACACCAGCGAGGTGACCAACATGGTTGCCATGTTCTGGGGTTGCAGCAATTTGACGAGCCTTGACGTGAGCGGCTTCAACACGGCCAAGGTGACCGACATGGGCTCCATGTTCTATGACTGCAGCAAATTGACGAGCCTTGACGTGAGCGGCTTCAACACGGCCAATGTGACCGACATGAGCACCATGTTTGAATCCTGCAGCAATTTGACGAGCCTTGACGTGAGCGGTTTTAACACGGCCAATGTGACCGACATGTGCTACATGTTCGAATCCTGCAGCAAATTGACGAGTCTTGACGTAAGCAGCTTCAACACGGTCAACGTGACCGACATGAGTTACATGTTCAGTTTCTGCCAACAATTGCAGAACCTTGACGTGAGTGGCTTCAACACAGCCAAGGTGCACAATATGTTCGGCATGTTCTATGGCTGCTACAATTTGTCAAGCCTTGACGTGAGCGGTTTCACCACGTCCAATGTGATATATATGGGCTACATGTTCAGTTACTGCCAACAATTGCAGAACCTTGACGTGAGCGGCTTCAACACGTCCAATGTGACCAACATGTTTGCCATGTTCTATGGCTGCAGAAGTCTGACGAGCCTTGACGTGAGCGGTTTCAATACGTCCAACGTGACCGACATGGGCTACATGTTCGGGGAATGCACAAGTTTGACGGACCTTGACGTGAGCAACTTCTTGACGTCTAGGGTGAACGACATGTTAGGCATGTTCTATGACTGCAGCAGTCTGACGAGCCTTGACGTGAGCGGTTTCACCACGTCCAATGCGACAAGAATGAGAAGCATGTTCTATGGCTGCAACAATTTGACGGACCTTGACGTGAGCAGCTTCAACACGGCCAATGTGACCGAAATGGGCTACATGTTCACGGCTTGCACAGGTTTAACGGACCTTGACGTGAGCAGTTTCACCACGTCCAATGTGACCGACATGAGCTACATGTTCATGGCTTGCAGCAACCTGACCACTATCTATACCGGCGACGGCTGGAACACCGAGGGCGTGACTGAATCCACAAACATGTTCCATGATTGCACCAGCCTGGTGGGCGGCAAGGGCACCACCTACGATGCCAACCATGTGGACAAGGCCTACGCCCACATCGACGGCGGCCCCAGCAACCCAGGCTACTTCACCGCTAAGAACGCAGGCTTGCTTGGCGACGTGGACGGTGACGGCAACGTGGGCATCGCCGACGTGACGCTTCTCATCGACTACGTACTCACCGGCAATTCCACAGGCGTCAATCTGGACGTGAGCAACGTGGACGGCGACGATATCATCGGCATCGCCGACGTCACCGCCATCATCGACTACATCCTCACCGGCGTGTGGTAACACAGGCTTTAGGCTTTAGGCATTAGGTGGCATCCGCGTTCTATCTTCACAAGAGCGCGGATGCCATTGTAATTATATTTACTTATTGTTTTCCTTTTATCATTCTATCCTTCGCGTCTTTGCGCCTTAGCGTGGGGTGTAAGAGTGCGGATGCCAATTCGTGTCATTGTCCGTTCAGATTTCCAAAAAAAAATAGTTTTTCTTGTCTTTCTTGTCGTTTTTTATGTTTTGTTTTACTATATTTGTCGGCAAATAACAATATTAACCCTATAATTTATCTGAGAAATATGGAAAAATCTAACCATTTAAAACTATCGCTGGGCCGGTGGCTCATGCTGTTGATGTTTGCGATGCTCACATCGCTGGCCGTCGGTGCCCACGATTTTGAGGTGGACGGCATCTTCTATGAAATCATAGATGCAACCCAACATGAAGTCGCGGTGACCAATAATAATAACACTTACTACACCTACAGCGGCTATGTGGTCATCCCCCCCGCAGTGACGTATAACGGTATTACCTATCATGTTACCGAAATCAACGGCTATGCCTTCTTTGGCACTGGTGTGACTGGCGTCACGATACCCAACACTGTGAGACAAATTAACGAAAATGCTTTTCTGTTTTGTCCTGATATGCCCCGTATTGTCATTCCAAACTCAGTAAAGCAGATTGGCCAATGTGCATTTATGGAATGCAATCTCTTGAGCGACATCTACATTGGTAGCGGCGTTGAAGCTATCGGTGAATATGCGTTTGGCTTTGGTGCTGTTGAGTATAATGATAATTATGATTATTATCCCACTCAAAGTGTTAAATGCTTTGCTCCGATTTGTCCAGAATTTGTTGAAAGTATCTATGGACAGCCACGTGGATATAATCCGGAAGAGTCTTTTCATTTCTTTTTGACTCGTGGAGAACTGTATGTTCCTTCCAGTGCCCTAAATGCCTACTCTTCGGCAATTGGATGGAGACTGTTCAGTGATATCCAATCAGTGGGCAGTTACTATAATGACGTGGTTATGGCTCCGGGAACAAACCTGGTAATGGATTTCAATTGCAGTGGTGACTATCCGTGGATCGTGGAGACCGATGGCGACCGCACCTACCTGAAATCTGGTAACGATCGTGCTTCTGCGAGCACTTCATCATTGACTGCAACTGTTACCGTTCCCAACGAGACTGTGCTGTCGTTTGATTACATAGCAAAAAGTGACGCTACTCTCAGTGACCAATACTTCTTATCGGTTGATAACGGAATAGGTCTTATCAGAGCCACCCGTACCAATGGCTGGGAACGCTATTCATTGGTGTTGAGCGCCGGCACTCACACTCTGGAATGGCGACATGTCAAGAGTGATACTGGAAATCCCACCAGTGACTGCTTTGCGATTGACAATATTGGTATAGTATCTGCCGATGAGGCCTATGCTTGCTATACGCCTGATCGCACGACGCTGACGTTCTACTATGACAAACTTCGCTATGCCCGCAATGGTTACACCTTTGACCTGAACGAGGGTGATACCGCCCCCGGCTGGAAGCCTTCTGACATCGATAATTATGATAATACGATCAATGTGGTCTTCACCCCATCGTTTGCCAATGCTCGCCCAACGTCTACAAACAGTTGGTTTTGCAATATGAGAAGTCTTCAATCCATCACGGGCTTGCTCTACCTGAATACCAGCGAGGTGACCAATATGAGTCATATGTTCGAGGGCTGTGCTAGCTTGAGTGGCCTTAACTTGAGCAGTTTCAATACGTCCCAGGTGACCCGCATGATTGCTATGTTCGATGGCTGTTCTGGCTTGAGTAGCCTCAACTTGAGCGGTTTCAATACGTCCCAGGTGACCAGGATGGATGATATGTTCCGTTACTGTTCTGGCTTGAGTAGCCCTGACTTGAGCAGTTTCAATACGTCCAACGTGATCGACATGTCTGGCATGTTCGATGGCTGTTCTGGCTTGAGTAGCCTTGACTTGAGCAGTTTCAATACGTCCAACGTGAACACTATGTTTGCCATGTTTCGTGACTGCTTTCGTTTGAGTAGCCTTAACGTGAGCAGTTTCAATACGTCCAATGTGACCAACATGACTAGCATGTTCCAAGACTGCTATGCTTTGGTAAACCTTGACTTGAGGAACTTCAACACGTCCAATGTGCGCTTCATGGAAACCATGTTTTATCGATGCAACAACTTGACAACCATCTATGTTGGCGACAGTTGGAGGACAACGAGTGTGTGGGTATCCGATGATATGTTCAAATATTGCACCAGCCTGGTGGGCAGTCAAGGCACAGTCTATGATGCCCACCACGTCGATAAGGCCTACGCCCACATCGACGGCGGCCCAAGCAATCCGGGCTACTTGAGTGAAACTTTTAATGAAGCCTATGCCTGCTATACGCCGTTGAACACGACGCTGACGTTCTACTACGACACCGAGCGCAGTTTCCGCTCGGGCAGGACCTATGACCTGAACCAGGACGGTAGTTATCCTGCCTGGTACCAGGATGGCACTAAACATCAAGTCACCCATGTGGTGTTCAGTCCGTCGTTTGCAGATGCCTGGCCCTCGGTAACCCGCAGTTGGTTCCATGATATGCCAAATCTGCATACCATTACGGGCATGAAGGAGTATCTCCACACCGACAGTGTTATTGATATGAGATACATGTTCTGTGACTGCTCTGGTTTGACGAGCATTGATTTGAGCGGCTTCAACACGGCCAACGTGGTACTGATTAACCACATGTTCTATGGCTGCTCAGGTTTGACGAGTATTGACGTAAGCAATTTCGATACATCTCATGCAACGGACATGAATGCCATGTTCTATGAGTGCACCGGCTTGACGAGTCTTGACTTGGGCAACTTCAATACGTCCCATGTGGTGTTTATGAATGCCATGTTCTGCGGCTGCAACAATCTGCACACCATCTATGCAAGGAGTGGATGGAGCACAGCAGCCGTCGTATTTTCTAACGACATGTTCAAGGACTGCACGAGTCTGGTGGGCGGCATGGGTACGGTCTTCGATGCCAACCATACAGACAAGGCCTACGCCCGCATCGACGGCGGTCCCGACAACCCCGGTTATTTCACCGATCCCAACTCGATTGAGGCCTATGTCTGCTACACGCCGTCGAACACGACGCTGACGTTCTACTACGACACCGAGCGCACTTTCCGCTCGGACACGACCTATGACATCCCCGAGGCCGGAAATTCTCCTGGTTGGAGCAATACAGGCGCCACCAGCGTGGTCTTTGACCCGTCATTTGCTGCTGCCCGCCCCACAACGACCGCTTCTTGGTTCTCAAATATGACTGATCTTACAAGTATTCAGGGCATGAATTACCTCAACACCTCTGAGGTGACAACCATGCAAAGTATGTTTAATGGCTGTAGCGGTTTGACGAGCCTTGACGTGAGCGGTTTCAATACCGCCAATGTGACCAACATGCTAAGTGTGTTTAGCGGCTGTAGCGGTTTGACAAGCCTTGACGTGAGCGGTTTCAATACCGCCAATGTGACCGTCATGCAAAGTATGTTTAATGGCTGTAGCGGTTTGATAAGCCTTGATTTGAGCAGTTTCAACACCTCTGAAGTGACCGACATGCGAAGTATGTTTAACGGATGTAGCGGTTTGACGAGCCTTGACTTGAGTGGTTTCAACACGGCCAATGTGACCAACATGCGAAGTATGTTTACCGGCTGTAGCGGTTTGACGAGCCTTGACTTGAGCGGTTTCAACACCGCCAATGTTCTTAAGATGGATTATATGTTCTATGGTTGCAGTGGCATGACGAGCCTTGATTTGAGCGGTTTCAACACCACTAAAGTAAATAATATGACCATGATGTTCTATGACTGCGGTGAACTGACGACCATCTGTGTGGGTGACGGTTGGAACACAGGGAGTGTCACAGCGCTCACTTCAGCATGGATGTTCAGGAACTGTTATAAGATCAGGGGAGGGCAGGGCACGACCTTTGATGCCAGCCACGTCGATAAGGCCTACGCCCACATCGACGGCGGTCCCAGCAACCCGGGCTACTTCACCGCTAAGAACGCAGGCTTGCTTGGCGACGTGGACGGTGACGGCAACGTGGGCATCGCCGACGTGACGCTACTCATCGACTACGTGCTCACCGGCAATTCCACAGGCGTCAATCTGGACGTGAGCAACGTGGACGGTGACGATATCATCGGCATCGCCGACGTCACCGCCATCATCGACTACATCCTCACCGGCGTGTGGTAACACAGTTTACAGTTAACAGTGAATAGTTAACAGTTAACAGACGTTAGACGTTAGACGGCATCCGCGTTATATCTTTGTAAAGAGCGCGGATGCCATTGTTATTATTGTACTTATTGTTTTCCTTTTATCATTCTATCCTTCGCGTCTTTGCGCCTTAGCGTGGGTTGTAAGAGTGCGGATGCCAATTCGTGTCATTGTCGGTTCTGATTTCCAAAAAATAGTCTTTCTTGTCTTTCTTGTCGTTAACCAAAAATGTGTGCGGATGCCAAATTGTATTTATTGTATTTATTTCTATGTTGCACACCAAGGTAATTAACATTTTTAACTTTCTGGCTTCATCAGTTCAAGTTTAGTTATTACCTTTGTGGTCAGAGA
>CADAFP010000050.1 GCA_902787185.1 uncultured Bacteroidales bacterium | reverse complement strand
TTAATAATAAGTTAGTTAAACAGCCTTTTCGGACTCGTTCCCGAAAAGCGCGACTGCAAAGGTACAACAAATTTCCTGATCCACAAGCAAAAACGCCACAAAATCCACTCAACAACTGATTTTTTTATACAACTGATATTCTTTAAAAACAACAGATTATTCTGATTATCCTGACAGCATCAGCCCACTTTTGCCCCATGCCAACCCACCAAGTTCTTCAGTCGCCTCCTTCTTTTGTGCCGCCGAAATGGGGCCCGATAGTAACGGCAAGACCACAGGCAGGCGGTGAAGCGAGCATTTCGGCTCGCGAAACCCATGCACACCGCCACCCCACCTCACAAACTCCGAAGGAGTGACAGAAAAATACTTGTTGCCACCATCTGCCCCTCTATGTTCCCCCTCACTACGCTCGGGAAATCAAAACAGAATTTATAACAAATCCCAACAAATCGATTATTAAAAAAATGTCAGGATTTGTTTCCAATTTGTTTCAATTTTTGCCCGCTCGGCGGCACACCGTCCGTCTTGGGGGCGGCGGCCTTGAGTGCCGCCTGTTCTCGCCCCCAACACGGCCAGCGCACCGACTTTTGGCGGGGGTATGTACTTTCGTGTGGAGGGGCAAGGGTGCTAAATTCTATGAGACGCGCACGGCACGCACGGAGAACCCTTCGTCGCGGTCGCCGTAGTCGTTCCAGTCGCTCCAATCGCCCGAGTCGAAGTCGAGGAGGTAAGCGATGTCCGGGCTGCTGGAGCGGAGCGTGCGCGACCAATAGTAGCCGTGCGATCCCGCATCGTAGAGCGACCCGAGCCAGCGGTAGCCAGCGGCGGGCAAGAACATGGTATTGCCATTGGGACCAGTGACCAACTGACCGTTCACGCCATTGCGCTCAGTCCACGTCCAGGTGCAGTTGTCGAGTTCCTGAATCTGCTCCAGCGACGGCATGCGGCCACCAGGATAATGGGCACATGCGGCATCGTCGGACGGATCCAACTCCGTCTTGTTATCGACAAAACCGTCAAGACCATAACGGCTCTGGGTGCAGTACTTCGTTAAACCTGAATGCCAATAGCCGTCAGCATAATATTCTTGATACCACTTGTAGGTGCTCCAGTAGTAGTAACTCTTAGGCGCGGTCTCGCCCCAGGCGAAGTAGTCGCCGTAATCCTCGGGGGAACTGGCACCCACGTTGCGGGTGGCCCACAGCGTGCCGCTGGGCAAGCCCAGGTCAACCCAGTCACCCTCCTCGTCCTGATCAATCTTGAATGATGCGAGCGGGCTCGCCTCGATGGTGTAGGTGCTGCTCGTTGTCAAGTTCCGTCGTGCTGTAACCCTGCTGCCACGACTTCAACTGATTGTCATTCTCGTCAAACAGGCGCAGCCCCACCGTCGTGGGCAACAGCACCCGCCGCGAGGAGGTCGTGCTGAGGATTGCCGTCGTTTCGGGATTGCCCTTTTTATATTCGGGCTTGGTGAACAGCGGGAACAGGTAGCGGTCTTCCATGATTTTGGGCTCGCCGCTGAGCAACGGCGGGGTGGATGCCTCGCCGGCATGGCCGAATACTGACCAACTGGCATAAAGAGACACCGTCCACGGCATCGTCGTGCTGCAATAACTGTCGCGGCATGCGTCATAGAGCCTGCCGCCGGCAAACTGCGTCGCATCGAACACAAAATCCAAACGCTCACGCACACCTGCCGACACGTTCACGCCGACACCGTTGCGGGTGCCGTTGAGGGCGAACTTCAGGCCGGGAATCAGGCCGACACCGGCATAGCCGTTCATACTGATTTGAGCAACGTCGGTGCCGCCGTCATTGCTGTAGGTCGAGCCTATCTGCCATTGCCCGTTGCTATAGGTGTAGGAAGACACGTCGGTGCGGTTGAAGTGGCCACTGTAATCCAGACGCACCTCGCCCGACTCCTCGACGTAGCCCTTCAAGGTGAGTTGTGGTGTGAGGAACAGCACGGGCACGCCATAGATGGTTAGGATGGGGATGCGGCCCACTGTCACGCGGCCGATGTCGTAACTGCGGTAAAAGTCGGCCGTGCTCACCGCACTCATGTTGAAGTTGCTGGTCAGCTCGTTGCGCACATCGATATTGAAGTACCACGGCGTGTTGCGTGTCTTTCTCGCCGTCACTCTGATGGTCGATCTGTCGCGGGCATGAAGGTTGGCCGAGACTCCGCCGCCCGAGAAATTGCCGTCGAAGGTGGCGTTCCACAACTCGGCGGAAATCGTTGCATGAGCTGGGGCTCGCAACGAGGGGCTGTCGGCAGCCGTGCTGTCGGTGGCAGCCTCGATCTCGACATCAATGAACAACTGGTCAAACACGTCGTCAAGCCCTACCTGCACGCAGTTGTAGCGCAAACCGCCCGATACGGGGACGATGCCTGTCACGCGGGCCATGATGCCGTCGGGGAACGGTGTGCAGTCGGCTGTGGAAAGCACCACATTGCCCATGACGGGCCGCTTATCGACGGGCACCGTCGTGGACAGGGTAAACGAGACGGTATCGGCATCGGTGATGACATCGTTATAGTCGGCCGTGAGCAGGAACACATCGTTCTTCAACTCGGTGGCAGGCATTCCGCCCAGGATGATGTTGATGACGGCGTTGACGTCGGTGATGTTGACGGTGCCGTCGTTGTTGACGTCGGCAGCGAGCGTCATCGACTTGCCGTCGAGGATGATGCTGATGATGGCGTTGACGTCGGTGATGTTGACGGTGCCGTCGCCGTTCACGTCACCGTAGAGGGTGCTTTGCTGGGCATTGCCGGTGAACGGCAGGGCCAGCAACAATGATAACAGGAGTAGTTGAATCTTTTTCATTGTGGGTATGGTTTTTTTTATATGTTATTCAACGGATAAGTAGGTAATACTAGATTTTTTTGCAAATTTACTACAATTTTGAAATTAACGGAAATGAGATGATAATTTTCTGGGCAATAAACAACTGATAATTCTGATATTTCTGATAATTCTGATATTTCTGACGGCATACGTCTGGAAACCCTATCAAAACTGGCAGGTCAGGGGGCTGTCTCTGAAGGGTGAAAAAACCGACTCCATAGTCTTGCGATAATAGTGTCTCAGAACCATGGAGTCATATCCAGTGGACAAAAGACAAGAGCAGTGGCTACTTATCCTTTGCCTTAAGGCTATTTGTCATTGCTTCATCATGAACATGCGATGATGTCGTATGACAGCAGCCTCACCAACTGATTAATCTTTTTTCAGAGTGAACTTGTAACCCAGCGTCAACTGGAATGCGAGATTCTTGCTGTTGAGGTCGACCTTGTTCATATCGAACATCTTGGTGAGACCAAAGTTGTATCGTGCATCGAGCACAATGTTGCGGAACTCATAGGACAATCCTACGGGAATTGAAAGATCGATTTTTTTCACCGCATCCTCAAAATCAGCCTGAACGGTTGTGGCATCCATTTTAGATTTAACATTGAAACCCGGCTGAACACCTGCCTTAATAGCCAAACCTTTCACGATATAGAAATTGGCAACAATAGGAACTGTAAGGTAGTCCATCTTGTAAGTGACGTCATACTTGTCCTGCTTGGCTCCCTGTTGTGAGTAATTGATTCCCATAGCGAGGCTAAAGCGGTTGGCCAAGGTGTATTCAAACTCGGGACCTACGACCATACCCACGCGGGCTTTGGTGTCCTTGGTGTTGTTGAAATCACCGGCACTGAAACCGATACGGGCCTGTATTGTCAATGAACCAGGTTCGTGCTGCGCAAAAGCACTGATTGATGCCATCATGATGGCTAATACTAAAAAGATCTTTTTCATCTTCTCTAAGTTTTAATATGTTAGTATAAAAATAATTAATTCATTAGGAATCAGCATTATTCATCAGTGTAAATGCCATTCGTCTGAAAAAAATCGCGGCAATATTAGCACTTTTTTTCAATGCGAGAAAAAAAGTATAACGAATTATTTTTCATGTTTTTTCATCTCTCACCCCATTACGGACTGTTATTCAGTCAGATAGAACATGAATACTTTTCCACCACATCTTTTTTTTTGTGGAATGGCCTTGGAAAAAGAGAAAAAATGCCCGAGGGCTCATGGAAGAACCCTCAGGCAAATGATTAAAGATGATAATCTGATAAATTACTTGATGACCTTGGTGGCGGTGCGGGTGCCGTCGCTGTAGGTGGTTACCTGGATGGTCAGGCCGCTGGGCTGTGCCACTTGCTGGCCTGCCAGGTTGTAGTAACGCACGTCAGCAATCTGCTTGCCGTCGCTGAGCTCGCTCACGCCCGAGGGGTCGGGAATGGGAACGGGTTCACCCCAATAAACGATATTGCTGGAGTTCCTCACGCCATTGATGGTGTAGTGAACCTGGATGCCGACACGATAGTCGAACAGCGGTGCCTCATCGTAATAGAGAAAAGCGCCGTAGTACGAGAGGTCCCAACTGCTATAGAAGACTGACGAGGGAACCTCGGTAATGTCCTCGGTCAAGTCATTTGGGAAGTCTTCGGCCTTGAAGGTGAAAATCTCATCGTAGTCGGTGTAAACGGGGAGGACTGCACACCAAAGTAACCGGTGAAAATGGACATACCGGCACGGTTATAGGTGACCATCTCACCCTCGGGCTGATCGTAGATAACCGTGGGGATGACAGATGTCTCGGTGCGGGTGAGCAAGGTGCTCCACTCCAAGCAACCACCAAACGAGCCGTCATCAGCCCAGCAGCATGCCAGTCCATAGGCATTCCAGCGGTTCATGTCCTGGCCAGTGGCATTTGAGCCCTCGGTACCCTGCAACGTGATATTGTCTCCATCGATGACATAGGTCACCTCTGTAACGTTCTCATCGACGGTGAACGAGATTGCCGGCTCGCCATCAACATACACAAGTTCGGTACGGCCCATACACAACACAAGTTCTGTGTTATCAAACGGATCCTCAAAGATGGGCTGCCCCATTGGCACGGTGATGGTAGTGCCATCATCGCTCAAGGCACCCTGAACCCAGCTGCTTCCATAAGTGAGGTTGCAGTTAAACAGGATATTCTTCATGTAAACCACATTGTCGTCGGCAAATACCATATCCATTTTGCCGCTCTGCACATCAAGGCCCAGGTTGCCCTGGTCGGGGAAAATGCCTTGGCCTTGGACGCGCTGATAAGTCCTCAACTCGCCCTCGGGGAGTGTGGTAATGACCTTGCGGGGTCCATTGGTCTGCGGGGCTTGTAGTTTCTCGGCTTGCGACTGTGTCAAGGCAGCTCCTGCCACCTTGTTGTTCTTAACTTGACGCAGCGTGCCGGAATGCATCCGCATCATGTCAGCCTGGGCACTGAATGCCAGGGTGAGTACAGTCAACACTAATAATAATTATCTCATAAAAAACAAAAGCAAAGGTTAATACTATTAATTGGTTTGGTCAATGACTCAAAATATAGTCAATCAACATGGTCACATCATTAATACCGATGATGCCATCCTCATCAAGATCGGCACAGGCTTCATCAAATGAACTGTCATTGACACCCATGATATAGTCTATCAATGCAGTAACATCAGCGATGGTGACAACACCATCACCATTCACGTCACATGTGATGGGAACAATATGATAGAATCGGCTCCACCAGTTGGTATTCCGATAGGCTTCTATTGCTGATTCAGGCACACGCAGTGTAGCGTAGTTATATGTATTGACGTGGAAACAAGACTCATTCAACATCTCGGGCGGCGTCGTTGCACAGCACGAAATGTCACGCAGGCAATAACAACCATAGAAAGTGCCTTCACCAATCGATGTGACATTGGGACCGATGGAAACGCTTGCAAGCTCATCACAGCCAGCGAAAGCAAGACTTCCAATCTGGGTGAGAGTCGTAGGCAAGACGACGTCTTTCAAACCATCACAGCTTTCAAACATCCTGACACCGAGCACAGTCAAGCCCTCGGGGAAATAGATATTCTTAACTCTATAGCAAGCGTAAAAAGCCGAAACGCCAATGTTGGTCAAAGAAGGTGGAAGGACAATACTCGTCAACCCATAGCAGTGGGCAAAGGCTTCGCGGTCAATGGTGGTCAACTGGTCAGGCAGATCTATCTGAGGTAGTGAATAGCAATTCTCAAATGCGGATGCACCAATTTTGGTTAAAGTATTCGGCATCATGACATCCATAAGATTAAAACAGAATTGGAACGTCGAGTGCGGGATGCTATCCAAATCGGCAGGGAGGACAACACTTGCCAATGTATCGCAATAGATAAACATGGAATGGCCCATCGATTCCAAACTTTCGGGCATCACCACACTCCTCAACCTGGGACAACCGTAGAATACCATGTCTTCCATGTGCTTGACCGTATTGGGTACCACGATACTTTCGAGTCCTGAACGGCAAAAAGCCGTTGTCTCGATTGTCGTGATTGTTGCGGGTATTTCGATGCTCTTCAAACTGTCACATTCACCCAGCAAACTCTCGGGTATTGCCGTTATAGAGTCTGGGATTTGGAAACTCTCAAGGCGATGACACCTGAAGAAGGCCGACTTGCCCAACGAGGTCACCGTATTAGGAATATCAATGTGAGTCAACGACATACATCCTGCAAAAGCATCCATTCCGATAGTCTTGACCGTTGAGGGAATATTGATATCTGTTAGCGAAACACAGCTTGAAAAAGCAGCCATTCCGATGTATGTTATCTTATCAGGGAGTACAACAGTCTTGAGACTGTCACACACATAAAAAGCCAAATCATTGACTTGCGTCAATTTCTCGGGTAAGGTAACATGAGTAAGGCTCTTGCAGAAAGCAAATGCCCAATCGCCGATATAGGTGACCGAGTTGGGCAAATCCACCTCCTTCAACGATGAGCAACCATAAAAAGCGCTTGCAGCGATATAGGTGACTTTATTGGGTACTGTGACACGTTTCAATGACGAGCAACCGCTAAATGAAGCTCGGAAAATGTGAGTCAATGAGCTCGGGAAATGGACACTTTCCAGCCCCGTACACATCTGGAACACGTTTCCGTTGACCGAAGTAATACCTTCAGGGATGTCAACAGTGGTCAAACCACTGCAGCCATAGAATGTCACAAAACCCAACGAAGTGAGCGAATTGGGCAAAACAATGCTCGTCATCGCCGTGCAATTATAGAAAGCCGAATCACCGAGAAGGGTGACAGGATAGGTCTGATCCTCATAAGTCACCTCAGAGGGTATCACGATATCGCCACTATAGGGCACATCTCCCCTGACGACCTTGACCTGAATACCTGACGATTCCTGGTAGCGACTGTAGTAAATACCATCTACCGCAAATTCATAAGCAGCGGCAGAAACTGGCAGCAGCAGTGCCAGCAATAATAATGCAAATTGAGTAAGGTGTTTTTTCATAATGCTGATAATTAATGTTTATGTCAATAGACTGCAAATTTACATAAAAAATGAACTCCTTGGCAAATAAAGAAACAAAAAATTAATTTTGGGATTTTTTTGAGAAAAATTAATGACTAAAGGCAACTCAAAACAGTAAGAAATGATTACCTTTGCACAGAAAATATTTAATGACTTCTTTGTTATGGCTGAAATGAAAGTCTTCTCGGGCACTAACTCACGTTATGTCGCCCTGAAAATCGCTGAGAAACTGGGTGTTGAACTGGGTAAAGTGAACATCTCGCGCTTTGCCGACGGGGAGTATGAGATATGCTATGAGGAGCCGGTACGTGGCGCCGAGGTGTATCTGGTACAGTCCACGTTTGGTGCCAGTGAAAACCTGATGGAACTGTTGCTGATGATTGATGCCGCAAAACGTGCGTCGGCTCAAACGGTCATCGCAGTCATCCCCTACTTTGGCTGGGCACGCCAGGACCGCAAGGACAAGCCCCGCGTGTCGATTGCCGCCAAATTGGTTGCCAACATCCTGATTGCCGCCGGCATCGACCGCCTGATCACCATGGACCTGCATGCCGACCAGATTCAAGGTTTCTTTGACATTCCTGTTGACCACCTGTATGCCTCGACAATGTTTGTCCCCGATATTGCTGACTTACATCTCAAAGACATGGTCATTGCCTCGCCCGACGTGGGTGGAGCCAAGCGCGCCAACTCCTATGCCAAGTATTTCAATGCGCCGCTGGTGCTGTGCCACAAGCATCGTCAGCAGGCCAATGTCGTGGAGAGCATGACGATTATCGGCGATGTTCAGGACAAGGATGTCATCCTCATCGATGACATGGTTGACACCGCAGGAACAATCTGCAAGGCGGCATCACTGATGAAGGAGAACGGTGCCCGCAGCGTCCGCGCTTACATCTCCCACGCCGTGATGAGCGACCCTGCCAGCGAACGCGTCATGGCGAGTGGTCTCGACGAACTGGTGGTGAGCGACAGCATCCCCTTCGACACCGAAAAGTGCCCCAAGGTGAGGGTGCTGAGCGTTGACCAGATGTTTGCCTATGCCATCAGGCACGTCAACATCAAGCGTTCGATCAACGACCTCTTCCTGTTCAAATAAGGCTAAACCGCATAATATTTCTGTAAAATGATATCTTAAGAAGGGAATCCTCGTGATTCCCTTCTTTGTTATGTCATAGTATTATTGAAAATGGGGAGAAAATGACGCATTGTGACTTTTTTGGACATTTTTTATTTGTTTTTCACATTATTTTTGTAAATTTGCTGCCTTAGTAAGGATATCAGCAACAAGGGATAAACATCTGTATTAATAACCAATTTTGTTTAACTTTAACCATTTAACAATCATGATGAGAAAACTTCTTTTCGCACTGGCGTTAGGTTTCTCGATGAGTGCTATGGGGCAGGTGATGAATGTGACCTCGATCGATAAGATCAACCTGCCTGACAAGGCTGCGGTAGCGGCAATCAGCCCACAGGGCGATTACCTGCTGCTGACCAGCGCCACCAACCAGGGACTCGTCAAGTTTGACCTGAACACCAATCAGAGCCAGGTGCTGAGCACCGCCATCAGCGCGGGGCACAACGTGAAGATCTCGCCCGATGGCCAGACCGTCATCTATCGCGAGAGCACGTTCAACGACAAGCACCTGCGCCAATCGACGCTCAAGAGTGTCAACCTTGCCACGGGCGCCAGCCAAGTGCTCGTGAAACCCACCCGCGACCTTCAGGGTTATGCCGTGAACGCCACGAGTGTGGGGGCTGTGAACAAGGGCAAATACAGCAGCAAGGCCATCGGCGCTGCCAAAGCCCAGAAGTTGCCGGTTCTGTCGGTCAACAAGGGCAAACTGATGATTACTGTTGACGGCAAGACGCGTGAGCTCTGCCCCAACGGCACCCAGTTCAGTTACCTGTGGCCCTCGCTCTCGCCCGATGGGAGCAAGGTGCTCTACTACGTTGCCGCCCATGGCGCCTACGTGTGCAACCTTGACGGCAGCAATGTCCGCAAGGTGGGCGTGATGCGTGCACCGGTATGGTATGACAACAACACCATCGTGGGCATGCTTGACAAGGATGATGGCGAGTTGATTTACGCCTCGACCATCGTAGCCGCAACGCTCGACGGCACCACCCAGGTGCTCACTGGCGATGATACCATTGCCATGTATCCTCATGCCATAGCCGGCAAGATTGCCTTCAGCACTCCCGCAGGCGATGCTTATATTATTAACGTAACCAAATGATGACAGCTATGAAAAAGATTCTTTTACTTGCCGTAGCCGCCATCATGGCAGCTGGCGCCGTACAAGCTAAGACAGCTGACGAAATCCGCATTTATCTGAATCCCGGTCACGGCAGTTGGGGTCCCAATGACCGCCCGATGGCGACCATCCCCTACCCCATGTTGCCCGATACCGGACGTCCCGACACCAACGGTTTCTATGAGAGTAACACCAACCTGTGGAAATCCATCCAGACACGTGCTGAGCTCATCAAGATGGGCGTGAACCCCGAGAACATCACCATGTCAAGGTGGTTCAACGGCCCGTATCCCTATGTATCGGGTGCTGAAGATGCCGAAATCTACAACCGCCCCTTGTCAGAAATCTGTGAGGAGGTTGAGATAGGCAACTATGACATGTTCCTGTCTCACCACTCCAACGCCACCACCGACGGTTTTGCAACCAACTACCCGTTGATACTGTATCGCGGCAATGACGGTGAAGGTGGTGACCTGGCTCCTGGTAGCCGTGCTATGGGACTGGCTTGCTGGCCCCTGTTCTACACCAACGAGATTGACCCGATGACCCACTACAGCCCGTCAAGTCCCAACCTGCGTGGTGACATCGACTTCTATGGCAGTTCATCAACGCGTGTTGACCCGAACACCGGCATCGCTTACACTGGCTACCTGGGCGTGTTGAAACATGGTGCTCCCGGCTTCCTGGTAGAGGGTTATTTCCACACCTACCAGCCTGCCCGCCACCGTGCGTTGAACATCGACTATTGCCATCAGGAGGGTATCCGCATCGCCCGTGGTATCGGTGAATACTTCGGTTTGACTCCCGTCAACAAGGGTTACATCATGGGTACCGTTAAGGACGTCCACAACCATCTCGTCCACAACCTGTACAACTACAATGCAGGCACGATGGACCAGTGGGCTCCCCTGAACGGCGCTGTTGTCATCCTGTACAAGAACGGTCAGGAAGTAGCCCGCTACACCACCGACCAGAACTACAACGGTGTGTTCGTGTTCGAGAACTTGGATCCCGGCACCTATACGCTGTCCGTTGAGGCCGAAGGTTACAAGCCCCTGGGCGATTACACCGCACCCACTGTTGACAGCGAGTGGCAGGAATGGATTGCCAAAGCTGCCGGCAACATCGTTGTAGAGGCCAACAAGACCACCTATGAGGTGCCCCTGCTGGAGGCCGAGGACTATGTGATTCCCGAAGGCCTGTACCAGAACTATCCCGAGCCCGAGCTACCCGCTTACGTGAGTGCACCCGAGAGGCTCGTGCTGACCTGCGACAACGGCACCGAGTATGAGCTGGACGGCACTATCATGCGTATGCTCGTTCGCGGCGATAGCACCGTTGTGCTGACCAACGCTGAAGACGGCACTCCTCACGTGTACCTGATTAACAACGTTGACAAGGTGATTATCAAGGAACTGAGCATCAACGGCATCGCTCCCGCCGAGCCCAACAACGCTGGTTTCTACAGCCGCCTGAAAGACATCTGCTTCACTGCCGATGACCAGCTCGTGGGTATCAACAGTGTTCAGACGCAGTTTGACAATGGCCAGGTCAATGAGGGCTTTGAGCGTGGCACGCTGCGTCTGTTCAAGTGGGCTGACTTTGACAGTGATCCCATCGAGTGGGTAACCACCTTGAGTTCTGCCAACTTCTACTACTATCGTCCCCAGTCGCTTGCCATCGACGGTGGTGCCGACGAATGCACCGTGACCATCGTTGGTACCAACGACTACGCTGAGGGCGCTGGTGGCATGAGGTTCCTGAAGCTGACGATTGTCAACAACCAGATTACCAGCAGTGTTTATACCGAGTATAACATCCAGGCCTCGAGCAACTTCACCAGGGACAAGGTGGGTGAGCCGCAGATCGTCCTCTCGCCGCGCGACGACGACCAAGTGATGCTTGACGGTGAAAACACCTTAATCATGGAGGTTGCCACTGCCAGGACCAACGGCACCGACAGTGAGGTTGTTGGACGCTTCGAGGGCAATGAGGAGGACATCCCTGTTGTGGGCACTTCGTTCTTCAAGTATGCACAGCACCAGTACATGGTAACGCCTTACGTTGCCCCGCAGCGCGGCGAAGCCGTTAATGTGGGCGGTATCAAGTTGTATGACATCACCGCCGGTTTGGATCAGGCTGCCCTGGTAGCCACCACCAACACCGACCTTGAACCGCTGGCCACCCAGTTCATGTCAACAGGTGCTGCTGTCAAGGGTGAGAACATCAACCTGTACCTGATGCAGGACAACAAGATCACCAAGTGGCAGTATCTTGCCAATCAGCAGCCTGGTGTTCCCGGCATCTATGCTTATGGTCTGACATACTTCAATGACGATAAGGATTGCACCTTTACCTTCAACGCCAACGACGATGCTAAGTATGCTTACATCACCTTCTATGACACCGAAGGCAATGAACTTGGCACCATCGAGGTTCCCAATGTGAAGGAGGGTGAAAACACCTTTACCGTCAGTCTGAGCGACCTGCCTGCCAATCCCGGTGATAACGTGACCTGGTCTGTAACCCTCGAGGGTTATGACATCACGAGCATCCGTCGCATCAACCCGACGACTCAGACTTACAGCGGCCAGTTGTTTGTTGCTGTCGATAAGTCGCCCAACAGCCCCAACATGGGTACCATCTATGTGGGTAACCGCGTTGGCAGCGGTAACGCCAATAATGGCGTTTACGTGTGTGACGCTATGGCTCAGCGCGTGACCGACGACCTGTATCGTGGCGGCCACAGCTGGAGCAGCAACTACCGCATGACAATGGACGAACTGGGTAACCTCTATGTTCCCGACTGGGGTGACGGCACATCGGGCGTTTACATCGCTAAGCCTGGTAAGATTGCTGAAACCTGGACTGAGTTCTTCGTGGGTTCACGCAACGGTGACGGTCTGATCACCAACGACGGTCAGCGTGTAGGCTCCTCGACGCCTGGCGTTGGCATTCGCGGTAAGGGTGAAAACACCAAGTTGTATGTATATCTTGAGGACTACATCGGTGCTTCGGGTTATGGCAACGGTGTGGGTGTTTATAACATCGGCCAGCCTGACGGCAGCATTGTTGACACCTGGACAACCGAACCCAACCAGTACTTCGACATCGGTGCATGGCAGCTCAACACCAACGGTAACGTGGTTGGCGATCCTATGGAACACGGTGTTTGGGTAGCACAGTACCGCAGCGCCGGCAACAACGCGTCGGGCGTTCCCTCACTCATGTTTGTTGACAACGATGGCAACATCACCTTCAACTCGGGACGCGCTCCCTACAACGAGATGCTCAACGGTAGCGACCGTGCAGCATTTGCCGTGAACGACGCTTCCAATCTGCTCGTCATCAACGATGGTAGCGATGTGCTCCAGTTCTTCGATATTACTTGGGACGGCAACACGCCTATCATCTCACCCAAATACTCGTACAAGACTGGCCAGGGCACCATCTACCAGATGGCATTTGACTTCGCCGGTAACCTGGTTTGCGCCGGTGGCAGCATCGGTATCTACTCAATCCCCGGCAACCCTGCTGGCTCTGGTGACATTGAAAACCAAGGTAACGTCCACACGACACCTGCCGGTGGCTTGTTCATGGTTATCCCGATCCCGACCGCAGTTAACGAGGTGAAGAGCGAGAAGACCGTTGTCAGCGAGCGTTACTATGACGTTCGCGGTATTGAGTACCGTGAGCCCATCCAGGGTGTGAACATCATCGTGCGCACCTACAGCGACGGCTCTACCCAGAGCGTGAAAGTCATCAAGTAAATCCTTCCCGCAGCGGTGAAATCACCGTTGCTAACCACCATACAGGCGGCTCGTGCTTCACGGGTCGCCTGTTGTTTATACCGATATCCCCACACTAAGGCGTGAAAAATAATAATGCATTCAAAGGCTTATTGATTAAAAATCTTCGCGCCATAGCGTCTTAGCGTGGGGTTAGTGGCATGGTTTCGGCTATCTTTTAATAAATGGTGTTTCAGAGTTTTTCGTGATTCGGTGATTTTTTGTACCTTTGGCACCCGATTTGCTCATATAAGGGCAAACAAGACAAACACTGACCTGAATATGATAGATTTTTTAGATAATTTCGATGCCGAGATGAACGATGGCGGAGCACACGTTGTCCCCATCATCACCGAGATACATGAGGTGAGCGACGGCATTGACCTTCAAGATAATAAGGCCGAAGACATCCCCATCTTGCCGTTGCGCAACATGGTGCTGTTTCCGGCTATGACCATGCCGGTATCGGTGGGGCGGGAAAAGTCGATGCGCCTCATCAAGGAGGCCGAGGACAGCCATAGTCCCATTGCTGTCATCTGCCAATATGACAGTCATATCGAGGATCCTATCGAGAAGGACCTGTACCGCTATGGCACCATCGCCAGCATCATCAAGGTGCTGGAACTGCCCGACGGCTCAACCAACGTGATTCTGCAAGGCCGCAGCGCGTTCAAGTTGGAGCGCATCACCTCGACCTCGCCCTACCTGCGCGGTTCGGTGACCCTCGTCGAGGACAAGATGCCGCTGATGGGTGACAAGGAGTTTGAGATGCTGATGCAATCCATTGCCGAGGTGACGGTGCGCATGTTGCGCAATATGGGTCAGAATGGCAGGGAATTGTCGTTCGCGATGAAAAACATCGACAATCCCATGTACCTGATGAACTTCCTCGCCACCAACATCGCCTTTGACCCCGACCAGAAGCAGCACATGCTTGAGGAGCGCGATATCAAGAAACGCGCCTACCTGCTCTACTCGCTGCTCATGCGCGAGGAGCAACTGGTGGAAATCAAAGCCAACATCCAGTCCCGCACACGCGAAGACCTGTCCCAACAGCAGCGTGAGCACTTCCTGCAGCAACAGATTCGCACCATTCAGGAAGAATTGGGTACCGACGTCGATGATATTGAGGAGCTACAGGAGCGCGCCTCCAAGATGAAGTGGAGCGACGAGGTACAGCGGCAGTTTGACAAGGAACTGCGCAAGCTGGAACGCCTCAACCCGCAGACGCCCGATTACTCGGTCGAGTATGCCTATTTGGATACCATGCTCAACCTGCCTTGGGAGACTTATACCGACGACAACTTCGACCTCAAGAAGGTGGAGGAGAAACTCAACGCCGACCATTATGGCCTGGAGAAAGTCAAAGACCGCATTCTCGAGCATCTGGCGGTGCTCAAACTGCGCGGCGACCTCAAGGCTCCCATCCTGTGCCTTTATGGCCCTCCGGGCGTGGGCAAGACATCGCTGGGCAAGTCGATTGCCGACGCCCTCAACCGCGAATATGCGCGCATCTCGTTGGGCGGACTGCATGACGAGGCCGAGATTCGTGGCCATCGCCGCACCTACATCGGTGCTATGCCCGGACGCATCATCGCCGCATTGGCCAAGTGCGGCAGCGGCAACCCCGTCATAGTTCTTGACGAGATTGACAAGGTGGGCCAGGACTTCAAGGGCGACCCCGCATCGGCCTTGCTCGAGGTACTGGACCCGGAACAGAACGGCCATTTCCACGACAACTATCTGGATGTGGATTATGACTTGTCCAAGATTCTGTTCATTGCCACTGCCAACAGCCTCGCCACCGTGAGCCGCCCCCTGCTCGACCGCATGGAGGTCATCGAGATCAACGGTTACATCCCTGAGGAGAAACTGGAGATTGCCAAGCGTCACCTCATCCCCAAGGAGTTGGAGGAGAATGGCTTCAAGAAGAACGAAATCAAGTTCGGCAAACAGGTGATTCTCAAAATCATCGAGGACTACACGCGCGAGTCGGGTGTGAGACGCCTCGAGAAGCGAATCGCCACCGTGCTGCGCCGTGTCGCCCGCCACAAGGCGGCAGGTGACCCCTACCCCACCAGCATCAAGATTGATGACCTGAAGGAATACCTTGGGCCGGCTGATTACAGCCGTGACAAGTATGAGGGTAACGAGTTTGCTGGTGTGGTGACAGGACTGGCTTGGACTGCCGTTGGCGGAGAGATTCTCTTTGTTGAGTCATCGCTGGCACGTGGCAAGGGAGAGAAACTCACCCTCACGGGCAACCTGGGTGATGTGATGAAGGAGTCGGCGGTCATCGCCCTGCAATACCTGCGCTCCCATTGCTCGCTGCTGGGCATCGATGCTGAACTGTTTGACAAGTACAACATCCACATCCATGTCCCCGAGGGTGCTATTCCCAAGGACGGCCCGTCGGCAGGCGTGACCATGGTGACCTCGCTCGCTTCGTCGTTCACACAGCGCAAGGTGAAGGACCATCTGGCCATGACTGGCGAAATCACCTTGCGCGGCAAGGTGCTGCCCGTGGGTGGCATCCAGGAGAAGATTCTTGCCGCCAAGCGTGCGGGCATCAAGGACATCATCCTGTGCAAGGACAACCGCAAGGACATCGAGGAGATTAACGAAATCTACCTCAAGGGTTTGACCTTCCACTATGTCAACACCATCAAGGAAGTCCTCGACATCGCCTTGCTCCCCGAGAAGGTGAAGGACGCCATCGAGCTGTAATGAATAATGAAAATGTATCGCGCTGCGCGCGAGAAATCAAAAAAAGAATTTTTAATATCAATATTCTTTGATTTCTTGCGCGCAGCGCAATCTATACGTTGCTGGTTTGTGAGAATCAGTCGTCCAGGGAGCCTTTATGCTTGGCTTTGCGCGTATAGGTCTTCTTGGAACGGTGAACACTGTGTGACGAGTGGAAACCGGGACCCAGCACCTCCTGCTGACCTTCACGGTTGCCGCGACGCATCGCCTTGATCACATCATCAAGGCGTGATTTCTCCTTTTTATTCTTTTTCTTCAATACCATAACACCTCCAAACTCAACAATAATCATGCCAACACAAATAACCATAAATGCCCATGATTGTCATTAATATAATTATTTATGAACATTCATGGAGATTCATGGACATTCGTGTAAAAAAATGACACGACACATTGTTTTAACACGAATAACCAGAAATGGCCACGAATTGTCATGAATATAATTATTTATGAATATTCATGGAGATTCATGGACATTCGTGTAAAAAAATGACGCAACACATTGTTATACCATGAATGACCATGAATAATAGAGGGCGGATGCCGTTGTGGTACCCGCCCTGCTCTATTGGTTTGGGAGAATTATTTCTCGAGTTCTTTCTTGATGCGCTCGGTCAACATGGGGACAATCTTGTGAAGGTCGCCAACGATGCCCAGGTCAGCCACGCTGAAGATGGGGGCGAACTTGTCCTTGTTGATGGCGATGATGAAATCGCTCTCTTCCATACCGGCAAGGTGCTGGATGGCACCGCTGATACCACAAGCCATGTAGAGGTTGGGGCGAACGGTCTTACCCGTCTGACCTACCTGGCACTCGTGAGGCATCACGCCGTTGTCAACCATGGCACGTGACGAAGCCACCTGTCCGCCGAGGACGTCGGCGAGAGCCTGCAGCTTGTCAAAGCCTTCCTTGTCGTGAACACCACGTCCACCGCTGACGAGGATCTTGGCCTCGGCGATGTCGGCCATCTGCTTGTCGGCCTTGATGGTCTTGACGAGTTTTACTTTAAACTTGCTGGTGTCGAACTTGGGAGCGAACTCGGTGATCACACCCTCACGGCCTGCCTGGCGCTGCATCTTCTGCATCACACCGGGGCGCACGGTTGACATCTGCGGACGGTTGTTCGGGCAAATGATGGTTGCCATCAGGTTACCACCAAATGCGGGACGCGTCATGCGGAATTCGGGCTCATTATTCTGGTCGGGCTCAATCTCGAGCTTAGTGCAGTCGGCAGTCAGACCCGTCTTGAGGCGCGAAGCGATGCGGGGAGCCAGGTCACGGCCAATGGTCGTTGCACCGTAAAGCACGATGCTGGGCTTGCGCTCGGTGATGATCTGGCCAACGGCCTGGGAATACTGCTCACTCAAGAAGTCCTTCAACTCGGGAGCGTCAACAACGATGACCTCATCGGCACCGTACTCAACGAGCATCTGAGCCTGGTCCTTAATGCCTTCGCCCAGGAGCATGGCTACCACTTTCTCGCCAAGTGCATCAGCCAGGTCACGCGCTTTACCTAAAAGTTCGAGTGCAACGGACTGGATAACACCCTCGCGCTGCTCGGCAAAAACGAATACGTTTTTATAATCTTTCTTATCCATAATGCGATTCTGTTATATCAAACATCCTTAACAACATCAACAACACAAACAACAAGAAAATGACAAAAAACGCTTGTTGTTCAAGTTGTTGTTTATTGTTTTAGTTGTTTGAACATGTGACTTTTAGATAATGTGTTTAACTTTCAGTTGATTAACAATCAGCTCAACAGCCTCCTCGGGGGTTACCTCGTGAACCTCGCCAGGAGCCTTCATGGCCTTGGGGAACGACTTGAACACCTTGGTGGGCGAGCCAGCGAGACCCAGCTTACCTTCCTCGACGTCAATCTTGTCGGCACTCCATACCTCTACCTCCTTGTCATAGGCCTCCATAATGCCGCTCACGCTCATGTAGCGGGCATCAAATGCCGAAGCAAGAACGGTCAACAGGCACTTGCCCTCGACCTCGAGAACCTGTACACCGTCCTCGTTCTCCTTCTCCACCTCAAGGTTGCCGTTGTCAAGCACCTTAGCGCCGGCAACATAGGTGATCTGGGGCAGGCCCAGGTGCTCAGCGAGCTCGGGACCCACTTGGGCGGTGTCACCGTCGATGGCCTGACGGCCAGCGATGATGATGTCATAGTCCAGCACACGGCACAGGCCAGACAGAGCATAGGATGTTGCCAGCGTGTCGGCACCGGCAAACTTGCGGTCACTCAACAGGATGGCACGGTCAGCACCCATGGCGAGGGCTTCGCGCAACATGACATCGGCTTGGGGGGGACCCATCGAAATCACAGTAACGTTGGCGCCAAACTGGTCTTTCAGTCTCAAAGCGAGCTCAAGACCGCCCTTGTCATCAGGGTTCATGATGCTGGGAACGCCTTCACGAATCAAAGTACCCTTCACGGGGTCAATCTTGACAACGGTGGTATCGGGAACTTGCTTTACACAAACGATGATATTCATCGTGGATTCATTAGAGTCCGGCATACCTGCAACTCTCGTTTCCCGTATTGCACCATCATATTTTTTTATCTCAACAGCCATTTATTATTCCTCCATATTTATTTAAACAATTGACCAGCGATAACCATGCGCTGTACCTCGGATGTACCCTCATAAATCTCGGTAATCTTGGCGTCACGCATCATACGCTCAACAGGATATTCACGGGTGTAACCGTAGCCACCATGGAACTGTACGGCCTTGGTCGTCACTTCCATAGCGGTCTCGGCAGCAAAGAGCTTAGCCATAGCGGCATCGGCGCTGTAGGGCAGGTGCATGTCCTTC
>CADAFP010000049.1 GCA_902787185.1 uncultured Bacteroidales bacterium | reverse complement strand
GGTTCACAGTTTATCTCGGCCGACAGGCGTTGGGTGGCCGATGTCACCTTTGTGAAACGCCAGGGATGGAACCTCAATTTCAACACAATCGTGAATGTGGGATTCCGCTTCAGCAAGAGAGATAATCAGTACCTGATGCTGCACTTCTATGACGGCTATGGCGAGAACCTGCTGGACTACAACAAGTATCACTGCCGCCTGCGCGTCGGTTTGCTGATCCGACCGAATTTCTTCAGCGACTTCTAAGCCAAGATTAATTTATTCTCATTACCTTTGCAGTCCTGAGAGATGAAACGTCACTTGCTCATATTGCTGCTGGTGCTCAGTGCCGCGGTGCTGCCCTGTGGGTTGGCGTCGGGGCAGGACGTGGTGTCGCCTCAGGACACCGTTCAGCACATGGGCAAGTTGCAGCAACTCAGGGAGCGCGTGCGTGAGCGTGCCATCGAGAAGCTCAACGAGCCCTACGACACCACGCGCGACAAGGGCTACTGGTGGCGGGCCATGAAGCACGGCAAGGTGAACTTCAAAGACAGCACGATGGGCTATCCCCGGTTTGTGATGTTCTGCTACCGCACCTACATGTGGGGCGACCGCGTGTTCAACAGCTACGACAGCGCCTATGTGAAGAGCACGGGCAAAAACTGGAAACTCATCCTCAAGAGCAACAACTGGCTTGACTCCTACATCGGCCATCCCGTCAAGGGCGTGAACCAGATCATGAACAGCAACCTGGTGTCCAACATCGGTCTGTCGCTGTCGTTCATGGCCGTGAGTGTGGGCTATTCGGTGGGCGTGAGCAACCTGATTCATGGCGGCAAGCTCTCTGACAAGGTCGAGTTCTCGTTCACCTGCGCCCGCTTTGCCGCCGACGCCTACTATTGGGAGAACAACAACCAAATCAACATCAGCTACACCGTCAAGGGCGACAACGAGGGCCTGCACAAGCTCAAGCAGCCGGGCATCAGCCGCAAGGCGATGGGCATGACCGCCTATTATTTCTTCAACAACCGCCGCTATGCCCAGGCGGCGTCCTACTGCTTCTCGAAGTACCAGCTGCGCAATGCCGGCTCATGGCTGGCGGGCTTCAGCCTGCAGCACTATGACGTGAAATTTGATGTCGAGCAGATGTCCCCCGAGGTGCGAGTCTATTTCCCCACCCAGGAAACGGCACCCCGCACCCTCTACAACGACTACTGCCTGCTCGCGGGCTACGGCCACAACTGGGTGCTGGGTCGCAACTGGCTGCTCAACTTCACCATCACCCCCTACATCGGCTACCGCTACAACCTTGCCGCCAACCAGGGCATCAAGACCAGCGCCGTTTCGCTCAACTGCCGCGCGCGCATGGCAGCCGTCTATAACCACAAGCAGTTTTTTGCCGCCTTCCAGGGCAATGCCGACCACCACCGCTACAAGTCGGAGGCCAGCCGCCTCGTCAACTCGCTCATCGACTTCTCCATCCTGGCAGGCATCAGGTTCTAAACCAAAACCTCTTGACGACACCCGCCACATCCCCGAAAAGGAAGACAATAAGCACAATAAAGACAAATCGCATCCGCGTCCACTCACAATGAAGGGAAGCGGATGCCTTTGTATACGTTGTATTGATTGTTTGCCTTCTGTTTTGTTGTTGTTTTAGTGGCGACCTTGGGGTGTCACGATCACGGTGAGATACAGGGGGTAGCCCGCATTGGTCTCGACCCTGACGGTGGTGGTGCCAGCTTGGAGTCCCGTCACCTGCAGGTCGTGATAGTCTAAGATGGCCCTCAAGTGCTCGGTTTCCTCATTCTCCTGCCTGATGTAGCTAAAGTGGTTGTCGCCATTGAGAATCTGGACCGTCTTGGTTTCGCCCACGGCAACGGCAATCACGCTCTCGGACAGGCTGAAGCTGTCCTTATCGTCGAGGGCCAGACGCAAGCCCAGGCGGTTGTAGGCGTCATCAGGGGCGCTGGAGTCCTCGATGAGCACATTGCAGTTGGCCGGGGTGCTGGACCAACAGCCGCCACGGCGTGCGCGGTTAGTGGTAAAGGTCGAGCCATAGCCGTCATCGATGAGGGCAAAATCCAGGCACCATTCCCACACATTGCCATTCATGTCGTGAATGCCCAACTCGTTGGGCTGCTTAGTGGCCACGGCGTGCGTCGTGTTGCCGGAGTTGCTCGAGTACCAGGCCACATCGTCAATGTTGTTGCTGCCACTGTACTGGCGGGCCTTGCACAAGTTGCCGCCATGTGCCGCAAACTCCCACTCGGCCTGGGTGGGCAGACGGAAGTGCATGCCCGTCATCTCGTTCAACCGCAGGATGAACTCCTGGCACTTTTCCCATGACACCTGCTCGACGGGGCGGTTCAAGTCACCCTTGAAGTAACTTGGATTGGAGCCCATCACGGCCTGCCACAGCGCCTGAGTCACCTCGGTCTTGCCGATGCGCAAGTCAGGCACGGTACAAACCCATGGCGACGGCATTTCCCCATCCATGGGGTGACCGCCAGGTATCTCGAGACCGCCATAAAAGTATGTGCCACCCTCGACGTCCACCATCGAGAACGTCACACCGCCCACCGTGAATGTCACAACAGGCGTTACTATCACGTTCAGGACCGCAGTGGCGCCAGTGGTGGTGTTGGTAACGCGGATGGTCGTGTTGCCCACCGTGGCACCCGTCACGTCTAGGCTATTGCCGCTGATGGTGCCCGTGGCATTGCCGTTATCGCACTCCACTTGATAGGCGCCATCACCATTCAGGATATCAACCGACTGGCTCTCTCCCTCGACGACGGTGATGACGGTCTCGGACAGACGGAATGCGGCACTGCCGTCCACGTCGAGAGCGAGGCGCAACCCGATGCTTGAGTTACCCCACTGCTGCCAACAGATGGAAACCGATGACACCAGGCAGTCCTCTATACGGCTATCCCAGGCGCCACCGCGTGTCACGCGATAATTGCCCGATGCAGGGCCATGAGGGTCGGTCAGCGCCTCAGCGCCGGTATTGCCCATGTAATCTTGACACATCTCGGCAACATTGCCATTCATGTCATAAAGGCCTAACTCGTTGGGCAACTTGGCGGCCACACGCTGTGGACCGCAAATATAGCTGTCTTGGTATTGTGACGGGATGTTATCCCAATACCAGGCCACCTCGTTGACGTCATTGCCGCCACTGTGGGCGTAGCCACGGCCCAAGTTGCCACCACGGGCAGCAAACTCCCACTCGGCCTCGGTGGGCATGCGGAAGTGCCTGCCCGTAATCGCGTTCAGCTTCAGGATGAACTCCTGGCACTTGTTCCACGACACGTTCTCCATGGGCTGTTTCCAGTCGTCATTGTAATAACTCAGGTTAGAGCCCATCACGGCCTCCCATAACTCCTGAGTGACCTCGGTCTGACCGATGCAGTAGCTCGACAACGTCACTTGATGGGACTGCCTGTCGAAATAGGACAAATAATCGTGGTACTGATAACTGTCGGTTGTCTGCATCGTGAATGTGCCGCCCTCGACAGTCACCATCGTGAACGTCACACCGCCCACCGTGAAGGTCTCGATCTCGGGCCTTTGCTCATCGCTCGGCCACGTTCCGCCCAAGATGTAATCAATCAGGGTGGTCACGTCGGCGATGTTGATGAGGCCGTCGTGATTGACATCGGCATTGGCGGCACTGAACATGCTTGGAACATCGTCCAAGATGTAATCGATGAGAGCGGTCACGTCGGCTATGTTGACACCGTCATCACAGTTCACGTCACCGACGCAGTTCACGTCATCGGCTGCGTGGGCTTCAACGGTTAACGTCATCACAGCCAGTAACATGATAATAGATTGAAAGATTTTTTTCATGATGTTGTTGATACAATTGGGTTAATTAAGAATTGAAGCCGCAAAGGTAGTTATAAAAATACCATTTCCAAAATAATATGCATAATAAATGAGTGTGCCCGTAACTCCTGAACAAGCAAACGAGCATGCTCGCTGTCACAGCCCATAAAAACGCGGTGTCATATCATCAGCGCCCAATAAAAGCCCCGTTAGGGGTAACCACAGCATCACTTCGGGGTGTACACGGCACGGACACTCCTGCCGAAGACGCGGACGCCAGAAAACATGTAAACCCCCTCAGAATCAAAGCAAATACCGTCGGCTAAAGTCGTACCTTCGCGTGACCAATACTCACCCCACCGGCCCACATCGGCATGCACATGGAGGAAGCCCTCGCCCGCAGCGGGCAAGAAAATGGAATTACCGTTAGGACCTGTGACCAAAAGACCGTTCACATCATCCCTCGTTGTCCACTGCCAAGTGCATTTCTCAAGCAGCTCGAGTTGCTGCTCTAAGGTTGGCATGCGCCACGACGGTCCCCAGTTCACAAAGGCGGCATCGTCTTCAGGATCAAGTTCGTTCTTATTGTCAACCATCTCACAGTACTTCGTCAGCGAGTCTTCAGTGCCGTCGCTCCACTTGTAGGTTTCCCAATCGTAGTAATCCTTGGGCTCGGTCTCGCCCCAAGCGAATAAGTCACCATACTGTTCGGGGCTGCTGGCACCCACGTTGCAGGTCGCCCACAATGTGCCGCTGGGCAGCCCCAGGTCAACCCACTCGTGCTCTTCAACTTCGACAGGATTAAGGATGATGTTGATAATCTCGTTCACATCGCTGATGTTGATGCTGCTATCCTCGTTGACGTCGGCTCGCAGCATGGTCTCAGCATCCAGGACAGCACCCAGAATGATGTCGATGACGACATTCACATCAGCGATGTTGACCATGCCATCCCTGTTCACGTCGCCACGCAGGTAATCCTCAATGATCAATTCATCCACAATCACCCCGAAATACGGATACCAATGCTCGTTGGTTTTATATTGGCCGGCTGTCCTCTGCGGCACATGAAGCGTGCGACCCGAATAGTCATAATCACCGTCTTCGGTCCAAACCTCGAATACGGAATACCCGTTTTTCACTGTTGAGAGATCGGTAATATAGCAATACACATCTGTCAGACTGATGCAGTCTGTGAACGCGAAATTGCCGATAGTGGTGACCGAGTTGGGGATGGTCACGCTCGTCAGGCCACTGCAGCTAAAGAAAGCCTCATCGCCGATGGTGGTGACCGAATTGGGGATGGTCACGCTGGTCAAGCCAGCACAGTGAGAAAAAACGCTCTTGTCGATGGTGGTGACTGATGTGGAAATGACCAAACTGTCGATGCCACGGCAGTAAGCGAAAGCGTATTCGCCGATTGCGGTGACGGAGTTGGGGATGGTCACGCCCCTCAGACCACCGCAGTGAGAAAACGCGTTCTTGCCGATGGTGGTAACTGAATTGGGGATCATCACGCTCGCCAAGCCGCTGCAGTAATAGAACGCATCGTCACCAATCGAAGTGACCGAGGTGGGGATAACAGCGCTTTGGCAACCCGCAATCAGGGTATTGCTTGCCGTCTCAATAATGGCATTACAGTGGTCGCGGGAATCGTAGGTCATGTTGCCGTCTTCTACTTCCAGACTCGTCAGATTCGCACAGTCAGCGAACGCGCCCATGCCGATGAAGGAGACAAATCTGGGGATGGTCATGCTTGTCAGGCCTCGACAGTTCCAGAACGCCCTTTGGCCGATAGAGGTGACCGAGTTGGGGATGGTCACGCTCGATAGGCCACTGCAGTAAGCGAAAGCCTTATAGCCAATAGATTTAACATCGTAAACGATGCCGCTGTGGGTGACAGTGGCGGGGATGGCCACATCACCAGAGTAATCGTCCCAATATTCCCGCTCATAGGTCACTTCGACGGTATGAGTGCCCGTGATGTTGTAATAAATGCTGTCCACCATAAAGTCATAGGCGGTGGCGGTGGTCGGCAACATCAGTGCCAATATCATGAGTGCGGATGTGATCAGGCTTTTCATCATTGTGTTTTCTTTTTAGTTGTGTTATTATGGTTTTCCATCAGCAAAGTTAATTTGGCAATCGTTAATGAGCAACAGTTTCTGTTAATTAAATTGTACAACTGGAGAAAATAGCGATAAAACTGTCTAATTCTTTTACACTTTTAACAGTGTGCCACTCGCTCATCGTCGCTTTCACCCACAATCACATGCCAATTCCCCACGTGAAGGCGCAAAGAATTCTTGAGCCCGTCACATTGCACTATTACCTTTTACCTGTTACCTGTTACCTTTTCTCTGTTCACTGTCATAAAGAAGAAAATCCCTCATGCCCTTGAGAGAGCGTGAGGGATAAGTCTTAACTATGTTGGAGGTTTATTCTGTTGTGTCACTCAGCAGGCTGTCGATAAGGGCGGTCACATCGGCGATTTCCACGGTGCCGTCCTGGTTTACGTCGGCGTTATCGAGATTAAGGCCGGTGGCGTCTTTGCTCAATATATAGTCAATTAAGGTCGTTACGTCATTGATGGTCAAAACCCCATCCCCGTCAACGTCGCCAGGGAAGATGAACACTTTTCGGGTCAGATAGCCCGGGTTCTCGGGGCCGCCGTCGATGTGAGCATAGGCTAAGTCCTCATTTCTCGAACTGTATGCCGTGCCTTGCCCACCCACGAGACTGGAACAGCCCATGAACATCGTATAGGGAGAATAGAGATTCGCCATAACAGACTCGGTGGACCATCCATCTCCCACATAGATCGTGGCAAGGTCTTTGCAGCTATTGAACGTCCTGTACATGTATTTTACATTTTGGGTATTGAAACTGCTCAGGTCAAGACTCGGCAAAATCCAGCAATTATAAAACATACCTGCCATATCTGTCAAATTTTCGGTATTGAAGCCACTCAGGTTAAGGCTCGTCAAATGGGAGCAACTATAAAACATCTCTTCCATGTCGGTAACGTTGGCGGTATTGAATGAACTCAGGTCAAGATTCGTCATACCGGTACATTGATAGAACATTCTGCCCATCGTCGTCACATTAGACGTGTCGAAATTGCTCAAGTCAATGGTCGTCAAACCGCTGCAATAAGAGAACATATTGCTCATCGATGTTAAATGAGGAGTGTTGAAATTACTCAGGTCAAGGCTCGTCAAAGCACTACAATGAGAGAACATCGTATTCATCAACTCCACATTCTCGGTATTGAAATTGCTCAAGTCAAGGCTCGTCAAACCATAGCAACCAGAGAACATCGCAGCCATGTCGGTCACGTTAGATGTGTCGAAACTGCTCACGTCAATACTTGTCAAAAGTTTGCAACCATAGAACAATGAACTCATGTCAGTCACGTTAGATGTGTCGAAATTGGTCACATCAATGCTCGTTAAACTGTTACAATCGCCGAACATGGCACTCATATCAATCACGTTGCCCGTGTCAAAACCGCTCACGTCAACGCTTTGCAGATTGTTGCACTGATAGAACATAGAACTCATGTCGGTCACGCTGCTGGTGTCGAAACTGCTCACGTCAACGCTTTCCAAATTTTGGTCCCAAAAGAACATGAGAGCCATGTTGGTCACCTTAGATGTGTCGAAATTGCTCAGGTCTTGAGTCCTCAGTTGAGGGCAATTCAGGAACATACGCTCCATATTTGTCACATTGGAGGTGTTGAAATTACTCAGGTCAAAGGTGGGCATGCTCTGGCAATAGGAGAACATCCAACTCATATTGGTCACTTTCTCGGTATTAAAACTGCTCAAGTCAAGGTCGGTCAGCTTGCTACATTGATAAAACATAGCTTCCATGTTTTCGACATTGGAGGTGTCGAAACTGGTCAGGTCAAGACTCGTCAACTGTGCACAGTAGTAGAACATGAAACTCATGTCGGTCACGTTAGATGTGTCAAAGTTGCTCAGGTTCATGTTCTCGGCACTGCACAGATAGAACATGGTCCTCATGTTTGTAACATTGGACGTATTGAGACCGCTCAAGTCAAGGTTCTTCATGGAGCAGTTGCGGAACATATCGGCCATACTGGTCACTTCGGACGTGTTGAGGTATTCCCACCCAGTGATTTCCCTGAGTTTTTTCATTCGATAAAACCACCTGTAGGTTGTTTTAGGGCGAGCATCGGCAAATGACGGGTCAAACACCACCTTGACGATATGTTCATTGAAATTGTAAAGATACCAGTCGGGATCTTGCCCTTCGCTATTCATGTAGAGGGAGACACCAGGGCGGGTATGATCCTGATCGTCATAATAGAACGTCATTGTCGTATCATCCTGCACATACTTAGCATAGGCCAAGACTCTCGCCTGTGCACTCATCGAACAAAACAGGCACGCCACTATGGCGAGCGCTTTAAGGAGGAAAAACTGTCTCATAATCATCACTATTTAGAAAGAATAATTGCGGTAATTCAAACAAAGTAAGCCCTACAAAGTTACTATTTTTCGTTAAGGTTTTTATAACAAGTTCGTAAAAATTTGTGTAATTCGCATTGAATTTATTAGAGAGGCCAACCATCAACTATATCATCGCCCCAAAGGAAGAAAATCCCTCATGCCCTTGTGAGAGAGCAAGAGGGATATGTGTTGACTATGTTGGAGATTTAATCCCAGCTTTTATTCAACAGGTAGTCAATCAGGTCGGTCACGTCGGCAATGTCCACGCTGCCGTCAAGGTTCACGTCGGCGTTCTCGAGGCTGAGGCCTGTGGCGTCTTTGGTCAACAAGTAGTCAATCAAGTCGGTCACGTCGGCAATATCCACGCTGCCGTCAAGGTTCACGTCACCGCGCATGCCAGGCTCATCGCCAGTGTCGATACCCTCAATATGCTGGAACTCACTCCAGCCCTCGGCGCTCATGTAGCGTTCCAGGCTACGCATGGGCACATACAGGGTAGCGTTCTGGTAAACCGTACTGGTAAAGTAGGTGCCTTTGCTGGGCGGGGTGGTGGCAAGGCAGGTCACCTTGGTGATGTTATTGATGCTGCTGAAGGCGCTGGGGCGGATTTCGACGAGCGTCGAGGGCAACTCCACCTCGGTGATGGAAGTGGCCTCACGCGCTGCCTGGTCGGCAATGACGGTCACGCCCTCGGGCACACGGAGCACGCTCTGCTGCCAGCCGGTGGGCACACCCACCAGGGCAGTCAGTCCTGCGGGCGCATCACCCTCGGCACGAATGACCTCGGGTTTTACCGTCATGCCTCCGGTGGCATAGAGACAGCCCTCATAGGCTGTGAAATACTCACTGCCCGGTGCCACGGTAAAAGCTCTCAACGAGGTCGCTCCCACACAGGGGTTGCCCGTGATGGTGGTCACCGTCGTGGGGATGGTGAACGTGTTGAGACTGGTGCAGCGGAAGTAGGCATTCTTATTGATGGTCAGCAGCCCCTCGGGCAGATAAGCCGTCGTGATGGGGCAGCGGGTAAAGGCCGCTCCGTCAATCTCCTCGAGTTTGCCGTTGCTGGTGATGGACGTGAGGTTAGTGCACATGCTGAACGCCTGATGGCCCACAAACTTGACGTTCTTGAGGTTGATGCTGGTGAACGGGTTGTCCTGGAGCGCGCAACTGTCGAGCTTGACCATCGTGCTGGGCAGGTTCACGCTGGTGAGGGCGCAGCTGCTGAAGCACATCATGCCGATTTCCTCCATACCCTCGGGCAGGGTGAGGCTGGTGAGGTTGACGCAGTAGAAGAACACATGACGGCCCAGTTTTTTCATGCCCTGGGGCAGGGAGATGCTGCTCACCTGGCTGTTGCTGAAGCAACTGTTGCCAATCTCACAGTCAGGGTTGGGGATGCTCACGCGGGTGAGCTGCGTCTCGTAGAAGGCGCCCTCGCCGATGCGCGTGATGCCAGCATGGAAATTCACGGTCTTGAGGGTAGGATTGCCATAGAAAGCGCAGTCGCCAATCTCGGTGATTTGCTCGGGAATGGTGATTGACGTGAGGTAGGTGGTGCCGCTGCTGCTGAACTGCGTGGGCTTGGCACCTGGCGCAGCGATGATTTTGGTCTTCTCCTTATTGGTGAGCATGGTGTAGGTCACTGAGCCCTGCGTCGATGCCAAGTGCGCAAAGTAGGGGTTGCCAGCCAGCACGGTCATACCGGCCAGTTTGTTGTTATCGAACGCTCTTTCAGAGATGAACTGCAAGGTCGTGGGCATCTTCAACGAGCCCACTTCGGTGTAGGAAAACGCGCCAGAATCAATAAAGATGATGCCCTCGGGCAACTGCAGGATGGCTTGGTCGTTGAGCGTGCAACGGTAGAATGCGTTGGCGCCGATGCCCACCACTTGATAGGTCACACCGTTGTAAGTCACTGAGCTCTTGAAATCTGACGAGACGAGGTTGCTGTAGCCTGCTCCGCTCTCAGAATTGCTCTTGGGAATAATCTGCACCATGTTGTCGGTGCCCTCGATCACTTCATACTTGAATTTTCCTGAAATGAACTGCGTCTGGGCCAGCGCACACACAGCAATCAGGCTGGCCGTGAGAAGGGTAAAATAACGTTTCATCTGGGTTACATGAGGCGGGTTCTATCAATACTATTGGAGCCAAATGGAGAGCAGAACCCTTTAAACCCTTCCATAAGGCTCCTCTTTATTTTACAAAGTTACACCTTTTAGTTCAATGATGTGTTTTACTTTCACGTTTTTAACATTTCCTATCCATTTTGGTGTATTTGTAATCATTTCAACCCACAGGCTAACGCCCGCAATTCCCCCTCAGGGTTAAGGACAACGGCTATTTCATTCCTCGAAAAAAGCGAAGCTGGCATTTTTTCATTGCCAGCCTCGCCGTTTCATTTTTGCGCGTTTCCTCGTGTTGGAACGAGGACGTTACTGCTGAGGCACGCGTACGGCACGCACCCTGTGATTGTAGGACATAGGACTCCAGAAGATGCCCCAACCCAAGTTACTGTCTTCTAACCACATGCCGTAGGCGTAATCATAACCGTTTGGAGTACGTGACCAATAATTGCAATCAATGGGCAAGATCATGCTGTTACCGTTAGGGCCAACAACCAAACGAACAATCATGCCATTGATCCGTGCTCTGTAACAAGTACAACTATTCATCAGTTCTTCAATCTGATCTAAAGACGGTGTGCGCCACTCCGGACCCCAATTCACATAGGCGGCATCCTGCTCAGGATCCAACTCCCACGTGTAGTCAGACAGGTCATCAAGATTGTTAGTGGGAACTTTTGTAATTCCCTCTTCACTGCCGTTGCACAATTTCTTGTTGCTCCTGTTCACCATATTGTAAAGTGTTGTGTGGCCCCATACAAAAAGGTCGCCATACTCCTCGGGGCTGTTGGCTCCGATATCCCTCGTCGCCCACAACGTGCCGCTGGGCAAGCCCAGGTCAACATACTCTTGATGCATAAAGTCATCGGCGAAGGCTATCGTATGGACGGGGATAACGCTCTGGCCGCCATCCAATGCCGGGCTCTCAAAGGTCACGTTGCCGCTGAATTCACCTGAAGACGTCGCCGTGAAAAGCACTGCCACTCGGGTATGGGACTTGCCGGGTATAACGACAGTCTTGCTCGAAGCGTTACCCTCCTCAAACGAGAATGGTGCATCCACTGTAGCCGTGACGGTAATATCCTCTTGGGTATTGTTGACGAGGGTCAATTCACCTGTACTCGTCTCTCCAATAGGTACCCCTTCGATGTCAAGGTGCTTCTGCTCGACGAAGACATCAGCTGCCGACAAGCGCACACCACGGACAGTGATTCCGTAACACCGCTTGGTGCCAAAACCGCCTATCCAATTGGGATTGAATCCCATGCCGTATGGGAATACTGGATCATCGTTGGAGTATAAGCCACTTGACCAGAAGTAGCCAAACCAGTCAGTATCTTCAAGCGTACTGTCATGATACTCGCCAGTCAATGGCAGGAACAATGTGTTACCGTTGCGACCGATGACCAGGTACCCATCCACTCCATTCACAGTTGTCCACCTCCACGTGCAGTACCGCTCCAGTTCATTTATCTGATCTTTGGTCGGCATGCGCCATGAGGGACCCAGGTTCACACATGCGGCATCATCTTCAGGCTCCAGTTCTCTCTTGTTGTCAACCGTGCCGTAGTTGCTAAACGTGCAGTACTTGGTCAACGTGTTCTCGCTGCCGTTGCACCACTTGTAGGTTTCCCAAGAATAGACCTCCTTGGGTTCGGTCTCGCCCCAGGCGAAGTAGTCACCGGATTCCTCAGGACTGCTGGCACCGACGTTGCAAGTTGCCCACAGCGTGCCGCTGGGCAGCCCCATGTCAAGGTACTCCTGCTCTGCCGAGACGTCGGCATAGGCAAAAATCTTGACAGGGATAACGGCCTCACCGCCATCGGGTGCTGCGCTCTTGATGGTCACGTTGCCATTGTACTGGCCTGAAGCGGTCCCATTGAAAGCAACTGTCAGCGGAGTGGTAGAGCCACCAGGTACCACAATGTCCATGCTGGAAACAAAGTCTTCTCCTTGCTGGAGCAGGAAAGGCTCATCGACGGTGGCGGTAAAAGTCATTTCTTCCATAGTGTTGTTGACAATAGTCACGTGGCCCGTGTGAAGTTCACCGACGGGCTCAATACCCAAGTCAAGGCTCTGCTCCACGATGTAGAAGTCGGTTGACGCCCCGCGCACGGGACGGATGGTGTGGCCAGCGTAACGGAAGTCGTTGAAAAACCCCCAGCTATTGCCTCCCGAATCGGTCCACAGGCCGAAGGCATATCTGTTTTGTCCCGAGCATGACCAATAATCACCACTATAGCCGCCTGCTCCCCCGCCGTTGTTCCATTCACCGCTGCCGGGCAAGAAGATGGAATTTCCGTTACGTCCGGTAATCAAGCGACCTTTCACACCGTTGACCTCGGTTCTGGTACTACTGGTGTAGCTGCGCAACTCATATATTTGCGCTTCGGTGGGCATGCGCCACCCAAGTCCCCAGTTCACAAAGGCGGCATCGTCTTGGGGGTCCAGAACCGTCTTGCCATCAACCGTGCCATATTCGCTATCGGTGCAATACTTGGTTAATGTGTCATCACTGCCGTTGCACCACTTGTAGGTTTCCCAGTTATAGACTTCCTTGGGCTCGGTCTCGCCCCAGGCGAAGTAGTCGCCGTACTGCTCGGGAGTGCTGGCACCGACATTGCAGGTTGCCCACAGCGTGCCGCTGGGCAGGCCCAGGTCCACGTACTCATGCTCCTCGACTTCGGCAGGGTTCAAGATGATGTTGATAATCGCGTTGATGTCGCTGATGTTGATGCTGCCATCCTCGTTGACATCGGCACGCTCCATGGTCTCGGCATCCAGGGTTTCGCCCATGATGATGCCGGTAACGACATTCACATCCGTAATGTTGACCTCGCCGTCGCCGTTCACGTCGCCAAGCAAGAACACCTCAGGCTCCATCTCCACGATCTGCCCGAAATAGGGGCTCCAGTGCTGGTTGGCTTGGTAGGCAGCGGCCGTCCCCTGCGGCACATGAAGCGTGCGATAGGAATAGTCAGAGCCTACAGGGTTTTTATAGAACGCGTCAGTGCCCATTGAGACCACCGATGGGTCAACAATATAGCTGTACACATCCTTCAGACCATAACAGTCAAAGAATGCTGCCATGCCGATTTCTGTAACCGAGCTGGGGATAGTTATAGTCGTCAAGTATTCACTACCCGAGAACGCACTGTTGCCGATAGCGGTAACCGTTTTAGGGATAACGGTGTTCTTGCAGCCTGTCATCAAGGTGTTGCTTGAAGTCTTAATTATCGCATTACAGTTATCACGGGAATCATAGGTTGGATTACCACTTTCCACGACAATGCTCGCCAAACTATTACAGCTGCTAAACGCACCTTGGCCGATGAAGGTGACAGTGCTCGGAATGGTCACGCTCGTCAGGGCACGGCAGTATTCAAACGCATAATAATCGATATAAGTGAGCGAGTTGCCGAAGGTCACACTCCTCAGATAACGGCAGCCATGAAACGCATCCCGGCCAATTGAAATCACCGAGTTGGGAATGGTCACGCTCGTCAGGTCTTCACAACCTCTGAACGCACATTCGCCGATGGCGGTGACGGTATTGGGAATAACGGTGTTCTTGCAGCCGTTAATTAAGGTGTTGCTTGAAGTTTCAATAATGGCATTACAGTTGTCGCGGGAATCATATTTTGGATTACCACTTTCAACAACAATGCTCGTCAGGCCACGGCAGCCATCAAACGCATAATTGCCGATATAGATGACGGAATTGGAAATGGTCACGCTTGCCAAGCTGCGGCAGCTACTGAATGCACTGTTGCCAATCGAAGTGACCGAATTGGGGATGGATATGCTCGTCAAATCGTAGCATCCAGCGAATGCGTTATCACCAATGGCGGTCACGGTATTGGGGATAACGGTGTTCTTGCAGCCAACAATCAATGAGTTACTTGAAGTTTTAATGATGGCATTACAGTTGTCGCGGGAATCATAGTTTGGATTACCACTTTCAACGACGATGTTCGTCAGGCCAGTACAACCATAGAAGGCTCTGTCTTTGATGAGAGTAACAGAACTGGGGATAGTCATGCTCCTCAGGCCACTACAGTTCCAAAACGCAATGGATTCTATAATTGTGACCGAGCCTGGAATGGTCACACTCCCCAGACCGCTGCATTGCTCGAACGCCCTTTCGCCGATAGCGGTGACGGAGTAGGTCGTGCCGTCGTGGGTGACAGCAGCAGGGATGACCACATCACCATAGTAATCAGCCTGATACATGACTCTATAGGTCACCTCAACGGTATTAACGCCCGTGATGTTGTAATAAATGCCGTCCACCTCAAAGTCATAGGCGGCGGCTGTTGCTGGCAACAACAGGGCCAGCAGCAGGAGTGTGGTTTTGATGAAGTTTTTCATTGTAGTTTATCGTTTTAGTTGGTTTATAGTTTTCTATCAGCAAAGATAACTTGGTTATCATAAACAAGCAACAGTTCTTGTTAATAAAATTGAACAAATGAGGAAAATGACGGTAAAAATGTCTAATTTTTTTACACTTCAATCTTTTTTGCCACTCGTTTCCAGTCATTTTCATCCTCAATCGCACGGAAAACCCCGACAGCGGCGGGGGGCGGTGCATCATTGGGACGGTTCTAACTGATAGCGCCGCTTCGCTTACCGCATCATTAGAACCGTCCCAGCTGATGACACCCGTGCTCTCACTGGTGGAACGTGTAATATAGAAAGATTTATTATAAGGCTGCCGCCATCAAACCATTCACTGTTCACTCTTCAGTCCTTAAAAAGTCATTTCCTGTTTTCGTCCTAAATGAGGCAAAAGCGGGGCTTTGGCTGGGATATGCGAAGAGGATGTGCCACTTCATGATGACACATCCTCTCTTATAAGGACTCTATAAAAGATTCAGTTCAATAGATTACTCGTTTAGAATATCTCAGTGATAACGACGTGAACCTTGTCTTCGTCGTTATTGTAGGGATTGAAGACGATCTCAAAGTTGAAGGCACCAGTCTTGTAAACGCCAATGGCAAAGTCCTCGGCGGGCCATGCATGATCCCAATTGTGGTCTTGAACAACCTTGAACCTGATGTCGGCACCCTCTTCGAACCAACCAGCCTTGGTCAAACGGTAGATACCATCATCACCCTTAACCATGTTGTTCTGCTCGCAGTTGGGGTCCCAGTCTTCTCCAAACAGGTTGTAGGTACCAGCAACGGTGTAAACATGCTCAATGTCACCGGTCTTGGTCAAGTTGCAGGTGATGCGGTTAGCTTCTTCAGCCTCGGGGTTGAAGGTGATGTCGATGGTGTAGACGCCTTCCTCGGCTACGTTAACAACATAGTTGTTGTATGCGCCGGCGGGGCACTCATAGACGCTCCAGTCGTGGTTACCCACAATCTTGAACTCGAAGTTCCCAGTCAGGGCTACACCCGACTTGCTCCAGGTGTAAACGCCGTTAGCACCCTTAACCATGTTGTTGTTCTCATCGGTGGGGTCCCAGTTGCTGCCAAATACAGACTCAAAGCCGGCAACTGTGTAAACCATCTCGTCCACCTCTTCGGGCCAGGTTTTATCCAGCAGATAGTCAACCAGGCTGGTTGCGTCAGCGATATCCACGCTGCCGTCCAGATTCACGTCGGCATTCTCGAGACTGACGTTAGTGGCGTCCTTGCTCAACAGATAGTCGATCAGGTCGGTCTCGTCGGCAATATCCACGTTGCCATCCATGTTCACGTCACCACGCAGGTACACGGGAGGCTCAACATAGGTCTCCCAAGCAACGGGTTCGAACACCAGATTGTCGCCAGACTTCCAAATGATACCATAGATGTTGTAATTGCCCATAGCGGGCTGATTTCCTGTTCCGGTCAGTGAAAGTTTAGTGCCGTCGGGCAGGGTGATTGAGCGTATCGGGAGAAAGCTCTTGTTCACATTCTCGGCGTAAACATAGGCGTTGAGCAGGCTCTCATCTACAGAAGTGAGCTTTTGGGCAGCAGCCAGCGCAGCATTGGTCTCACCGCTGGCGCTGAGATCTGCAGCATCGTTAAACTTCACCCAGCCGTTATCACTGGTCTTGGTGGCATTCCAGCCCTGATTCAGCACCTGACCGCTCTCGAAGGTGCCGTCATAGTTGGTAATCTGGCCATAGCCACTCCCGTCGTTCAGATACACGCTACCCTTCCAGCAGATGGTAACAACAGCGTTGCCGTTGAAGGTAAAGTTCTCGCCATCGGTCAAAGCGTTTGCCTCGCTCAAGCTAGTCACCCCCACAGCGCCCCATGCCGACATGGTCAGCAGGGCAAGTGAAAATAGAGAAAAAAGTTTCTTCATAATTACTGTAATCTCAATTAAGTTGAACTATATATACTAATAAACACTAATAATTATCAATCATTTTCTGTCAAGTTGACCCAATTTTCCACTGCAAAAGTAATGACAATTAATGATATGTGCAAAAAAAAAATTGTTAGAGGGCTCTTCTGCCAATAAACAATGCGGTAACGCAGGGCCTCGCCTATATATGCCTATCGTCATCCCATGGGATTATCAATCAGTTCAATGCAACACAAATCGTGATTATTGGGGGCGGCAATGAATAGAAATCCCTCACACTCGAGAGAGCATGAGGGATAGGTCTATTGGCTATGTTGGAGATTTAATCCCAACTTCTATTCAGCAGGTAGTCAACCAGGCCGGTTGCATCAGCGATATCAATGTTGCCATCCAGGTTAACGTCAGCTGCATTGAGGTTGATACCCTCAGCGTCCTCGCTCAACAGATAGTCCATCAGGCTAGTCACGTCGGCAATATCCACGCTGCCGTCGCCGTTCACGTCGCCGCGGATGGCGGCAGGCTTCTCGGTAAAGTAACCCAGCCTGATGGGGCCGCCGTCGAGGCGGGCGAAGTTATGGTCAGTGCAGGAATGGGAATAGTGTGTTCCCATTCCACCCACCAGATCGTAGCAACCATAGAACATAACTCTGGATGCCGTCACGGCACCAGTATCCCAATCAGTGCCATAGATGGTGCGCAGTTTATCGCAGTTATAGAACATATTGTCCATATCGGTCACATTGTGCGTGTCGAAACTGCTCAAGTCAAGGCTCGTCAGGCTACGGCAAGAGTAGAACATGGCGTACATGTCGGTCACCTTGGCTGTGTTGAAGTTGCTCATGTCAACGCTCGCCAAATTATGGCAGTGGGTGAACATACATCTCATAATGGTCACCTCGCTGGTGTTCAAGTAGCGCATGCCAGTAATGGATTGAAGGTTTTCCATATTTGAGAACCATGCGTTGGTGCTTGTCGGGAGAAATCTTGCGAATGAGGGGTCAAAGATGACCTTGGTCACATGATCTTTGGTGCCGTCAGTATTCCAACGGGGAGGGTAGTTTCTCTCGTTCAGGTCGTAAGTCGCGCCAGTGCGACTGCTGCGATAGATGTCGTAGTAGAACGTCATTGTCGTGTTCTCCGCCGTGTACACTACATAGGCCTGCGGTCCGGTCAAGTAGCCCGGGTTGCTCGTGCCGCCGTCGATGCGGGCATAGGCCTTGTCCATGTGGTTGCCATCGTAGGTCGTGCCCTTGCCGCCCACCAGGCTGTTGCATTCAAAGAACATCTCTTCAGACAAAGTAACGCCATCAACGCTCCAGTCACTGTCCACAAAGATGGTCTGCAGATTGGAACAGCTACTGAACATCTTTCTCATGTCGGTCACATTAGCGGTGTTGAAACTGCACATGTTAAGGCTCGTCAGGCTTTCGCAGCCAACGAACATTCCTGCCATATTGGTCACATTCCCGGTATCAAAGTGACTCACGTCGATGCTTGACATTTCTCTGCAGAGAGAGAACATCATAGCCATATTGGTCACCTCGCTGGTGTTCAAATAGTTCAAGCCAGTGATGGACTGAAGATTCTCCATAAAGTAAAACCATTGATAGGTAGTCGTCGGGCGGGCACCGGCGAATGACGGGTCAATGACCACCTGGGTCACACTCTCATTGGTGCCATCGTTCCTCCAACCCGGTCTGGTTTCTCCTGTGTTCATGAAGTAGGTCGTGCCCTCGCGGCTAAGGCGCTGGTTGTCGTTGTAGAACGTCAGCGTGGTGTTCGACGGTGTGTAGCAGGCATAGGGCACAGGCGCATACTTATCGGTGAAGTAGCCGGGGTTGTCAAGGCCGCCGTCGATGTGGGCATAGGTCTTGTCCTTCGGGTAGGATTCGTCCCAGAGCGTTCCCAGGCCACCCATCAGGTTGAGACATTTATTGAACATTTCTTCAGAGTTTGTCACAGCGTCCGTGCTCCAGCCCTCGCCCACATAGATGGTCTGCAGACTATTGCGGCCATAGAACATCCAGCCCATGTCGGTCACGTTGGTCGTGTTGAAGCTGCTCAAGTCAAGACTCATGAGTTCCCAACAGTCGGCGAACATGGCATGCATATTGGTCACCTTGGACGTGTTGAAGTGGCTCATGTCAATACTCGTCAATTTGTTGCACAGACCAAACATCCAAGCCATATCGGTGACCTCGCTGGTGTTCAGATACTCCATGCCCTCGATGGATTCAAGATTGTACATGCCATAGAACCAACCATTGGTGGACCTTGGGCGGGCATTGGCGAATGAGGGGTCAAAGACCACATGGGTCATACTGGA
>CADAFP010000048.1 GCA_902787185.1 uncultured Bacteroidales bacterium | reverse complement strand
GTTTTAGAGGCACTCTCAGGGGAGTCATTGATGAAAAATTCTTCCTTTTCAGACTCACTAGGATTTACGCCTGCCCCCACTAATTTTCCGCTGAGCCCTTTTTATCATCAATGGGGACCATACCCGATTGAGAGGCTTCTTATCATAGGTGGAAACAAAAAAAATGTATGGTTGTTTCCCAACAACCATACACTTTAAACCTTAAAAATCTAATCCTATGAAAAAACTTGCTGCAAAGGTATGGGTATTCAGGTTATTACGCAAGTTTTTGACAATAATATTTCTAAATTTGCATTGAAAAATTGTTAAATGGGGGCATTATTGTTTTTAATAGGGAAATTTCGGCCATTTATCAAGTCATTTTGACCACTTGCCTCAACAAGAACCAGAGGCGGACAGCTTGAACCATCCGCCTCTGAAAAGAGAGAGCAATCGTGTGTGTTATCTATTGAGTGTTTTGTCAGTAACCGATCGACAATGTCGTGTAATAGTCACCGTAACTGTTGACCAATGACAGCGTCACATATCCCCTGCTGTTGCCTCCGTACCAGCTCACCGTCATGCCGTCATGGTAAACGGGAGGGCCATAGATGCGTGAGAGACTGCGGTAAGCCTTGTCAAAGCGTGACGTGCTATAGTAGCTGTTGTGATAGATAAACTGAGCATTGACCAGTTGGTTGTATTCATAGTTCAGCATCACGTCAGGCCAATAGAGGTTGAGCATGGGCACATCTCTCAGGTAGATGATGCCGTCGGCATAGCCATCGATATAGTAACCGTTGTAGTACAGGTAGTCGAGCGAAACGTCATAGAGTGTGCCGAATACCAGACCCAAGATGCGGTCGATAACGGGTGCTCCGACATAGGGGTGCCATCCTACAGGAATCGTGGGGCGTACCCATACCCAGGGAGCGGGACGATAAGGGCGTGCGGGAGGGGGAAGAGGACGAGTCCAGTCGTGATGCATGTGGTTCAGTCTGAACTCATCACGGTAGTGGTGCTGCTTGTAGTCATAGGGATGCTTAGGATTGTAACCGTGATGTCCTCCGTGATCATGAGTCTTATCACCGCCATGATCGGGCTTGCCGCCTCCATGATCGGGCTTGCCACCTCCGTTACCGGGCTTACCGCCGTTGTCGGGCTTGCCGCCGTTGCCGGGCTTGCCGCCGTTGCCGGGCTTGCCACCTCCGTCACCAGGCTTTTTACCAAAGTTGGGCTTGGTGGAAAGAGAGGTGCCTTGTTCGCGTGAGACATCAGTGGTAGCGCGCTTATCGGTTAAGTCGCTTTGATGCTTTACGTTATCCGTGGCTTTTTTGCTGATGCCAACAGTGGTGCCGCTGCCGCTGCTGCTGCTGCCTGAACCTGGACGAGTCGTTGCTCCGCGACCGGTGACACTCCCCGTGTTGGGCTTCGAGGAACCCGAAATGCCTACAGTAGAGGGACGGCTTTGGTCAGTGCGGCCCACCTGCGGAGTGGTTGTGCTGCTGCTGTGGCCACTGCCGATACTGCTGCCTGTGCTTGGACGCGTTGTTGCACTGCGACCAGTGATACTCCCTGTGTTGGGCTTCGAGGAACCCGAAGTGCCAACAGTGGAGGGGCGGCTATGGTCAGTGCGGCCCACCTGCGGGGTGCTGGAAGAACTGCGGCTCACCTGCGGTGTGGAAGCGCTGCGGCTGACACTGGTGGCGCTGCTGGGACGGCTCACCTGCGGTGTGGAAGTGCTGCGGCTGACACTGGTGGCGCTGCTGGGACGGCTCACCTGCGGTGTGGAAGTGCTGCGGCTGCCACTGCTGGCGCTGCCGACACGGCTCACCGACGGTGCCGTTGATTTGCTGGAACTTGAGACAGCTGCCGATTGGCTTCTGCTGGCGGTGCTGCCTCCTTGTGAACGACTGCGGCCCTGGGCCGAAGCGTCGGATGCCCCGATTACCAGGCATCCAATGAGAGCGAAGCTCATCATCATTTTTTTAACAGAAGTTTTCATAGTTTTGTTGTTTTATATTGTTCAACAAGTGATTTAAAAATTCATTTTCTTTGTCTTTTAGACCGAAATCGATAAACCAAGTTTAACCATTATATGCGTGATAACCCCGGTTAATCTCCCTTTCGGGCATAAAAATGCGACCAATCCCCCTTTTTCATAGATGAATCAGTAGCCATAAAAAAGCAAAAGTGCACCAAAAAGTTCTCTTCTTGGCACACATTAGCTTAGAAATATCTGAGAATTCAGTTGTTTGTCACTTCAGCAGTAATTGGGCGTCGCCATAGCTCAGGAAACGAAAACCGTGTTCCATGGCATAGTCATACATGCCTCGCCACTTGTCCTGACCCACAAAGGCTGCAACGAGCAACAACAGCGTGGACTGTGGTTGGTGGAAGTTGGTGATCATACCGCTGACGATGCGGTACTCAAAGCCAGGAGCTATCATTAGTTGGGTGCTGCCCATGTAGGTGTCGGCATGGTGGCGCTCAAGGTAGTCGACGATATTTTGTAGCGCTTTCTTGGTGGAGATTTGGCACGGGGTGGTGTAAGGCATCCATTGGGTCACGATGAGCGCTTCCTCGTCGGCATCGGGGTTGTCCTCAAGGATTTGGCCGATATAGTACAGGCTCTCGAGGGTGCGCACGCTGGTCGTGCCCACGGCGATAACAGGTCCTGTGGCATTGATGATGTCCACAATAACGTCTCGCGGCACACTGATGAACTCGTAGTGCATCGGGTGGTCGCCAATGTGCTCGCTCTTGACGGGTTGGAACGTGCCGGCGCCCACATGAAGCGTGATTTCGCGGCGCGTGATGCCACGACGGTCACACTCGGCGAGCACCTCGTCGGTGAAGTGCAGTCCCGCTGTCGGGGCGGCGACGCTACCGTCAATGTGGCTATAGACGGTCTGGTAGTCGGTTGGGTCGCTTTCCTCGGTGCCGCGGTTCAGATAGGGTGGGATGGGTATCTCACCGATGGCGTCGAGCACGTCGGCAAAGGTGCATTGCCCGTCGCCGTCCCAGTCAAAGGCGATTTCCCAAGCGTTGCCACGTTGTTCGCCACGGGTGGCCGACAGGGTGACCTCTTGACCGTCGATGGTGACGGTTTGAGCCAACGGTCCCTGTTTCCAGCGTTTGCTGTTGCCCACCAGGCATTGCCACACGCAGTGGCCTGTGGTCTGGAAGATCTGCTCGTAGTCTCGCGGTGCCACGGGTTCCAGGCAAAAGATTTCTATCGTCGAACCCGTCTCCTTTTGGAACCTGAGGCGGGCATTAATCACGCGCGTATTATTATAGATGAGTGTGGCCCCTTCAGGCAGCAATGCAGGCACTTCCCAAAAGCGGCGCTCTTCGATGGCTCCACCTTTATAATATAATAGCTTGCACTGTTCGCGCTGTGCCAGCGGGTGCTTAGCGATGCGCTCATCGGGCAGGGGATAGTCATAGTCGGCGATGCGCAGGGCGCGGATGTCGTCAATCAAGGCCATGGTAGTTAGGAATAAATGATGAAGATGATGGTAAATAAAATGGTGAAAATAAGCATATTACGAGCTGTCTTGCCTAATAGTGGGTTCAAGGAGGCGCCGTCACGATGCCTAAGTTGGTACCATGTGATGGTGTGAAGCACCAGATAGATTACGGGTATGGCAAGTGTCCACAAGGGCAGCAACCTGCCACGGCCGATGATAATCATCAGCCAGAAGGCGGTGAGTATCGCTATCGCAGCGTAACCGTTAATCAGGTAGGCAAAGGCGGTGACGGGCCTTCCTCTCATAACGGTCTGTGTCTTCTTGCCCGCGGCTCGATCGTCCTCAACATCACGGTAGTTGTTGACCAGCAGCACATTGACGCCCATCAGGCCGATGGCAATGGAGAACAGGATGGCTAACGGATGAAAATTCAGGCTCATCACATAATAGGTGAGGTTGACGGGCACAAGGCCAAAGAAGATGAATACCATCAGTTCGCCCAGGCCGTGGTAGGAGAGGGGATAAGGACCTGCACTATAGGCGAACGCCCCCAGGGCGATGATGATGCCAGCGGGCAGCAGCCACCATCCGCCGTAGGGAATGAGGCCACAACCCACGATGCCGGCAAGAGCCAGCAGGCCAAAGGTCGCGTTTCTCAGGGTAGTGGGCTTGATGTCTCCCTCGGTCACGCCGCGGCGTGGTCCCACACGCCCGGGTTTGTCAGTACCTTTCAGGTAGTCAAAATACTCGTTGGCCATGTTAGACACAATCTGTGCCAGCAGAGCAAATGCCAAGCACAACAGAGCAGGTGTCCACTTGAAGCAGTGATGCCATGCGGCGAGGCCAATGGCGATGATTACGCCGCTCAGTGACACGGGCAAGGTGCGTAGCCTGAAGCATTCCAGCCATATCTTGAGTTGTCGTTTCATTGTAAATTTCTTATGAATAGGACTGCAAAATTACAAAAAGATTGCCGTGAAATCATCGGGCAGATGCCAGAAACCAGAAAAAACGAATTTTTTTGGCGTTTTTGTGTAGTTTTTCAGTATGTGGCTGCGTCTAATGGGCAAAAAAAGATTTATTAACGGACGATTAATTGCTAAAATCTAAACATTATGGAAACGAATTTTTTAAATCAGTCAACGAGTAACGAGACTCAGATGAATGGAAGAGAGACGTTACCGCGCCCCATGATGGGCTTCAAGAAAGCCGTGGACACGTGTTTTGCCAAGTACGCTGTATTTAAGGGCCGTGCCCGTCGCAGTGAGTACTGGTGGTTTTCGCTGTTCATCTTACTTGTGACGGCAGTATTGCTGGGCCCCGTAGCAGTCCTTGCTTATCTGGAAGAAAGTGGCGTAATCAACACGGATTCAGGCTTGTGGTCAGCCGGATTTGCCATTTCGGCGATTATGGCATTAATTGGTGTCTTGTTCCTGCTCGCGATGATTATTCCCAGTATCGCGGTAGAAGTGCGCCGATTGCATGACATTGGCCGTAGCGGCTGGTGGGTATTCTGGTCCTTCGCTGTATCACTTTTGGCAGCTTCAGTACCGTTCTTCCTGTTCGATTTCAAGGTGGCTCTCGATATGGATGAAATCGATATGTTCACCAAAGCCTTTGATATGGCATTGTTGCCTGGCCTCCTTTTGGGAGTGACCAAATTATGCAATTGGATTCTGGAAATTGTTCTTTTTGTGTTCACCCTGTTAAATAGTCACAAGGGCGAGAACAAGTACGGCCCGTCACCCAAGTACCAGTGACGTGTTCAGACCAATAAGTAAAAGTCATATATGATTATAAAGAGGCGCAAACAAGATTGCGTCTCTTTTTGTTGTCGTAAATGAGATGAATGAAAAATGCGTCAGCATTTTTGGCTTGATGAGGAAAATGCTGTATTTTTGTGGTTTCAAGAATAAGGAAATTAATTATGCATTATTGATATGGAACAGAATCAGAATCAACAACCGCAACCCCCTGTGTTCAATCCGCAGCAGCAACAGGTGCCGCCGCAGATGCCTCAGTATCAACCCCGGGTGACCGCCCGTCCCATGATGGGCTTCATCGAGGCAGTGAAGACGTGCCTCAAGAAGTACTGTGACTTCAAGGGCCGTGCCCGCCGCAGCGAGTACTGGTGGTTTGTGCTATTTGTCATCCTATGCTCATCGGCGGTATCGTTCCTGACGAGCATGTGTATAGGTTTCCTGGATGTGGATACGGTTCTTGGTGTCCAGGTGGCTTCGGTCATCTCAACGGTGGTGACCTTGGTTTTTGTCATTCCCCATATTGCGGTGTTGACACGTCGCCTTCATGACACGGGACGCAGCGGTTGGTGGGTAGTCGTTCAGGCTTTGCTGCTTGTCGCCTATGTTGTGTCCTATGCCATCGTGATGCTGCCGCTTCTTGGTAAGATGGATTTTGGAAGCGATCCATTCGCTTTGGCTAAGGTGATGACCGATTCCATGGCATCATCGCCCATAGCAGCTACCGTCATGGCGTTCACCAGTTTACCAATGGGCATTCTTGCCACAGTGATTTTCATCTTCACCTTGTTTGACAGCAAGTGGGGCGAAAACAAGTACGGCCCCTCCCCCAAGTACCAGTAAATAAAAGCGGCTCTCGCCGCTGTGTAAATAGGAATGAGGATAGATGAATGCAAGCATCTATCCTCATTCCTGTTTGCTTAGTTATAAATAAGTTGAATCAGACTGACAGCTGGTGAAGGAGGTCCAGCAGGTCGCGGTCGATCTCTTTGCCGTGGCGGATGGCCTTGCTGAAGGGTACATAGACGATTTTCTCGTCATCGTCGCCAATCATGATGTTACGCTGGCCCTCAAGCAATGCGTCGATAGCTGCTCCACCCATGCGCGAGGCGAGGATGCGGTCCTGAGCCGTGGGGCTGCCACCACGTTGCAGGTGTCCCAGGATGGTTACCCTCACGTTATACTGCGGAAATTCTTTCCTGACCCTATCGGCAACGCCCATGGCGCCACCTGTTGCAGGGCTCTCGGCAACAAGGACGATAGATGAGTTCTTGTTCTTGCGGAAACCGCTCTGTATCAGCTCTTTTATTTGGTCAACCTCTGGGGCAATCTCAGGGATAATGGCTGCCTCGGCTCCGCTGGCGATAGCGCCGTTCAGAGCGAGGAAGCCCGACTCGCGTCCCATCACCTCGATGATGAACAAACGTTCGTGGCTAGAGGCCGTGTCACGAATACGGTCCACGCACCACATGATGGTGTTCAGTGCCGTGTCATATCCGATGGTGTGATCGGTGCCGTTCAGGTCGTTGTCAATGGTACCGGGCACGCCAACGATGGGGAAGTCGAATTCGCTGGCAAACTGACGGGCTCCGCTCAGAGAGCCGTCGCCACCGATGACCACCAGCGCGTCAATGCCGTGTTTCTTGGTGACTTCATAGGCTCGCTGCCTTCCTTCGACTGTCATGAACTCCTTGCAGCGTGCCGTCTTGAGTATGGTGCCGCCGTGGTGCATGATGCCTGATACACTCTGGGTCTTCAATTCGACGATTTCGTCATCTACCAGTCCTTTATAACCGCGGTAGATGCCTTTAACTTTGAACCCGTTAAAGATTGCTGAGCGCGTCACCGCACGGATGGCGGCATTCATGCCTGGGGCATCACCACCCGAGGTCAATACTCCGATAGTCTTGATGTTTGTCATATTATTTTGTCTTTTTTATTTTGGTTACTTAGATACTCTTGGCGGTCGAGGGGTGGACGGTGTGGCCACTAAAAGAGGCTCAAGGGCTTCTGCTCGATGCCCGAGCGGGCCTGGCGGATAAACTCAGCATTGGTGTCGATGCCGATGCTGCGTCGGTTCAACTCGTATGCTATCTTGCAGGCGGTGCCGCTGCCGCAGTAGGGGTCGAGCACGATGCCGTCACGCGGGCATGTGGCAACAATGGGCAACCTGTAGAGCATGTCGGGAGCGATGCGGTAGCGTGCGGTGCCCGAGTGCTGGGTGGCGATGGTCCACACGTCGCTGGGAATGATGCCCTGCTGATTGCGTTTTGCCGACTTGTCGGCCTTGCCACGGTTCTTGCTGTCGTTGCGCACGATAAGTCCGTAGGTGTGCCTCAGCTCCTCATCATTATAATAGAAGTCGTCGTTTTTGACCAAGTGGAACATGGACTCATGCACCTTGCGCAAGTGGTCCTGGCTCCCTTGGGGCGAGGTCTTGATTTTGTTCCATATCACCTCATTGACCAGATGCCAGCCTTGCCGGTCAATCATGTCGAGCACCAGTCGCCAGGGCAAACACTGGACAAAGCCGTCGGTGGTGTCATCTCCCAGGTTGAGCCACAACGAGCCTTCAGGCTTGAGCACTCGCCACGCTTGTGCCATGGTAGCCATGAGATGCTCGAGAAACTCCTCTTGACTGCTTGCCGTGATTCCTTCAGTACCCTGGTTGCGTCGCCGCCAATAGGGAGGGGTGGTGATGATGCAGTCGATACTTTCGTCCTCGATGCGTTGCATCACGGTGGCAGCATCGCCCTGCTCCAGCAGGGGCATCGCCGAGCGGCCCAGCCGGGCGACCATGTCGCGTTGGGCAGCCGGTGTCTCAGGGGCTATTGGGCGTTTGACGGTCTTCGCAGGTGCTGCGATGTCGCTGTCGAGCATTTGACACAACAGCATTGCGGCCTGCGGCGCCATCTTGTCGTGGGCGATGCGGCTATAGGCCTCGTCAGCAAGCCATTGGGCGATGAGCACATTAGGGTCTGTCTTGAAGATGCGGGCGAGCCTCAACACCTGTTCGCGTTTGGGACGGCGCTCGCCGTGTTCAAAGCGGCTATAGGCAGGTACGTCCACACCGATAGCCTTGGCAAGGTCGGCTTGCCGCTTGCCGCTGTCGATGCGCAGTTGCTTGATGGACTCACTGAACAGCATAATGCGATTCTATATTAGAGGATGCAGACTCTTAGTTGGGAATGCCACCTATCGCAATGAGAGATGCCAAATGTTTGACATCTTGAACCCTTGAGGGTTATTTCTTTTTCTTGCGGCGGTGCTGGTAGCGCCAGTGATGCTGGATCGAGTGATACAGGTAGTGGCGGAAGGGGTGCAACAACCAGAAGTGGTAGAACAAGAAGGCGCAAGCGGCACCGAGAAATCCGGCATACACGTTGGTGATGTCGTAGTTGTAGCCGGTGTAGAACATCAGGCCAATCTCCATCACGAGCGACGCCACAGCCGACACGGCGGCAAGGGCCATTTCCTGGTTGATCTTGCTGTGGTGAGGCAGGCGTGCCTTGGCATAGTCCAGAATCAGTACCAATGCCATGACGAAGTACAGGATAAAGTGTCCCACTTGCTCAGCATAAGGGAACACCCGCAGAGAATTGACAAAAAGCGGGTTGTCAGCAAATGTGAAATAGCAGACGATGAGTATCATCAGCGCGGTGGGAACACCTTTAGGTATGGATAGTAAAAATGATTTCATTTTGTAAGTATCTGTATTTTTCAATTTGCAAAGGTAAACAAACTTTTCGGTACGTGTCTATTTTTTGCACAAAAAAAACAAGTCGATGCGTTTTTTATGAGGTAATCTGCTTCAGGTTCGTATATTTTAAACTATTTTTGCTCACCAAATGAAGGATTTGTTCGACATGACTCGACACGCGCGGCGCGGCATGGTGGCAATGCTCATTGCTATTGCCGTCGTGCTGATTGTCACCGTAATCGCCAAGTCCCAAAGGGAGCCGATACCCCACAATAGTGCATGGCAAGACACTACCTCGCTTGAAGTTAACACCGACACGCTGACGACCACAGTCGCCACCCCTGTGCATAAAGGGCCAGCTGGGCAACGCTCCCGCAAGCACCCGCAACGCCGTCCTGCCAAGCCTAAACCGGACCGTGAACCCCGTCGCTTAGATCCGGTACCGACCTTCTGATGCCGTTTCCTTTACAAATCCTCAGAAATATTTTTTGGGGAATATTTGTGTGTGAGCCGAAAAATTAATTTACTTTTGTCGCTGTAATAACATAAACCTCAATCATCATTATTATTATGACAAAACGAGTTGGATTTGCTACACGTTTGGGTGCTATTGCTGCGGCAGTGGGCTCGGCAGTAGGTTTGGGTAACATCTGGCGTTTCCCGTATGAGGCGGGTGTGAACGGCGGTGGAGCCTTTATCCTGGTTTACATCTGCTGCATCATCGTGATGGGCATCCCGGTGATACTGAGTGAGTTTATCATCGGGCGTTCGACGCACAGCAACATGAAGGCGGCGCTCAAGAAGTTGTCGCCTGGCAAGAAATATTACCTCTTTACATACCTCTGTATTCTGGGCAGTTTCGTGGTCATCGGCTTCTACAGTGTGGTCTGTGGCTGGATTATCGAGTACCTATATCAGGCGGTTCTGGGAAATCTGAGCGGACATACACCACAGGAGTACAATGAAATGTTCACCTCACTGGTAGCCAGCCCGTGGCGATGCGTGGGTTGGACGGTGTTGTTCCTGGTGCTTAACTTCATTGTGATGAGCCGCGGTATCGAGAAGGGTATCGAACGCGTGGCGAGCATCATGATGCCGTTGCTGTTTGTGATTCTCATCATCTTCTGCGTCAATTCCTTGCTGTTGCCTGGCGCTTCCAAGGGGCTCAAGTTCCTCTTCTATCCTGATTTCTCCCAGTTGACGATGCGCGGTGTGCTTGACGCCTTTGGTCAGGCATTCCTGTCGCTCTCCATCGGTATATCGTGTCTGGTGACTTACAGTTCCTATTTCAAGGACGACACGTCGCTGGCCAAGGATGCAACTACCGTTGCCGTCCTCGACACGCTGGTCGCCATCCTCTCGGGTGTGATGATTTTCCCTGCCGTGTTCTCCTTCGGCGTGGAGCCGACGGCGGGACCGCGCCTCATCTTCGAGGTGTTGCCGGGCATCTTCCAACAGATGACTGGCGGCTACATCTGGGCACTGCTGTTCTTCCTGCTGGTATTCTTCGCCTCGTTGACTTCGACCATCTCACTGAGCGAGATCCCCATCACCTTCCTCATCGAGGAACACAAGATGTCGCGTGGCCGTGCTATCGCCTGGACAGCCCTGTTCACCTTCGCCCTCGCTGTGATTGCCGCCCTGTCGTTCAACGTGCTTGACGACATCAAGTTGTGGGGCAAGAACATCTTCGACATGATGGACTATGCCGCCAGCAACATCTTCATGCTCTTGGGCGGACTCTTCACTGCGGTCTATGTGGGCTGGATTCTTGACCGCAAGGTCATTCACGAGCAGATAACCAACGGCGGCCGCCTCAAGGGTTCGATGGAGCCTTTCCTCATCTTCTGCCTGCGCTACGTCGCTCCCGTCTCCATCATTTTCATCTTCCTCTACCTCACCGGCATCATCTAACCGTAATAGAAAGAAAACAATAAAAACAATAATACAATGTGCGCGGATGCCATTGTCATTATTGTATTTATTGTTTTCTTTTTAAGTAAGGAATATTGTTTTTCCTTTTTTAGTTGTTGGTGGCGAGGTAGTCGCGGATGGCGGCGGTGAAGGGGCGCCAGTACTTTTGGCACTTCACTTCGCCCACGCCGTAGAGGATGCCGAATTCGGCCTGTGTCGTCGGCTTCTCGGTTGCCATGGCTTGTAGTGACTTGTCGCTGAAGACCATGTAGGGGGCGATGTGACTTGCCGTGGCGAGGGCCTTGCGCACGTCACGCAGCCGTTCAAACAGTGCCTTATCCATCTTCTTGGCCGGGACGGTCGGCTCAACCTCGATGACGGGTTGCACTGGTTCGGCAGCCTGCTTGCGTTTGAGGTTGCGGCGCTCAAAGCGATTGAGTTGTATCGACTGCCTGCCGTAAAGCACTTCGCTTCCAAATTCGGTGATTTTCAGATGATTGCCTTCGTCGTAGGCGACGTCAAACAGTCCCAGTTGCAGCATCTGCAGCAGGTAGGCATTCCACTCGGCAACGGTGAGGTCATGCCCCACGCCGAAGGTCTTCAGCCTGTCATATCCTTTCTCGATGATTTCGGCCTTGCGCCAGCCGCGCAGGATGTCGGTAATGGTGTACATGCCCGCTTGCTGGTCGGTGCGCATGATGGCGCTCAGAGCCATCTGGGCGAGGCGTGTGCCGTCAAACCGCTCGGGCGGGTTGTCACACACGTCGCAGTTGTGACAATCGTGGTCAAAGCGCTCGTTGAAGTAGTTCAGCAGGATGCGACGGCGGCACACACCGCTCTCGGCAAACTGCTGCATGCGCCGCAGTTTGTCCATATTGACCTGCACCTGCCCCGATTGTTGGGCAAACTGCTGCAGGGTGACCATGTCGCCATAGTTGTAGAACAGCAGGGCATCGGCAGCCAGGCCGTCACGGCCCGCACGCCCGATTTCCTGGTAGTAACTCTCGATGTTGCGCGGCATGTTGCTGTGGATGACATAGCGCACATTGCTCTTGTCGATGCCCATGCCAAACGCGATGGTAGCGCACACCACCTTGAGGTCATCGTTAATGAAGTCGCGCTGGATGCGCTGCTTCTCGCTCACGCTCATGCCAGCGTGGAAGGGCTCCGCTTTGATGCCCAGGCGGGTCAGTTCGGCAGCCATCTTCTCGGTGTCCTTGCGGCGCAGGCAGTAGATGATGCCGCTCTCGCCGCGATGCAGGTTGATGAATTGCACGATTTGACGGAACTTCTGCCTGCCTGTCGAACCTTGCACGACGTTCAATGAGATGTTGGGACGGTCAAAGGAGCTGATAAACAGCCGTGCCTCGGGGATGTTCAGTTGTTTGGCGATGTCGTCACGGGTGATGCGGTCGGCGGTGGCGGTGAGTGCCATCACCGGGATATCGGGATAGCGTTGCTTGAGTGTCCCTAATTGGGTATACTCAGGGCGAAAGTCGTGTCCCCACTGCGAAATGCAGTGCGCCTCATCGACGGCAAACAAGCAGATACGGTCGGTGATTGCTGAGGACCAGCGGTCGATCTCGCTAAGCAGTTTTTCGGGTGAGATATAGAGCAACTTGACCTTTCCCTGCATGAGCAGGTCAACGGTCTGGCGGTTCTCGGTATCGGTTTTCTCGCTATTCAGTGCCAGGGCAGGCACGCCATTCTGCTGCAACGCGTCAATCTGGTCGTTCATCAGTGCCAGCAGCGGCGAGATAACGATGGCAAAACCCTCCTCGCTCATCAAGCCGGGAATCTGGTAGCACAGCGACTTGCCGCCGCCCGTGGGCATGAGCACGATGCTGTCGTTGCCATCAAGCGTGTGATTGATGATGTCCCATTGCTGTCCCCTGAAGCTGTCATATCCATAACAGCTCCTCAACAGCATCAGCGCATTTTCCTCACGTGTCATCCTATCACCTAAAGCCTAAAGCCTAAAACCTAAAACCTAAAGCCTAATTAATACGCATTATCCTCCCCCTTGAGGGCGTTCAAGACGGTGCGGACGATGATTTTCAGGTCCATGAAGAAAGTCCAGTTTTCGGCATACCATACATCCAACTCGACGCGTTTCTCCATTTGCCAGAGTTCCTCGGTCTGGCCGCGGAAACCGCGCACCTGGGCCCATCCGGTGATGCCGGGCTTGATGGTGTGCCGCAGCATGTACTTGTCGATGAGCTCACTGTACATCTCGGTCTGTGCCACCATGTGCGGACGGGGTCCCACAATGCTCATCTCGCCGCGCCACACATTATAAAATTGAGGCAGCTCGTCGATGCTCGTGCGGCGCAGGAAGTTGCCAAAGCGTGTCACTCGTGGGTCACCTTTGCTTGCCTGCAGCGTGTCGCTGTCGGCATTGATGCGCATCGTGCGGAATTTATAGCAGTTGAACGCCTGACCGCGGTAGCCCGTGCGCTTCTGAACAAAGAAGACGGGGCCCGGTGATGACAACTTGATGCCGATGGCGACAGGGATGATGACCAGCGGCGACAGGATGAGTACCACCGTTGACATCAACAGGTCAAAAGCGCGCTTGAACAGGCGGTTGAGGGGATTCTTCAAGGGGTAGGGGTGAACGGCGAGGATGGGGACATCGCCCACCGAACTCAGCTCAAATTGGCGGGTGACCGTGCGCCCAAACTGCGGCACATAGTAGAAATCGACCGCATTATTGTCGGCGATGCGAATCATCCGGGCAACATTCTGGTTGTCCTCGATATCGGGCACGGCGCAGAACATCTCATCGACCTGATGGGTCTTGACAAATGACTCGACGTCACTCAACTTGCCCTGATAGGCCGCTGATGCCGAACGGGCCTTGGGGTCATCGTCAAAGAAGCCCACGATGTGATAGCCATAGCCCTGGTCGCCCAGCATCTCGTCAATGAGGCGAACGCCCACGGTGCCACCACCAATGACAATGACGCGCTTGAAGTTGAAGCCATGGTTGCGGTACAGCTTCACCAACTGGCGTGACAATACCCACCATGTGGATAAGGCCAGGAAGAATACCACATAGAATACCATCACTTGTCTCCATGGCACCTCGGGCTGCCGGAGCAGTGATATCAGTGTGATGAAAATGCCGGCATGGGTCAGGACCAGGTTGACAGCCTTGCCCACTACGCGCTCGGCATAGATGACACGCTTCTCGTGGACGTCGTTGTAGAAGTAGATGCAAACCAGCATCGCCACGTTGAGCGCGAGCCACATCGGCCGTGTGGTGAACCCGCCAGCCGCTGCCTGGACCCTATAGTCTAAAAAGATGGTAAAAACAAAGACAAGATTGACAATCAGCAAGTCAACGATGCTGAAAATCCATCTCACAAATTGTCCGTATCGGCCTTTGCTCTTCATTTGGATGACTGGGTGTCTCTCGACGGAATCTGTGTGGAGTGCGACAGACGGTGTGCCAAAATTCAACATAACCGCCCGTGCGTTAGCACGGTTAAGTTACCGAGTCAGATTTTTGACACACCGCCTTTACGCGTTCATGTTATGGTCAAATGGATAATGTCGTGGTCACTGTGCGTCAGCGTTATCCAATTCCTTGATTTTCTGCTCCAGTTCGGCAATTTCTTCTTTGAGGCGGGCGATGCGGCGCTCCATCTCTTGTACCAGCGAGTTGCCGCTCTTGGTGTTGGCGGTGAGGAAGCCCATGTTGTTCTCAAAGGTCTTCAACTCGCTCATGCGCTGCTCATAGGTGCGCACCAGACGGTCACGCTCGCTCAGGCCGCGGTCACTGCCCGATGACTGGCGGGGACCACGGGAACTGCCTTCACCGCTTGAGCGGGAACCGCGCATGTTCAGCGTCTCAAATGCCTTATCGACCAGTTCGCGGTACTGGGCGTAAATCTTGTCCTTCTCCTTGAAGGGCACATGGCCGATTTCCTGCCAGCGGTCCATCAGGTTGCGTACCGTCTGGGCGGCATCTTCGGCAGCCTCCTCGATGGTGGCCTTGAGGGTGGCAATCACCTCTTTCTTGGCCTTGAGGTTGTCGTGCTCGACAGCGTGAACGTTGACGTTCTGTTTCTTCTTCTGCTCAAAGAAGTGGTCACATGCCGCGATAAAGCGTTTCCACACCGCGTCGCTGTGCTTCTTCACAACGGGACCGATGGTCTTCCACTCCTTCTGCATCTCGACGAACTTGTCGGTGGCTTCTTTCCACTCGGTCGATTCCATCAGGGCCTCGGCGCGCTCACACAGGTCAATCTTCTTGGCCAGGTTGGAACTGAGCTCGTCCTTCATCGTCTTGTAGAACTCAGCCTTCTTGGCAAAGAAGTCGTCACACGACTTGCGGAAACGGGCGAACAGGGCGGCATTGGCTTTGCGGGATGCGTAGCCCAACTTCTTCCAGTCTTCCTGCAGGGCGATGATTTGCTTGGTCACCTCGTCCCACTGGGCGTAGGTCTTCAGGTTGTCGGTGGTGATCTGCTCTATCTTCTCGCACAGTTCGGTCTTGGCATCGGCATTCTCCTTCTCTTTGCTCTTGCGGTCCTCAAAGAAGGTCTGGTATTTCTTGTTGATGGCGCTGGATGCGGCCTTGAAGCGTGCCCACAGTTCCTCGCGCAACTCTTTGGCAACGGGACCAATCTCGCGCCACTTGTTGTGAAGTTCCTGCAGTTTCCTGAAGGCGGTCACGATGTCGGTCTCCTCGTCAAGGGCCTCGGCCTCTTCGCACAACTGCTGTTTCTGCTCCAGGTTCTTCTTGAAGTCGTAATCACGCAGCTCCCTGTTCACCTTGAGCACATCATAGAAGCGCTCGGTGGCACGCTGGAACTCCTTCCAGATTTCGGTGTCGGCGGTAGCGGGAACCTCGCCGGCATCCTTGAACTCTTGCTGCAGTTGCTTGACGCGGTTGAACTGGCGGTTGATGTTGTCGGGGTCGTTGGCGATCTCGTTGATAAGCTTGATGATTTGACGCTTCTTGGCGAGGTTGGCCTCACGGTTGGCTTCTTGAGCCGCGTTATACTCGGTGCGGCGTTCCTTGAGCACGTTGAGCAATTCTTTCAAGTTGTTCTCGTCCACATCCTCCTTAGGCACAAAGTCGCCCTCTTCGTTGCCGTTGGCAAGGAAGGCTTCTTTCTCTTGGGACATCTCCTCGCGGCGCAGGGCAAAGAATGCGGCCTTAATGGCTTGCACCTCGTCCTTGACATCCTCGATGGGGCGGGTTGCAGCCTCACGCATCATGTCCACGAGTTCACTCTTGCTCTTGCCGGTAAGGTCAAGTTTGGGAGTGGCCTTGGGTTCTTCGACTGGCTCGGGGGCAGCCTCCTTGGCCTCGGCTACAGGTGCTTCTGCCTCGGGAGCTTCGGCAGCAGGTGCCTCAGCCTCGGGAGCCTCAACTTTAACTTCTTCATTCACAACTTCCTGAGCCTCGTTCTGGGGCTCAGTGCTCAGGTTCTGATCGTTCTCGAGATTGTTCATCGATTCAGATTGTTCACGCGGTTCCATCATAATTTTTTAATTTTGTGGAGTGTGTGCCAAGTGAAAAAATGTGCTTAGTGACAAGAATCGTGCTATCTTTCCTTGTTACAGCGGTTTGCGCTCTGACACAACTCCTTGTTTAATTCTAAACCCCAAATTTAGTCATTTTTTCTCAATCACAAAGTCATTTTTCCGTTTTTTTTGAAAAAACAATGGTTTTTGCCTTTTTTGAGACAAAAAATATGGGGCATTCAAGGCTGTGCCTGCCTCAGAATGCCCCATGGTCTCTTGCGGATGATATTACCGCTATCGATTCTTACTTGACGATACGTGCCTTGACAATCCTGATGTCAACGGTGGGACGGTCGCCACGGCCCGTGGTGGTGTTTTGGATTTTGTCAACCACGTCCATGCCCGATACCACCTCGCCAAACACGGTGTACTGGCCGTCGAGGTGGGGAGTGCCACCAATGCTTGTGTAGGCGTCAATCTGCTCGTCGGTCATCTTGGTTGGACTCAAGGCAGCCTCGGCCTCAGTCTTATCGATGAGTTCTTTCTGCAGCGCGTCGAGGGCGGCCATGTCCTGGCTCTCTTGCAGTTCCTTAATGCGTGCTTGATTCTCCATGATAAGACGGCGGAAGATTTCTTGCTTCTTGCCGTCGGTGAGATGCTTTTCCATCATCTGCAAATCTTCGCTGCTGAAGATCTTGCCGGTAACGATGTAGAACTGGCTACCGCTGCTGCGGCGCTCGGGATTCACCTGGTCGCCCGTGCGAGCGGCGGCAAGTGCACCACGCTTGTGGAAGTACTTGGGATAGACAAACTCGGCTTCGATGGTATAGCCCGGGTCCCCGTCGCCCAGGGTGGTCTCGGGACCTGCGTTCTTGGAGTTGCCGTCTCCAGTCTGGATCATAAAGTCCTTAATCACACGGTGGAAAAGCACGCCGTCATAATACCCCTCCTTCACCAGCTTGATGAAGTTGTCGCGGTGTTGGGGCGTCTCGTTGTACAGCTCGACAACGATGTTGCCAAGCGAGGTTTCTAATTCAACTTTTGTCATCTTGTTTTTAGCTTTGTTTTTGCCGGGTGCTTCGGCTTGGTTCTCGCTGCCTGTCGCGGAGCATGACATGAGTGTCAGCGCAACCATCATGATGGTTAAAAATAAATTCCTCTTCATTGTTGTTTTATTTGCTTTTCAGTTGTCGTTCAATGAGCACAACCAATTCAATATCTAAATCCTAAAATCTAAATCCTAACGCCTAAATCCTAACGCCTAAAGCCTAATACCTAACGCCTAAATCCCCACAGGATACAGGCGCTTGAAGATGCGGCGAAAGTTGTCATCATTCGCACTCAGTTCGGCGGCATGCTCCTTGAAGTCGTCACCCCACAGCGAAGCGGCGAGATAGGACAGGTACACGTGGTCGCGGTCCTTGGCGATGGCAGCCTTGACCAGCAAGTCGATGCTCGACGCATACTTATCATGGTCGATGGCATTGAGGTAGCGCGCCGTACTCACCACAAACTGTCCCGTGCGGTCTTTGAGAATCATATTGTCCACCAACTCAGCCATGTCATCGTCGATGTTGCCCATGTTGTTGGCGATGTATTCATAGGTCAACAACCCGTTAGAGTCGTTTTCCAGCATTTTTTTAGTAGTATTATCCATCTAAAATAATAGTAATGTGGTTTGTTATAATCGGCAAAGGTAATGCTTTTTTTCATGTTAAGGCCCTTTTGTCAAGAAAATTCGGTGGTTGATGTGTTTTTTGTGGAAATGAAAATGAGGGTATCCCCGATTTTATTTATTTTTGCGCAACTTTAAATGACATGACTTCATGCGCACGGTTTTACTATCATTATTTGTAATGCTGTTGTCGTTGGGCGGGAAAGCGATGACACCCGTCAATGCGGCGACAGCACCTAGTATCGCTCTTGTGGTCTATGAGCCTGACGGACAGGGTATTTATCATAAACGGACCAATCTTCCTGTCAACACAATGGATCGTTCCGCCACCTGCTATGCCTATGATACCAAGGCCAAGCGTCTCTATCTCTCGACGCAATACGGCAACTATGCCATCATCCTCAATGACGAGAAGGCTAAGCAGGTCAAGAAGGACAAGAACATCCCGCACGTGGCGGGCATCGAATTGGAAGAAAGGATAAAGGCGGTCAACAACAGCTTGGACGTCAAGTTTGAACGCATGAATGCCGACCGCAGGAAGTTCATGGCCGACTCGGTCGCCGCCGTGAGGGAACGCGAGCGCTTGGCAGCCATTGAGCGCGAGCGGCAGGAGGCGTTGCTCGATTCGATTCGCCAGGCCGGTATGGAACTCTACCGCAGCGCCCACGAGTGGAACTGGGTGCCTGTCCCCAAGGGGTATGTCTCGTGCGACCTGTGTGAGGTCGCCCATTGGCTCACCGACTCGGTAAGCATTGTGGGAATTCCCGATGGTAAGGTCTATTATCTAAAGGAAGTTGACAGCAAGCTGGGTGTTCCTCTGTTCAAAATCCATTCGACTACCGTCCCCCAGTCATGGCAGGAATACGAGCCCTACAGGTATCACGTCGAGGCTTTTGCTGACAGCATCGATCAGGTGCCTTTGATCACCGACGAGAATGTTGAAGAGACTAACATGATATGCGCCCTGGATTTCCTCAATGCTATCGTCGCCAAGGCTCCTTACGGCTTCTTTCAGAGGTGGAATTGGGACCATGAGTACTCGATGGTAACATTCAGTTTCTCCTACTTCAACACCAACAAGAAGACCATCAAGTACATCGACGTCTATTGGAAAGTATATAACGACGTTGATGACGTGAGAGGAACGGGGCATTTCAAGGGTACGGGCCCTGTAGAGCAATATAGCTCAGGCACTTGGGAGTGGGACAGCTCGTCCTACTTTGTCGCTGGTGATGCCACGAGAATGGAACTCACCAAAGTCATCATCACCTACATGAACGGCTCCCAACACACCCTCACCAAAAAGATGATCCTCAACGACGCCGACTACCAATAGAACTGCCCACTTTCGTGTCAAGTGATAAAGTGTAATGGGCGGTAAGGCCCATTGCATCGGCATACTTGTGGGCATTTGCGACACCAGGGATGAGATAGGATAGAAAAATCATAATGATAAATTCTTGATTTTCTTACAAAATGTAATCAAATGGTGGGGTTTTGAGCCATTAAAATAAAATAATGTGTTTTTTGCCGTTGTTTTTTGAATCTTTGACTAAAAATCACTACCTTTGCACCGCAAAAACTGAAATACATAATATTTGCAAATATATTCAAAACAAAAAAAGTAAATGAAAGCGATTTACACTTTTGGTAACGGCCAGGCAGAAGGTCGTGCCGACATGAAGGATTTACTGGGTGGCAAGGGCGCTAACCTTGCCGAGA
>CADAFP010000047.1 GCA_902787185.1 uncultured Bacteroidales bacterium | reverse complement strand
CTCCTTGGTAGCGGGGTTCTTCAGGTTAACGGTGAGGTCAACAACCGAAACGTCGAGGGTGGGAACGCGCATCGAGATACCGGTGAGCTTGCCGTCGAGTTCGGGGATAACCTTACCTACAGCCTTGGCGGCGCCAGTCGAGCTGGGGATGATGTTGCCGCAAGCGGCACGGCCACCGCGCCAGTCCTTAGCGCTGGGACCGTCAACGGTGCGCTGGGTAGCGGTTACCGAGTGAACGGTGGTCATCAGACCGCTCTCAATACCGAAGCTGTCGTTCAACACCTTGGCGATGGGAGCCAAGCAGTTGGTGGTGCAGCTGGCGTTGCTGACGATGGTCTGGCCAGCATACTTGTCGGTGTTCACGCCACAAACGAACATGTCAGCCTGACGGCCGTCATCACCCTTCTTGCTGGGAGCTGACAGAACCACATACTTGGCACCAGCCTTCAAGTGCTGCTCAGCGCGGTCCATGGTCAGGTAGAAACCGGTGGATTCAACGATATACTCGGCACCAATCTCACCCCAAGGGATGTTCTGTGCTTCCTTCTCAGCATAGATGTGGATGTGCTGACCATTGACGATGAGTTCCTTCTTGTCCAGGTCATAGTCCACGGTGCCCTCGAAGCGGCCATGCATGGTGTCATACTTGAGCATATAGGCCATGTAGTCAACATCCAGCAGGTCATTGATACCTACAACCTCGATGTCGTTAACGTTCTCGGCTTCAAAAGCTGAACGGAACACAAAACGGCCAATACGTCCGAATCCATTAATACCGATTTTAATCTTCTCCATAATGCTTTTTTTAATGATTTTTTAATAAATAATGCAGTTATTTAAGTCTTGTCTTGTTTTTTTGTTATCTTTGCATTGACTTTAAGTCATGCAGTGGTGATATACGGCTGCAAAATTAACTATTTTATTCTTATAATGTGTATTTAAAACAGTAAAATCAGCTGTTTTTTTCCAACAATTAAGAATGTTTAATAGTTAACTCATTAAGTGACAAGTGATAGATTGCATTAGTATAATTTTTTAAACTTTAAAGATTATGGGTTTTATCAAAGAATTTAAGGAGTTTGCCATGAGAGGCAATGTGATGGACATGGCTGTCGGTGTTATCATCGGTGGTGCTTTCGGTAAGATTGTCTCTTCGCTTGTTGATGATGTGCTGATGCCTTTTATCGGCCTGTTGACCGGCAACGTAGATTTAACCAGCCTTGAGTACAAGATCAAGCCTGTCAGCAAGCTTGTCGAGGATGCCGCAAGCACCGTTGGTGCCGATGGCGCCGTCGAGGCAGTGACCGAGGCAGCAAACAACGCTGCCGCTGCCGCAGGAATCGCCGGCGAAACCGCTGGTGCCGTTATTAAGTATGGCGTATTCCTCCAGAACGTTATCGACTTCATCATCATCGCACTGTGCATCTTCTTGATGATCAAGTTCATGAACAAGCTCGCTCCCAAGAAGGAAGAGCCCGAGGCTCCCGCTGGTCCCACCCAGGAAGAACTGCTCACCGAGATCCGCGACCTGCTCAAGAAGCAGTAAGCCACGCTGTCACACTGTCATGGTGATTGCCCGCCTGGCTCGGATGAATTGACAGTGCGTGCACGCTAACACCCGCACCCCCTTACCCTCCCCTCTTGAGGATGGCACAGGGTGCGGGTGCTTTTTTCCTATACTGTTGTCCGGTTAACTTTCCCCCGTTCTCAGCTGCTTCATCCGTCCACTCCGTTAATTCCGCCCCACTCGCCCTAATAAAAAACGAAAGCTGCGCCACTTGCATGGTACAGCCTCATGTTCGGGTATAAATTATAAGTTTATTCGCTGATTTTCAACAAGCCTGTGCGATAAGCTTTTCCAATCAATTCTGCCACATTACGCGAATTGGTTTTGCGCAGTAATTGCTTGCGGTGATACTCAACAGTGTTTGAGGAGATGAAAATTTTCTCTCCTATTTCCTTGCTGTTATACCCAGATGACAGCAATTCGAGTACTTCCTTTTCACGGGAAGTCAGTTCAATTTTGGGGGTACTCATAATATCACGATTTTTGATAAGTATCTTAATTTAATATAGTTGCAAAAATAAAAAGTAAAACTATTCAAGCCAAACAAAATGGCATAAATTTCAGCAAAATGATACCAAAACTATGCATTTCAGTAGAAAAAAATGATTTTATGCAACCAAATGTCCTAATTTTTGAGTGATTCTTTAAGAGAAAAAAACATCCATCCCGACTGATTCCTGTTAATTAATAACCATCAACTGATTGGGGCCTTTAAGGCTGCTTCTTGAGGTCAAAAACACATGTGGTGCCATCGGCCATCACCTTGGTCAACTCAAGCTGCCCGTGGCCCCTCTTCATGATAGCGAATTCATTGCGGTCCTCCAGGCCCGGCATGTTGATGTAGAAGACGTTGGGATCGGGAAAGGTGACGGTCAAGGTGCTGCCGTGCTCACTCTCCTCCCAGGTGCCGAAACTCTCCACCGTCTGCTCGTGGCCATAGACCTGTGAAACCCTGAAGACCTTGTTCTGGAACTGGAAGAAGTAGTCGCCCTCGACATTGACGGGAGCCTCGCCGATAGTGATGTCCTCGACGTGCCATGTGCCGAACCAGATGCCGATGTCACCGTGGTTGCGGGTGCAGGAACCCAGCGTTAACAGGATAAATAATGATATGATATATATTGCTGTCGTTTTCATTGTCTCTTATTTTACGCCACTGTAAGAAATACCAATTTGTGCTCCCCAATTGTTGCCGTAGAGCGAACCGCGATCCATTGCCACTGTGGCATTGATACACCACGGCCCATAAGACGGACGATAATTTAGTTGGAGCGCCATCGAGAAGTCGTCGACACTGCCTACACGGGGAAGGAGAGGAGTGCCCCATGCCTTGCGGTAGGATCCCATCAGGCGGTAAGACAAGTCCTCGTGCAGATAACCGCTGACAGCGGCATGGAAGCCGCGCATCACGTTGTCACGGTAACGCATATAGCCGTCCAGGTTGTAGAGCGGCGACTTGACGAAGGGCGAACCGATAGACATTCCGCGGCTCTGGTAGCCGTTGTAGATGTAGTTGTTGTAGTAATCGTCGGCACCCGAGGAGTGGCTGGTGATGGGCGTGCCCTCGTGGTCGTTGGGTGTCCAGTGGATGGGACCGCTCTGGTTGGTGAAGTCGATGTACTCAACGACAACACCAGTGACAAGAATATTAGGATAAGAGCGGTATTCCAGACCCCAGAGACCGTCAAAGCCGTTCATCTTGCCAATGCCTGAGCCATCTTCCCACAGCCACTGGGTGTAGGCACGAAGGGTGCGGTAAGTAGCTAATTTGTATTCCAGTGCGATGTCCCAGGTGCCCAGATGGTTGCCCTCGACAAACGAGTCTCCCGCACTGTTGCCACCGCTGCCGGCGATAAACGTGCGGAAGAAGGCCTTGGCGTCGGCTTCCATCTTGACCGTGTGATCAAGCTGGCCATTCATGTAGTAATCGGCTGTTCCACCAAACTGGCATGCCGACTGGGCACCGATGGTAAAGATAACGGGCTGATTGGGATTGGTGCGGAAGTGCAGGCTCTTGTAATGGAACCAAAAGTCTGTGGTGATGAAGTGGTTATAGTAGTTGTAGTGGTTCTCGAGCCACTTGTCATCAAACTGGCGGAAGTAGCCGAACTCACCGTTTATCTGCAACCAACCCTTGGTGAACGGGATATTCTGGAAGTCGAAGAAACCGGCACGCAGGCCCATAGGCGGGCGGGCGTTGCCACTCCACACGAGATCGCCACTGCTCAATTCCCCGTTAACAATGGGTGAAGACTTGTATTTCTGTCCCGCTACGGCATAGATGCTGCGGTACTTGCCCTCAACGTAGGCCTGCTGAATCCATGCTACTGCAGGGCGTTGTTTCTGCACCTCAAACTGACCGTTGCCAGTATGGCGTTCATAGCCTGCACTGGAGGAATAACCGCCCCAAGCTTCAAAGCCTGCACCCCAATTGACACGTCTGTAATAATTCTTGAGGGGATGGCTGATGCTGGCTTGCACGAGTGCCGAATACTGCTGCGTAAAGATGCCGCCAGCGTTGCTGGCAATATAGTAGGGCGCCAACTCGCTGTTACCGGCATTGGCAAAAAAGCCCAACTTGTACTTTAAATCAGGAGTGCAGCCGACACAATCCATATCTCGAGTAGTAGTATCTACCTGGAAATCAGTATAGAGGGTTGAGTCTGCTGGCACCTGAGCCGATGCGGCAATAGCACAACACAAGGTAAGGACGAAGATAAAAGATGTTAGGACGTTTTTTATCATCATGATGAGTTAAATTATCGTACGATGTTTGCCAGATAGGTGTCGATGTGGCGGCGCTTCTTCTCGTCGGCAATCTCGTCGAGGTTGATGAGGATGCCGGTCTCCTCCACATTTCCGAACTCACGGTTGATGGCGGTACCCAGCATGAGCATCTTGGGCGACAGGCCCATATAGGCGTTGACCAGCGGCGGGATGTTGATGCCGTGCTGGCGGATGAAGGTGTTCAGCCGCTTGTAGTCCTCGCGGAAGTCGTTGCCCACAAACTGAGCCATCAACTCGGGATCATCGTTACGGGTGTCGGGCAACGGGTCGATGGGCACAACAAGTCCTTCCTTGTCCTCGAAATAGAGGTTGAGGAAACACAACAGCATGTCGCGGCAGTCGCGCACATAATTAGGATACATGGTCATCTTGCCGAACATGTACTTGACTTGCGGGCAGGTGATGGTCAAGGCCCCCAGCCCGTCCCACAGGTTGTCGAGCGCAAACAATGCTCTCGCACCTTCGCGCGTGGACTGGTACTCGGGGCGTACAAACGAACGGCCCAGCTCGATGGTCACGGGCAGTATCTCGTTCAGGAAGCGCTCGCTGAAGTTGAACAGGTGCCCTGTTGCAATGCGCGGCACGCCGTTCTCGACCTTCACGTCCCAACCGCCGATAAAGCGGTAAGCCCCGATAATCTCTCGTTTCTCGGGATTCCACACAAGCAGTTGCTGGCAGGGGGGATCCATCAGGTCAAACTCGTCGATGTCACAGGCCTTACCCGTTCCGCCACCAGCGGCGCGGAAGGTAATCTCACGCAGACGTCCGATTTCGCGCATCGTGTTGGGCGCGTTGTGGGCGGTCACCACATAGATGTCGTTGTCGGCCTTGTTGGTATGCCGCAACAGGCGTTCAGGTGTGAGTTCCTGCTCGATAAGATTCACGGGAATAGGTGCAATAATCGGTTCCATAGGCTATATCTTAGGGTTTGGATGGCGAGGGTGCCATTGAATAAACGATTTCACGCAGGCGGGCCGCTTCCTGCTTGGGATGTGAAGCGTCCAGCGACGTCCACGGTATAGGGTCACCCATGATGACACGCAGGGTGCTGCCACTCTGCTTGAGCATCTCCTTGGGCAGGAAAATCAGTTCGATGTTGAACTTGATGCCCAGCTTCTTGCGCCACTTGGCAAAGCGGTAGAAGAACTTGGAGTTGCGGGCGTCAAAATACACGGGCACAATGTCACGATGATGGTTGGCAGCATGCACGACAGCGGATTTTTGCCACGGCAGATCGGCAATGCTGCCGTCGGGCTGCATGCGGGAGCACAGGCCTGCAGGGAACGTGATGAACTGCTGGTCGCTCGATAATGCCTCCTCGATTTGGGTAGCGGCGGCACGCGACTGGCTGCCGTACTTGTTAATGGGGAGAAAGACGCCGCGCAAGGGCTCAACGGCCATGAGCAGGTCATTGACCAGGAACTTGATACTGTGATGATAACGGTTGCCCAGCAGCGAGATGAGCGCCAAGCCGTCAAGGCCACCCAAGGGATGGTTAGACACAAACATGAATCGGCCATCTTCCAACTTGTCAAGTCCGACGGCATCGACCTTGATGCCCATCTCGTCGAGTGCTACAGTGGCGGCATCGACGCTGTTCTTGCCCGCCATCTTCTGGAGGATGATGTTGAGACGGTCCTGACAGATGACACGCTCCAACCAGCGCACAATAGGGCGCGGGATATAGCGGTAATGGCGGGGGAGACGGTCCCTCAACACCTTGTCCACGTCTATTTTCATCGGTTTGTCGTTCATCTTTTAGTCCACACGTTTGACGAAAAACATACAAAGTTAGTATTTTTGGATAAAAACCGAAAGCATCAGACAAAAAATTTGTCCATCATGGCAAAAAGTTCTACTTTTGTGGCTCAAAACAGACCATCTTTAGGATATCAACCCACCGACATGAGAGAAGGAATGACAATGCCAAAGTTACTGCTGCTGATAGCCGAGGCTCTCGCAGTAGTGATTCTCGCTATCGTCTCGGTCAATTACTTTGGCTGGGGCGACGGCGCTCGCATCACCGGCTCATTCCTTATCGCCTATTTGGTGCCCAGGATCATTCTCACCCGCTCCAGGGGCTACTCGGTAGCTGCTGGGGTGGTGCTGCTGATGGTCGCAGCCTTGTGCATGAGTTTTGACATCATGCGCATGTTGCTCTGGACCAAGTATGAGGAGTTCTCGCTGGCATTCCCCAACATTGGCGGTGACGGGCGTAACTACTTCAAGTGGGCACTGGCGATATACAACGGCACCACGCCACCCGAAATGCAGTATAACCCTGGTATTTCGATAATTATCGTCGGTTTGTGGAAGATATTCGGTGTGAGTGTGATTTGGCCCATGGCCTTGAACCTGATGTGCACCTTGACCTCGATAGTACTCACAGGACTGACGACCAGACGATTACTCACAGGACGCGTAGCCTCGTCACCAACCTCGTTGGTGCTGATGGGCATGATCCTGTGCGCAGTGCTTTTCCATTACCTCATCACTGGAACCAGCATGCTCAAAGAGGGGTTGGTCTTTTGGGCGATGGCGATGGTGGGATTTGCCCTCGCGTCGATGGCAGCCATCGACGAGGAGCGGCATGCCCTGTGGCGTGACATCATCTTGCTTGTAGTGGCTGGCCTCATACTGGCTGTCGTGCGTGCTTCCTACATCTATTTCGTCATGCTGGGCCTCGTGCTGATGGCTTTGCCCCACTGGAGGCGTGACTGGCCCATGGCACTGGGCATCATGGCCCTGTTGGCGGTAATGCTGCTGGCGGGACGACACTTGGCCCTCTACTCCATCGAGCGGCATTCTGATGTCGTCTCTGGCGGATGGAACATGAACCGTTTCTACATCAACAGCGCGGCACAACAGTCTTACAAGTCACTGCTGGGTTACTATTTCCTGTATTCTCCCCTGCACCGCATGTTCATGCTGCCCCTCACCATGTCGGCACAGTTCCTCCTGCCCCTGCCGTGGACACAACTGAGCGGTTTAGGCTTTTTCACCTTCTTCTCACGGCTCACTTGGGGATGGTACTTTGTGGGCGGACTTGCCGCTTTTTACTATTTCTTCATCAGTTGGCGCCGACACGACAACATGGGAATCTGGCCGTGGTGGCCGGCACTGGTGTTTGCCGGAATCGCCTATGTCATGGGGGGATCGGTGGCCAGATATGTCCTGCCCGTCCAGGCACTGTTAATTCCCGTGGCGGTTTATGTTCTGGCGCGATTGGGCGAGGGACGCTGGCGCCGCCAGTTCCGCATTTGGACCATCCTGTTCATTGTCCTGCTCATCGCGGCCTTGATTATCAGTTTTAAGTTCAAGCAGGGCTTTTTCGACCCCTGGCTGCCCGAGCCGCCTATCACCGAATAACCATAGCTGACGCGTCTGTTTCCATCCTGCCGTTTGTCGGTTGAATCGCCTGCTTCATCGTCGATGAGGCGGCGCTTATCGTTTTTGGGAGTCCTGTTGCTAAACCTCTGCCCCGCTTGGATGTCTAAAGGTCAAAACAACAATAACAATCCCAAAATTGACCGAAAATGAAAAGGACTTTACTACTCTTATCACTGTTGTGCGTGCTGCTTGCGATGCCTGCCGAAGCACAACCCGGATATGGATTCGGATACGGACGTCCCCGCGTCCAGACCGTGGGCCGTCACGGCAACGAGTATGTCGCATGGCACAGCTACTACTTCGGGCTGCGAGTGGGTTTGAACGCTTCCCACGTCGCCAGCGACAGCCCCATCCTTGACGGCAGCGGCGTCAAGTCGGGCCTCAACCTCGGGTTTGCCGCAGGCACCCAGCTCACCTACCGCGCTCCTCTGTTCCTCGAGAGCGGACTCTACTACTCCCAAAAGGGCGGCAAGAGCGGCTCGGGAAACAACAAGTTCACCTATAGCCTGAACTATCTGGAAGTGCCCCTGATCATCAAGTACAAGCACTTTGTGGGCAACCAGACGAGCGTCCAGCCCTATGCAGGCTGCTACCTGGCATTGGGCACCGACGGCGAAATCAAGAACTATGGTTCCAGGACGGCGTTCAGTTCCTATGAGGACGGCTACTTCAAGCGGTTCGACGGTGGACTCAAAATTGGCTGCGGCGTGGGCTTCAACATGCTCTATGTCGATGCCAGCTACGATATCGGACTGGCCAACGTGGGCCAGGACACGTTTGACGACACCCACACCGGGTGCTTCACCTTGAACATCGGGGTGAACTTCTGAAAACCCCGATATTCACCTTCAACAATAGCCTGAAACAGTCCTCTCGCTTTTAACTCAAAAAAACGGGCTCAAAGTATTGACTGTTTGGCAAAAAACATTACCTTTGTGAATTATTAACTTTTCTAAACTCTAAGCGATATGAAAAAGTTTTACTACATGCTGCTTCTTGCAGTGATATCCATGGCCATCTCATCTTGTAGCGAATGGGACTCTCCCTACTACTACAACGAGAGCATCGTGGGGAGTTGGGAATCATACTACGGTTATAACGGATATGGCGAATACGATCTCAGGGGCTACGATGTGGTACGCTATGAGTTCTACGGCAACTACTGGGGACGCTACTACTATTATTCCCGTTTAGGGATGCTCAACTACCTCGACTTTGAGTGGGAGACCCGCGGGAGCCGACTCTACATCTGGTATGAAGACGGCGATTACGATGAGCTGTACTACGGCTTCAACGAGTACCGTTATCTCGTCCTCTCCAAGTCAAGGCGTTTCAACCAGTACGTGGTTTACAGGCCCATTGGCATCTATTACCAGCAGGAGAAGGGTCTTGATACCGAACAGCAGTCTAATCAGAAAGGACAGACCGAACAGGACAAGTAATGATGACAGCCTCCTGAACGGGTGAGAACTTCCCCTATTACAATCACAGCCGCAAGCAGTAGTTAATTGCTTGCGGCTGTTTTCTTGGTACGAGAGGGACGAGCCCTCATGCGGCACGCGTCGCCGCTTAACCCACATTCACCTTGGGCGTCTTCTCGGGATTAAGCTCGCCCAGCGGCAGGCCATTGGTCACCGATGAGCTGCGGCGCATGATGTCCTCCATGCTGTCGATGACGTTGACAATGAAGTCGCCCAACTTCTCGGCCTCGCAGACGATGTCCATGTAGAAGATACCCGCCTTGTAGGGGTACTTCTTTTGGTTGACGTTCTCGATGTTCTCGGTGCGGCATGCGTTGCGGAAGTTGTTGATTTCGCGCTCCTTGTTGTAGCTGCGCATGAGGTCCTCGGCAGTCACATTGTCGATGTCGCTGAGCACCATCAGCATGTTGGTCATCGCCTCGCTCACCAGACGCAGCATCTCGTCGATGTTAGCATAGTTGTACTCGTTGAAGTGGGCATCGGCCTCCTCTTTGCGCACCAGGGCCTTAGCGATATTATTGCAGCTGTCGCCGATGCTCTCCAGCTCGCTGATGATGCTCAACAGGCTGGCAACACGAGCCTTGGCCTCACTACTCAGGCGGCCGTCAAGCACCTTGTTCAGGTAGCTGCCAATCTCAAACTCCATGCGGTCGGTGATGTCCTCATACTTCTGAATACGCGACAACACCTTGTTGAACTCTGGCGTGCCCGTCTTGGTATGGACGAGTTCCTTGACCATACCCAACATGCGCTCGACACGACCGGCAAACACGACAATCTCCCTTTGGGCCTGAGCGATGTTCAACTCGCTGGCACTCATCAGACCGCCCTGGATATACTTCAACTGGAACTCCTCGTCCTCCTTCTTCTTGCTCTTGATGATAGCATTGAGCAACTTGACATACAACTTGGTGAACCAAATCATGATTAACAGGTTGCACAACTTGAAGATGGTGTGGAACATGGTCATGCCTATCGACATCGCCACCTGTTCTGAAGCCAGCTCTGAGCTATCGACACCTGCCTTCACATTGTTATACAACGCGAGGGGGTCGCCCAGGCCGAACACGTCGGTGGTCACCCAGGTCACCATCGACACGAAGGGTTTGAACACGGCCAGCAGCCACACGGCACCGAAGAGGTTGAACAGGGCATGGCCCAATGCGGCCTTCTTGGCCTCGGCATTACCGCCCAGCGACGCCAGCAGCGGCGTGATCGAGGTACCGATGCTCGCACCCAGCACCATCGCACAGGCGATATCAAACGAAATCCAACCCTTGGCCGCCATAATCAGCACAATGGCAAACGTCGCGGCACTCGACTGGATCACCATCGTCACAACCCAACCGGCCAGCGTGAAAATCAGGATGGACCAGAAGCCCATCGACGTGAACTGCTGTAAGCCGGCAAAAATTTCGGGCGACTTGGACAAGTCGGGCACATTGGCGCTGATGGCGTCCAGACCCATGAACAGGAAGGCGAAACCGATGAGCAACTCACCGATGTTCTTGTAATTTTTCTTCTTGATAAACAGCATGGGGACAGCAAACGCCAGCAAGGGCAGCAGGAATGCCGACATCTTGACCTTGAAGCCGAAGATGGCGATAATCCACTCGGTGAACGTGGTACCCAGTGCGGCACCAAAGCTCACCGCCAGCGACTGCTCAAGCGGCATCAGGCCAGCGTTGACAAAGCTCACCACCATCGACACCGAGGCCGACGAACTCTGAATCAATGCCGTGATGACGACACCAGTTACGATAGCAAGAAAACGGTTCTTGGTCATCCATGCCAAGATGGAACGCAGGCGGTTACCGGCAGCCTTCTGCAAGCCTTCACTCATGATTTTCATACCATAGAGGAAAAGGCCCACGGCACCTAATAACGCAAGTAAATCAACTAAGGAGTAGTCCATTGAACGATAGTTGTTAATGAATTATCTTTTAAATCGGTTACAAAGTTATAACAAAAAATGGTAATAACCGATATTTCATTCCTTTGATTTTTTAGAAAGTGCGTGATTTCGATTGCATTGGGGGCAATTTTGGCAGGGAAACTCATCGATGACTCATATTTTCGGTAGGTTTCTTGAATTCCACCGATAGTTACCATCCCTGTTTCAAAAATATTCACTACTTTTGTGCCATCTTGTGGATTTATCTATATTTTGCTTGCATTCAATGAATTATTAACCATTAATATTAACAATTACTTATGAAGAAATTTTACGCATTTTTGGCTTTCGCAGCAGTGGCTGCCGGAGCTATGGCACAGAATTTTGTCAGTGACGGCACTGGCAACGTGTACACCTTTAACGCGCTGAGCCAGATTGAGGGCACTGGCGTGACCCTGCAGGACGATGGCTCGTACCTCGTGAGTGCAGGCTTCACCATCGCCGAGGGCGACGTGCTCAAGCTCGAGAACAATGACATTATCAAGATGGCCAACGGTGTGCAGGTGACCATCGACGGCGATGCCGACTTCGCTCCCGCCGACACTGCAGTCATTACCCGCGACGCCGAGGGCAGCAACCCCAAGGGTTTCTGGATGCTGGGTGACAATGGTAACGCCGAGCTCAAGAACGTGACCTTTGAGTATGTGGGCGTGGTATTTGGTGGCATCAACGCCAGTCTGCATGCCGACAACTGCACCTTCACTCTGCACAACGGCAAGTCGTCAAGTTCGGGTGCCCTGTCGTTCAACTCCTCGTGTGACAACAACGTCGTTGAGAACTGTTACTTCATCGAGAACACCGTCAACGCCATCGGCAATGGTGCCAACAACCCTGTGGGCATCACCATCAACAAGTGCCTGTTCTGGCACAATGTGACCGCCAACCGCAACAAACCGCAGATTAACCTCACCGTTGGTGGCGCCTATGACGTCATCATCACCGAGAACGAGGTCATCGGCGGACAGTTCACCATGTCGGGCGGCATCGGTCTGAGCAACATGTTGGGAATTGGCCACACTGGCATCAACATCATCAAGGACAACTACATTGCCGACAACCGTTATGGCATCACCACCATCGGTAGCGTGGACGCCAAGATCATCAACAACACGATGATTGACAACTGCTATGACCCCAACCCCAACAACGGTGGCAGCTGCATCAGCATCTATGACAGCAGCAGTAGCAGCAACATCTACATCGAGGGCAACTGGATGGAAGGTGGCCTGTGGGGCATCACCGTGCCCACCGGCGCTCCCAACATCAACCTGGGCAAGGTCGAGGATCCTAATGCCGAGGACTATAACCCCGGCAACAACACCTTTGTCGACAACGGCAACAGTGGTGTCCTCTATGACCTGTTCAACAACGGCACCGCCACCATCTGGGCACAGGGCAACACCTGGAACGTCGCCGAGCAGACCGAGGAGAACATCGAGCAGGTAATCTACCACCAGGCCGATGACCCCAACAAGGGATTAGTCATCTTCATGCCCGCTCACAGCGATGATCCCACCGCAGTCGAGGAAATCAATGCCGCACAGCAGAGCAACGGTCTGTACTACAACCTGATGGGTATCCCCACCACCCAGCCCACCAGCGGCATCTACATCCACAACGGCAAAAAGATTCTCGTGAAGTAACCCACCCTTCACCTTAATCAAGGAAATAAATACAACGAGTACAAGACCATCCGGCTTGAAACCTGTATTTAACGACAACTGGGACAACTTGAACAACTTTTATAGGTTGTTTGAGTATCCCAGTTAATTTTTTATAGGATTTCTATTATAGAATTTCTATAAAAGTTGATAAAATAATTTGTGTAGGATAATTTTGAATTGTTTTATAATGATTTCATAGCGATTTTGCGCCTTTGTGTGGTGCTAAAAGCAGGTAGATTCCATCGTGATTGTTGCTTTCTTGTCTTTAAATCGATGTTTGAGGAAACTTTTTTACTACCTTTGCAGACTCAAAAGGAAATAATCGATTAAACGACAATAGAATATGGAGAAAGAGAAGAAATTTGCCCGCACGCTGGTGACAACGGCGCTGCCCTATGCTAACGGACCGGTCCACATCGGCCATCTGGCTGGCGTGTATGTGCCTGCCGACATCTATGTGCGCTACCTGCGCCTGCAGGGAGAGAATGTGCTGTTTGTGGGTGGCAGCGACGAGCACGGCGTACCCGTGACCCAACGTGCCCGCAAGGAGGGCATCACCCCGCAACAGGTTGTTGACCGCTACCATAATATTATCAGGGATTCGTTTGAGGACCTGGGTATCTCCTATGATATCTACAGCCGCACGACGAGCAAGACACATCATGAGTTTGCCGCACAGTTCTTCCGCAAACTCTACGATGAAGGAAAACTCATCGAGAAGACCACCAAGCAGTTCTATGACGAACAGGACGGCAAATTCCTCACCGATCGCGACGTGGAGGGCGAGTGCCCCTATTGCCACCACCCTGCCGCCAAGGGCAATCAGTGTGAGGACGGCTGTGGCCGTGACCTGGACCCCACCGAGCTCATCAACCCGCACGCCAAGGACAGCGATCATCCGCTCGTGCTCAAGGACACCACCAACTGGTTCCTGCCCCTGAATGAGTATGAGGGCTGGTTGAAGGAGTGGATCCTCGAAGGACACAAGGAGTGGCGCAGCAACGTCTATGGCCAATGTAAATCGTGGCTCGACAACGGGCTGCAGCCCCGCGCCATGACGCGCGACCTGGACTGGGGCATTCCCGTGCCCGTCGAGGGTGCCGAGGGCAAAGTGCTTTACGTGTGGTTTGACGCCCCCATCGGCTACATCAGCAACACCAAGGAACTGTGTGATGCCCAGCCCGAACGCTGGGGCACGTGGCAACAGTGGTGGCAGCAGGAGGACACGCGCCTCATCCATTTCATCGGTAAGGACAACATCGTGTTCCACTGCATCATCTTCCCCACGATGATGAAGGCCCACGGCGACTATATCATGCCCGACAACGTGCCAGCCAACGAGTTCCTCAACCTCGAGGGCGACAAGATTTCGACCAGCCGCAACTGGGCGGTATGGCTGCATGAGTACCTCCAGGACTTCCCTGGCAAACAGGACGTGCTGCGCTATGTGCTCACCGCCAATGCCCCCGAAACTAAGGACAACGACTTCACCTGGAAGGATTTCCAGGCCCGCAACAACAACGAGTTGGTGGCCATCCTGGGCAACTTTGTCAACCGGGCCCTGGTGCTGACGCACAAATTCTGTGAGGGCATCGTGCCCCAGGCAGGCGAACTGACCGACGTGGACCGCGCCGCCATCGAGGAGTTCAAGAATGTGAAAGCCATCTTGAGCGACCACATTGAGCACTTCCACTTCCGTGAGGCCCTCAAGGACGCCATGGACCTGGCCCGCTGCGGCAACAAGTATCTCGCCGACACCGAGCCCTGGAAACTTGCCAAGACCGATATGGCACGCGTGCAGACCATCATGAACCTGGCACTGCAGATTTCGGCCAACCTCTCTATCGCCTTCGAGCCGTTCCTGCCGTTCAGTGCAGCAAGACTGCGCAGCATGCTCTGCATGGACAGGGTCGATTGGAACCGTTTGGGCGACATCGACATTCTGCCCGCAGGAATCCAGTTGGAGCAACCCGTGCTGCTGTTCGAGAAAATCGAGGACGACGTCATCCAACAACAAATCGACCGCCTAGAGCGCATCAAGCAGGAGAACATCGTCAACAGCTTCAAGCCCAAGCCCGTCACCACTTCATGCACCATCGACGACTTTGCCAAGCTTGACATCCGCGTGGGCACCGTCCTGGAGTGTGAGAAGGTGAAAAAGGCCGACAAACTGTTGAAATTCACTATTGACGACGGCATGGCTGGCCGCACCATCATCAGCGGTATCGCCAAGTGGTATCAGCCCGAGGAACTGGTAGGAAAGCAGGTGTGCTTCATCGCCAACTTCCCGCCGCGCAAACTCAAGGGCATCGAGAGCCAGGGCATGATCCTGAGCGCCGAGGACGCCGACGGACGCCTCATCGTCATCGGCCCGACCGGTCCCGTCAAGCCCGGCTGCCAAGTAGGGTGATTCTTGACCTAATTTGTTGGTGATGAAAGAAGCAAGCAAGAGGATTGAGTGGATTGACTTAGCTAAAGGAATCTGTATCTTTTTAGTGGTCTTTCAGCATGTATCAGTTGCATTAGACATGGATTACCCGCTGAGGACTCAAGTCACATCATTTCGCATGCCCTTGTATTTCATCCTGTCTGGCTTGTTTTTCAAGCAATACGAAGGATTCATTGGTTTCTTGAAACGAAAGACCAATAAGTTGCTGATACCTTTCCTGTTTTTCTTGTTGACAACATCGGTGATACCCTATGCTGTCATTAATCATGACTTGTCGTTGAAACTGTTTTTCTCCGACATGAATGGACCGGTTTACAACTTTGCCATTTGGTTCTTACTATGTCTTTTTGAAATCAATATCTTATTTTATCTGATACAACTGGTAGCAGGTCGTCTGGCGCCTAAGCGCCAGACGGCTGTGGTACTGGTCATCTCCTTACTCCTTGGTTGTTGTGGACTGGCGTTGGGCGTTGCCCGAGTCAAGAATCCGCTATATGTGTGTACGATGTTGACGGCGCTGCCATTTTTCGCCTTTGGATGGTGGCTACGGCGCCACACACATTTCCTCTCCCAACCATTTACCTTGAAAAGAGATATCCCCCTGATGGCTGTATGCATTGCGATTGTCGCGACTTGCGCCTATTACATCATTTTCGCTTTCAATGATATTCCCAAAGAGGGTGTTCCTTACATCTACCTGTGCGGCATTGCAGGCACAGTGTTGGTTTTGACGCTTGCCAAGTTCATCAAGCGAATCGCACTCATATCGTTCTGGGGGAGATATTCCATCATGGTATTGTGTACCCACCAAGTGGTTATTTCCGTAATGCATACCTTGCTGCAGCGATACTTGTCTGGTGTATCTTTATTTATAGCAGTACTGGTGTCAACTCTAATCATTTGTCACCTGTCGATTATCTTTATGAGAAAATATATGCCCCATGTGACCGCTCAAAAGGATGTCATTAAAGTCTAACCCATTTTCCCACAAACACCGTTATTCTAAATGTTAATTATCCGATAACCGCAATGAGCATATCGGGGAGGTGGGTGCTGAGGATGCGTTGGGACTTGGGGTAGAGGTTGTTGGCGCGGTTGCCCAGATTGTTGGCGAAGCCCAGGACGGCACCTTGATGGGAGATGAGGACGTAGCCACGGGGGGCGTCAATGGTGATGGACTCGCCGCGCAGGTAACGCAAGGCCATCGCATAGTCCACCTCGCAGGTGGAGAAAGCGTTTTCGGCCCTTGCCAGCGACATCGCCAGCGCCTGGTGCGGCACGGTCTTGCGGCCCATCACGGTAGCCAGTTCCACGCCGGCATGCAGCACATTTAACGTGCTACGCAGGGCCGCCACCTCACGGCTCACATCTTGGGGAACGGCTATAACCAGGTCACCCTGCTGGTCGATAATGTAGTCATTGGGCACCGACAACCAGTTCTTGACGGTTTCATCACATTTTTTGGCACTTTTATCCTTGACGCGAATATCTTGACGCGGGCTGTTGCCATCCTTAATGAAGGCCGCCATGAACAGCCCCTCGCCATCCACACGGTGTGGCATAAAACGGTAGCAATGGCATTCACTGCCGATGGCGGGATGGATGTTCCATGACGGTTCAATGGGAATCTCGAGCGACGTGGCACCCAACTGATTGACGATGAAATCGGCGATTTCCTCGTTCTCCTGGCGGTTATAGGTGCAGGTGCTGTAGATGAGCAAGCCACCAGGTCGCAGGGCAGCCCAAGCATCGGTGAGAATCTCACGCTGCCGCTGGGCGCATTGCTCGACCAGGGCGGGCGACCACTGGGCGACGGCCTCGTCGTCCTTGCGCATCATGCCCTCACCGCTGCAAGGCACATCGGCGGCAATCACGTCAAAGAAATGTGTCAACTTGCCCATCTGGGCAGGCGCGTTACTCGTCACTACACAGCGCGGATGTCCCCAACGGATGACGTTATCGGCAAGCACACGGGCACGAGGCGGCACAATCTCGTTGGCGACAACCAGCGACCGTGGCGGCAACGCTTGGATGGCAGCTGTGGTCTTGCCACCAGGAGCGGCACACAGGTCAAGGTAACGCACAGGGCCATGGACCAAATGCTTGATGACATGAGCGATAAACATCGATGACGCATCCTGCACATAGTAGCGGCCCGCGTGCCAGTCGGTGTCGAAGGTGAAGGAAGGACGGTCGGCAAGATAGAAACCCTGCTCGCACCAGGGCACGCGGCGGGTCCCCTCGGGCACCCCCACCCCACGCGCCACGTTAACACGCACAGCAACACTGGGTTCGGTTGTCGTGATAGCCTCGGCTAATGCCTCCCATTCGTCAGGTAACAGGCTTTGTAATTGCTCTATAAACGCCTCAGGTAAATTCATCACTGCAAAATTAATGCAAGCCGAGCGGATTGCCAAATTAATTTGAGCAATCCCGAGACGCAACATAACTTCGCATCCACACAATGCGAGTGTTGTTTACGTAATCTGCAGCCCACCTATAATTAGGATTTGAAAACTAAATTTTGTCCAAATCCATACCTTTTTACCCACTTTTGGACGAAAATAAGCCAAATTTTGTCCAAATCTATATCATTTTACCCACTTTCGGACAAAAATCATGTGTTTTCTCCAAAAAATAAATAACTTTGCCGCTGATAAGAAACAAACGGCAAGATGGAAAAACTCATTGGACGAAAACGAGAATGTGAAGAACTAAAATGGGCACTTGAATCTAAGCGCTCAGAGTTGGTAATCATGCATGGACGAAGACGCATAGGAAAAACCTTTCTCGTGCGTAGATTCTTTAATGACAGATATAGCTTTCACTATGTGGGTGCCCACAGACAGAGCCGGATAGTTCAGCTTCAGAACTTTAGGGAAACTCTATTGCGCTACAGTGGCAATAACGTCCCTGAGTTGAAAAACTGGCATGATGCATTCTTGAGTTTACAAGCCTATCTGGAGAATTGTGTCGAAGAGCGCAAAGTCATTTTTTTTGACGAGATGCCATGGATTGACACACACGGCAGTGAGTTTGTTGAAGAATTTGAGTACTTTTGGTCCAATTGGGTTCAGAATCGTGATGATATCGTGTTTATTGCTTGCGGATGCGCTACCAGTTGGATGAAGGAAAAGTTAGAGGATAATCAAGGTGGCTTGCACAACCGCATCACTCATCGCATTTATCTGCGTCCATTCTATTTAAGTGAGTGCAAATCCTATCTTGATGAACATGGATTTGACTGGGACGAATATCAGATATTGCAGTGTTACATGATATTTGGTGGTGTACCCTATTATCTGAGCCTACTGAAACCCTATTTGAGCCTTCCCGAAAATGTAGATGCACTCATTTTCAGACGAGGAGGGGATATGAATAACGAAATGAATGAGTTATATAACGCCCTATTCAACAAAGCTGACCGATATATTGCGATTGTTAAACTCATGGCTACAAAGCGAGAAGGATTCACGAGAACAGAAATCGAAGAGCAGACAGGCTATAGTGGTGGTGGTTTGAGCAAAATGCTGGATAATCTAGAACGTTGTGATTTTATCATGTCCTATGCACAATTCGGAAATAAGAAAAAGCAGATGCTATATCGCTTGGCTGATTTCTATACCCTGTTCCACTTCAAATACGTTGAGAACAACCATAGCCGTGACGAACAGTACTGGCAACACCATTTCACCGACCGCAGTGTGGAAACATGGGAAGGCTTCACTTTTGAGGCTGTGTGTCTGAGGCATTTACCCCACATCAAGAACAGCCTAGGTATATCAGGCATGGCTACTGAAGCGTCCTCATGGCGTTACAAACCCAAGGGCGATGGCATCTCAAAGGGGGCGCAGGTCGATCTTGTTATCAAACGGGCCGATAAACTGATTCATCTGGTAGAGATGAAATTCAGTGAGAAACCATACACACTCACCAAGGAATACACCCAACGTCTGAATGAACGCAAACAACTGTTTATGGAAGTCACTGGCACCTCACGTGGTGTGGTGCATACATTCATCACCCCGATGGGGCTTGCCAATGGAAAACACACATCGGTTGTACATAGTCAGTTGACAGTGCAAGACTTGTTTGCTGATATGGGAATAAGAGGATAAATCCACGACATAATCACAGCCGTTTCAATGGGATAATTTCAAGCCTGTTATACGGGAATAATAAGGATATGAAATTATAGTTTTTTAAGGTTTTGGGGCTTTGTCAGATGGGCGTTTTTTTGTAATTTTGTACGTTTTTAGACACCCTCTCTCAGCGAGGGTATAAAAGTGAAAAAAACTACATTTTTATGTCAGAAGAAGAAAAATATATCGAAGAGCAAGAAGAGAAGAATTATTCAGCGTCCAACATTCAGGTGCTTGAGGGTCTGGAGGCCGTTCGCAAGCGTCCCGCCATGTACATTGGCGACACCCACATCAAGGGCCTGCACCACCTGGTGAGCGAGGTTGTGGACAACTCCATCGACGAGGCGTTGGCGGGTTTCTGTAACCGCATCGACGTGTTCATCGGCGAGGACAACAGCATCACCGTGCGCGACAACGGCCGCGGTATTCCCGTTGACGAGCACGAGAAGCTGCACAAGTCGGCCCTCGAGGTGGTGATGACCGTGCTGCACGCCGGCGGTAAGTTCGACAAGGGCTCCTATAAGGTGTCTGGCGGTCTGCACGGCGTGGGCGTGAGCTGCGTGAATGCGCTGAGCGACTACCTGCGCGCCGAGGTGCGCCGTGGCGGCAAGGTCTATATGCAGGAGTACAGCCTGGGCAAGCCCACCAGCGAGGTGAAAGTTATCGGTGACTGCAAGGATGAGGACCATGGCACCACCATCATCTTCCATCCCGACGGCAGCATCTTCTCAACTACCGTCTATGATTTCAACATCTTGTCCAACCGCCTGCGCGACCTGGCTTACCTCAATGCCGGTGTGACGCTGTCGAGACATCCCCGTTGAGGTCGCCATGACCTATAACACCTCGTTCAACGAGAACATCTACTCGTTTGTCAACAACATCAACACCATCGAGGGCGGTACCCACTTGACGGGCTTCCGCCGCGGTCTGGGTTCGACCCTGAAGAAGTATGCCGAGGACAACAAGATGCTCGAGAAGGCCAAGGTCGAAATCAAGCCCGAGGACTTCCGTGAGGGTCTCACCGCCATTATCTCGGTCAAGGTGCTGGAGCCCCAGTTCGAGGGACAGACCAAGACCAAGCTGGGTAACACCGAGGTCATCGGTGCCGTCGAGACCGCCGTGCGCGATGCTCTCAACACCTACCTCGAGGAGCACCCCAACCAGGCCAAGACCGTCATCGAGAAGGTCATTCTCGCCGCTCAGGCCCGCCATGCCGCACAGAACGCCCGCCTAAAGGTCCAGCGCAAGTCACCGCTCGCCGGTGGCGGACTGCCCGGCAAACTCGCCGACTGCTCGTCGAAGGATCCCGCCGAGAGCGAGCTCTTCCTCGTCGAGGGTGACTCGGCAGGTGGCAGCGCCAAGCAGGGCCGTGACCGTAAGTTCCAGGCCATTCTGCCCTTGCGCGGTAAGATTCTCAACGTCGAGAAGGCGATGGACCACAAGGTGTTTGAGAGCGACTCGATTGTCACCATCTTCCGTGCCCTGGGTGTGACCATCGGCACCGAGGAGGACCCCAAGGAGGCCAACCTGAGCAAGTTGCGCTACCACCGCATCATCATCATGACCGATGCCGACGTCGATGGCGCGCACATCGACACCCTGCTGATGACCTTCTTCTTCCGCCGCATGCGACCCATCATCGAGAATGGCTACCTCTACATCGCCACACCACCCCTGTACCGCGCCCGCACCAAGAAGGGCAACCGCGAGGAATACTGCTGGGACGAGACGCACCTGCGCCGCTTCATCGACGAATATGCCGGCGGTAACGAAGACGCCATCACCGTTCAGCGCTTCAAAGGTTTGGGTGAGATGAACCCCGAGCAGCTGTGGGAAACCACCATGGATCCCAACAACCGTCTGCTCAAGCGTGTCAACATCAGTGACGCTGCCGAGGCCGACCGCATCTTCTCCATGCTCATGGGCGAGGACGTAGAGCCGCGCCGCAAGTTCATTGAGGAGAACGCCACCTACGCCACCATCGACACTTAATTCAATCAATTGCCGAGAACGGCAATTAATTGAAGTTGAGAGTTTAGAGACGTCTTTACTTGCGCGGGGCGCAATCCCCGCGACGATATATACTTTAGCCCCAGTGCTCTTGTAGCGCTGGGGTGTTTTTGTATGTTTCTTTATCATAAATGACCATTGAATAATCACCGAATGCTCACGAATGGTTTATTTTTGACCATTCGCGGGGATTTGTTGGCATTCGTGTTCAAATAACGCAAAAAGTCCTTCACAACAATTAAAATAGTCGGAATCTCACTATTTTTTCGCGATTCCGACTACTTTGAACGCAAAAAATGAGGTTTTAGGCATAAAATCCATCGTTTAATTGATATAACATTAAAATACTTAATAACAGATGATTAATTGAAATTTTTTCTTGAAAAAGCATTTTGTAAAAATTCAAAGTGGTCGGAATCTCACTTTTTTTTTGCGATTCCGACTACTTTCATTTGCTGGTATTATTATTTATCGTATATTTGCGGCACGAAACTATTAACAAAGTGATTATGTTGATTGGTCGCAAGCAGGAACAACAAGAATTGAGACGACTCTATGCTTCAAATGAGGCTGAGCTGGCTGTCGTCTATGGGCGCCGTCGTGTCGGCAAGACCTATCTCGTCAATCATGTGTTTGGAGATGATGAATTTGTGTTCAAGGTTACAGGGTTGCACAATGCCCGCTTGGCCACCCAACTTAGGAACTTTGTCAAGGCCTTGCGTGAATATTCAGGCGATGATTCATGGGTGATGCCTTCCAACTGGATGGATGCTTTTGACCAGCTTAAGACGTATCTTAAAAATACCAAAACTGGTAATAAACGTGTGTTATTCATCGATGAACTGCCCTGGATGGACACACGTGGAAGCCATTTCTTAGAAGCATTCGAGTGGTTTTGGAATAGTTGGGGCAGCATTCAGTCCGATTTGCTGCTCGTCATCTGCGGTAGCGCTACCAATTGGATCATTAACCGCTTGTTCAAGCAGAAAGGTGGCCTATACAATCGTGCAAGCAGCAAAATATTCCTCAGGCCGTTCACGCTGGCCGAGACTGAGCAGTATCTGACTAAACAAGGCATTATCCTGGAGCGTTATGACATGGCTCAAGTCTATATGATAATGGGAGGCATCCCATATTATCTGAAGCAATTAGAGCCAGGGCGCCCAGTTGCAGACAACATCGACAACTGCTTCTTCAAGACCAATGGGAAACTCTGGGACGAATTTGACAACCTGTATGACACGCTATTTCTCAATTCAGAGGTGTATGTGCGCATCGTTGAAGCTTTGGCAAGCAAACGGATGGGTTTGACGCGGGAAGAAATCATCATCCTAACTAAGTTGCCCGATAATGGCTCTACTTCTCAGGCGCTTAAGGATCTGGTAAAATGCGGCTTTGTCAGAGCCTATCAATACTATGGTCGCAAGACCAAAGCGCAGACCTATCAGTTAGCCGATTTCTATACCCTATTTTATTACCACTTCATCAAGAACAATTACGGGCAAGATGAGCACTTTTGGACCCACATGCTTGATAATCCCAAGAAGAATAACTGGTTAGGATATAGCTTTGAACAACTGGTCAAAAATCACATCGAGCAGGTTAAAGCTGCCTTGGGCATCGGTTCGGTATTAAGCCAGCAGTCCAGCTGGTTTGTGGAAAAGCGTAATCTTGACAATAATGAATTAAACGGCGCCCAGATTGACTTGCTTATTGACCGCAGGGATAGAGCCATCAACCTGTGCGAAATGAAATTCTATTCTGGAGAATTCATTATCGACAAGAGTTATTCACTCAATCTGCGCAACAAGGTCGCAGCCTTTAAGTCAGCCACTAAGGTACGTAAAGCCATTGTCCCAACGATGATTACCACCTTCGGTGTCAAGCCCAACATGTACAGCGGCATGATCCAACAAGAAGTCACACTTGACGACCTCTTCGCCTTCTAACGCCATTCCATATTGATTCAATCAATTGCCGAAAACGGCAAAAGTGTGAGTTGACGGCGGTTTTCTATGGGCGTAAAGGTCTAAAAAACAAGCGCCGGGGGAGGGAACCTCGGCGCTGTGTTTTTATGTGACTTTAATAACTAGGTCAATTGTTGTGTTACTTGTCAGTTGGTTCAGGGTCGCCCTGGAGTTTGAAGCTGACGGGCAGGGTGTACCACACTGCTACGGCTTCGCCGTCTTGGCGGCCAGGTTCGAACTTGGGCAAGGTTTTGACCACACGAACTGCCTCGGCATCAAGTTCCTCACTGATCGGGCGAACGACCTTGACTTCTCCCACCTCACCAGTTTTTTCAACGACAAACTGGATAATGACACGGCCTTCAATTTCGTTCTTTGCCGCCTCGGGGGGATACTGGATGTTATCAGACAGGTAGTGCATCAGTGCAATCTCGCCGCCAGGGAACCGGGGCATCTGCTCGCAAGACCTATAAATCTTTTTAGACTTGCCGTCAGATTTTTCATTATCATCAATGGTCACGGGAGCCACCTCAGCCTTGGTGAGTTGAGAGGTTGGAGACTGTACCGACTTATCATTTGACACACTTGCGGTCTCGTTGACCGCCACTGCTGCATCGATACTCGGGTTGGCAAATGCCAACAGCGCCAATGCTATCACGGGCACCGCAGCCAGTGCACGCAACCGACTCCATCGGCTACTTTTGTTCATCGTCATCATACGGATTCGTTTTTTGAGAGATTGGTAATTAAAGCTATTTGCCATCGAGAATAGCTGGTCCCCGACGGACTTTCTGATCAGCAGCAACTGGTACTGCTTCACGTCGACGTTTGCGTTTAATACGGCCTCATCGGCCTCATACTCGTGCACTTGCCTCAACTCGCGGCACAGTAGCCAAGCGGCAGGATTCCACCACTGGAACAGTGTCACCACACTCATGAACACCACGTCGAGGGAATGCCGCAAGTCGATGTGGGCATGCTCATGAATCAGGATTTCACGTGGATTGTCGCGATAGTCCTGCTCGTTGATGACAATGTGCTTGAAGTAGCTGAAGGGGGACACGTCACCGGGGACAATGTGCAGGGTGACGCCATCGGCCAGCGCCTCGGTCCTTCCCTTGCCCATCAGGCGGCGCAGGTTCCACTGTCCGAGCAGCAGCCACCCTATCGCGATTGCCATCCCGATGAAATAGAGCAAGTTGGCCACGTTCAGCACGCTCCAGGGCTGAGACGCCTGCTGAGCGTCACCGGCCGCCGCGGGCGTGACCAGCAACTCCTCGAGCACCACCATGGGCTCAGATACCGCCGTGGGAGCACTCAGCGTGATTTTGATCCACGGCAACACCAGGGCGAGCGCCATGACGGCCAGCAGCGCCACGCGGTTGAAGCGGTGGAACGTCTCGCGGCTGAGCAGCAGTTTCCACAGCAGGTAAAAGGCGATGAGGCACAGGCCCACTTTGATTTGATAGATGAGTAACATAGCAATTGATGGTTTTACTGTTGGTTGTTCTCTTCTACTTCACGGATGAGTTCCTTCAGGTCATCAACGCTGACCTTTTCACTCTTGACAAGGGCCGAGACGGCGCTCAGATAGGACTTGCCGAAGAACTTGTTGACCACGCCCTCCAACGAGCCGCCGCGGTACTCCTCACGGCTGATGCGGGCAAAATACTGGAAGCAGCGGGTGGTGATGGCCTTATGGCCCAGGAAACCCTTCTCCTCCAATATCTTCATCAATGTTGCCAAGGTATTCACATGGGGGCGGGGCTCGTCATAGCAGGCTTGCAACTCGCGCACGAGCATGGGGCCATGATTCCACATCCGCTCCATGATTTCCTCTTCTTTTTGTGTTAACTGTTTCATATTTCAAGCCTTTTATGAGATTTACGACGCAAATTAACTAAATGTTTTAGTTATAAATCAAATAATTTTAGTTAATAAAACTAAAAACATTAGTTTTCCATCATTTTTTCAAACAACACAAACAATTATTGAACAACAAGAACAACTATTCTTATCACTTAATTTATGACACAATGCCAATAAAATTATATTGATTTCTCGCGCGTAGCGCGATCATTGCATGAGAGACATGCGTTTTGCAATGCTCTCACATGGTTGTATGCGTGAAGACGGGGCTTACATCTCGACGATATTGGCGAAATAAGTATCCCATCCAGCCTCCTTATAGGCCTGCATGGTGCCTGCGGGCACATGCAGTGTGCGCGACGAGTAAATCTCATCTTCCAGGGCAAAGGCATTGAAACCGAAATCCACCTGCGACGGGTCAGCAATGTGGCTATACACGTCGGTAAGGTTAATGCAGTTCTGGAAAGCCCAGATTCCTATTTTGGTGACACCGGCGGGAATGTCGATCCGAGTAAATGCTGAGCACCCCTCAAAAGCAGCAGCACCGATTTCAGTGAGCGCTTCAGGAAGTTCCACTGCCGACAAGGATGTGCAATTTTCAAACGAATGGTCACCGATTTCAGTCACCGCGTTAGGCATGGTCACACCGGTGAGTTCAGCGCAATTGCTAAAGGCATAAGCGTTGATTCTGGCAACGGGATAGGTCGTATCGTCATTGGTGACAGCAGCAGGTATTGTCACATTGCCACTGTAACGCGCGCCGTCTTCGCCCTGATCACAGACCATGGCAAAGTCGCCCCACAAGTCTGTTTTGTAATAAACACCGCCCACTTCAAAGTCATAAGCCATAGCGCACAGGGGTAGGCAAAAAGCCAGCAACAATAAGGATGTCTTAATCAGATGTTTCATAGTCACTTCAGTTTTGGGTTAGAATGTTATTATTGCGACTACAAAACTAATGTTTTTTATCAAATTGAGCAATGATTAAGAAGAAAACAACTGATTTGCATCAACATGATACAGTCTTGATCGGCCTAACGGCCGAGAAATCAAACAAAATCTGTATAAGTCATCAACTAAATGGTGTGCCATCATTCGGACTCGGTAACTTAACCGTGCTGACGGGCGGTTATGTTGAATATAGTTGATAGATGACACACGCCAATAATTTTTGGCAATGATATAGATGTTGGCCCATTTGTAGTATTAACCGCCCTGCGGGCGGGAAATTAACCAAATTAAATTTTTAAAATTAATTATTTTCCTTAATTCCGCAAAACCATTATAAACTAAACTTTTTAAGCACCTGAGCAACAAAAAGTTGCTCAGGATTTTGTCATGTCAGAAATTTCACCTATCTTA